>JBQGBY010000082.1:0-23057 GCA_052038195.1 Micromonosporaceae bacterium | reverse complement strand
CTGTTCAGCGCGCCGATCCCGGCGGCGTTCTCGAACGACGCGGCCCGTATCGCTGCCCTCGGTGGCGGGCACCCCGGCGCGGCCAAGGTCGTCGCCGCGGTACTGGTCGTGATGATGATGTTCACGACGTTCGTGACCAGCCGCCAGATGATCATGAAGACGGGCTGGCAGCAGGAGCCCCAGCAGCGGATGATCCAGAAGCTGATGCTCTACGGCATCCCGGCCTCGCTGCTGCTCTCCGGGTGGGCGTTCCCCATCGGCGTGATCATCTACTGGGTGACCCAGAACATCGTCTCGCTGCTCCAGCAGCAGTGGGTGCTGCGCAAGTACCCGCCCATGGTCGCCGCCACCGCCGAGGCGCCGAAGAGCGCGCGGGAGCGGGCGGCCGCCTCGACGAAGCGGGAGCCTGGCGCGCTCGCCCGGTTCTTGCTCGTGCTGCCGCCGCCGGCCAAGCCGGCGGGCGCGGCGGTTGCCGGCAAGCGCAGCTGGTTCGGCAAGCTCGCGGACAAGGTCGGCGTCAGCAAGCTGCTCCGCGGCACGGCGGGTGGTCCGGCGACGGCGACCGAACCCACGCCGCGGTCGCTCGCTCCACGGCCCGGCGCGAAGCCGCGGACGGGCACGGGCCCAAGCGCCACGGCCGCCGAGCCCCCCACCGTCGAAGGCGAGCCGCCCACCGACGCGAAGGCGGCGCCGAGCAAGGCGGCGCCGAGCAAGGCCGCGCCGAGCAAGGCCGCGCCGAGCAAGGCGGGACCGGCCGCTCGGTCGGCACCGAAGGCGCCGGCGAAGTCCGTCCCCAAGGCGGCACCCCCCGCCAAGGCGACACCCCCCGCCAAGGCTGCTCCGGCGGCGCGAACCGCACCCGGGACGCCGAACGGCGCGGACGCGAAGTCCTCGGTCCCAACCGGCAGGATGCCCGCCGTAGGACGCCGGCCGGCTGTGCGCGGGGCCGCCCGGCCCTCGCCGCAGTCACCCGCCGATTCCACTCCGCCGGTGTCGCCGGAGTTGCCAGTTGATTCGGCGTCGCCGGCAATGCCTGCTGATTCCGCTCCGCTAGCGTCGCCGGAATTGCTGGCGGACGCCGCGGACGAGGTCAGCCCGAACGGCTCGACGCCGCCGGCCGCCTCCACCGGCAACGGCGCGCGCTCGTCGGGCGGCGCGTCACGGTCCAGCGGCGGTACCGCCCGCACCGGCGGGACAGCGCGCAAGGCCGGGCCGCGCCGCAAGGGTGGGCAACCGGCGCGCAAGGGCAGCGGAAAGCGCTGACTGCTGCGCGGATGTTCTGGCGTGCCCGTAGGCTCAGGGTCGACCGCTGACCACAGTGGACCATCGTCTACCGTCGAGCCCCATACAGGACCGCTCACCCACGTGGTGAACTCCACCCCGACAAGCCACTTCGTGGCCTAACGCCCTGCTCCAACCGGAGCACCACAGCTGAACCGTGAACTCACCTTCGGAGCGACACCCGTGACCGACACGACGGACTACTCCCCAACTCGCCGCCCGGCCCGGGCGGACTCACCGGATCTCGGTGAGGACGACCGGCTCGACACCGGCGAGGTGGACGACTCCGACCTCGACGAGGTCGACGAGACCGAGCCCGACGACGTGGCTGATGACGAGGCCGGGGAGGACGGCGAGGAGGCCGAGGAGGAGGCCGGCGAAGACCGGGGCGATGCCGAGCTGTTCCGACAGAGCGAGATCGCGGCCGATTACATCGAGGGACTGCTCGACATTCTCGACGTGGACGGGGACATTGACGAGCTTGTACAGAGCGGTCGCCCGATGGTTGAGGTGGTCGGCGGCCGGTTGACCAGCCTGGTCGGCAACCGGGGCGCCACGCTCGAGGCGCTGCAGGAGCTCAGCCGGCTTGCGATCTACCGCCAGACCGGGGAACCGTCGCGGCTGCTGCTCGACGTCGGCGGGTTCCGGGCCGCTCGCCGCAAGGAACTGGGCGCGGTGGCGAAGAACGCGGTCGAGAAGGTGAAGCGGTACGGGGAGGCCGTACGGCTCGAGCCGATGACGGCGTTCGAGCGCAAGTGCGTCCACGACGTCATCAACGCCACCGCCGGGGTGGAGAGCGAGTCCGAGGGCGTGGAGCCGAGCCGGCGCATCGTGGTCCGGCCAATAGAACCGTGATCTTAACTTTATCCAGACCTGTACCGACCGTGGTGCGGTGATCCCGCCCGCCGGCGACCGCGCCCCGTCGGGAGTGTCGGTTGAATCCACACCGCCGCCCGAGCTGCGCTCGGCGGCGGTGTGGTGTTTCGGCGACCGGTTGCCCGTCGCGGTCCAGTTCGCCGAGATCCTCATGACGGATGGCGTGGTACGCGGGCTGATCGGCCCGCGCGAGTTGGACCGACTCTGGGACCGGCATCTGCTGAACTGCGCCATCGTTGCCGAGCTCATCCCCTCCCGTGCCCACGTAGTCGACGTCGGGTCCGGAGCCGGGCTGCCCGGCGTCGTGCTCGCGGTAGCGAGGCCGGACCTCTCGGTCGATCTGGTGGAGCCGCTCGCTCGACGGGCCGGGTTCCTGTCCGAAGTGGTGGTCTCCCTGGGACTTGACCGCACCACGGTTGTCCGCGCGCGGGCAGAGGAGTGTGGGCGCCGCCATCCACAACTCGAACCGGCAAACGTCGTCACCGCCCGCGCCGTCGCGTCCCTCGACCGGTTGGCCAGATGGTGCCTGCCGCTGACCGCCGAGGGTGGACGGTTACTCGCCCTCAAGGGCGAGAGCGCCAGCGACGAAATCGCGACGCACCGGGCCGCGATCAGCCGGGCTGGGGGTGGTGAGCCGGTCCTGCTTCGCTGCGGCGAGGGGATCCTTCCGACCCCGACCACCGTCGTCGAGATTACGAAGGTAGGTCGCGTCCGCCCATTGGACCGCCGGTAGCCCTCCCGATGCCGGCAGTCGATTGCCCGGTTTGGTGGGCTTAGCGCTTCCTCCCAAAAGTCACTCCGGCACGTCGCGGCGACTCGCGTGGCCCTGAGCACCATGCGGTCGTAGTCTGACCGGCGTTGCTTCCTTGGTGAGCGACGCCCAGCCATCCGCTCCGGCATACAGCGAGCCGGACACTTCGATGAGGATGAGACGGTGCGCGAGAACGGTACCTTCAACGGCGGCGGCGCACAGGTTGACCGCCCTAGCTTCGACCCCGGTGTTGCGGGGCGTGTTTCACGTGAAACGCTCGGGCCGCGCACCCTGTCGGGCAGCAGTGGCCAGTACGAGACCTCACCCGGAACGGACTGGGGCGGGTTCGGCTTCACGCCCGTGCCCGTGACACCGGCACCGCGGGCAATGGCCGATGGCGGTTCCATGGCCGGCCCGACCAGGCCGATGCCGACCTTCGAGGGCTCCGGAGGCCCGAATACGATCGTTTCGGCGGCCGGCAACCGAGGAAGGTCCAGCGAAATGGATGGTGTGCGGAAGTCCCGCGATGTCGAGGACCCGCCGCTGGCCCAGGAGGCGAAGCGGGCCATCCAGATCCTGAACCCAAGTGGCGAGATCCAGATGCCGCGGCCGCCCCACATGCGGGTCTTCTGTGTGTCGAACCAGAAGGGTGGCGTCGGCAAGACGACGACCGTGGTGAACATCGCGGTGGCCCTGGCACTGCACGGCAACCGGGTCCTCGTCATCGACCTCGACCCGCAGGGCAATGCCTCGACCGGCCTCGACGTTCCCCACCACGCCGCGATCCCGGACGTCTACGACTGCCTCGTCGCGGAGACGCCGATGTCGAGCGTGATCCAGCAGGTGCAGGGCATCCCGAACCTGTGGTGCGTGCCGGCGACGATCGACCTCGCCGGGGCCGAGATCGAGCTGGTCTCGATGGTGGCCCGCGAGTCCCGTCTCGCCAAGGCACTGGAGCAGCACCGGGGCGACTACGACTACATCTTCATCGACTGCCCACCCTCGCTGGGACTGCTGACGGTCAACGCCCTCGTGGCCTCCCAGGAGGTCATGATCCCGATCCAGTGCGAGTACTACGCCCTGGAGGGTGTGCAGCAGCTGTCGAACAACATCCAACTGGTCAAGAGCCACCTGAACCCCGGCCTGGAAGTCACCACGGTCCTCCTGACCATGTACGACCGGCGGACCCGCCTGGCGGATGCGGTCGAGCAGGACGTCCGGGCCCACTTCGGTGACCGCGTCCTGACCGCAGTCATCCCCCGCAACGTTCGCGTCTCCGAGGCGCCGAGCTATGGGCAGTCGGTCATGACCTACGACCCGGGTTCACGGGGTGCGACGAGCTACTTCGAGGCGGCTCTGGAGATCGCCCAGCGCGGCGCTCGGGTGAGGGCGGCCTGATGAGTGGCAAGGCTCGGGGCGGTCTGGGGCGCGGCCTCGGCGCCCTGATCCCGCAGGGGCCGCCGGCCCCCGCTCCTGCGATGGGGGGCGCACCCCCGATCGCCGAGGGGGTTGCCCGTGACTTCGCTGTCGGCATTCCGGATCTGGCCCCCGTACCGGGTGCACGCTTCGCCGAGATCCAGGTCGACACCATCACTCCGAACCCTCGGCAGCCACGCCAGGTGTTCGACGAGGATGCCCTCGAGGAGCTGAAGGTCTCGATCCGTGAGGTGGGGTTCCTCCAGCCGATCGTGGTCCGGGAGAACGGAGCGGGTGCGTACGAGATCGTCATGGGCGAGCGCCGCTGGCGGGCGGCTCAGGCGCTCGGACTGGACGTGATCCCAGCGATCGTGCGGGACACCCGGGACGACGCCATGCTCCGGGACGCGCTGCTGGAGAACATCCACCGCGCGAACTTGAACCCGCTTGAGGAGGCCGCGGCCTATCAGCAGCTCCTGGAGGAGTTCGGGGCGACCCACGAGGAGCTCGCCCGCCGGATCGGCCGTAGCCGGCCGCAGATCTCGAACACGATCCGGCTGCTCCAGTTGCCCAGTGCCGTCCAGACCCGGGTCGCCGCTGGCGTGCTCTCGGCCGGGCATGCCCGGGCGCTGCTCTCCCTCGAGAAGCCGGAGCAACAGGAGGTTCTCGCCAGCCGGATCGTCCAGGAGGGTATGTCGGTCCGGGCGACCGAGGAGGCGGTCGCGATCGCACTGGCCGAGGGGGCGCCAGCGAAGAAGCCGGCGGTGAAGCGGGCCAAGCCGCACGCTCCTGGGCTCAGCGAGCTGGCCGATCGACTCTCCGACCATTTCGAGACCCGGGTGCGGGTCGAGATCGGCCGGCGCAAGGGCCGGATCCTGGTCGAGTTCGCCACCGTCGAGGACCTGGAGCGGATCGTCGCGATGATCGGCGTCCCCGCGGCCAGCGGCAAGAGGCGCTGACAACTCACCGCAGCGAGGGCCGGATGGGCAACCATCCGGCCCTCGCTGTCTGTCGGTACGGTCTGGTGCATGCCTGCGCGGGTCGTCGGGAACCGGGTTTACCGGCCCGTCGGGTGGTGGACGGCCCACCGTGCACGCCCTGCTGGAATACCTGCATGGCGTGGGGTTCACCCGCGTCCCCAAGCCGATCGGCGTCATCGGCGGGGAGGAGGTCCTTCGGTTCATCCCCGGGGACTCCGGGCCGGCCGGCTGGGCGCGGGTCGTGCCGGAGCCGGGACTTCGCGCCCTAGCCCGGTTCCTGCGCGAGTACCACGAGGCGAGCGCGGGGTTCCCGGCCGACGGCCGGTGGGCTTTCGCCGACGGGTCCGTCCGTCCGGGCCAAGTGGTGTGCCACAGCGACCTCGGCCCGTGGAACGTCGTCTGGGACGACCTGACGCCCGTTGGTGTGGTGGACTTCGACTTCGCGTACCCGGGCGACCTGATCGAGGACGTGGCGTACGCCCTGGAGTACACGGCGCCGTTCCGGGACGACGCCCAGGCGATGCGGTGGCAGGGGTTCACGAGCCCACCGGACCGTCGTCGGGCACCTGGACGAACTCGCCAGCCGGATCCGGTGGTCGGAGGAGAATCGCGGGCTCCTCGCGCCCGGCGTTTCACGTGAAACCCGGCGTCTCGGGCGCTAGGGTCGTCCGGTGCATCCCTCGATCAACTCCACAGACGCGGACCCGCCGGGCGACGACCCGTACCACGCCTTCGCCGGCGACGAGTACCTCCCCTTCGAGGGGCCACTGCGGGTCCGGGAGCTGGTGGGGGAGACGGGTGAGCCGGCTCGTCGCGGGGGCGGTCCGACGGACTGCGACGCGTGTCTGGCCCAGGATGGCGACTACATCTGGGTGGCCGACCGGTGGCGCGTCCGTGCGTCGCGGCGTCCCACCGGACTCCCGGTCGTGGTCGCGCTCGAGTCCCGGCCCCACCTTGACCTCGGCGACCTGCCGAATCTCCTTGCGGCCGAGTTGGGCGTCATGACGGTGCGGCTCGAGAAGGCGATCCGATCCCTGCCCGGCGTTGCCCAGGTCCACGTCAACCGCTGGGGGGATGACGAGAGCCACCTACGCGTGTGGTTCCTGGCCCGGCCCGAGCGCCGGCCCGAGCTCCGTGGGCAGTACTTGCCACTCTGGGACCGGGTACTGCCGGCGGTGCCGGAGATCGAGTGGTCCCGCCGCCTGGGCATCATCGCCACCTGGCTTGCGGACTTCGGCGGCCGGGCGGTCGTCGATCCACCCCGGCTGGACTGGCAGCCGCTACCCGGGCTCACCGCCGGCGGGGGGCACTGAGGACGCTTGCGAGGACGTCTGCGAGGACCGCTGCGGCGGCGCCCGCGAGGGCGTCCTCGCGGGGCCGCCCGTTTGCGGATGCCGGGAACGCCCGCGTGGACGCCGTTGCGGATGCGGGGAGGGCTCTGCCGGGTTGGTCGCTAGCGGGTCAGGGCGCCGGTCCCCGGCGCGTGGCCGCGTGAGCGTCAACGGGCACGCACCACCGCTCACAGATGCCCCTCCCCTGTCGCCGGCACCGGGCGTACGATCAGTTGGTTTGGCACTGCCCCGGCGCTCGCGTACCCCGGTGCGCTCGCGGCGGTGGTCGACGCGGACGCGAGCCGGGCTCGCCGGAGGACATTGATGTCACGTCGCCTGGTCAACCTCACCCTGGACACGCTGGAGGACCTGCCTCGCCGGTGCCGCCAGTGTGTCTTCTGGGAGCTCGATCCGGTGGCCGCCGAACGGGCCTGTGCCACCGGCGACCCCGGCCTCGAGAAGGAGGCCTGGGTCTCGCAGACGCTTCTGGAGTGGGGCTCGTGCGGCAAGGTCGTCTACGTGGACGGCATGCCGGCCGGGTTCACGCTCTACTCCCCAGCCGCGTACGTTCCTCGCTCGATGGCGTTCCCGACGAGCCCCATCTCCCCCGACGCCGTGCTGCTGATGACGGCCCACGTGGTTCCCGCGTTCGCTGGCGGCGGTCTCGCGCGCATGCTCATCCAGGGTGTCGCCCGGGACGTCTCCAAGCGCGGCATCCGGGCGATCGAGGCGTTCGGAGACGCCAAGTTCGGCGACGAGCTGGACGAGATCTCGGGGTGCCTGGCGCCGGCGGACTTCTTCCTCGCCGTGGGATTCAAGACCGTCCGGCCGCACCCGCGCTTCCCCCGCGTCCGGCTCGAACTGCGCACCGCGCTCTCCTGGAAGTCGGACGTGGAGTACGCGCTGGAGAAGCTGCTCGGCTCGATGAGTCCGGAGACGATCCTGCGACCGGCGACCCGGGCCATGCTGACCCGCGACGCCGTTCGGCCGTCGGGCTAGCGCACGGGGCACGGCCGATGTTTCACATGAAACCAAGCCCGCCTCAGGCGGGGACGAGAGTCGACTCGCCAGTGGTGTCGGTCTGACCGACCGTGGTCTCGACGTCCACCGGCTCGTACATCCTCTGCACGGCCGCGACGATCGCCTCCACCACCGTGTCCCGGTACAGCGGCTCGACGAGCAGCGCGTGGTCGTCGGGCGAGGTGAGGTAACCGACCTCCACCCGCACGGCAGGCATGCGCGTGAGTCTGAGCAGATCCCAGGTCTTCGCGTGCGTCCGGCAGTCGAGGAGACCCGTACGACGGACGATCTCACTCTGGACCAGCTCAGCCAGGCGCTCACCGAGCGTCGAGGTGACACCGCCACCCGTCGTGGCGGAACTGCCTGCCGTCTCCGCTCCGCGGGCGCCGCCGGAACTGGTGGAGTAGCCGTAGTGGTAGGTCGCCACCCCGGACGCCCGCGGGTTGGCGTGTCCGTCGAGGTGCAGCGAGATGACCAGATCGGCGCCGAGCTCGTTCGTGAGGGACGCTCGACTCGCCTCGGTCAGAGGAGCGCTGGGGTTCGGACCTCGGGTCAGGTGGACGCGTACGCCAGCGGTCGCGAGCCGACCCGCCAACCGGGCGGCGAGATCGTACGCAAGCGCCGCTTCGGTCCACTGGAAGCCGCGGTCGGAGACGCTGATTCCCGGGTCGCCGCCGCCGTGGCCAGGGTCGACGACGATGCGCTTGCCGACCATCGCCGGACCGGACGCGTGCATGCGTACGGTCTCTCGCAGCAGCGTCGGGCGACCGCCGACGACCTTACGGCCGAGCCGGCGCAGCGCCCCCATCGTGAGCGGCCCGCAGACACCGTCGGCGATGAGGCCAACCTCGCGCTGGAAGCTCGCGAGCGCGGCGGCGGTGCGGCGGCCGAAGATGCCGTCGGCGCGGCCAAGGTCGTAGCCGAGCTCGAGCAGCCGCTCCTGTAGCTGGCGCACGTCGTCACCGAAGAGCGGTTCGGGCTGCTCGTGCGCGAGCACCCTCGCGCCGAGCGTCCACCGGGCCGCGTCCAACGCGCGCCAAGTCTCCTCATTCACGTCGCCGGTCACGGTCAGGCCGCGAGCTTGCTGGAAGGCCCGTACGGCCTGTTCGACCGTGGCGTCGAAGGCTCCGCCGGTGTCCAGGGAGTTCGCCTCAAGCAGCATCAGGGTGCCCAGGATTGCCCGGATCTCGATCACGGCCGGGCCCTCGTCCCCACGCCCGATCACCAGCATCGGCGGCTCTCCTCTCTCGCTCGCGGGAGCCTACCGCCGGCCTACCCGGCCCGGGGCGCGATCGGCGCGGCCGCCCTCCCGGGCGCCACCCCCCGTAGCACGCGCGCGCCCGGCGACGGCCCGCGCGGTTGGGCCGTATCGGTCTGTGCTCAGATGGCCGATTCGATGAACCGCACCAGGTCGCTCCGAGGCTTCGCTCCGGACACAGATTGCACGGGCTCACCGCCCTTGAAGATGGTCAGCGTCGGCAGACCGAGAACGCCGTACTTCAGCGGGACCTCGGGGTTCTCGTCGATGTTCAGCTTGACGATCTCAATCCGGTCGCTCATCTCGGCGCCGATCTCCGTCAGCAGCGCGTCGATCTTGCGGCACGGAGCGCACCACTCTGCCCAGAAGTCGACGAGTACGGGGTGCGACGCCCGCAGCACGTCCTCGTCGAAGCTGGCGTCGGTGACGTTCTTGGCCATGTCGCTCCTTCGGGAGAGTCGGCCACCTCGCGGCCGACCTCATTCATACGTTCGCGAATTTCTCTATCGGATCGCACCGGCGGCGGCCGAGAGTGCGGCGAGGTAGCGCTCCGCGTCCAGGGCCGCCGCGCAGCCGGTTCCGGCCGCGGTGATCGCCTGCCGATACACGTGGTCGACCAGGTCGCCGGCGGCGAAGACCCCGGGCAGGCTGGTGCGCGTGCTCGGAGTGTCGACCATGACGTACCCGGCCTCATCGACGTCAACCTGGTCAGCGAAGAGCTCGCTGCGCGGGATGTGGCCGATCGCGACGAAGACTCCGGTCACGTCGAGCGTACGGTCGACGCCGCTGACGACGTCACGCGTCCGCAAACCACTGACCCTCCCGTCGGCCCCGAGCACCTCGGTGACCACGGTGTTCCACTCCACGCGGATCTTCGGGTTGGCGAGCGCACGGTCGGCCATGATGCGGCTGGCCCGGAACGCGTCGCGGCGGTGGACGATCGTCACCGACTCGGCGAAGCGGGTGAGGAACGTGGCCTCCTCCATCGCCGAGTCACCGCCGCCGACCACGGCGATGTGCTGGTCGCGGAAGAAGAACCCGTCGCAGGTCGCGCAGGACGACACGCCATGGCCCACCAGCTCCTTCTCGCCGGGCACGTCGAGCGCCCGATACGCGGAGCCGGTGGCGAGGATGACAGTCCGCGCCCGGTAGGTCACGTCGCTGACGTGGACGGTCTTGACGTCGCCGCGCAGCTCCACTGCGGTGGCATCGTCGGTGACCAGTTGTGCGCCGAAGCGCTCGGCCTGCTTTCGGATGCTGTCCATGAGATCGGGGCCCTTGATGCCGTCCGGGAAGCCGGAGAAGTTCTCCACGTCCGTGGTGTTCATGAGCGCTCCCCCGGACTGCACCCCCTCGATCACGAGCGGCCTGAGGTTCGCCCGTGCGGTGTAGATCGCGGCCGTGTACCCGGCAGGGCCCGAGCCAATGATGATCACTTCACGCACGTCGTCCATGCACGCCTCCAGTGGGCCACTCGACGGTCGCATCCGGCTCGGGGCGCCGGCTTCGCGAACAGGGTCTGGCGGGCAGTCTGCCCGCTCGACAGCAACGCCATGGTACGGACACGGATTCCTGGGGCGGGAGGACACAACCCTCGGCGCGCCGACCGGGCCGGTCCTGGCCCCCGTGTGTGGGGTACGCCGAAGGGCTAATCCACGTCGACGACGGCGAGCTCGTCGGCGCCACCCTCGCCACAGTCCGGGCCTACAGCGATAACCGTCGATGAGCTGCCGGAGCGGATCAGGAATACCACCGCCGGCGCGCCCTCGTACTCGGCGAAGTCCGCGGCCACGACTTCCCCCGACTGGATCGTGGCGACCGCGGCGAGGCACTGCTCGAACCCGGCCGGGGTCGCGAGCCTGGACAGCTCCTCCGCGGTCTGGAACGCGGCCCGGTCGGCGTCCGCCGCCGTGCCGGGCGCCGCCTCGGCGGAGTCCGGGCTTGCGGCCGGCGGCGGCATGGGGCGGTCGGCGAGCAGATCCAGGGTGTCGGCCTGGTAGTCCGTGCCGGTCCTGAGTACCTGGATGCCCGCCAACAGTCCCCCATCGGCGCCGGTGCCGGCCGTCGGGGCCAGCATGGGGCTCGACTGGGCATCTCCGGCGGCCTCGACCGCGGGCGCGTCGCCCGCCATCTCGCTCGCGGGCGGCGGCACGAACCGGGCGACCAGAGCGATCCCGCCGACGACGGCGATGGCCATGAGTGCGGCGGCCGCCCCGGTGAGAAGGCGGCGGGTCCGTCGACGATCAGCAGCGCCCACCCTCCGCCGGCCAGGCCCCGACGAGGGTGCCGCGGGCTGGTGTCGTCCGGGGGCGCTGATGTGCCGACGAGCACCGGGACGCGCGGGAGGTTGCCGTCGAGGCTCGGGGCGGATCCCAGCCAGTGCCGCGCCGAGGCGGCTCGCGACTTCGGCGGGCATGGCTGGTGCCGCCTCCGCGGCGGTCTGCAGTGCGGACCGCACCAGCGGCTCCGCGGCGACGAGGGCGGTATAGGCCGCGGACCAGCGAGGGTCTGTGCGGACCAGCATCGCGATCTGGTCGGCGTCGGGTCCGGAGAGGGCGCCGGCGGTGAAGTCGGCGACCAGGTCCAGTTCGGCCCAGGTGAGCTGACGCTCGATCATGGCGCACCTCCCTCCGCCCGTCGGGCCCGCATGTCGCGGACTGTCTCGGCCCGAACCACTGGGGATCCGACGCCTGGTGCCGGCACGGGGTTCCGCGCGGCCACGTCGCCGAGGTCACCGTCGGGTGCGCGCAGGTGGCCGAGGAGTACCGCGAGGCGGGCCCGACCGCGCGCGCACCGGCTCTTGACGGTCCCCTCGGCTATCCCGAGCTGGTGGGCGATCTCCGCCACCGAGTACCCCTGCATCTCGAGCAGTACCAGCGGTACGCGCTGCTCGGCCGGAATCCGGGCCAGTGCCGCCCACACCTCCCGGGCCGTGTCGCGGTCGGGCTCCGCGCTGACCGGCTCGCGGATCGCCTGCACCTCCAGGAGGCTCACCACCGGTCGGGCCTGCCGGCGGCGGGCGCGGTCCAGGCAGGCGTTGACCACGATGCGGTGCAGCCAGGTGGTGACCGCCGACTCGCCGCGGAACCGGTCCGCCGCCCGGTAGGCCGACAGCAGGGCCTCCTGGAGCGCGTCGGCGGCCTCCTCGCGGTCGCCGAGCGTGCGCATCGCGACCGCCCAGAGCCGGTCCCGGTGCCGGCGGACCAGCTCGCCGAACGCGTCGCGGTCACCATCGACGTGCGCGCGCAGCAGACCCGCGTCGTCGACGTGCTCCCAGGGCCCGGTCACGGCCACGAATGTATCGGCCCGCCGCGAGGCGGTCACGTTCCGGGCTCAGGCGGAGGTGAGGACCTCGATCTCGCTGATGGTGATCTGGAAGTTGCCCGGCGAGGCTTCCGGCAGCTCGGTGATCCAGACGAGCAGGTACTGCACGTTCTGGTCGCTGGGAACGGCGAAGACGATGTTGGTGCCGGTGTCGGTCTGCTCGGCCCCCAGCGTCGTGTAGGAGGTGGCGATCGTGCCGTCGCCCTCGCTCGTGTTCCCCGGGTCGGCGGTGCCGGTGCGCAGCTCCGCGGTGGCGCCGCTCTGGGCGGTGACCACCCGCACGGAGTCCACCCTGGTCGACGCGCCCAGGTCGATGAGGATGCCCATGCCCGGCTTGATCCCACCGCCGAAGTCCGCACCGAAGTACTCGTCGGTGCTCCACACCGTGGTCGGGTCGCCGTCGACCACGGCCCCGATCCCGTCGAGCTCGGTGCGGTCGCCGTCCGGCGGGTCGACGACCCGGACCTGGTCGGCGGTCAGCGCGATCGGCCGGGTCACCGGCGTCGTGCTCGTGGTCGGGACCGCTTGGGTCGGCTCTGTCGGTCCGGGGTCCCCCGAGGGCAGCACCTTCATCACGACGTACGCGCCGATCGCCGCCATCGCCGCCAGCAGGGCCACGCCGCCGATGAGCTTGCCGACCCCCCGGCGTCGACCGCCCCCGCCGTCGGCGCGGAATCCCATGGGCCCGGTGGTGTGCCGCTCGTCCTCGTAGCCACCACTGTCGTCCGGGTAGTCGCCGTACTCGTCGTCATACCCGGTGTCGGAGGAGGCGAGCCGGGCGAACTCGAGGGCTAGCGGTCCCGCTGCGGGGGGCGCCACCTGCGGGTCGAGCAGTTCGGCCGCGATCTCGTCGAGGTGGCGGGGTACGCCGGCGCGGATCTGGTGCGGGCGGGCGGGACGGCCGTGGCTGTCCCGGGGTGCGTCGGGCAGGCTGGAGCGCCCGGCCTCGGCGTAGGGCCAGTGCCCGGTGAGGCAGGCGTACAGGACCGCGCCGACCGCGCGGACGTCGAACTCGGGATCAGTCGGTGCATCGGCGTGGGCGTCGAGCAGCACGACACGGCCGTCGTCAGCGATGAGGATCGTGCCGGGGTGGATGTTGCCGTGCACGATGCCGGCGACGTGCAGGGCCGACACCGCCTCCGACACCGCGTGGGTGACGAGCGTGGCCCGGTCGGCATCGAGGGGACCCTGACCGAGCAGGTCGCGTAGGGCCATGCCGGGCACCCACTCCCGAACCAGATAGGCCCGGTGACCTTCATCGATGGCATCGTAGACGGATACGAGGTGTGGATGGACGAGCCGGCTCGCCGCCACCGCGGCGGTCAGCATGCCAGCGGCCGCCTCCCCGCCGGGCTGGCGGATCACCAACGCGACCGGACGGCGCAGCACCGTGTCGGCGCCCCGCCAGATCTGGCGGCCGGCCGTGTCGGTGTCGATGTGCTCCTCGAGGCGGTACCGGTCGACGAGAACCTCACCCGCCGTGGCCGCGCCAAAGGTCATGACGCCCGGCGGCGGGCCCCCGCCCGGTCCGCTGCGTCGCGCGTCGCCTGCGTGGGTCACCCGTCCTCCTCAGCGGACCGTTTGGTCCCACCGACCCTATGCAGGGCCGGCAAGGCTGTTCGGTACGTCCTTACCGTATGTGGTGCATTGAACGCATCTGGACGCGCCGTACACGCGAACAGACACGCCAACCCGGCGTGGTCGCCTTACAGGTTGCCCTGCCCGGCTCGCCACGTCCAGCGCGGGTTCGGGCCGCGGCGGGCCCGAACAAGGGTGAGACGGCCAATTGCTTCGTGCACGGATCCGCAAAGCGGCGCGAACCGACCGGCCGTCAGCGCCGGGACGGTGCGGAACTGCCGTAACGGACGAACCGGCGTCGGCCGAACGGACACCGCGGTCACCGGTCAGCGTCGTATCCGGGACCGGACCATGCCGAGCAGATCGCTGACCTCCGGCACCCGCAACCACGTGGCGGCGGCGAAGTAGGCGGCGATGAGCACGGCGCCACCGAGGACGAGCTGGACCACGCTGGCGACCTTGTCGTCACCAAAGACGACGGTGAGCACGACGACCGTGGCAATGGTGGGCACCGCGGCGATCACGCCGGCCAACGAGAGCCGGGTCAGCGTGGCGAGCACGCGGCCGAGCCCGAGGCGACCGATACGACGGCGCAGGAGCAGATACCCCAGTGCGGCGGCGACCAGGAAGGAGACCGCGTTGCCAGCCATCAGCCCCGCGGCGACGGCGGTTGCCGGCAGCAGCACATAGAGCAGGAGGTCGACGCCGATGCGGACGGCCACCACCGGAAGGTTGATCAGCGCCGGCGTCTTCGTGTCGGGCATGGCGTAGAACGCGAACAACTGCAGCTGGCTCACGGCGAACGGGATGAGGCCGAGGCCGGCGACGGCGATCACCCAGCCGGTGGCTACCGCCTCGTCGTGGTGGTAGTTGCCCCACTCGAACAGCGTGACCGCGAGCGGCCGGCCGAGCACGAGGTAGCCGACCATGGCGGGGACGAGGACCACCGCGGTGAGCCGGGTGCCCATCGACAGCAGGTTGGCCAGGTCGGTGTGCCGCTGCTGCACGGCGGCCTCGGACATGCGAGGCATCAGCGCGGTGATCACCGACACCGCGATGATGCCGTGGGCCATCATGAAGATCAGGAATGCGTTGAGGTAGATGGCTGGCCCGGCCGCACCGCTGGTGTTCGCCGCCCGGAATGCAAGGTTGAAGATCACCAGTTGAGCGAGCTGACTGACCGCGACATAGCCGAGCATCCAGCTGCTCACCCGGACCAGTTCTGGGATCTGCAGCGCCCGGAAGTCCCGGCGCCACCGCCAGCGGAAGCCGACCCGGCGCAGCGCGGGCAGTAGCCCAGCGGTCTGGATCACGATGCCGAGCGTGGTGCCGAGGCCGAGCAGAGCGACCTGCGCCCCCGACAGGCTGGTCGGGTCGTCCTTGTTGATCGCGGGAGTGAGCAGGAACGCCCCGCACATCGTGATGACCACGAGGTTGTTGAGGATCGGGGCGAACGTGGGCATCGCGAAGTGACCGCGGGTGTTGAGTACCGCCGCGAACAATGCTGCCATCCCGTAGAAGAAGATCATCGGGAGCAGCAGGTACGCCAGCGTCGTGACGAGCTCTCGCGAAGCGGGGGTGGTTCGGTCGTTGGCCAGCAGCATCGTGAACAGCGGTGCACAGATCACCGCCACCACGGTCGCCCCGGCCAGGAAGATCGCGGCAAGGCTCAGCAGCCGCTGCGTGTACGCCTCGCCCCGATCCGCGTCGCGGGTGCGGGCGCGCACCAGCAGCGGCACGACCACGCTCGCCAACACCCCACCCAGCAGGAGTTCGTAGACCATGCCGGGCAGCACGTTCGCCAGACCGTAGGCGTCGCCGACCGCGGTCGCGCCGATCGCGGCGCCGATCGCGGCCGTCCGGACGAAACCGGTGACCCGGCTGATGACACTGCCCAGTGCCATCACGGTGCTGTGCCGCGCCACCGACGCCCCAGCCCCGTCCTCCGGTTCGGCGGCGGCGCCCGAGTCGGGCGGCGGTCCGCCCAGACCGGCGCCGGCGCCCACCTCCGGCGGTGTCCAGCCGAGTCGGGGCGGGGGCCAGCCGCCGGCCCGAGGCGGCACAGTGGGCGGCTCGGAGTAGGCGGGTAGGGGGTGAGTGTCATCGATGCCACCCGGATAGTCCCGCGCGCTGCGGCCGCGCGGCTGCTCGACCGTGGCGTCGGAGGGCGGGACCGTCGGGTAGACGTGGGTGGGTGCGTCCATCCCTCCTGGGTAGGGCGGGATCACGCCCGTGGCATCCGGGTCGGTCGGTCGCTCGCGTCCCGAGTCGTCCGGTCCCGTCCAGCGTCGCCCGCCCGTCGTCATGCCTGGCAGAGTATCGGGTCGCCGGATCGGGCTGGATTTCTGCCGCGAGCGCGAGGAGCGAGCGCCAGGGAGCCCCGCAGTCGCGAGCAACCGATTCTGCCGCGAGCGCGAGGAGCGAGCGCCAGGGAGCCCCGCAGTCGCGAGCAACCGATTCATCCGCGACGCGGTGAGGACGGTGCCGATAGGCTGGCCTGCCGATGAGCAATTCGAGCGACGCCTGCGGAGCGGAGTCGGCAGGCAGGTCCCGCCCACCAGCCCGGCAAGGGAACCATGTCCGCGCCTGACCGCAGCCTGACCGCCCACCAGCGACGGGTGCTGGCCTCAGTGATCCCACCCGTCGCGGACGAACTCGGCCGACGCTTCGAGAAGGCCGGCTACGAGTTGCATCTGGTTGGCGGGTCGGTCCGCGACGCGCTGCTCGGGCGCCTCGGCAGCGATTCCGACCCCGCCCGTGACCTCGACTTCACGACCGACGCCACCCCCGACGAGACGATGGCGGTGCTGCGGGGCTGGGCTCGCCAGATCTGGGACATCGGCCGCGAGTTCGGCACGATCGGCGCGCAACGCGGCAGCGGCCCGAAGTTGGAGATCACCACTTTCCGGGCCGAGGCCTACGACGGCGTGAGCCGCAACCCGGTCGTTCGGTACGGCCGGAGTCTCGTCGACGACCTCGGCCGGCGGGACTTCGCGATCAACGCGATGGCGGTGAGCCTGCCCGACCACGCTTTCACCGACCCGTACGGTGGCCGCCGCGACCTGAAGGCGCGGGTCATCCGCACGCCCGGCCCGCCGGGACTCTCGTTCGGCGACGACCCGCTGCGGATGCTGCGGGCGGCGCGCTTCGCCTCCCAGCTGCGCTTCAGCGTGGCGCGCGAGGTGGTCGACGCGATGGCGGCGATGGCGGCCGATCTGGACCGCATCACCGTGGAGCGGGTGCAGACGGAGTTCACGAAGCTGCTCCTCGGGGCCGACCCCGTGGCGGGCCTGCGACTGCTCGTCGGCACCGGGCTGGCGGACCGGTTCATCCCCGAGGTTCCCGGGCTGCGCCTGGCCATCGACGAGCACGCCCAGCACAAGGACGTCTACGAGCACACGCTCACGGTGCTGCAGAACGCGATCGGCTTGGAGGACAACGGTTCCGACCTCGTGCTCCGCCTGGCCGCCCTGCTGCACGACGTCGGCAAGCCGGCGACCAAGGCGGTGGGCAGCGACGGGCGGGTGAGCTTCCACCACCACGAGGTGGTCGGCGCCAAGGTGGCCCGTTCGCGGCTGAGGGCCCTGCGCTATCCCAAGGACGTAATCGCCGACGTCTCCGCGTTGGTCCTGCTCCACCTGCGCTTCTACGGCTACGGCCGCGGCGAGTGGACCGACTCGGCGGTGCGGCGCTACGTCACCGATGCCGGGGACCTGTTGCCGCGCCTGCACAAGCTCACCCGGTCGGACTGCACGACCCGCAACCGGCGCAAGGCCCAACAACTCGCCGACGACTACGCCGCGCTGGAACGCCGGATCGAGCGCCTGGCGGCCGAGGAGGATCTGGCGCGTGTCCGGCCCGACCTGGACGGCAACGCGATCATGGACATCCTCGGCATCCCGCCCGGACCGGTCGTCGGCGAGGCCTGGCGCTACCTCAAGGAACTGCGCCTGGAGCGCGGGCCGCGCAGCCGTGCGGACGCCGAGGCCGAGCTGCTGGCCTGGGCGCGCGAGCGGGGCCTGCGCTGAGGGTGGCCGGGACAGCTGTCGGTGGCCGGGAGACGGGTGCCGGTACCGCGACGGGTCCGGTGGTCGGCCATGCCAGCTACACGCGGGTGGAGGCGGGCGCGGGCGGGCCCGGCGCGGACGGGGTGCGGCGCACCCGCCGGCGGCTCGCCACGCCGTACCCGAACGCGACCAGCCCGTACCCCACCCCGGCGCCGAGCATGCCGATGACGGAGGCACCGGTCGGCGGCAGCACCAGCGCTCCGGCGAGCAGCCCGAGCACGAAGAACAGGTTGAACCCGGTGTCGTTGACACTGAACACCCGGCCCCGAAAGTCGTCGTCGACCTCGAGCTGCAACGTGGTATCTGTGATGATCTTCGTTGTCTGAGCACCGAAGCTGACCGCGAAGGACGCCGCGATCGTCAGCGCAGGTACGAACGGCACGCCCAACATGGGGACCACGGCGGCCAACGCCGCGGTGACGGTGACCAGCCACGGCACCGACCCGACCCGACGCACGAGCGGCGGGGTGATGACGGCCGCGAGGAGAACTCCGGCCGCGGCCGCGGCGACGACCGGGATAAGACCGACGACCGAGCCGCCCTCGTCCGCGGAGTAGTAGTACCGGTACAGCAGGAGCGTGCTGAGCGTGAGCAGGCCGAAGAGCATGCGGTGCCCCGCCTGGGTCAGCAGCACCGCCGCGGCCCCGGGCCGTCGGGACAGGTGTCGCAGACCGGCAACCATGCCAAGGACGGTGTCGGCCAGACCCCGGGCGAGCGTGCCGGTCGGGCGTTGCGCCTCGTCGGGGCCCAGTTCCCTCGGGCGGAACGAGACGAGCATGAGGAACGCCGCGCCCAGGTAGCCGACGGTGGCGATCAGGGACACCATGGCGTAGTTGTGCTGCTGGTCGCCGAGCGCCTCGATCGTGAGGGCGGCCGCGCCCAAGCTGATCGTGTAGCAGACCGTACCGGCCGTAACGGCGAACGAGTTGGCGGTGACCAGACGGGGAGTGTCGACGACGTGCGGTAGGGACGCCCCGATCCCGGCGAGGTAGAACCGGTTGACGGAGACGACGACGAGCGCCGATGCCACGAACAGCGCGTTGTACTGGCCCACAAACACGCAGGCCGCGGCCGGCACGACGAGAGTGGCCCGGGCCGCGTTCGCCACCGCGAGCGAGGTGCGGCGGCTCCACCGGTCGAGGAAGACGCCGACGAACGGGCCCAGCACCGAGTACGGCACGAGCAGCACCGCGAACCCGATCGTGATCTGGCTTGGCGTGGCGGCGCGTTCGGGGTTGAAGAAGATGCTGAGCGCGAGCCCGGCCTGGAACCACCCGTCAGCGGCCTGGCTGAACAGCCTGGCCGCGAGCAGCCGGCGGAACCCTGGGCGGGCCAGGGTCGCGCGCACGTGGTGATTGGGCCGGGACTGCATGTGTGTTGAGCCTACGGACCATCGGGTCCATCGGGCTGCCGCGACCGGTATGTGACGGCCAAGTTCCGGGGGATGTCAGGCTACCGATCAGGGTCGGCTCAGTGTCGCCCGCGTAACCTCGTCGCCCCATGCGCACAGGTCGATCCGGAGCCCCCACCAGCCCCGAGCTACTCGGCCGGCTCCGGGGGATCCGCGACCGCGGTCACGGCCTTGGCATCCGGGTGGGCGGTGCGCTGGGCGGGAGCTCCGTTGTCCGCGGCCGTGGCGGCGGTCGGCACCAGCCGCCCGTCGCCGGTCCGTGCGGCCAGTCGGGCGAGTAGCTGACTGAGGTCGACCCCAGTGAGGTCGGTGCCGAGCTGCAGGCCCTGCGCGACCGTCGAGGCCACCGACCTGGTCAGCGACGACGCGCCATCGGTGGAGATGACGGTGAGCTTGTCGATGGCGCCGACCGGCGCGGCGGCCGCGCCCACGAGCTCCGGGAGCACGCGCAGCAGCAGGTCGAGCACGGCCGCCTCGCCGTAGGCACCGAACGCGTCGGCCTTGCTCTGCATCGCGGCCGCCTCGGCGTTGCCCTTGGCCAGGATCGCGGCCGCCTCGGCCGTACCCTCGCGCTCCACCGCCTCGGCCAGCGCCGCCCGGCGGGCCCGTTCGCCCTCGCCGGTGAGGCGGGACTGCTCGGCGGCGGCCGTCGCAGCGGCGATGGTTGCCGCCTGCCTCGCCTCCGCATCGGCGATCGTGGCGGCCTTCTGCGCCTGGGCCTCCACCTCGACCCGGTACCGCTGCGCGTCCGCCGGCTTGCGCACCTCGGTGTCGAGCTGGCGCTGCTTGAGTTCCGCATTGCGTTCGGCGACCTTCTGCTGCTCGGCGAGGATGATCTGCTGGCGTTCGGCCTCGGCCAGGGGGCCGGCCGCGGCGGACTTGGCGCGGGCGGCGTCGATCTCGGCCTGGATGTCGGCCTGCTTGAGGGAGAGGTTGCGGTTCGCTTCCGCGATCTTCTCCTCGGCCAGCAGCCGCTCCTGCTCGGCCGCCTGTCGGGCCTGGGCCTCGGCGATCGCGGCGTCGCGTAGCACTCGCGCCGCCTCGGGCCGGCCGAGGTCCTCGAGATACGTGCCCTCAGTGACGATGTCCTGTAGCTGGAACGTGTCGAGCACCAGACCCTGGTTGGTCAGCGAGTGCTCGGCCTCCTCCGCGACGGCCGAGGCGAACGCGGCGCGGTCCCGGATGATCTCCTCGACGGTGAGCCGTCCGACGATCGAACGCAGCGCACCGGCGAGCACCTCACGGCTGAATTCCTCGATCTCATCCTGCTGGTGCAGGAAGCGCTGCGCCGACGCGCGGATCGCGTCCTCGGTGCCGCCGACCTTGACGATGGCCACGCCCTGGAGGTTGGTGCGGATGCCCTGCTTGCTGACGGCGCCGGTGATCTCGACGTGGATGCGCCGGCTCGACAGGCTCATCACCTGCAGCTTCTGCACCACCGGGAGGACGAAGACCGAGGCGCCCATGACCACCTTCTGGCCGGACAGGTCGGTGGCGGTGGTGCCGTCGGCGGTCTCGAACGCACGGCCCTTGCGCCCGGTGACGATGAACGCCTCGTTCGGGCCAGCGACCTTGATGCGACTGACGATGTAGATGACGAGGAACAGCACGAGCAGGATCCCGCCGACGACGGGAAGGATCAGGAACATGTGGGGTGCCTTTCTCCGGGGTGGCTTGCCGTGCGGCCGAGTGCGGCCGCTGTTGTCGACGCGCCCGTACGGTCGGCGCGACATCCGTACGGGCCGGCCGTACGGTCTGGTCCGCGGTCGTCAGACCGCGCTCGTCTCCTCCACGACCACGCTGGTCTCGCTCGGCGCCTCGATGACGAAGACGCGCGCGCCCAGCGCGACTGGCCGGTCGGCCCGGGCATTCAGCTTCACCGGCTGTCCGCCCAACCGGACACGCACCTCGCCGTACCCGTCGGCGGGAATCGGGGTCACCACCGTGCCCAGGCGCCCGACGAGGTCGCCGCGGGTCGGTGTGGCGTCGGTGCGCATGTGCGCCGCGACCCGCGACAACGCCACCGTGCCGATCGCCGCCGGTATCGCGACAGCGACACCGACGACCAGCCCGACGAGGACCGCGACCGCCCCGGTGCCGGTGAGCGCCGCCGCCGCCGCGCCCGCGAAGCCGAACGCACCGACGAAACCCGAGATCGATGGAAGTGAGAGGGGTCCAACAGCGCCCTCAGCCCATCCGCCGCCCAGTCCGTCGCCGCCCAGCACATCGCCGAACAGGAGGGATACGACCAGTAGCGCGAGGCCGATGCCACCGATCACCAGGAACGTGATTGTCACCGTGGTCATGAGGAGATCGACGGTATCTCACCCCCGCCACCGCCGCGGACCGGGGTGATCAGGCCGCCCGGGTGTCAGCCGAGATCGGCGGCCAGCGGGGCAGCCGCCGGCGGGAAGCGCACGATCTCGATGGGCGGGATCCACCGTTCGAGGAGTGTGCCGTCGTCGGCGTCCCACAGGGAGGCCATGCCACGGGCCGTGCCGGCGGGCTCGCCCGGTGGGACGATCGGCTCCCAGGTGAGATAGCGACCATCACCGATCCACTGGGCCTGCATGAGGATCACCTCGGGCATGGACCGCAGGATCCGCCCCGTCGGGGCGTGCACCAGTTGGGCCTCCTCGGTGGTCCCGTCCTCGCCCTGGCCGCGCACGATCACGAGTTGCCGGTCCGGCGACCACGCCCCCACGCCGGCCGGGATGCCGCGGACTGGAAGGGTCTGGACGGGTTCACCGTCGAGGGTGAAGACCTGGATCCCGGTGACGGTGGTGTTCCCCAGGGCGTCGGTCTCGTTGAGGATGACGCCCAACTCGGTTCCCGACGGCATCCAGATCACCGGACACGGCGCGCAGGACAGACCCTCGATGTCGATGGGCCGCTGGACGGTCGTCTGGGTCGCCACGTCGATGAACGTCGCTACGATGACGGGCGTGGTTCCGTCGTGGTACTCGTCTCCGATCATGGAGGCGACGTGCTGCCACCAGTCACCGACCAGCAGTGTGTTGCCGTCGGGCGACCATCCGGCCTGGGAGGCCGAACCGAGAACGTCGATCTGGTAGAGGTGGCTGCCCTCGTCGGGCAGGTCGTGGACGCGGTAGCTGAGTCGGAACACGCCGGGGCCGGAGACGCCGGCGGACTCGGTGGCGACCCAGCGGCCGTTCGGTGAAGGCAGCACCGTCGAAGCGTTGAAGGGGGTGTACGTGTCCGTCGTGTGGTTCAGGACCATGCGGTTGCCCAGCACGTACCAACCCTCAAGGAGCTCGATGGGCTTGTCGGTGGCGTCGATGACGTGGGTGGTGACGCCCGGCGCCGGGTCGACTCCGGGCGGTAGCTGCCCGCCCGCGCCGGGTGGCTCGGGATCGGGTCCGAGGCTCAGGTATCGCACGCCGTAGGGGATTCCGACCGCGAGCGCGGTAACCAGCGCGATACATCCCGCGACCGCACCGCGGCGCCGCAGCCGCAGCGTGTGGGCGCGGTCGGTGGCGTGCACGGCGAGGCGACGGCGGTCTCGGTCACTGATGACGTCCGCGCCGGCCGCGATGTCGTGGACAACCTCACGAACCAGGCGGTCGAGTGGGTCGGTCATGCTGGCTCCTCCGCGGGAGAGAGTGCGTCGTCGGTCATGCTGGCTCCTCCGCGGGAGAGAGTGCGTCGTCGGTCATGCTGGCTCCTCCGCGGGAGAGAGTGCGTCGTCGGTCATGCTGGCTCCTCCGCGGGAGAGAGTGCGTCGTCGGTCATGCTGGCTCCTC
>JBQGBY010000081.1:0-37372 GCA_052038195.1 Micromonosporaceae bacterium | reverse complement strand
CAGCATCTCCTCGGGCGCCTCGAAACCGAACGGGGCCGGGTTGCCGATGTTGAGCTTCAGCACGCGGTGGCCCTCGGCCTCCATGCGCTTTGCCTCTTCCATCACCGGACCGCGGATGTCGTAACAGACGTTGGCCAGCTTGGCTGACTGGGTGACCTCCATGGCGCCCTAGCCTATTGCGCCCCCATGGCCGGGCCGGCGGGATTACCTCCCCCCTGTCCACCAGTCGGGACGGCCGGGGGCGTGCCGCTTGACCGTCCGGACTCGCCCGGGCCGGTGCCGGGGGCGAAAAGGTCTGGCGCGGCGGCCGGCTGCGGGGTAGGACGGGTCGGTGAGCAACGAGCTACTCGCGCAGCCATCGATGCGCCAAGCCGACATCGTCATCGAGACGCCCACCGAGGACGACTGGCCGGCCATCTACCGCATGGACGCGGCCGCCTTCCATCAGACGAGCGATGCCGCGGTCAGCGACGCGATCAAGGGTGTCTTCGAGTTCCCGCGCGGATTGGTGGCCCGTCGCGACGGGGAGATCGTCGGCGTCAGCGGGATCTATACGCGCCAGATGGCGGTGCCGGGCGGGGTCGTTCCCACCGCCCACGTCACGATGGTCTCGGTCGCCGCGACCGCTCGCCGGCGGGGCATCCTCACCCGCTTCATGGGCGAGATGTTCGACGGAGCCCGCGCGGCCGGCGAGCCCATCGCGGCGCTGTGGGCCAGCGAGGGCCGCATCTACCAGCGCTTCGGATACGGTCTCGCCTCGGTGCGGCTCGCCCTCACCGCGCCGACCCGGGAAGTCCACCTGACCGCCCCGCCGACCGCCGGCACACTGCGCGAGGGGACGCTGGCCGACCTGCGCGACACGCTGGGCAAGGTCTACGACGAGGCGTACGCCCAGCGCCCTGGCTGGTCGAGCCGGGCCGACCGCCACTGGGGCATCCGGCTTGCCGACCCGCCCGCGTGGCGTGACGGCGCGACCCCCCTGCGGGCCACCATCCACGAGGGGCCGACCGGCGTGGACGGGTACGTACTCTGGCGCACCCACGAGCACTGGACCGACGCCGGGCCCGACGGTGAGGTCAGGGTCCGCGAGTTCGTCGCGAACACACCCGAGGCCAGCGCCGCGTTGTGGCACTTCCTGCTCAACATCGACCTGACCCGCAGGGTCACCTGGTGGACCGGCGGCGCCGACGACCCCCTGATCTTCCTCGTCGATGAGCCGCGGCAGCTGACGCCACGGTGGAGTGACGGGTTGTGGGTACGGGTGCTCGACCTGCCGGCCGCGCTGACCGCGCGCCGCTACGCCAGCCCGGTCGACGTGGTCCTCGAGGTGACCGACGCTCGCCTCGGGTCCAACGCCGGTCGGTGGCGCCTGACCGCGACGCCGTCCGGCGCAACCTGTGTCGCCACCACTGATGAGCCCGACCTCGCCCTGGACATCAAAGAGCTGGGAGCCGCCTACCTCGGTGGCACGTCGCTCGGGTCGCTGGCGGCGGCGGGCCTGGTCCGCGAGCTGCGGCCGGGCACGCTCGCCCCGACCAGCACGGCCTTCTCCTGGTGGCGGGCACCGTCAACGGTCGAGATGTTCTGACCGTACGGGCCGCCCCGGGGGGTCCCGCTGCTGCGTTCTTACCGCTCAGGCTGTCTTGCCGCTCGGGGCCGCCGCGTCCTGAGCGGCTTCTGGCCGGTTGCCGGCGTGTCACACCGCGCATCGCATCCTAGGAAGCTAGGTTATGCGGGTGAACATCAACCCGGGCGCGGCCGAGCACCCGCACCGGCAGATCGCCGCGTCGCTGCGCGAGCGCATCCGGGCCGGCGAGTGGGGGCCCGGCGAGCGCCTGCCCTCCATCCCGTCGCTGGCCCAGGCCTACGACGTGGCCAAGCAGACCGGGCAACGGGCCATCGACCAGCTCCGGGTCGAGGGGCTCCTGATCACCCGGCCGGGCAGTGGCACCTACGTGCGCGGCACCCGGCGCCGGCTGTCCCGCCTCGCCCGCGGCCGCTACGGCGTACGGCGCGGCTACCACGCGGACCTCGCGGCCCGATACCGCCAGGTGCTCACCGAGGTCGGTACGGTGCCGGCCCCGGCCGAGGTCACCGAGGCGTTCGGCGTGAGCGCCGGCACGCCCCTGCTGGTGCGACGACACGTGGTCCGCACCGACGAGGATCAGCCGGTCGAGATCGGCGCCTCCTGGTTCCTGCCGAGCCGGGTGCAGGGTACGTCCATCATGGACAACCGCCCGTACGGGCGTCCGCTCTACCAGGAGGTGGAGGAGCAGACCGGGCGGCGCTACGTCACCGCCAGCGACGAGCTGACCGCCCGTCTGCCGACCCGGGAGGAGGCGACGGCGCTGCGCATCCGGCCGGACACGCCGGTCCTGCATCTTGTCCACATTGGATACGACGACCAGCAACTGCCGATTGAGGTGGCCCAGGCGACCTGGCCCGGCCCGGTGACCACGCTCGTGGAGACCTACGCCGTCCCTGGGCCGCTCGACGACACCGACCCCGCTGTCGCCATCGGCTGAGTCCTGAATGGGACCACCGGCGCCGCCCGGCGGCACCCGCCCATGGCGGACGGACGGATGGGGTCTAGCGTGTCCGACTGGCGGGGGAAGCCCAGAGGGAGGACACGTGGATCCCACGCAGTTGCAGGCGCTGAGCACGTTCGTCGTCCGGCAGCGGTTCACGCTCATGGTGAACCGGTACGAGGTGTGGGCGGCCGACTCGGCCGGCAGCCCCAGCGCGCGGGTCGCCTTCGCGGAGCAGAAGCGGATGACGATGAGGGAGCAGGTGACCCTCTACGCCAACGAGTCCAAGACCGCCGTCCTGGCCGGGTTCAAGGCCCGCCAGGTCATCGACCTCGGCGCCACCTACGACGTGACGGACAGCACCGGCCGGTCGGTCGGTCTGTTCCGTAAGGACTTCGCCCGCTCGCTGCTGCGCTCCACCTGGCACGTCGAGCAGCCTGGCCTGCCGCCGGTCACCGGCCAGGAGCGCAGCCTCGCGCTGGCGCTGCTGCGGCGATTCATCGAGATCGGGTTCCTGCCGTACCACTTCGACTTCGAGGCCGGCGGCACACCCGCCTTCTCGGTGACCAAGCAGTGGGGCATCCGGGACAAGTACGTGGTCACCATCCAGAACGCCCAGATCGACCGCCGCCTGGTGATCGCGATGGCCGTCGCTCTCGACGCGCTCCAGGGCCGCTGACCCCGGCGCTACTCAGGCGTGGCGCGGACGAGTGCGAGCAGGGCGGGAACCCAGTGATCGCCGTACGCGTCTCTCAGCTCCGGTCGGCGCCAGTCGTCGCCGGTGATGAGACCTCGACACCGTGCGGCGCCACAGGAGCACCGCATCGCGAACCCGGGCTCCGCGGTGCTGGTCGCGTAGTCGTTGGTTAGCTCCTCGTCCGCGGCGGTCGTCCGGCGCGTTGCCAGCTCGTACGGGCCGACCCACCACAGGTTCGGCTCGCAGCTGTGGTTACCGCGCCCATTCGGCGTGCCCGGCGGGAGGACCAGGTGCCGGCCCGGGGCGACCGTGATGGTGTCGACGTACGGGTGGTGAGCGTCGCTGCGCCCCGCGCTGCGTTCGTTGCTCGCCCCGGCGGGGCTCGCCGGCGCTCGCTCCCCGCTCTCGCGGCTGAGCAGCTCGGCCAGCTCGACCGCGGAGACCAGGCGACCGCCGACCCGCGACACGACCACGCCCGCCGGGATGGGCGCCCGCGCGAAGAGACCGAGGCCCGCGATCGGCGACGGACGAACCTCGACGTCGGAGTGCAGCCAGCACTCCGGCTCCGGCAGCTCGATCGCGCCCGGCATCGTCACATCGTCCATCGTCAAGCGATCTCGGACCAGGGCAAAGCCATCCCGGTCGTCCACCGGGGAGCTGACCGACGCTCGCCCATGATTAGCGCGTTCATCTAGCGAGTCGGGCCGCAGGTTCCTAGGGTCGGACAGCACTCACCCGTATGGCGAGCCCCTGATCGAACACTGGGTCGTCATGCCTCACGTCAGACGTCCGCCACCAGGACGAGTCCACCTGCATGGCCATGGGAAGGGGAACTCTATGGAAATCCAAGACCATGTGGTCCGCCCTCGGTGGCTAGGTGTCCGTCGCGCCCTGGCGCTGGGCGTCGCTGCGCTCGCCGCCGCAGGCATGATCGCCAATGTCTCGGCCGCCTACGCCGATCCACGCGACGCACCTGACGGGGTGGGGTCGCGCGCGGTTGAAGAGCTGCCCCAGCTCGAGCTGAAGTTCGCCGAGAACCTGCGCGTGCGGGGTTCGGGAGCTGATCTGCACAGCACCCGCGCTCAGAGCCTGGTCCGGGTGCAGGAGGCCCTGGCCAGCGCCGGCGCGAGCGAGATCACGCCGCTCGTGCAAGGGATACCGGCAGCGCGGATGGGACAGCTCGCCGATGCCGCGCAGGCGCGGTCGGGCCGGCCGGCTCCGGACCTGGAGTCCTGGTACAGCATCACCCTGCCCGCTGGGGCCGACGCCGAAGCGGTCGCGGCGCTGCTGAGTGGACTGCCCGAGGTGGAGTTCGCCTACCCGGCCCCCGAGCCCGCCCCGCCACCCACGGCCACCGTTGGGGCGCCGGCCGGAGCTGCGATTGATTCCTCGACGCCCGACCTCACCGGCCTGCAGGGCTATCTGCGACCCGCGCCCCAGGGCATCGACGCAGACTTTTCCCGGCAGGACCCGCGGGCGCGTGGGGCCGGGGTAGCGATCGTCGATCTCGAGTTTGACTGGAACATGTCCCATGAGGACCTTCAGCTTGACTCCTCCAGAGACCTCGGCGGGAGCGTGTTCCCGCGGTTCCCGAACTTTGTAGACCACGGCACCGCGGTCTTCGGTGAGCTGGTCGCGAGGGATAACGGGTTCGGTGTGACCGGCAGCGTGCCGGACGCCACGATGTACGGCATCTCGCCGATGTTCCAGCTCCCCAACGACAAGCTCAAGTTCCGCCCCGGGCCGGCGCTGGTGTACCTGGCCGGCCTCGGCGTGCTCCAGGCCGGTGACGCGGTGCTGCTCGAGCAGCAGGCCTTCGGCCCGGGGAAGGAACACGACTTCGTTCCGGTGGAGTGGATACCCTCGGCCTTCGACGCGATCCGGCTCCTCACCGACCTTGGCATGGTCGTCGTCGAGGCCGGCGCAAACGGCGGCCAGAACCTCGACGCCCCCGAATTCGTGCGCGACGGAATCCCCTGGTTCGACCGAACGCTGCACGACTCCGGCGCGATTCTCGTCGGCGCCGGTAGCAGCGGCGACCACGAGCGGCTGTTCTTCTCCGACTATGGCTCCCGGCTCGACCTGCAGGGCTGGGGACTCGACATCGTGACCACGGGCTTCGGCGACCTCCTAGGAGGCACCGACCCGGCAAACCGCGACATCCGGTACACGGCCAGGTTCGCCGGCACGTCGGGAGCCGCGGCCATCGTCACCGGTGCGGTCGTCGCCGTCCAGTCGTACCTCAAGGCCACCGGACGCGCGCCCTGGTCCGCCCGGCAGATCGCCGACCTGCTCATCGCGACCGGTACGCCGCAGGGGCCGGCCACCGCCGACCAACCCATCGGACCGCTGCCAGACCTCGCGACGGCGCTCCGCGCCATCGACGTCGGCCTGACCGCGCCCGAGTAGAAACCCGCCGCTCATCGACACGACCACGCCAACCCAGGTCTGAGACCCGTCAGCGAGCATCCCTCCGCAGGTGGTACACGATCCACCAGTGCCGCGTCACCGGCACGGCGCGAGGCGAAGCGCCGCCCCAACGCCGCCCAGATCGCCGTCACGCCATCGACAACGCCCTCGCCCGGGCGTACCACGGGCGCGGTGTCGCGGGTCTCACGGTCTCGCCATCCGGCCGTCTCGCGGTCTCGCGGGACGAGCCGGGCTACGGCTCGCTGAACCGCCCATGGGCGACGGCCGTTGGGCTATACGACGCAGCCGCAGGCCGCGGCGTCTGCCGGCGCCATCGACGTCCAGAGGTCTGTGATCAGGCGCTGGAGAGGGGGGCGACACGGCGTGGTCGCTGAACGAGGGGGCCGACTCTGTTGACGGATGTAAACGCCCTATGGATACTTGCTATCCATAGGGGCTCCTCGTCGCCACGTCAGTGAGCGGGCCGAGCCGAAGCGGTTCATGGACGACCAGCGGCGGGATTGCCTGCAATCGACGAGTGACCTCGACGCAGCGACGGCGGGCACCAGCACCGCGGGACAGCTGATGGTCGAAGGCGCGGTACTGCCATCGCCAGCCCAGTGATTGGGAACCGGCCAGCATCGGGGGAGCGTAGACGTGTGGCCGTTTGAGGGGCGACAGGAAGAGCTGGGTCGACTCCGCACCGCCTTCCGATCGTCCGATGTGAATGCTGTGCTGATCACCGGTTCGGCGGGGATGGGCAAGACCCGCCTGGCCCGAGAGGCCCTGGATGGCTTGGGCGCCACGCGGTGCGCGTGGGTGGCAGCGACTCGGGCCGGGGCCAGCATTCCGTTGGGCGCGGTTCTGTCGCTGGTGCCCGAGGGGACGGCGGGCGAGCGACCACTGGAGGTGATCCGGGCGACGGCCGAAGAGCTGCGTGCCCGGGGCGGCCGGCCGGCGGTCGCGCTCGTCATCGACGATGCCCACCTCCTCGATGACGCATCGGCGACCCTGGTCGCCCACGTGCTGGGCAACCGTTGTGCCTTTGTGATCTTGACGGCGCGTTCGGATGAGCCGATCGTCGATGCGCTGCAGTTGCCGTTGCGAGACGGGTCGGGGGTACACATCGAGCTTGGCGGCCTGCCCGACAGTGTCATCGACGCTCTGCTTGAGCACGCCGGCGTCGCCGCCATCGACGAGCCGGAGCGTCGGCGCCTGCGCCGGCTGGCGCAAGGCAACCCGTTGGCCCTACGCGAGCTGGTGCATGGCGCCCAGCCGGGCGGACTGACCGATCTCGTACGGTCCCGACTGGATGCCATGGCGGACGAGGCTCAGTGGGTGGTCGCACTGGTAGCCCTGGGCGAGCCGTTGAGCGTCGGCATTCTCGAGCAGCTTGTCGGGCTCGACGCGGTGGCCGGCGCCGAGGACAGCGGACTCATCGTTGTCGAACAGGCTGGTCGACGTCGCCAGGCGCGGCTCTACCATCCCTTGTACGGGGATGCCGTGCGCTCACGCATGAGTGTCACGCGCTCCGTCGGCGCGTACCGGGCGCTGACCCAGGCGCTACTCGGCACGGCGCTGCGCCGCCGCGAGGACGCGCTGGTCGCCGCCGTCTGGCAGCTGGAGTCGGGATTGGTCAGCCGGCCCGACGTCGTGCGGGCCGGCGCGTGGACGGCGGTTGGGTACTCGGACCTGCATGTGGCTGAGCGCCTAGCGCGGGCGGCCCGAATCGCGGAATCGGGCGACGTGGCGGACCGGCTGCTGGCCGAGATCCTGGCCTACCGCGGACGCACCGACGAAGCCGCCAAGATTCTGCCGGTGGCACCGCCGACCGACCGGGCCGAACGGGCCAGATGGGCGGTCACCCGAGCGGAGACTCTCTACTGGGGCGCCGGAGACATCGAGTCGGCACTGACCACATTGGACATCGGCAACGATGCGTCATGCCGCGCGTACCGATCCTGGCTGCTGTTCTTCGACGGCCGGTGTGCCGACGCGGCCCGCACCGCCCTCGACGTGCTCGACCAACGTGATGCGGAGCCCAGGGCAGCCGTCTGGGCCGCCGCAGCCGGCAGTGCCGCCAACGGGTTTCTCGGCGACGTCGATGTGGCCGACGACGTGCACCGTCGGGGAGCGGCGGTGGCGGCGGCCCACGCCGACCTGATGCCGTGGGGCCCGGTTGAGGTCGACACGGGCGTGTGTCTGGCCCGCCTCGCCGGCGGGCTTCCGGCAGCGGCTCAGTCCGTGGCCGCCGAGGGCTATCGGAGCGCGCTCGACGGCGGCGCGACGATGATGGTGGCGGCCTGGGCGTTGTGGAACGGTCTGGCCGCCCTGGCCCGCGGTCACCTCAACCAGGCAGAGAGCCTGCTGATCGAAGCCCAACGCGGATTCAGCGTGAACGACACGTTCGGGCTGGCCCGCTGCGCACTGGCCGCCCACTCGGCCGCCGTCGCGCTCCGCGCCGACCGCGACGCCAAGAGCATCATGGCCCATGCCGACGCGCTGGCCAGACCGACCAACAAGATCTTCTCGCCCTGGCTCGAAACCTGGCGCGGGTGGACGGCCTTCGCGCTCGGCGACCTCAAGGCGGCCGTGTCGTCGGCCGCCGCCGCCGCAGACCTGGCCCGCGACGCGAGCATGCCCGCCGTGGAGGCCCTGGCCCTCTACGACGTCGCGCGCATGGGCGCCAGCGTCAGCCAGTCGCGGCTGAGCGGCATCGCCCACGACGTGGCCGACCTCGCCGCCCGGGCCGCCCTCGCGCTGGCCGGGCGGGACCAGGCGACCGCGTTGGAAGCCGCCGCAACCGCCTTCGCCGACCGCGGATACGACCTGCTCGCGGCGGAGGCGTACGCCGTCGCGGCACGGCGCCACGAGCGTCACAGCCGGCCGGCCCAGGCCGAGCTCGCTCTTGTCAGCGCCGCCCGCTTGGTCGCGGCGTTTCCCAACGCCAAGACGCCGCTTCTGCGACCCGACAAGCTCGCCGGCGCGCTCACATTCCGGGAACGGCAAGTGCTCCTCCTGGCCGCGGACTACTCCAGCGCCGAGATCGCCGATCGCCTCCACCTCGCCGTCACGACCGTCAACAACAACCTCGCCCGGGCCTACCACAAGCTCGGAATCGCGGGACGAGCAGAGTTACGGGACCTCCTGAACCGCCCATGACTCACGAAGACGGCCGTCCTCGCTGGCAGGCAGCCGCCGGCCGAGCCTCGAGATTGGTCTACACGTTCGCGGCTAGAGCTCGCCGCCGATGCGGCCGAAGGCCTTGTAGTACCAGCCGGGGAACTCGCCGTCGCGGAGTTGGCACTCGCCGACCGCATACGGGTCGAACTGCTGGTCCACCGCACAGCGCTCCAGCGTCTCGTATGGCCCGACATAGCGGTGCAGCGGTATCGCCGACGCTGCGGTGGCCGGCACCAGGATCGCGCCCCCCACGCCAACCGCGACCACGACCCGTGCGATGGCTCGCCTCCCGCTCATCTCACTGACCTCCCTCATCCGAGAACCAACGCGAGTGTCACCGCCGGTGGCGGTGTCGCGATAGGTCAGCCGGATGATCTGGCGGGAGCCGACCTCGGCAGGCTGGGTGAGCAGGGCGCCCGGGCCCTGCCGACAACATGGAACGACCCCTGGGGCATCGCGTCCAGCTGGACGGGCTGGACACCCCAGGGGTCGCGGTGATCGCTGGTGTTCGCCAGCGGCCGCCGAGAAGCGACGTCGTTCCGGGGCGGCTAGCCAAGCCGTCGCCGGAAGCGCACGCTAGCGGACGACCACCTCACGAGTCCGATAGCTATACAAAGCTTGGACCACCTCCCTTCACGTGTATGCCAAAGGCTAGACACGCATGACGCGTCGGCGCAACCGCCTTCTGAGCGTTGTCGTGTGGTGGCCCCCAGAAGGGCCGCCGGACGACAACGCTGGGCGCCGCACCGGATGTGTCGGTCTCGGCGCCCCAGCGGACGTGTCGGTCGGCTAGAGCCGTACGCCGAGGAGGGCGTCGACGGTGGCGGCGGCGAGCTCGGGGGCGGTGGGGTCGTCGCCCCCGACGGACAGCGCCTGCTCGGCCCAGGCGTCCACAAGCGACAGTGCCGCCGGGGTGTCGAGGTCGTTCGCCAGTGCCGACCGTACCCGGGCCAGCATGGACCCCGCCGGGGGGCCGGAACCCAGGGCGGCGGCTGAGCGCCACAGAGCGACGCGCCGCTCGCCGGCCTTGAGCATGTCGTCGGTCCACGAACGGTCGGCGCGGTAATGGACCGACATCAGCGCCAGGCGAACCGCCACCGGGTCGACACCGTCACCACGCAGCCGGGAGACGAAGACGAGGTTCCCGCGCGACTTCGACATCTTCTCGCCGTGGAGTCCGATCATCCCGGCGTGCACGTAGTACCGCGCGAACGGGGCGTCGCCGGTGAGCACCTCGGCGTGCGCCGCGGAGCACTCGTGGTGCGGGAAGACCAGGTCGTTGCCACCACCCTGGACATCGATGACCGAACCCAGGTGGTCGAGCGCGATGGCCGCGCACTCGATGTGCCAGCCCGGCCGGCCGGGGCCGAGCGGGCCACCGTTCCACGCCGGCTCGCCGTCCCGCGCACCCCGCCACAGCAACGGATCCAGCTGGTCCCGCTTGCCCACCCGGGCCGGGTCCCCCCCCCGCTCACCGAACAGGGTGAGCATCTCCTCCCGCGGCAGGCGCGACTCGTAACCGAACCGCGCCGCCGCGGTGAGTCCAAAGTAGACATCATCGGACCCGTCGGTCAGCCGGTAGGCGGCGCCGCCCTCGAGCAGCGCGATCACCTTGGTGGCGATCGACGGGATCGACTCGACCGCGCCGACGTAGTGCTCGGGCGGCACGACCCGCAGCGCCTCCATGTCCTCCCGGAACAGCGCGGTCTCGCGCATGCCGAGCACGATCCAGTCCTCGCCGTCGCGCTCGGCCCGCTCGAGCAGGGGGTCATCGATGTCGGTGACGTTCTGCACGTACCGCACCGGGCGGCCGAGGTCGCGCCAGTACCGGTTGATCAGATCGAAGGTGATCATCGTGGCGGCGTGCCCGAGATGGGTCGCGTCGTATGGTGTGATGCCGCACACATACATGGTCCGGGCGCCGTCGCCGGTCTCCGGCAGCACGCCACCCCGCGCCGTGTCGTAGAGCGCGAGCGGGGGACCGTGGCCGGGCAGTCGGGGTAGCACCGGCGGGATCCACGATTCCATGCGGCCAGCCTAACCACCCGCTGCGGCGCTCAAGCCGTACCGCGGCACCACGGCACCCGCACCGCAGCCGCGCCGCCGCGACGACGTCAGACCGGGGGCCACGGCACGGCGTGACGGCCGTGGCGGGGCCCGGGAAAGACACCGGAAGCGAGCAGGCGGTCGAGGCGGGCCGCGGTGGCGTCGACCTCATCGCGCGCCAGCAAGGCGCACAGCTGGTCGCGCAGGGCCGCGTCGAGCGAACGGCGCAGCGTCCGCAGCACGGCCAGGTCCGCGTCGTCAACGGGCCGGCCCATGAATCCCCACAGGACGGTCCGCAGCTTGTCGTCGACGTGGAACGTCACGCCGTGGTCCACCCCGCGCAGCGACCCGTCGCGGGCGGGCAGCACGTGCCCGCCCTTGCGGTCGGCGTTGTTGATGACCACGTCCAGCAGCGCCATACGGGCCAGGGCCGGGTCGTCGGCGTGGGCGAGCAGGTACTCCGACCCGTCGTCGTCCTCGGCGGCGGCGACCGGGTGCCAGCCCGACGGGAGCGCGTCAGCCGGCACGAAACCCACCCGCTGCACCGAGGAGTCCGTCTCCACCCACAGCTGGCACGCGCCCGGACCGAGCGGGCCGTCGCGCAGCACGGTCGGCGGCACCACGTCCCACCCGGACGCCGCGGACACCACGTAGGCCGCCACCTCCCGCGCCGCGAGCGTGCCGTCCGGGAAGTCCCACAGTGGACGCTCGCCGGCGATCGGCTTGTAGACGCAGCGGGCCGAGACATCATCGAGGGTCACGAATGCGCGCAGGGTCGTGTTGGAGGCGCCGCGCAGCCGGCCCTCCAGCGTCAGGTCGCCCTGTTCGAGCAGCCGTACGGCCTGGTCGGCCGGGAGGTCAGCGACACGGGGGGTGCGTGGCCGGCGGCGCGCCGAGCCGGCCGCCGCGTCGATCCCGCCCACGCTCCGCCCGCCCGTGCAGCTACCGGCGGTAGCCGTTGTGCCGCGGGCACAGGTGCCCGGACGGCTCGAGCGGCTGCCCGCAGAGCGGGCACGGCGGCCGACCGGCCGCCACCACCTTCTTGGCCCGAGCGATGAACGCGCGGGTGGCGGCCGGAGTCAGCCGTACGCGCAACCGGTCCAGGCCGGCCAACTCCTCCTCGGTCGGCTCCTCCGACTCGTACTCACCCACCGCGATCGCCTCGATGACCACCGTGTCGGTGTCGCCGTCCCAGGCCAGGCCGAGGGTGCCGACCCGGAACTCCTCGTCGAGCGGGGTCTCCAGCGGCGCGTTGTCCTCGGGGCCGGACGGGGCCTCGGGCACCGTCACCCCGAACCGGCGCTGGGCCTCGGCGAGCAGCTCCTCGAGCTTGTCGGCCAACAGCGACATCTGCACCTTCTCCAGCACGACGCTGACCACCCGTCCACCGCCGCGGGCCTGCAGGAAGAAGGTGCGCTCCCCGGGCACGCCCACGGTGCCGGCCACGAACCGCTCGGGTGGCTCGAACGCGAACACCTGGGTCATCCCCTGCCAACCTCGCCGTCGTTGCGCTGGTGCGGTGGCGTGCTCGCCACGCTCATCACAGGCTATCCGGCGGCGGGGCGTGGCGCCTGGGGGGCGGACGGCCCGGCACCCCCACCGACCGCGGCGTCCGAAGAGGACGGGCCGGACGCCCGGCGCCGCCGACCGCGCGCGGGCGGCACGAGCGAACCGAGCGCACCGCCGGTGTCGTTGAGCCGCAGTACGAATGGCCGGGCCGGCGTGTACCGGATGGCGGTCACCGAGCCGGGTTCGACGACGATGCGTTGAAACTGGTCCAGGTGCAGGCCGAGCGCGTCGGCCACGATCGCCTTGATCACGTCGCCGTGGGTGCACGCGAGCCACAGCGCGTCGGCGCCGTGCTCGCGGATGACCCGCTCGTCATGAGCCCGTACGGCCGCGACCGCCCGCGCCGACATGGCGGCCATCGACTCGCCCCCGGGAAAGATGACCGCCGACGGATGCTGCTGGACGACGCGCCACAGCGGGTCCTTCGCGAGGCTCTTGAGCGGTAGCCCCTCCCAGTCGCCGTAGCCGACCTCGATGAGACCGGGCTCGATCAGTGGCTGCATCCCGGGCAGCGCCAGCGACAACGTCTGCAGGCACCGGGGCAGCGGGCTGGATACCACGGCCGCGAGCTTGACCGCCGCCAGCCGCTCTCCCACCGCCGTGGCCTGGGTGACGCCGGCCCCGTCGAGTCCGATGGCCGTACGGCCGGCCAATGCGCCGGCGGCGTTGGACGCCGTCCGGCCATGCCGCAGCAGCAGGACGGTGGCCACGGGCCGAGCGTAGCGGGCGGGCAAGGGTTCGCAGGACGGCCGAGGGGGGCGGGTCGGCCTGTCGGGCGCCGGCTCGTGGAACGGGGAGGTCTGTGTGATCAGCTGCCGGCGTCACGAGCCGCAACGTGGGGACGGGAGCGGACGCTCGGCGCCGGATCGGCTAGTAGGTCAGGGCGGGCAGTGCTGGCGAGGTCCGCCGGCGCCGAAGCTCCACCCTCCGCGTTCCATCGCGGAACATGCGTACGCGGGAGAGCTCCCAGCCCGAGAACTCGGCGGCGATCGCGAGCTGCACCGCCGCGGTCACCCGGTCGATATTCGGTGGGAACCGCAGCAGTGCGGTTTCGTAGTCCATCCGTGCATACTGCCGCAATGCGGGCCCGTGAACCAGCGGCCAACAGTCCCATGATTCGACTTCCGCCATCGGTGAACCACTGTCGACGCAGCGGTGCGACACCTGTGGTCATCGGCAATGCCGGCGCCGACTCAGCGGGGTGCTGCCCGTAGGCTGCCTGATGCGCCCCGCCCCCGGGGCCCGGCTGGGACACCGGCCCCGCCCCGAGACCCAGGAGCGTGGATGCGACTCGGACTCAGCCTCGGATACCAGACCGCCTGGAGCACGCCCGCCGACCACCTGGCGCTGGCCCAAGAGGCCGAACGACTGGGCCTGTCGGTGGTCTGGGCCGCGGAGGCGTACGGGTCCGACTCGCCGAGCATCCTCTCCTGGATCGCCGGCCAGACCAGCCGCATCGACATCGGCTCGGCCGTGATGCAGATCCCCGGCCGCACCCCGGCCATGACCGCGATGACGGCGGCGACGATCGACACCTTCTCCGGCGGGCGGTTCCGGCTCGGTCTCGGTGTCTCCGGTCCGCAGGTCTCCGAGGGTTGGCACGGCGTTCGCTTCGACCGCCCGCTGGCCCGCACCCGGGAGTACGTGCGAATCGTGCGGTCGGCCCTCGCGCGCGAGACAGTGACCAGCGACAGCGAGGCGTACCGCGTGCCCCTGCCGGACGGGCCGGGCAAGGCGCTCAAGCTCGGGTTCCGCCCTCACCGGGCGGAGATACCCATCTATCTCGCCGCGGTCGGGCCGCGCAACCTGGAGCTCGCGGGTGAGATCGCGGACGGGTGGCTCGCGGTCTTCTTCTCCCCCGAGCACGCCGCCGACCAACTGGCGCAGGTGGCGGCGGGCCGGGCGCGGGCCGGCCAGGGCATGACCGGGTTCGATGTGGCGCCCTCGGTGCCGGTGGTGGTCGGCGACGACGTGGCCGAGTGTGCCGACCTGGTCCGCCTCTACGCCGCGCTCTACATCGGCGGCATGGGCAGCCGCGAGCAGAACTTCTACAACCAGCTCGCGGTCCGGATGGGCTTCGCCGACGCCGCCCGGGAGGTGCAGGACCTCTACCTGGCCAAGCGGCACCGGGACGCGGCCGCCGCCGTGCCGCTGGAGTTCGTCGATGCGACCTCGCTGCTCGGCCCAGTCGACCGGATCGCCGGCCGGGCACGTGACTTCGCGGCGGCCGGGGTCACCACGCTGTCGGTGACCCTGTTCGGGTTGGACCGGGAGACGTCGCTGTCACAGCTGCGCAGCCTGGCGGCGGCCTACGAGAAGGCGGGGGTTGCGTGATGGACGGGATCTCGTTGTGGCAGGCGGTCGTGCTCGGCATCGTCGAGGGGCTCACCGAGTACCTGCCCGTCTCCTCCACCGGGCATCTCACGATCACCGAGAAGCTGCTGGGCCTGCCGGTCGACGACGTCGCCGTCACCGCGTACACCGCGATCATCCAGATCGGCGCGATCGCCGCCGCGGTCATCTACTTCTGGAAGGACATCATCAAGATCGTCACCGCGTTCGTCCGGGGCGTGCGGCGGCCCGAGGCGCGGCAGACCCCGGAGTGGCGCCTGGCGTGTGCGGTCATCGTGGGCTCGATGCCGATCGCCGCGGTCGGCTTCCTGCTCCGCGGCGTGATCGAGGGGCCGCTGCGCAGCCTCTGGGTCGTGGCCGCGGGGCTGATCGGGTGGTCCGTGGTGATGGTCTTCGCCGAGCGTGCCGCCACCCAGCAGCGCGACGAGCGGGACGTCCGGCTGGCCGACGGCGTGCTGATCGGTCTCGTCCAGTGCTTCTCGCTCATCCCCGGCGTATCCCGGTCGGGAGCCACGATCTCGGCCGGCCTGCTCCGTGACCTCGACCGGGTGACGGCGACGCGGCTGTCGTTCCTGCTCGGCATCCCGGCCCTGGTCGCCGCCGGCATCTTCGAGGCGGTCAAGACGCAGGACGAGATCTCCGAGCGGGTGGGCTGGACGCCGACAATCGTGGGTACGGTCGTGAGCTTCGTCGTGGCCTACGCGTCGATCGCCTGGCTGCTGCGGTTCGTCTCGCGCAACTCGATCATCCCGTTCGTCTGGTACCGGGTCGGCATCGGCGTGGCGCTCGTCATCGCGCTCGGCGTCGGCGCCCTGAGCGCCACCTGACGCCGCCTGACGCCGACGCGGGTCACCGGGCGGCGTCAGTCGTCGAGCTCGGTCAGCGCACTCTCGTGCAGCCGGGCGACGACGCGCTCCCCCGGGCCGAGCCGGAACGGCTGGTCGGAGGCCGGCTCGTCGATCGTCTCGAGCACGTCGGGCGAGAGCGCAACGTCGACCTCGGCCACCACGACCACGCCGTCGAGCGGTTCGAGCTCCGGCAGGTCGAGCATGCCGAGCGAGCCGTCGCCGGACTGAAGTAGCTCGATGACCGCCTCGCCGACCGTACGGATGGGTTCGTCCGGCTCACCGGGCTCCGGCACGGGCCGGCCGGCCTCCGCCACCCGCAGCAGGGCGGCCACGCTGGGTACGCGGTAGTCGCGGCGCTGGCGGACCGAGAGCACCCGCGGGTGCGGGTCGTCGGGACCTGCCCGCGTCGGCAGCGAGACCAGCGTCGATGCCAGCGCATCACTGTCCTCGATGATCGCCTCGAGGTCCCACGGGGTGACCTCGCCATAGACGTCATTGAGCAGCTGGTCGTAGTCATGGGCCGCGTTGTTGAGCGCGACGTACGCGTGCCACACCTCGTCGTCGTCGGGCGCGCCGTCGGCCGCCGTCACGGCGGCGAGATGGGTGCGCGCCGCCGCGACCATCCGGTCGAGAGCGGCGTCAACCTCGGCGAGTCGTTCCATCACAGCTCCATCAGGCGGTGGCGAACAGTCTGTCGAGCACGCGGGTGCCGAACCAGAGCCCATCGATGGGAACACGCTCGTCGATCCCATGGAAGAGGGCGGAGAAGTTCAGCTCCGGCGGCAGGCGCAGGGGCGCGAAGCCGAAGCACCGGATGCCCAGCGTCGAGAACGCCTTGGCGTCGGTACCCCCCGAGAGCATGTACGGCACCGGTCGGGCCCCGGGGTCCTCCGCCCGCAGCGCCGCCCCCATGGCCGCCACCAGCGGACCGTCGAAAGTGGTCTGCACCGGCGGTAGGCGCTCCACGACCTCGACCTCGATGTCGGGCCCGATCACCTCGCGCAGTTGGTCGAGGAAGGTCTCGTGCTCGCCGGGCACGGTGCGGCAGTCGATGGTCGCGCTGGCCCGACCGGGGATCACGTTGTCCTTGTACCCGGCGTTGAGCCGGGTCGGGTTGACCGTGTTGCGCAGCGTCGAGCCGATCATCGGGGCGATCGTGCCGACCTTCGCCAGCGCCTGCTCGGGCGCGTCGAGGTCGACCTCGAAGCCCAGCGAGTCGCCGAGCTCGACGAGAAACGCCCGCGCCGGCTCGGTCAGCGTGAGCGGGAACCGGTGCCGGCCGAGCCGGGCCACCGCCTCGGCCAACGCGGTAACGGCGTTGTCGTCGTGGACCATCGAGCCGTGCCCGGGCCGCCCCCTGGCGTGCAGGCGCAGCCAGTTCAGCCCCTTCTCGGCCGTCTCGATGAGGTAGAGCCGCTGGTTCTCCGCGACCGTGAACGAGAATCCGCCCACCTCGCCGATCGCCTCGGTGCACCCCTCGAACAGGTCCCGGTGACGCTCCACCAGCCACTGCGCCCCGTAGGCGCCGCCAGCCTCCTCGTCGGCGAGGAACGCGAGCACCAGGTCCCGGGACGGCGCGCGGCCTTCCTGTCGCATGGCCCGTACGGTCGCGAGCACCATCGCATCGACGTCCTTCATGTCGACAGCGCCCCGGCCCCAGACGTACCCGTCGGTCACCTCACCCGACAGTGGATGCACGCTCCACTCGGCGGGATCGGCCGGCACCACATCGAGGTGCGCGTGCACCAGCAGCGCGCCGCCCGCCGACGGCTGTGCGGCCGGCAGTCGGGCGATGACGCTCGTCCGCCCGGGCGCGCTCTCCAGCACCGTGGGTTCGAGACCGACCTCGGCGAGGTGGGCGGCGACGTACTCCGCGGCGGCCCGTTCCGAACTCGTCACGGGGTCACCGGTGTTGGTGCTGTCGATCCGGATCAGTTCCGAGCAGATCCGGACAACCTCGTCGTCCGCCGCGTCGCGCCCGATGCCGGTGCTCATCGCCACTTCCTATCACGGAGACCAACCACCACTCTGGCCGCCACCACAGCCCCACCTTGCAGGGTTGCCGGCGCCAACGCGACCTGAGATCATCCGGCGTCGTCACCCGCTCCCGTCTCCTGACGATCGAGGAGCCATGTCCACGCCCGACAGTCCGAAGCCCGTCGATTCAACGCCGCAGCCGCCGCCGCCAACCGTCCCCACCAGCGCGCTCCCGGCCCCGGACGCACCACTGCTCTACCCGAAGACGCCGGCGCCGGAGCCGCCGCCCGCGAAACCTCGGCGGTCGCGAGCGGTGATCGTGACCGTCGCCGTCGTCGCGGTCCTCATCGCCGCCGGCGGTGTGGCGTTCGCGCTGCTGCGACCCGGGCCGGACCCGCAGACCCCGCCGCGGGCCGCCGCGTCCTCTCCGTCGGCGCGGGCTTCGGCCACACCGACCCGTACGCCTCGCCCGAGCCCGTCACCCACACCCGCCTTCACGCCGTACGCGGGTAGCCTGGACGACCTCCTCCCGCCGGCCCCGGCCGGTGCGACGGTGTTTGAGCTGACGGTCGTGCACCAGGAGATGACCGACGCCGAGCGCGCCGCGGCGCTCTGGAACTCGAACAACCCCGAGTGGATGACCGATCTGCTGAACAGCACCGGCCTGGTCCGCGGCGCCGTGCGGTCATGGCACGACGGATCGGAGGGGGTCATTATCGTGCTGCTCCAGTTCGCCGAGCCCGACGGTGCTCGCGACTGGCTCACCGAGACGATCGACTTCGGCATGGACGGGGTCAATGTGGGGTCCCCGCGTCGTATCCCGGAAGTCGGCACCGGCGGCCGGTCGATCGAGATCAGTAGCTCGGATGGCACCCGTGAGCTGGCCGGCGCCCTCCGGCGTGGTGAGTTCGGGGTGATCCTGCGGGTCGGATCGGGCGCGCCGACGACCAACCTCGACAAGCTGCACGCCATCGCGCTCCAGCAGTACGAGCGGCTGCCGGGGTGACCATGTCGACGCCTGAACCCCAGCCCGGCCAGCCCCGGCCGGCGCACCTATGCGAGTCCGTCTTTCGCTCCGACCACGTCGCCACGGCCGAGACGTGACGGCACCCGCACAATCCGGAGCCACCGTCCGGGGCGAGGGCGGCGGACCGGCTCCCGGACGGATGCCGCCGCGTCTGGCCCCGCGCGACGCGTCCGACTATGGCAGCATTCCCATCCGTGTCCCGAGCTGATCAGGCCCCACCCACCCGACGTGTGCCCGACTTCGTGCTCATGGCCGCCGTCGTGGCGGTCTCGCTGGTCTTCGGTGGGGTTCTGCTCGTCGTGCTGCCCAGGCCGGCGGCCGAGCCCCCGATTGATCCGGCCGCCGGACCGGCCCCGCGGCCGGCGGCCGCGAGCGCGACACCGCGGCCGGTGACCGGACCGGAGTGCGCGCCGGACCTCGCCCTCGACGGGCGGGTGCTGGTGCCGCCGGCCGGGGCGGCCCCGACCCGGATGGCGCAGTTCGCCCGGCTTTCGGACATCGAGAAGGCGGCCGCGCTGTGGCAGCCGCGTGATCCGACCGGCCTGCTCGACCAACTCGCCGACCAGGGCTTCGAGGCTTGTGGATACCACGTATGGCAGGACGCCCACCCCGCACAGGTGACCGTGGCCGTCCTGCGGTTCGATACCACAGCGCACGCGGACGCCGTCCTGTCCCACGTCGCCCAGGAGCTCGCGGCGCTCCCACCGGCTGCCGGCGGCACCTTCGCCTGGGCGCAACCGGGCAGCCAGTGGGTCGAGGGCGACCTCGGTGGGGGCTTCCCCGAACTGATGGGCGTCTTCGCCAGGGACGTGTACCTTGCGCTCGTCCGGATCAGTCCCGCCGAGGACGAGAGTCAACGGGAACAGTTGCAGACACTGGCGCGAGCGCAGTACGACCTCCTGGACCGCTGACCTCATCGCCGTGTAGCCGGGGCGTCGCCAGGGCGGCACTCAGGCTGCACACCATGACCCGAGCTTTCAGTCGGCCAACGGGAGGCGGACCTCGACCCGCAGGCCGGGGGCGTCCTGCGCCGACGGGTCGGCGTCGGTGAGGGTGACGGTGCCCCGGTGGCGGCGCACCACCTCGCGCACGATCGCCAGGCCCAGGCCCGCGCCGCCGGTGTCGAGGGCGCGCGAGTCGTCCAGGCGCGTGAAGCGCTCGAACACGCGCGCCCGGTCCGCGGGCGGGATGCCGGGTCCGTCGTCGGTCACCGTGAGCAGCGCCCGGTCGCCCTCGCGGGTGGCGGCCACCTCGACGCCCGTACGGGCATGCCGTACGGCGTTGTCGACCAGGTTGGCCACGACGCGCCGCAACTCGTCCGGATCGCCGACCGTCCACAGGGGAGCGTCGCTGACCACGCGTACCTCGGTCGGGGAGTCTTCGTCCGACTCCCGGGGGCGCGCGACCACCTCGCCCGCGAGCGCGTGCAGGTCGACCGGTTCGACCCGGGAGGGAAGCGGGGCGGCGTCGACCCGGGCGAGCAGCAGCAGGTCGTCGACGAGGCTGGCCAACCGGGTCGTGTCGATGAGCACATCGTCGCCGACGGCGGGCCAGTCGGCGGTCGGGCCGAGGCGGCGCGCCACCTCGAGCTGCGTGCGGATGTTCGTCAGTGGGGAGCGCAGCTCGTGCGCGGCGTCGGCGACGAACTCGCGCTGCCGGGCACGGCCGGCCTCCAGCCGGTCGAGCATGCCGTTGAGGGTCACCGCCAGGCGGTGGATCTCGTCGTTACCCCCCGGGACCGGCAGGCGCGAGGCCGCCGCCGGGCCGGAGCCGGTAATCTCCTCGGCCCCTCGGCGCAGCTGCTCGACCGGACGCAGCGTCCCTCCGATCACCCGCCAGGCCACGAGCGCGGAGGCGAGCAGGAGCAGGGGGAACACCACGAGCAGGTAGGTCCGCAGCAGCCCGAGGCCGCGCACGACGTCCACCATGGAACGGGCGACGATCACCGTCTGTGGGTCGTTCGGCGGCCCGGCCGGGACCCCGACGATCCGCATCGGGCCACCGTCCACAGTCGACGGTCCACCTGGGACGGTCAGGCGCTCCCCCGCCCGCAGCCGGGCGATGTCCCGGGCCGGCAGCATCGACACCAGCGGGTCGGCCTCCGGCGACGAGTGCCGCACCCGCCCCCGTTCGTCGACGACCTGAACCAGGTCCGCGGCCGGCGCCTGGACGGGAACCGGCACCTGGTTGCTGTCGACGAGGCTCGCGATGTGACGGGCGGTGGACTCGATCTCAGCGTCCACACTGCGCTGGAGCACCACCCCGAGCACGCCGAGCAGCGCCACGGCGCCCGCGAACAGACTGAGCGTCAGGCCCGCCACACCGATGATCATGAGCCGGGCTCGGAGCGTCCGGCGCCGCCACCAGGTCCTCATGCCGGTCCTCGCTGCGCTGCGGGCGGGCATGAGTCACAACTCCGCCGCGCCTCCTGGTTGGCTCGCTGGCAGCCGCTCACGGCGCGGCGGGCACCAGCCGGTAGCCGGCACCGCGCACCGTCTCCACCACGTCGCGGCCGAGTTTGCGGCGCAGGTAGCCGACGTAGACCTCGACGGCGTTCGGCGCGGTCTGCTCGCTCGCGTCCCAGACGTGGTCGAGCAGCTCGGTCTTGGAGACCACGTGCCCCGGCCGGCGCATGAGGTACTGCAGCAGGCCGTACTCGCGGGTGGTCAGGATCACTTCCTCGCCGGCCACGGTCACCCGGTGGCTGGCCGGGTCCAGCGATACCTCGCCCACGATGAGCACGGACGGCCGCTCCGGCGCGCCCCGGCGCAGCAGCGCCCGGAGCCGGGCGAGCAGCACCACGTAGGAGAACGGCTTGGTGAGGTAGTCGTCGGCGCCACAGTCCAGCCCGTCGGCCTGGTCGTGCTCGCCGTCCTTGGCCGAGAGCATGAGCACCGGTAGCCAGTGCCCCTCGGCCCGCAGCGCCCGGACCACCCGGTAGCCCGACAGGCGCGGCAGCATCACGTCCAGGATCATCGCGTCGTAGCCGCCGTCACGGGCGGCCTCCAGGCCGGTCGGGCCGTCGAGGGCGATGTCCACGGCGAAGCCCTCCGCCTGCAGGCCCCGCTGCAGAGCGGTGGCCAGCCGCGCCTCGTCCTCCACCACGAGCACCCGCACGGCAACAGCCTGGCACGCCGCCGGCGCCGCGGCACGCCCGGGCTCAGCGCCGACACAGCCATGCCGCTCAGGGTGTGGCGGAAACATGAAGATCCACTAACCCCCCGGGCCATGGCTCAACGGAGCGCCGGTCCGGGGTCGACCTCAGCGGCGACACCCGCGGCCCGCAACCGTTCGGCCAGCAGCTACATCTCGACCCTGGTGCCGCCCGGCTGGCCAGCGAGCAGCTGACCCGCACGCTGTCGGGCGTCGGCCAACGTCAGCTGACCCGGACCGCTCTGCCGGAGCACCTTCATCACCACGGCCAGGCTCGGCGCCGGCGGGCCCACCACGAGCCGAGACCAGCCGTGGGTTGCGACCAGGGCCTGCCGGACCCTCTCCGGCGACTCGTCCCAGCCGCACGACACCGTGGCGCTCCCACACGCCGCGCAGTCGACCGACACCGTCCACTCCAGCCGCTGCTCCACCAGCCACTCGGCCACGTCGTGCGGCGCCGGCGTGCCGCAGCCCGGACACGCCACGACCGCCCGGGCGCCCTGCCTCACCATCCCGCCCTGCATGCTCGTCAGCGTGCCACGGCCGCGGAGCCGGCACGGGGCTCAGCACGGGCACAGGCCAGCGGGGCAGGATGGTGGCCGGAGGTGTCACCATGTCCGTCGCCGTCTCGACATCCGTCCGCCGTTGGCTCGTACCAGCCGCCGCCGCCCTTGCCGTGATCGCCGGAGGTGTGGCGATCGGTCTGGTGGCCAGCGCCACCGACGACGCACGGGGGCCACGCACCGCGCATGATCTGCTCGTCGACCTGCAGACGGCGCAGGTTGACGGCCTCCAGGGCACCCTGGCCCTGCGGACCGACCTGGGGCTGCCGCCCCTCCCGATCCCCAGCGTGGGCACCGCCGACCTCGGCTCGCTCGCCACCGGCACGCACACGCTGCGCGTCTGGTACTCGCATCCCGTCTCCGCCCGCGTGGCGTTGCTGGGCCTCGGCGGCGAGACCGACATCGTCACCAACGGCGAGGAGGTCTGGATCTGGTCCAGCAAGGAGAACACGGCGGTCCACTCGACGCTCCCGGAAGGCGGGCTCGCCGGCCTTCTCGGTGGAGCGCTGCTGGGCGGTGGGGTGCCCGGCCTGCCCAGCGGGATGCCCTCACCGCTGGCCTCCACGGGCGGGCCCGGCAACCTGCTGGGCGGCCTCGGTGGGATGGACCCCGACACGCTCGCGCGGCTCGTGCTCGCCTTCCTGGAGCGGTTCGAGACCGACGTGACGACCGACGGCTCGGCCTCGGTCGCCGGGCGGGACGCGTACGAGCTGGTCATCTCGCCCCGCGACCCCAACTCGCTGATCAGGTCCATCGTCATTGACATCGACGCGGAGGAACGCATCCCGCTGCGGCTGGCGGTACTGGCCCGCGACGGCGGCACGCCGGCGTTCGAGCTGGCGTTCACCGAGGTGAGTTTCGACCGGCCTGACCCCGCCCAGTTCGAGTTCAACCCGCCGCCCGGGGCGACCGTGGTCGAGGAGGGCGACCGGGCCGACGACGCCCACGACGAGGCGATGCCTGATCCACAGTGGACGGATGCCGTGGAGGGGTTCGGCGACCTCGGGTCGCGGATGACCACCGTCGGCACCGGCTGGACCACCGTGGTTGTCGTGGACCTCGGCGAGGAGGCCCTCAGCCCCACGGACGACGCGTCGCCGACGCCGTCGTTCGAGGAGATGCTGGCGCTGCTGCCGACCGTGGGCGGCGACTGGGGCTCCGGCCGGCTGCTGTCCACCCGCCTGTTCTCGGTGCTGCTCACGGATGACGGACGGCTGCTCGCCGGCGCGGTCAGCCCGGAGCGGCTCTACGAGGTCGCGGCCGGGTCCTGACCGGCCGGGGTCGACGTGGCCGAGGTGGTGGTCGCCGGGCCGGCCGCGGCGCGACCCGCTCGCACAGCGCGGATGTCCCGCGGAATCGTGTAACTCGCGGTCAGCAGCAGGAGTGTCGACAGGCCGAATCCAGCGACGACGACGATAGTCAGGCCGGCGCCGAGGCTCGATGCCACAGCGAGGAGGCCAACGGCGAGGGGCGCGAGGACCGAGCCGGCCTGCTCCGCTATGCCCATGAGCGCGTGCGCGGTGCTCCGCACCTCTGGCTCGGTGATGTCCTGGACGGTTGGGGTGACCGTGGGGTTCGAGAAGCCGTAGAAGAACGAGGCGGCCGACCACAGCGCCATGAACTGAATCACGTGTTCGGCGGGGGCGAGGAGGGCACCGGTCATGCTCACTGCGGCGAGGCCGACGCCGACGGTGCCGACCAGCAGACGCCCGCGGACGGATCGCTGAAACGAGCGGTCGCCCAGCCAACCGGCGACGAGGAAGCCCCCGATGCCGACCAGCACGAGTGTGCCCGACAGCGTGTAGATCTGGCCGTCATCGAAGCCGCGGTCGACCTGGAAGTAGCGGATCGACCAGAGCAGAAGTGCCTGGATCGGGAAGAGATGCACAAAGGCTTGCAGGACAAGGATGAGCAGCGTCGGCCGGCGCAACAGCCGGGCGGCCGTCCGAGCGTCAAAGCGCAGACGTAGTCGGTAGGCCGTCTCTCCGAGCGCGGGCTCTGAGAGGCCTCGCGGCACGTCCTTCACCGCGAGGAAGAGCACCGCCGCCATGACGATCCCGAGCGCTCCGGTGACAAGGAAGGCCGCCCGCCAGCCAAGCGAGTCGGTGAGGGAGAGCCCGAGCACCGTGGCCACGATGAATGCGATCGGTCCGGTGATCTGCAGGAAGCCGAGGATCCGCCCCCGCCGCGTCGGCCGGTACAGGTCAGAGACCATGCTGTACACGCCGGGATACGTGGCGTCGTCGATTCCGGAGCTAGCCCGGGCCGCGACGAACAGCGGATAGCTCGGTGCGATCGCGGACAACCAGGTCGTGCCGCCCCATAGCGCTGCCGCGACCGCGAGGATGGTCGGCCGCGCGAACCGGTCGAAGAGGTATCCCCAGAGCGGAAAGAGGACCATGCCGACGACGATCGTCCCGGTCTGGACCGCGCCCATGCGGGCCTCGTCGATCTCGAAGGTCTCCATGATCGGCGTGGTTAGCACACCGATGAGGTAGCGGTCGGTCTGGTGCAGCAGCAGGAAGGCGAAGAACACGACCAGGACGAGGCCCGTCCGGCGCCGTGTCAGCAGCGACCTCTCGACGGCGATACCGGCCGCCGGCAGCTCCGCCACTCTGACCCCCGGCGCGTTGATCCCGGAGTTAGCCATAGTACTGCCGAGATATGACCGCGCACGGCTACGGGGTGTGACCCGCGAGTGCCTCCAACTCGGCCACGACCATGCTGCGGTCGGCCTCGACCCGCACCCGCTCGCCCAGCCGTGCCGCGCCCGCACGGTAGGACGGGTCGCCGAGGACCCGCCGCACGGCCGCCGCTATCTTCGGGGCGGGCGCCTTCTTGCTCACCCGCACGCCGGCCCCGTGGTAGACGAGGCGGGCCGCGTTGTCGGGCTGGTCGCGCCCGGTGGGTGTACAGACGATGGGCACACCGGCCGCGAGGCCCTTCATCACAGTGCCGTGCCCGCCGTGCGTTACTAGCACGTCGGCATGTTCGAGCACCGAGCGGTGCGGCGCCGAGCGCACGACGGTCACCCCGTCGGCCGCCTGGATCTGGTCGGGATCGACGGCCTGGCCTGTCGTCACGAGCCCCCGTACGGGGAGCAGGCCGAGCGCTGTCACGACCCGCTGGAGTTGGTCCACGTGGTTCATGAAGGTGGTGCTCATCGCTACCAGGACGAATGGCCGGTCATCGTCGGCCGGCGGAGTCCAGGGCTCCACCCACGCCGGGTCGTCCAGCTGGGCGCCGACGTACCGGACGTTTGACGGCAGCCTGGCCGGGAAGTCGAACGCCTGCGAGGTGAGCACGAGCACCCGGTCGGCCCGCCTGTATTGGGCCCGCAGACGGTCAAGCGGTACCAGGCCGAGGGAAGCCCGCGCCTCGTTCAGCCCCGGCAACCCCCGGTTCAGCAGACGCTCCACGACGACGTCGAGGGCCCGGTCGCGCAGACGGCCGAGCGGCCCTTTCGCCGGGAACATGCCGGGCGGCGGCATCCCCTCCGCGAGCGTGCCGACGGTGCTCGGGACAAGCAGGGCCAGCGGCACGCCGCGCACCTCGGCCGCCAGTTGGGCGCCGAACAAGGGGAAGCTTGATACCAACACGTCCGGGTGGACGTCGTCGATGGCGGCCAGCGTCTCTCGCGCGTACAGCGGTGCTGGCTTCACCATCAGCGTGTCGTACATGTTGTCGAGCTCCGCGATGGGGTTGCGGAACTCCCAGTCGCGGATGAAGTCGTTCTCGGCGCGGCGGTCGACGCGGTGCGGCGCCTCGACCCACCGCCGGAAGTCCTCGACGCCGGTGGAGCGCACCTCGGCCTCCATCACCGGGTCACCCAGCACCGTGACCGTATGTCCGGCCCCGACGAGCCGCCGGACGACCGCGAGCTCGGCAGGCAGGCTGCCGCCGCCGTCCCACTCCGCGAACAGGTAGTGCGCCATCACCGGTCCCTTCGCCGAGGCGTCAACGGACGCTCCGGTGGAACTCGTGGGCGGCCCAGAGTAGCGACACCACCGCGAGCGCCGCGATGACGAGCAACCCCTGCCAGACGCGGTCGTTGCGCAGGTCGCCGATCACGAGCGCTCGGGCACCCTCCACCGCCCAGGAGAACGGATTCCAGTCGGCAACGCGCTGCAACCAGGCGGGTGCGAACGACATAGGCAGCAGGATCCCGGACAGCAGCAGAACCGGCTGTGACAGGGCGGTCATGAGGTTCGACAGGACGTCCTCGGTCTTCACTCTCAGCGCCACGGCATACGAGATGGCCGAGGTAGCCAAACCAATCAGGGCGAGCAGAACGAAGGTCAGCAGAAGGTGTGGCAGTGCCACCCGCAGGCCGAAGAAGTGCGACAGCACCGTGATGATAACCGCCTGACCCAACAACACGACCACATCGCGCAACGCCCGGCCGAGCAGCAACGCGACCCGGCTGACCGGCGTGACGCGGGAGCGTTCGATGATGCCGGCCCGCAACTCCGCGATGAGGCCGAAGCCCTGGAACAGCCCGCCGAAGATGGCGAGCATGACGAGCAGACCGGGAACGAAGATCCGGTATGCGTCGGCGTCGCTCACAGCGCCCAGAGACGACAGTGCGGGCCGTAGCAACGGGGCGAACAGCAACAGAAACATCATCGGTTGAAATATGCCGACGAAAATCCAGACTGGCTGACGGATGTTGAGCTGCAACTGGCGTTGCAGGATCAGCCAGACCTCACGGAGGAACTTCATCTCTACGACTCCCGTAATGATCGGCCGGTCTTGGCCAGAAAGACATCGTCGAGGCTCGGTCGGTGCAGCTCGATCGACCCGATGGGCACGCCGGCGGCATCGAGTGTCCGCAGAATCAGCGGGATTGCGCTCGCGCCGTCCTCGACGCCGATCCGGAGTCCACTTTCGACGGTCTCGACCAAGGCGACGACATCCCGCAGCGCCGCGGTCGCGGACTCGGTCACCGCACCATTAAGGCCGACCAGCACGGTCTCGCCGGAGATCTCACGCTTGAGGTCGGCTGGCGTGCCCTCGGCCACGATTTGGCCGTGGTCGACGATAGCGACGCGGTCACAGAGCGCGTCGGCCTCGTCGAGGTAATGCGTGGTCAGGAACACCGTCACGCCGTCGGCGCGGAGGCGCCGGATCTCATCCCACAGGTGGGCCCGACTCTGCGGATCGAGACCGGTGGTCGGCTCGTCGAGGAACACGACCCGGGGCTGGTGGACAATGCCCAGCGCGATGTCCACGCGACGGCGTTGGCCGCCAGAGTACGTCTTGCACCGGCGATCGCCGTAGTCAACGAGTTGGAAGGCCGCCAATACCGCGGAAGCGCGCCGCCGCGCCTGCGCGCGGGACTGTCCGTACAGCCGCGCCTGCAGCACGAGCTCCTCACGGGCAGTGGAGTCATCCCAGGTGCTGCCACCCTGGGCGACGTAGCCGATGCGGCGCCGAACCTCGTCGGGCCGTCGCCGCAGATCGGCGCCGGCGATCGTCGCCTCGCCGTCGTCGGGCTCGATCAGAGTTGCGAGCATCCGCAGGGTGGTGGTTTTGCCGGCGCCATTGGGTCCGAGAAAGCCGAAGATCTCGCCCTCGGCAACGTGCAGGTCCACACCCCGGACCGCGCGGACCCTCGTACGCTTCCTTCCCGCGCCGGCCGAGAAGGCCTTGGCCAGCCCGCGCGTCTGAATCATGGGCCATATATACACGATCATCGGATTTGAACGCGCCAGGCCTTCGGACGATTGTCCCGCTTCGGCAAGTCGGGTACTGATCAGCTGACCACTGTGGTCATTCACAGGGCCAGCCCCCGTTACTGCCTTGCCAGCACGTGCTCCAGGCTCGGCACGCGGACGACGTGGGACGGCAGTGCCAGCGTGTCGTACCGGCGCCGCCGGTCGACGATCCAGCACGGCAGACCGACCGCCGCGGCGAAGGCGCCGTCCGACCACGGATCATCGCCCACCATCACGGCCGTGTCCGGCCCGAGGTCCGCCACCGCGACCCTAGCCGCGTCGAACAGGCTCCGGTCCGGCTTGGGCCGGTACGCCGGATCCATCCGGGGAGTGAAGAACGCATCTATGTAATCGGCGATGCCGAGTTCGGCGGCGATCCGCGGGCACCGGTTGTTATTCGATATAACAATGATGGAGATCTGCCGCTCTAGTAGCCCGCCGAGAAACGGCACCGTGTCAGGGAAGAGCGTGAACGCGAACTCCGCCCGGGCGGCCGCGGCGAGCTCCGCCCGTAGCGGTTCGGGCCAGCTGAGGTCGGTGAGGAAATCGTCCAGTAGCCGACTCTCGTCGAACCGGGCCGCGGCCGACTCCTGTGCGCGTAGCAGCGCGGCGTCGAGCCGCCCGGGGCCGGCCGTCAAGCCGTGCCGGGCCATCAGGTCGGGGAGAAACTGCTCTACCCCCCACGTCATCGGTCCGACGGCGAGCGTGTCGTCGAAGTCGACCAGGCAGTACTGCGGTGGTTCGACCGTGAGCTCATGAACGTCGGGCGGGCCGTCGGTCACCGCTGCGCCGCGTCCCGATCGGAGCCGATGACGCGCAGCAGGCCCAAGGTCGAGCGTGGGTCATCCCGCAGGGCCCGCACGCGCTCGCGCTCCCTGCGCAGCAGCTCCTCCGTGTATTGGCCCTCGTAGTCCTTCTTGAACGAGCGCAGACCGCCGCCGGACATCAGGTCCTCGATCACGGTCCGCATCGCCAGCTCGGTAAGGAACAGCGTCGGGTACGGCGTGAAGAACGCGCGGAACCCTCCGCCGCACAGCATCGACAGCGACATCGGGGCCCGCAGCTTGAGGTCCCCGTTGCGGTTCGTCCCGAGGTAGAAGTGCGGTATCGGGATCTCGGTCCCGAACGCGGACATGGCGTAGAACCGGAACAGCCGACGGTAGAGCGCATCCAAGTCGGTCACCGCGGCGAGCTCCGCGTCCAGGGCGCTGCGCCGGGCCGGGTCCAGGTCCGCCGTCGCCCGCCAGAACGAGTACAGGGGGATCGGCGCGATCTCCCAGACGACGATGCGCCGACCGGGCTGGTAGGGCCAGCGGGCGCAGAAGTCCTGCAGCGTCTCGCCGAGGGCCCTGGTCTCGTCGCCCTGGGGCTGGTGCAGAAGCGTGTCGATACCGCAGAAGTACGGGTCGACGTCCAGCTCGCGGTAGACGCGCTGGAACTCCTCGCCCCCGAGCCATCGAAGGAAGCCTGTGTACTGGCGGGTGTACTCGGGCCCGCGCTCGTCGCAGAAGGCCTGGTATGACAGCACGGGCACGACGAGGTTCTGCCCACCGAGGGCGAAGAACATCCGCAGCAGCCCGAGGTAACGATCCATCGCAAACTTCACGTATCGAGATACATCGATGCTACCGAGCGCCCGGCCGGGAGCGCCGCCAGACTCAGTGCTGAGCACGAAGCTCGTCCGGGTGCCGCCCACGCCGATGATCCCGGTCAAACCCTCCGGAAAGTGTGACCGGACTCGTTGCACGAAGGACGTCACCGATCTTCCGCCCCCTTTGCCTCATCGCGACGTCCATCGTGACACACGAGGCAGCGAGCGGCGGGTCGGCCGAGTGGCCCACCGTCGCCGCTAGTCGGCCAAGATCGCGCGTCGCGGCGTCGGAACGGCATGCCCCGTTTTGCCGGGGCCCGCCGCGGGTGCCAGGCCCAGTGCCGCCTCGGCGAGATGCCGGGTGCTAAGCACCGCGGCGCGGACCACGCGCCCGGGGGCATAGAGTTCCTTGCCGTGCCACAGCGGGACCGCCTCCCGGTCCTGCGCATTGACCAGGAAGGCGTGGCCGCGCCGGGCGGCGGCACGGGTCCGCCGGTGAAGCGGTGCTCGGTAGAGCAGGATCTGCAGCGCATACGCCGTCTCCTCGGCGGTGCCGGACCAGCGCCCCCACGAGCCGTCGCGCCGCTGGTTCGCCAGGACCGATGCCACTGCGCGGTCGATCACCTCGGCCGTCCGGGCCGGGGCGTCCGGTCCGCCGGCGTCGCGTAGCGCCGCGACCGCGCACGCTGTGGCGTAATACGGCGAGGCATGCCATTTGTCCGACCAGAAGCCGTCCGGACCGTGAATGCCGCACAGCCAGGACGCCACCCGGTCGGCCGCCCCGGCGCGCCAAGCGGAGCGGCGGGCGTCACCTCCTACCAGCGCGGTCAGGACGTGCGCGTTCGTCGTGGCCGACGCGGTGCGCTCCCCAGCCCAGGTGCAGAAATGCGTGCCGACATCGTAGCGGCGCAGCACCGTGTCACGGGTGGCGACACCGAGGTGCCGCAGCGCGGTGAGGGTGGCTGAGGTGGTGTCGGCGTCCGCGGGCATGCCCACGCCGCCGCCGAGCCCCCGCGGCCCCAGCGCCGCCGTCATTCGCACCCCGAGCCGGCTCGGCGCGTGGCGGGCGAGGCCGGCCGACGCCAGGCTGTTCACCGCCCACGCCCGCTCGAAGTTCGTGATCGGGATCACGCACGGCACCGCGCCGCCATGCTGCGCCATGACACCGCGCAGGTACCGGGTCGCCCCGCCGGACCGATCGACCGGCGGGGTGCCCAGCCAGGCGACAGTGGCGGCTGGCGAGGCCCCAACCGTGCCGAGCGCGTGGTGCGGCACGCCCCGGTTCCCCGGGGCCACGTCACCGGCGATCTCCAAGCTGTGCAGCACCTTCGCCGCGGGCGGCTTGCCGCCGGAGAGCCCAGCCATGACCGCGCGTAGCGCCCGGTCGGTTAGGCCCTTGGGAAGGGGCAGCCGCACCCTCCCGCGCCAGGCGTCCAGCCCGCTGACACCGCTGGTGCGTAGCCGCGCCAGGCCATCCTGCAGCTTCGCGACCAGGTACGGCACGATCACCTCGATCGCCACCGTGTCGGGCAGGTCGGCGGCCCGCAGCGACCTGAGTTGCGCCCAGGCGAAGGCCAGGCCGTCCGCGACCGCTCGGACGCTGCGGACCCTCATCGCGCCGGGCAGCCGCGGCGACGGCGCCAGCACGGTGCCCAGCAGGGCCTCAGTCGCACTCAGGGTCGGCACCAGCGCATACGCGTCAGGCCCGCCCCAGCCGCCGTCCGGGCGTTGGGTGGTGAGCAGGAACTCGATCCGCGTGCGGTGCCGGGGCAGCCACGCGCCGGCCGCGACCAGCCGCGCCGTCTCATAGATAGATGGAGAAACTGACCCCATCTGATTTGAAGCGACGGCGGCCAGCAGGTCAGCGGCCTCGGTGCCGCAAGTGCAGACACCTCCCGACGCACCTGCGTCGATTGACGGCCGGGTTGCCAATGCTCTTGGTGTGGCGTCACCCGACGACCGTCCGGGCATCATGCCTCCCCCGCCTCCGAGCCCTTCGCTCCATTGTCGACACTGCTGCGCCACTATTGTCGTGCTGTCGAACTGTTCCAGATCACTGATCGGATGGAACCTTTCACCCGGTCAGCCCGCTGACAGGAGGCCAGCCCGCCCGGGTGCACATTACCCGCGCCCGGAAGTAAGGTGGCGCATAAACCCGCGAGAACGGACATACATCCGCGAGCCACGCCACGGAGAGTGGTGTGTCGCACCCCCTGCGCTTCCACCGGGCAGCCCCATCGGCTACGCTCCATGCCGCTGATGGTTTGACGGCCGCCCCGCGGCAGGGTGCCACCGTCCATCGGTGGTGTGGCTCCGGCCAGGGATTTGAGTCGGCGATGTTAGGACGAGTTTGATGAAATCCCGCAACACCCGGGTGCGCTCGAAGGTCGTCGCGCTACTGATGTCGCTGACGGCGCTATGGGCGTTCGCGGCGTACGTGACCGTCCGCGAGGGCCTCAACATGTTGTGGGTCTCCGTCAAAGCCAACGACGTCGGTATACCCCTCAGCGTTCTCACGGATGCCCTCGAAGATGAGCGGCAGCTCTCCGTGGCCTACGTCAGCGGCGACGACTCGGCGGCGGCTGAGCTGGCCGCCGCCCGGGAGACGACCGACACCGCGATGTCCGAGCTGAGGACCAAGTCGTCGAGCCGCTCGGTCGACTGGGCCGAGTCCGACGAGCTCAAGCAGCGCCTGGCGGAGTTCGAGGGGACGTACGCCGAGGTCGTGGCGCTGCGCGAGGTCGTGGACCGCCGCGACGCCCGAGGCCTTGAGGTGGTCGAGCGGTTCACCACGATCATCGACTCCGCCTTCGTCGTCAACCGATCCTTGGCGAGCTGGGACGACAAGGGTCTCGCCCAGGCCGCCCAGGCGGTAGTGAACATGGCCTACGCCCGCGAACTCATGATCCGCGAGGATGCGATCATCACGGGGTCCGCGGCCGCCGGCGAGATCACGGCGGCCGACCGGACCATGTTCAGCCAGGTCGTCGGCGCCCGCCGCTACCTGCACTCTGCCGCATACGAGCAGCTAACGGGCGCCGTGCGGACGCAGTTCGAGCAGGTGCGCACCAGCGCGGCGTTCCGGCAGTTCGAGGCCGTCGAAAATGTGATCATGGCCGGAGACCCAGGCGGCGTCGGCGTCGTGCCGGCATCGTGGCGGAGCTCGGCCGATGCGATGATCCGGGCGCTGCGTGACTTCGAGGTGGCGCACGTCGACGCCACCATCGCGCAGGCCACGCCGGTCGCCATCGGCACGATCATCCGGTTGGTGCTGCTCGGCGTGCTCGGACTCGCGGCCGTCATCGCGTCCATCATCATCTCGATCACTACGGCCCGGCAGTTGGTGCGCCAGCTGGAGCGGCTGCGCAACGCCGCCCGCGACCTGGCCTCCTACCGGCTGCCGCGCGTGGTGGAGCGGCTCCAGCACGGCGAACAGGTCGATGTGCGACAGGAGGCGCCACCGCTGGAGTTCGGCCGGGATGAGATCGGCCAGGTGGGTGAGGCGTTCAACCAGGTGCAGGAGACCGCGATCCGCGTCGCCGTCGAGCAGGCCGAGCTTCGGCGCAGTGTCCGGGACGTCTTCCTGAGCCTCGCCCGCCGCAGCCAGGCGCTGCTGCACCGCCAGCTGGGGCTGCTCGACGCGATGGAGCGTCGGGCCACCGACTCCCAGGAGCTGGCCGAGCTCTTCCGCATCGACCACCTCGCCACCCGCATGCGCCGCAACGCGGAGAACCTGATCGTGCTCTCCGGGGCGACCGCGGGACGCGCCTGGCGCAAACCGGTGCCGATGGTGGATGTGCTGCGCGGCGCCCTGGCCGAGGTCGAGGACTACACGCGGGTCACCGTGCTACCTGTCGGCAACGCGTCATTGCTCGGCCGAGCCGTCGGCGACGTCATCCACCTGCTATCGGAGCTGATCGAGAACGCGGTGTCGTTCTCGCCGCCGCAGACCACCGTGCGGGTCGGCGGCTCGGTCGTCGGCTACGGCTTCGCCATCGAGATCGAGGACCGGGGCCTGGGCATGAGTGCCGAGGAGCTGGGCGCAGCGAACGAGCAGTTGCGCAGTCCCCCGGAGTTCCGCCTGACCAGCACCGCCCGGCTCGGCCTCTACGTGGTCGCGAAGCTGGCCGAGCGGCACGGCATCCGGGTGCGGCTCACCGAGTCGCCCTACGGCGGCACCACCGCGATCGTGCTGCTGCCCGGCTCGATCATGGCCGGTGGCGAGCCCGACGAGACAGCGGTGGACCCGAGCCAGCTCGACAGCTACCGGCCCGCCCAGCTCGCCGGCGTCGGTCGGCACCGGTTGCAGAACGACCCGGAGCGTGGGCGGGGCGAGCCGGCCGCCGTGGCGGTGGCCACCGGCGCGGCCAGAGAGCACGGTGAGGATCTCACCGGGCCGGGCGTGCCCTCGAGCCAGAACGGGCGCGGGCAACCGACGGCGTTGGTCGAGACGCCGGCGGGGGCGGACACGGCCCTGCCGACGCGACCAACGCCCGCGCAGGCCCCCGCGCCGGCCGGTGCACCGGCGCCGGAGGCCCCGGCCGCCGCCCCGGTGACGGAGGTCGAGCCACCGAAGCTGACGCCAGCGGGCCTGCCGTGGCGGCAGCGCCGCTCCGACCCCGATGAGGCGGCGGCGCCCGTGGCGGGCAGCCAGCCGGTGGCGAACAGCCCGCAGCCCTCGGCCGGCCCGGCCCGCGACCCCGAGGCCACCCGGAGCCTGATGGACTCCTACCGGTCCGGGACCCTGCGCGGGCGCACCGAGGCCGCACGGATCACCGAGGAGTCCGGGCGCCCAGAATCTGAGTCACCACAGTGGACAGAGTCGACCGAACCCGGCGGGAGACCGGCCAGTCAGGTCGCGGCACCGTCCACGCCCGAGAACCGCGAGACGCAAGAGGGAGGCTGACCCAGTGGCGGCGCAGCGAGCAAGCGCGGCGGCGGACGTTAGTTGGCTGGTGAACGACCTGGTCGACCGGGTCGCCCATGTTCACCAGGCAGTAGTGCTGTCGCACGACGGAATTCTCATCGCGAAGTCGGCCGGACTGTCCCGTGAGGACGCCGAGCACCTCTCCGCCGTGGCCTCGGGTCTGCATGGTCTCGCCCGCAGCGCCGGCCGTCGGTTCGGTCGCGGCGCGGTGCGGCAGACCATCATCGAGATGGCGGCCGGATTCATTTTCGTCACCGCGGGCGGCAATGGCGCGTGCATCGCGGTTCTCGCCACCGAGGACGCGGACGTCGGGCTCATCGCCTACGAGATGGAGATGCTCGTTGCCCGCGTCGGTCAGTACCTCTCGACGCCGGTCCGGGCCGCCGCGATTGCCGAGGAGTAGTGGTCAACCTATGGCTTTCTCCCGCGTACCCGTGGCCTGCCCATGACGACGCCGGAACGTCCCGATCACGAGTGGGTCGACGAGGCGGCCGGGCCAGTGGTCCGTCACTATGCGATGACCCTTGGCCGGACCAAGCCCCGTCGGGGCGAGTTCGACCTGATCACGCTGATCCTGGCCACGAGGGCGCCGGCGCAGCTCGACGACGCGCTGCAGCCCGAACTCGCGACCATCGTCCGGCTGTGCCAGACCGCGGTCTCCGTCGCCGAGCTGGCCACACGCCTGGATCTGCCCACGGGCACCGTACGGGTGCTCCTCGGCGACCTGCTCGACCGCGGGTACATCCGAACCCGCTCCCCCTCCCCGGCAACCCTTCCCACTGAGCGCGTATTCAAGGCGGTCCTCGATGGCCTACGGTCCCTTTGACGGTCCCATCACCGGCGTGGACGACCCGCTTCCCGTCGCCCTCAAGATCCTCGTCGCCGGCGGGTTCGGCGTCGGGAAGACGACTCTGGTCGGCGCCGTGAGCGAGATCCAGCCGTTGCTCACCGAGGAGTACCTCACCGACGAGAGCATCGGCATCGATGACACGTCCGGCGTCGAGTCCAAGCACACCACCACGGTCGCCATGGACTTCGGAAGAATCACCCTCAACCATGACCTCGTCCTGTATCTGTTCGGCACGCCCGGGCAGGACCGGTTCCTCTTCGTCTGGGACGAGTTGTCGCTGGGGGCGATCGGGGCCATCGTCCTGGCCGACACCCGCCGGCTGGCCGACTGCTTCCCGTCCGTGGACTACTTCGAGCGGCGCAGCCTCCCGTTCATCGTCGCGGTGAACCAGTTCGAGGGGACGCGCGAGTACGCGGTCTCCGAGGTGCAGCTCGCACTCAACCTCGACCCCGACGTGCCGGTGATCCTGTGCGACGCCCGCCGGCGCGACTCGGCCAAGGACGCGCTCATCTGCCTCGTCGAGCACGCGATGAAGACCGCCTGGGGCCAGCCCGCTGCCGTGGGCTGATGAGAAAGCTCTTTCTGTAAATCTTTAGATATCTACTTTCGAGACCGTACGGTCTCGTCGTCATCCGTCGCGTGATGACCAGTGGGCCGGCCGGGCCCACCGTAGCTGGTGTGACCGCCGGGACCGGTGATAGCCGCCGTGGTGAGGCAGACCTGTCGTCGGTGCGCCAGATTCTGGCGTTTCCGCCCACGGCCGGGCAGGTGGAGAGACGATCGCTGTGAAACCGCTTGAGCCGCCGGAACCGCGGTACCGAGCCGTCGGGAAACCGGGGCCTGCCCCGCACGCGGGGCATGCGGCAGCCCTGACAGCCGAGAATGCATGGGGGCGGATCATGACGACGAATACGAGGGCATCAAGCACCCGGCCAACCGGGACGCACGAGATGGGCATGGGCCAACCGGGCATGGGATCGGACGGGGCGGCGATGCTCGCCCGCGGCGGATCGGTGCTGGCAGCGTCGCTGCTGTTCCTGCTCGGCGTGTTCCACATCTTCTCGGGCATCGCGGCATTTGCCCGGGACAACTTCTACAACGTGGGGTCCACGTATCCCTACCAGACCAGCAACACCGCGTGGGGCTGGATCCACCTTGCGGGCGGTATCCTGCTGGTGATCACCGGCCTGGCTCTGTTCGGTCGGGCCCCGTGGGCGCGGTGGGTCGCGATCGTCGTGGCCGTCGTCTCGGCGGTCATCAACTTCTTCTTCCTGCCCTACTTCCCACTGTGGGCGCTGGTGATGATCCCGCTGGCGGTCTTCTGCATCTGGGCGCTCGTGCGCGATGGCAGTGAGCAGCGCCTGCAGGAACAGCGCCTGATGGCGGAGCGCACCTCGGCCGGCGCACTCGCTGGCCGCACCCCGGCCTATGGAACGCAGCAGACCCAGGCCGGGCGCGCAGGTGCCCAGCCGCGCGAGCCGGTCGGCGCGGGCACCTCTGGGATGTACGGCAGCGACCAGGCGGGCCAGCGGTGGCCGGAGAACGTCGGCAGCCGTGAGCAGGCCGGCGCCGGTCGGGACTGGCAGCCCGCCGACGTCAAGGAGAGCGGCAGCCGCCTAGGCGACAAGGTGCAGGAGCACGCCCAGTCCGGTGCGCGCGGTGCGCAGCAGCCGGGTCGTAACCCGGCCGAGGAGGCGCAGGACCGGGCCCGGCAGGCGGCCGGTCGTGACTACCGGTCAGGCCGCTGATCCTCGCCTTGGATCAGGCCCGAGGGCCCTCCAGCGGCCCGCAGGCTGAGTCCTCGGCGTTGGGGTTCATCGACGCGTCCACCGATGCGTCGGCCAGAGTCGAGCCGGGGGGGTGGGAAAGAAAGCCCCCGGGGGGGGACGGCGCCCAGTAGGACCGGGGGGGGGGGGGGGGGGGGGGGGGGGGGAC
>JBQGBY010000080.1:0-10598 GCA_052038195.1 Micromonosporaceae bacterium | reverse complement strand
CGTCGGGCGCGCCACCCGGTCGGTTCTCATGTGGATGGAGGGCTTCGCACCGACTGCGTCGCCCGCCTCGCCGCCAGGTCCCGCTCCCGGCGGCTCGCCGCCTGGTTCGACGTGAGCGACTTCGCGCTCGGCCCCGCCCTGCTCTTCTGCCCGGCCGACCGGCCGGACCGGTACCAGAAGGCGCTCGAGCGGGCCGACGCGGTGATCGTGGACCTCGAGGACGCGGTCGCGGCCGACCAGCGGGCCGCCGCCCGCTCCTGCGTCATCGATAACCCGGTCGACCCGGCCCGGACGATCGTGCGGGTCAACGGGTACGGCACCCCCGACCTCCCCCTCGACCTGGCCATGCTGCGGGACACCGCGTACCGGTACATCATGCTGGCCAAGGCAGACTCCACTGTGGACTTCTCCGTGTTCGGCGATCGCACGGTGGTCGCACTGCTGGAGACCGCGGCCGGCGTTTGGGCGGCGGGCCAGGTGGCGGCCGAGCCGTGTGTCGGTGCGGTCATGTGGGGCGCCGAGGACCTGGTCGCCTCGATGGGAGGAACGTCGAGCCGCGCGCCCGACGGCCGTTACCGGGGCGTCGTCGCCCAGGCGCGGGCCACGGTGGCCCTGGCCGCGGCCGCCCACGGCAAGGCGATGATCGACACGGTGCACCTCGACATCACCGACCACAGTGGACTCGCCGAGGAGGCCGCGGACGCCGCCGCCCTCGGGTTCGTCGCCACCGCCTGCATCCACCCGAGCCAGATCGACGTCGTGCGCGCCGCCTATCGGCCCAGCGACGCCGACATCGCGTGGGCGCGCGGCGTGCTGGAGGCCGTGGCCGCCGCCGGTGGTGGCGTCACCAGGTTCGGGGGGCAGATGGTGGACGAGCCGATCCTGCGGCACGCGGCGTCGGTGCTGCGCCGGGCCGGCCAGCGCTGATGGGTGAGCAACCGGCCGACGTCTGGGTGGTGGCCGGGCCACCGGGCGCCGGAAAGTCCACAGTGGCCGGACTGCTCGCCGCCGCCCTCGTCCCGCCCGGCGCGGTGCTCGACAAGGACACGCTCTACGGCGGGTTCGTCGCCGCCGTGCTGCAGGCCGCGGGCCGGCCCTACGGCGAGCGCGAGGGACCCTGGTACGACGAGCACATCAAGCTGCATGAGTACGCTGGGTTGGCCGCGACCGCGCGCGAAATCCGCCGGCACGGCTGCCCGGTGGTGCTCGTCGCGCCGTTCACCGGCCAGATCCACGACCCGGCGCGCTGGGCGGCGTTCGTCGAATCGCTGGGCGGCCCGCCCGTACGTCTGGTCTGGGTACGCATCGACGCCGCGACCCTGCGCGAACGTCTGGTGGCTCGAGCCGACCCGCGCGATGCCGAGAAGCTGCGCCGCTACGACGCCTTCGTCGCCGCGATCCGGCCCGGCCAGGCGCCACCCGTACCGCACAACGAGGTCGACAACCGTGGGCTCGGGGCCACTGCGTCGGCTGATTCCGCTCCAAGGGGGTCGCTGGAACTGCTGCGCGACGCCGTGGCCCGGATCGTGCACGCGCCGCCGTCCTGAGTCGCCTGCTGTGCGTTCGCGTCGTGGCGCGGCCGCCGATGCGCCGCCCTGACGCACGGGGCGCGGCCCCCGCCCCGAGTTTTGACTTAGAGCGCGCTCGAGATTCTAGGGTCGGACCCATGATGACGACTCTCGACGATCGCCTGGCGGCGCAACAACCCCTCGGCTCCGGCTTCGGGGCGTGGAGCACGACCGGAGACGTGCTGACCGGCATCGATCTCACCGGGACCACGGCGGTCGTGACGGGTGGCTACTCCGGGCTCGGGCTGGCCGCCACGCGCGCGCTGAGCACCGCGGGGGCGCGGGTGGTCGTGCCGGCCCGGCGCCCGGCGCTTGCGCGCGAGGCGCTCCGAGACGTTACCAACGTCGACGTTGGTGAGCTCGACCTCGCCGATCTCGCCAGCACCCGACGATCCGCCGACCAGCTCGCCGACGCGTACCCGGTCATCGACCTGGTCATTGCCGCCGCCGGGGTGATGGCGTGCCCGGAGCAGCGTGCCGGCGACGGGTGGGAGTATCAGTTTGCGACCAACCACATTGGACACTTCGCTCTGGTCGACGGGCTCGTCCGGGCCCTGAACCCGGCCGGCGCTCGGGTGGTCGCGGTCTCCTCCGGGGCTCACCGCATCTCGGGCCTCCGCTGGGACGACGTCCACTTCAGCCGCGGCGGGTACGACCCGTGGCAGGCGTACGGCCAATCGAAAACCGCCAACGTCCTCTTCGCCCTCCAGCTCGGCCTGCTGGGTCGCGACCGTGGCATCCGTGCCTACTCGGTCCATCCCGGCAGCATCATCACGCCGCTGCAACGGCACATCCCCACCGACGACCAGATCGCGCGCGGCTGGATCGATGAGCAGGGTCGTCCCAACCCCGAGTTCAAGACACCGGCACAGGGGGCCGCGACGATGCTCTGGGCCGCGACCTCCCCGCTGCTGGACGAGCACAGCGGCGTGTACTGCGAGGACTGTGATGTGGCGCCCGCGGTCGAGCCCGACGGCGGGGATCCCCGGGTGGCGCGGTGGGCGATCGATCCCGACGAGGCCGTACGGCTCTGGGAGTACACGTCGAGCCTCACCGGGATCTGGCCGGCGTTAGGCGGGTGAGGCTGGCCGTCGCCGGCGAGCGGTGAAGATGGCGACACCCACCAGGGCCAGGCCGCCGGCGACCAGCGAGAGCGCGGCCAGCAGCACGTTGTCGAAGTACCGGTCGACCGTGGCCGGGAGCGCGATGAGCGCGCCGACGCTGCCCACCCCGAGGACGGCCAGTTGACGCCGGATGACCGCGGCCACCACCAGCGCGACGACTGTACCCAGCGCCATCAACGGGCCCCACTCCTCGTCGAACATCAGCAGGCTGCCGATCACGGCGCTCAGCGAGCCGAGGACACCTCCGCTCTGCTGGGGGACGAGGTCGGGCACCGACAGCGAGAACCAGACCACGCCGACGGCCCACACGGACAGGCTCGACAGCACGCTCGAGTCGGTCGCCAGCATGGTGCCGCTCGCCGCACCGATCGCCGTCGCGACCACCACGCTGATGTGCTGCAGCACGTGCCGGTTGAGCGCCCACAGCACGGCCGAGGCCACGGCCGCCCCCGCGCCGCCGAGCAGCAGGAACTGGTTCTCGTTCCAGTCCAGGACCTCGTCACCGAGCAGAATCAGGCTGACGAAGACGGCGATGGAGGCGGCGAGCCACAGCACGCCACGCAGTCGCCTGCCGACGGCGCCCAGCCGGTGCGCCGGGATGAACGCGCCGGCGACGCCGAGCGCGATCGCGATCCCGGTGGCGATGCCGACCTGCCAGGCCGGGGTGAGGCGGTCCCAGGTGAGCCCGACCACGAGACCCAGGCCGACGAGGACGATCACCCCACCGAGGTAGCCAAGCGCCTCAGCGACCAGCGAGACCGGTCGGTTCGTCGACGGGAGGGTGGCGAGGTCGGCGCGGATCCGGTCGGCCTGCTCGGGCGTGATGATCCCGGCGGTGACCCAGCGGTCGACCAGCGCCGGGACGTCGTTCTGGGACGGCTGCATCCGAAGATTCTGACGCCACGCCGCACCGCTGTCCTCGGCCGAACGTCCGAGCCGCCCCGTGTGTCCGTCGTGGCGTTCGGCCGGGTCCGTCGTGGCGTTCGGCCGGGTCCGCCGTTGCGTTCGGCCGGGACGGTGGGGTTGCCGGATGGTAGACAGGCGGCATGGTCCGTGCGCGGTGGGTGGTCGCGCCGCTGGCGGTGGCGCTCGGGGTCGCCGGGTGTACCGCGCCATCGGTGCCGGCCCCGTCGCCGGTCCCGTCGTCGTCACCGTTCCCGTCGGGGGCCACACCCGTACCGACGCCGGTCGACGTGGACAGCCACGCCCCGCCGGGGTGGGTGAGTTTGTCCGATGTGGACCCCAGCATCCTGCTCGACATCCGGTACCACGGCGACCACAACTTCATCGGCCGTCCGGTGGCGGGGTACCTCGAGCCGTTGTGTGTGCTGCCGACCCAGACGGCGGAGGCCCTGCGCCGGGTGCAGGCGGCCGCCCTGGCCGAGGGCTTCACGCTCAAGGTGTACGACTGCTACCGCCCGGCGCGGGCGGGCACGGACTTCGTCGGGTGGGGGGATACGCCGGACCAGGCGACGAAGGAGGAGTTCTACCCGGGTCTGGCGAAGTGGCAGTTGTTCAGTCAGGGCTTCGTCGGCGGTGCCGCCACGTCGCACAGCAGCGGCAGCGCGGTCGATCTGACGCTGGTCACCGTGCCGGCCACGCCGCAACGGAAGTACGCGCCCGGCGAGGCGTTGGTGGCCTGCACGGCGCCGGTGGACCAGCGGTTCCCCGACAACTCCGTCGATATGGGGACGGGCTACGACTGCTTCGACGCGCTCTCGCACACCCTCGACGGCCGGGTCGGTGGCCAGGCCAGGGACAACCGGCTGCGGCTGCAGCGGCTCATGACGGTGGGCGGCTTCGTCAACTACAGCGCCGAGTGGTGGCACTACGACCTGGCCAACCCCCCGTACCCGGGCCGGTACTTCGACTTCCCCGTCGCCCGCGCCGCCCTCCCCGCCTAAGGCCACCCGCCCCTGACCGGCCGCCCTCCCGCCTGACGCCCGCCTCCCCGCCTGCCCCGAGCCCGGGTGGCGCCCGTGCTCGCCATCCGCACCAACGCCACCCGGCGATCTTCGTCCAAGATCACTGGGTGGCGTTCGTACCTCCAGGGCAGCCCATCCGCCACCCGGCGGCGATGGCGTCGCCGGACATCGGAACCAGCATGGCTAGGGTCAGGCCGGGGGAGGCGTCCACGGGCGCAGACGTGGCCACCAGCCGGGCACGGCGTTACGGTACTGCTCGTACTCGCCGCCGAAGCGCTTCGCGAGCGCCGGCTCCTCGTAGAGCCGGACGAAGCCGACCATCGCGCCAAGGCCGATCGCGGCCACGAGGAGCAGCGATGGTTGGTAGAGCAGCAGCGCCTCGCCTACCACGATCGCGGTCACGGCCAGGTACATCGGGTTGCGCACGTACCGGTAGACGCCGCCGACGACCAGCCGGGTCGGTGGCGCGACCGGTGCTGGTGTGCCGAGGCCCTCGCGCACAAACCGTACGAACGCACTGACCACAAAGGACGCTCCGGCCAGGACCAGCAGCGCACCCACGACCTGAGCCGCCACCCACCCCGCCGGCGCGGGCCGGGCATGCCACCCCGTGATCCACCACGGCAGGAGGACGGTCAGGGTGCCCGGGGCGAGCAGGAGGAACAGCGCGCTGCCCAGCGCGGCGGTCGGCTTCCGCATGGCGGCAGTGTAGGCGGCTGACAGGCCGCGAGGTTTCGTCCGGAATGTCAGAGTTCGTGCTAGCCTCAGCCCGACACAGCGAGGGGAGAACCATGGCCACTGTCCTGGAGATGCCCAAGGTTGCCGACTGCACGGTGACGTCGTGCTCCTACAACCACGACGGCTGTCACGCCTACGCGATCACCATGGCCGAGGAGGCGACCTGCGCCACCTTCATCGAGATCCCGACGAAGGGTGGCGTTGACCCGCTCGCGCTCGTGGGCGCGTGCCAGCAGGCTGACTGCCGGCACAACGCCGCACTGGAGTGCCGGGCGCCGGCGATCCAGGTGGGTGCCGCCACGGCCGACTGCCAGACCTTCGAGCCGCGCCAGCTCTGAGCCGCCACCGGTGCGCATAACGGCGGGCCAGAGCGCCGGCGCCTGCCGGGCCGGTTCGAAGAGCCGGTCCGGGTCGAGCAGCCACACCGCGGCGACGCCGACCACGGCGGCCAGGGCCCAGATGCCGAAGATCGACGGCAGTTCCCGCGGCACCGCCGACGCGCGCCACAGGTCGCGCCGGTCGAAGCTCGGTCGCCGCCAGAGATAGACAAACGCCGCTCGGCACCAGGACGAGGAGACGGACCGCACCTGCCTGGTTCCTGAGAACAGCCGGGAGCGCCGTGACCGCTGCGTTCGAGGCGACGCTCGTGATCGGAGGGTCCACCGATACCGCGCGGTTTCGCCGAACCGGCCCCGGGTGGCGCGACGACCAACCATGATGGGCCTATGGCCACGTACACAGACCAGGAGCGGCAGACCCTCCGTACCGCGGCGTTCGGTGCCGTGTACATGGTGTCCAGCGCTGAGGCGGGGTTCTTCGACATGGTCAAGGAGAGCTTCGCCGGTTCCAAGGCGTTCGCCCAGTCGACGGAGCTGCGGGACATCCTGCGCAGCGGCGGGATGCCCAAGATGCCCCAGGGCTCGAAGCAGGACATCGAGCAAAGTGTGCTCTCCTCGTTGCAGGAGTCCCAGCAGATCCTCGAGTCCAAGGGACCCGAGGAGCTCGACGTGTTCCGTGCGGCGGTCTCGAACGCCGTCGACGAGGTCGCCGGCGCGGCCGGCGGCGGCGCGAGCCCGGCCGAGGCGGACGCCGTCGGCAAGGTCAAGGCGGCCATCGGCGCCTGACCCATCGACGCCCCACAGACCACTGACCGGTCGGGACTCATAAAGAGATCTCGACCGGTCAGTGTTGTCAGCACTCGCAGGTGGGGCCGGTCACCGGGGTGGTGAGCGGGTCGGCGCCGCGGGTGACGAGGCCGGACGGGGTCTGCACCGGGAAGCCCTCGCGCACCCAGTACTCGTACCCACCCAGCATCTCGCGCACCCGGTACCCCAGCCGCGCGAACGCGAGCGCCGCCCTCGTGGCACCGTTGCAGCCCGGCCCCCAGCAGTAGGTCACGACCGCTGCTCCGTGCGGGACCAGGTCGGTGGCGCGCTCGGCGATCTGACCCGTCGGCAGATGCAGCGCACCCGGGATGTGGCCCTGATCCCAGGCCGCCGGGCCGCGCGAGTCGACGAGCACGAAGCCGGGCGAAGCGGAATGCATGTCGGTATGGACATCGCTCACATCGGTCTCGAACCGCAGTCGCGCGGCGAAGTGTGCTACGGCCACGGCGACCTCCTCGGATGTCGGTGTCATGGCATGATTCTCGGTCGTGCCCACCGTCGGCGGCGACTGGCGCGAACGCCCCTCTCCGCTAAGATCCCGCCATGACGACCGCCACCGTACGCCTGGGCCGCGGGACCGGGCCCCGGGTCAGCGTGCTGGCCTACGACGGGATGTCCGCGTTCGAGCTGGGCATCGTCACCGAGGTGTTCGGCCTGCCGCGGCCCGAGCTGGACGTCGACTGGTACGACCTGACCATCTGCGCCGAGTCCGCCGGGCCCGTTCCGATGGTCGGTCGGGCCACGATGAGCACGCCGTACGGCCTGGCCGCACTCGCCCGGGCTCAGACCGTGATCGTGCCGGGTGTCGGCGACGTGCACGCCGATGTGTCGCCGGCCCTCGTGGCGGCGCTGCGCCGGGCCCACAAGCGCGGCGCGCGAATGGTGTCGATCTGCTCGGGCGCCTTCGCACTCGCCGCGGCGGGGCTCCTCGACGGCCGCCGGGCCGCGACGCACTGGCGCTACGCCGACCTGCTGGCGAAGCGGTATCCGGCCGTGACCGTCGACGCCGGAGTGCTCTATGTGGACGGTGGCGATGTGCTGACCAGCGCAGGTAGCGCCGCCGGCCTGGACCTGTGCCTGCACATCGTCCGCACCGACTTCGGCGCCGCCGTCGCGAACGCCGTCGCCCGGCGGCTGGTCATCCAGCCACATCGCTCGGGCGGGCAGGCCCAGTTCATCGAGGCCCCGGTCGCCCCGGAGGCCGACGACGACCGTGTGGTCGCGACGATGCAGTGGGCACTGTCCAATCTGGACTCACCGATCACCGTCGAGGTACTGGCCCGGCGGGCGCACATGTCCACTCGCTCCTACCTGCGCCACTTCCGGCAGTGCAGTGGCACCAGCCCGATCCGGTGGCTCGTCGAACGGCGGATCCAGGCGAGCCTGGCCCTGTTGGAGACCAGCGAGGCCTCCATCGACGAGATCGCGACCGTCACTGGTTTCGGCACGGCGACCACCTATCGGCATCACTTCAGCCAAGCGATGCGCACCTCGCCGTCGGCCTACCGCCGGGCATTCCGGCGCAGCGGGCTCACGGCACCGGATCCTCGGTGACCCGCTCCGCCGGTGGTCGGGTCGGATCGTCTCGGGGGACCGGCGATCCGGCTGATTCCTGACCGATGCCCGTGCCGCTAGCGTCTCCAGGCACGCTGCTCGGCTGGCCTGATCCGATGCTGGTCCGGGATCTTCCCGACCGGTACCGGGACCAGGTGGGTCCGGCGTATGGGGGCGCCGCGCGGGTGGGAGGTTGGGGTGGCCAGGGTCTTCGTCAGCCATGCGAGCCGTGACCGGACCGTGCAGCTGTGGGACGTCAGCGACCTCGGCGAGCCAATCGCCACGCTGGACCACGACGACAGCGTCACGGCCGTGATGTTCAGCCCGGAGCGGCCGGTGCTGGCCAGCGCGTCCAGTGATGGGAAGGTGCACCTCTGGGACGTGTCCGACCCAGCCGCGCCCACCCTCAGCGGCGCGCCGCTGGCCGGCCACGCCGGATCGGTCGACACGGTGGCGTTCGGGGCCGGAGGCATCCTGGCCACCGGCGGCGCCGACGGGACGGCGCAGTTGTGGGACGTGACCGACATGGCGAACCCGCAGCGGCTCGGGCCGGGGTTGCCCCTGCAGTACCCCGTGTTGAACGTGGTGTCGCTCAACTCGGACGGGCTCCTGGCCACCATGAACGGCGACACCTCGGTGGTGGTGTGGGACCTGGCCGGTTACCTGACGATGGCGGAGCAACCCGGTGCAGGCGGCCTGCCTCGTGGCCGGTGGTGTTTCGACGAGGATCACTGGCGGGTCTACGTACCGGAGCAGTACGCGCACCAGGACGCGTGCGCCGGGGCGGAGTCAGCCCCATAGGATGATCTCGTGGAGATCGGAGTGGTGTTCCCGCAGACCGAGATCGGCGCCGACCCGGCCGTGGTGCGCGCCTACGCGGCCGGGGTGGAGGAGTTAGGTTACCGGCACATCCTCGCCTACGACCACGTGCTGGGCGCCGACCCGACCGTCCACAAGGGATGGAGCGGCCCGTACGACCTCCACTCCACGTTTCACGAGCCGTTCGTCCTCTTTGGATATCTCGCCGCCATCACCGAGCTGGAACTGGTCACCGGCATCATCATCCTGCCGCAGCGCCAGACCGCACTCGTGGCGAAGCAGGCCGCCGAGGTGGACGTGCTCACCCAGGGTCGGCTGCGGGTCGGGGTTGGGCTCGGCTGGAACGCGGTCGAGTACGAGGCGCTCGGCCAGCTCTTCACCGAACGCGGCCGGCGGATCAGCGAGCAGGTCGAGCTGCTCCGTCTGCTGTGGACACAGCCGGCCGTGACCTTTCACGGCAGATACGAGACGGTGACCGGGGCCGGGCTCGCGCCGATGCCGGTGCAACGCCCGATCCCGGTCTGGTTCGGTGCGCAGAGCTCGGTGGCGTACCGCCGTGCTGGCCGCCTGGCCGACGGCTGGTTCCCGCAGATGCAGCCCGGGCCGAAGCTGGACCAGGCGCTCGAGGCCGTACGGTCGGGGGCCCAGGCGGCCGGGCGGGACCCGGCGATGCTGGGCATGCACGGTCGCATCCGCCTCTCGGCAGGGGTGGAGGCCGCCGTGTCGGGCGTGCAGCGGTGGCGGGCGACCGGCGCGACGCACCTGTCCGTCGACACGATGCGTCTGGTGCCCGGCGGTCCGGTCGGCATCGACCGGCATCTCGCGGCGCTGGCTGAGCTGGCCGACGCGCTCGCCCTGCCCCGCGGCCCGATCGGCTGACACCAGCCGACCCGGGAGCCGTCACCAGGCATGACCACCGGTGGCGGCCGCGATGGTGCGGTGACCAGTCCAGTCAGGCGGCACGCCAGGCGTCGGTCAGGCACGAGACTTCGTAGTCCCACCAGCCCTTCTCGCGACCCTCGGCCAGCAGCGCCTTGATCGCCGTGAAGTCCGCATCGGCCGGGACGTTGAGGGCGAGCATCGGGAAATCCGTGCTGTACGTCTCGCCGCCGATCCCCAAGGGTCGCAGCCGCTCATGCACGGCCTCGGCGCTGCGCCCGAGCGGGCTGTCGGGAAACGGGATCACCCGGACGGTGCAGTTGCCGGCGGTCCCCACCCGACCGGTCGCCCAGTTGCGCCCGTCGGCGTCGGTGATGTACCGGACGATGTCGTCCTGCGCGAGTCCGTCCTGCAGAAACGGAACATTGTCGATCCGCGCGGTGTCGGCACCGATCGGCGTTGCCCATAGGCCCTCCGTGTCGAAGGGCAGCGAGTTCTCCCGTGGTACGAACCGGAACCAGACCTTGATACGGCCGTCACCCCGCGGTTCGTGCCCGGCCGAGCCTGGGTCCATGCCGCCATCATCGCCGACGGTCGGACGGCCCGGCTCACCGGGACAGGGCCGGGGCCGCGTCGTTGGTCGGGCGGGGCGACGTGGCGGACCCTCCATCGACGCGCAGCGGGGGGCCGGGGCGGTAGGACGGGCAACCGCTTCATGCACGCCTCGATACCACATGGACGCCATATCGACGCGTGACCCGGGGCCAATGGCCCTGTCGCCGAGGGCCGGGCCGAACGACCATGGCGGCCGCGGCGGCTCGTCGC
>JBQGBY010000079.1:0-30535 GCA_052038195.1 Micromonosporaceae bacterium | reverse complement strand
AGGCAACCCCAGCGACGCCTGCGGAGCGGAATCAGCAGGCAACCCCAGCGACGCCTGCGGAGCGGAATCAGCAGGCAACCCCAGCGACGCCTGCGGAGCGGAATCAGCAGGCAACCCCGGCACGTCGACGGCGGCTCGTCGCGATCGCTCTGGCTGCCAGCACCGCCCTCGCCGGCTGCACCACGTCCACGCCGTCGATCACACCGGTCCCGACCAGCCCGGCCCCGCAGGCCAGCGAGGACGACTCCCCGTTCCGCCCCGGCGCGGAGGGGATCGGCGACTCCTACTTCCCGAACGCCGGCAACGGCGGCTACGACGTGGCCGACTACGACCTGAACCTCCTCTACGACCCGGGAAGCCGCGAGCTGTCGGGCACCGCCACGATCAAGGCGACGGCGACGCAGAACCTGACGACGTTCAACCTCGACTTCACCGGGCTCGACACAACGTCGATCACTGTGGACGGGGCCGAGGCCGGCTGGGATCAGCGCGACAACGGGGAGCTCGTGGTGGAGCCGGCGACGCGGCTTGCGAATGGCAGCCGGTTCACGACGGTCGTGGCCTACGGCGGCCAGCCGCAGGGCTACCGCGACCCCGCCCTGGGTGCCACCGGGTTCCTGACCACGGCCGAGGGTGCGATCGCTATCGGCGAGCCCGAGGTCGCCGCGACCTGGTTCCCGGTCAACGACCACCCCCGCGACAAGGCGACGTACACGATCCGGCTCTCGGTGCCCAGCTCGCTCTCGGCGCTCTCCAACGGGGTGCTCGTGTCCAAACAGGACGCCGACCGGGACGGGGACCCCTACACGACGTGGACGTGGCGGGTCTCCTCGCCCATGGCGCCGTACCTGGCCACGATGGTGGTCGGCAACTACCGGGTGCACGAGAGCACCCATGGCGGCCGGCCGGTGGTGCTGGCCGTGCACACGTCGCTGCCGACCCGCGTCGACGAGCAGTTGGCGCGGACGCCTGAGGTGATCGACTACCTGCAGACGGTCTTCGGACCGTACCCGTTCGACGCGTTGGGCGGCATCGTCATCAACGAGTCGCGGGTCGGCTTCGCGCTGGAGAACCAGACCCGGCCCATCTACGGGTTCTTCCCCCTGCCCGACGCGTCGTGGCTGCTCGCCCACGAGCTCGCCCACCAGTGGTACGGCGACAGCATCTCCGTGCACGACTGGAGCGAGATCTGGCTCAACGAGGGCTTCGCGACCTACGCCGAGTGGCTCTGGCAGGAGTACGAGGGTGGGCAGAGCGCCCAGCGGACCTTCGACGAGTTCTACGACAACGCCGGGGCCTCCTTCTGGCGGGACCCTCCGGGCGACCCGGGCCGGCAGGAGCTCTTCGGCTCGGCGGTCTACGTCCGGGGTGGGTTGACGCTGCACGCGCTGCGCGCCACGGTCGGCGACGACGCGTTCTTCCGGATCCTCAAGGAGTGGAGTTCCCGGAAGAAGGACAGCTCGGCCACCACACCCGAGTTCATCGCCCTGGCTCAGGAGATCTCCGGCCAGCAGCTCGGTCAGCTATTCGAGGACTGGCTGTACGGCACCCGCCGCCCGCCCCGCCCATGATCCTCCGCATGGCCTCTGCCTAGTCGATCTAGGGCTTTGCATGGCGGTTGGAGATCCACTCACCATGCGAACCCCTAGATCAACATGCGGGGCGGGGCTTCCCATATCTGCGACGCCGGGCCACCATTACGCGGTGCGCTGTGACGTGGTCATCATCGGGTCCGGGTTCGGGGGCAGCGTGGCCGCGCTGCGCCTGGTCGAGAAGGGCTACTCGGTCGCCGTCATCGAGGCGGGACGCCGGTTCGCCGACGATGAGCTTCCGCAGACATCCTGGCGGGTGCGGCGGTTCCTGTGGGCGCCGGCGCTTCGTTGCTTCGGCGTCCAGCGGCTGGACCTGCTGCCCGGGTCCCGTGGCGCCGGCGGAGTGCTCGTGCTTTCCGGCGCGGGCGTCGGTGGCGGCAGCCTGAACTACGCCAACACCCTCTACCGACCCCTCGACGACTTCTACGACGATCCACAATGGAGGGACATCGCCGACTGGCGGTCGGAGCTCGCGCCGCACTACGACCAGGCGAGCCGGGTGCTCGGCTCGGTCGAGTACCCCCGGCTGACCGCCGCCGACGAGGCGATGCGGAAGGTCGCGGTCCGCCTGGGCGTTGGTGACACGTTCCACTCCACGCCGGTCGGGGTCTTCCTCGGCCAGCCCGGCCAGCGGGTGCCCGACCCTTACTTCGGCGGCGCCGGCCCCGACCGTACCGGCTGCCTCCACTGTGGGTCCTGCATGACCGGCTGCCGGCACGGCGCGAAGAACACCCTGGTCAAGAACTACCTCTACCTCGCCGAGCAGGCCGGCGCGTCCGTCTATCCCTTAACCACCGTCACCAGCATCAGACCGGCCCGTACGGGTTCGGGGTACGTCGTCTCGACCAAGCGCACCGGGTCGTGGCGGTCCGGCGGCGGCCCTGTCTTCGAGGCGGACCAGGTCATCTTCGCCGCCGGAGCGCTGGGCACGCAGCGACTGCTGCACCGCCTGCGCCGCTCCGGGGCCTTGCCGGGGCTCTCGCCTCGCGTCGGCGCCCTCACGCGGACCAACTCCGAGTCGCTGCTGGGGGCCAGCGTGGCGCGGCGGTCGGCCCGGCGCCGTCGGCTGGACCTCACCGACGGCGTCGCCATCACGAGTTCGTTCCATCCCGATCCCCGGACGCACATCGAGCCGGTCCGATATGGCAAGGGATCGAACATCATGGGCATGCTGCAGACCCTGCTCACCGACGGCGGTCCGCGGCGACCGTTGCGCTGGCTCGGCACTCTGGCCCGGCACCCGTGGCACGCGGCCCGGGTGCTGTGGCTGCGCGGCTGGTCGGAGCGTACGGTCATCGGGCTGGTGATGCAGTCGCGGGACAACTCGCTGTCGCTGTCGCTGCGGCGGGCCTGGTACGGCCGGCGCCGGCTCGTGGCGAGCGCCGGCCATGGGGAACCGAACCCGAGCTGGATCCCGGTCGGCAACGAGGCGGTCCGGCTGCTCGCCGAGGAGCTCGACGGGGTCGCGGGCGGCTCGATCACCGAGGTCTTCGGCGCCCCGGTCACCGCGCACATCCTCGGTGGTGCCGTGATCGGCTCGTCGCCGGCCGACGGTGTCGTCGACGCATACCACCGCGTCTTCGGTCACGACGGCCTGCACGTCGTCGACGGGTCCGCGGTCAGCGCCAACCTCGGGGTGAACCCGGCAATGACCATCGCGGCGATGGCCGAACGGGCGCTGTCCTTCTGGCCCAACAAGGGGGAGCCCGATCCCCGTCCCTCGCTGGGCCAACCGTACGTTCGCCTCGACCCGGTCCTCCCGCGCCACCCGGTGGTCCCCCTCGACGCTCCGGCTGCCCTCCGCTGACCACACCGCCGGCTGACACGGCTCGAGGTCTCATCGATTTCTTAGAGTCAGCTCATCGACGGCTCATGGGTGGGACAGAGACTGGGCGGCATGAGTGATGTCGCTGCGTCGACGAAGGTCGGGCCGGCGTCCGGGGGCGGGCTGGACGTCGTCTATGTGCTGAGCCTCATGCAGGTGGCGTTTCTCGTGCTCGCCGCGCTGGGCGAGGTCGTGCTCATGGGCGGCAACCCGGCCTACCTGCTCCTCCCGGTCGTCAAGTCGGTGCTGCTGATCGTCTTCGCGACCCATGCGTTGCGGCGGCGGCGGTGGGCGCTGCGGGCGCTCGTGGTGCTGGCGTGGATCACGCTGGTCGGCTTCGTGCTGCAGCTGCTCGTCGGGCTGGCGCCCGGAGTGGACTTCACGGTGAACCTGGTCGGGCTGATGACCAACGTGGCGCTGCCGGTCTCCGTGATCTGGCTCTGCCGGCCTGAGCTGCGGGCGATCAAGCAGGCCCGGCGCGCGGCGAGGGTCTTGCGCGGGCACCGGGACCAGTACGGGTCGGGTCACCCCGCGACCGTCCCCTTTGGACCGCCGGTCCCGCCCTACGGCTCGCCGGTCCCGCCCTACGGCTCGTCGGTCCCGCCCGGGGTGCCGGTCGTGTACCCGCCGGTGGTGCACGGCCCGCCGATCCCACCCGAGGCCCAGGTGACGAGCCCCGTTCCCGGCGGACTGAGGGCGCCGGGCCAGGCGTGGGAGGCGCCGCGCTGAGCGCGCCTCAATCAGCGAACCGGGAACTCAGGACGGCGGGGCCCCTTGCCCGCCCGGAGCGAAGCGAGGACGGGCATGAACCCCGTAGAGACGTTCGTGGTCGGGATCGCGCCGATGCACATGCCGGCGCTGGTTGCCGCGATGCTGCTGCCCATCGTGGTGCTGGCCGTCCGGCGCCTGCGGGCGCCCATGGTGCGCGGTACCGTCACCGCCGTGTCGAGGGGACAGTCCGGTGTGGACACATCGTCGCCTCCCGCCTCGCCTCCTTCCCCGCCTCCTTCCCCGCGGCCCGAGACGGTACGGCTGTGGATCGCCTGGCTGCTGGGGATCGCCGCGGCCGTACATCTGGCGCTGCCGCTCGGGCACTTCGACGGCGTGCTGCTGACCCTGGGCTACATCGGCAGCGGCGCGGCGTACGCGTGGCTGGCGCTGCGGGCGTACGAGGGGCGCAGTTACCGCCTGTGGTCCGGGCTGCTGCTCGGCGCCACGCTCATCGCCTATCTCGTGGTCTCGCTCGCCGGCGGCGAGGAACCGGACCAGGTCGGCATCGCCACCGCGCTCATGGAACTGCTGGCGCTCGGGCTCTGCCTGGTGCCGGCGCGGGAGGAGGGCCGGCGGCGCCGGTTCAAGCGGTTCGTCGGCTCAGCCGCAACGGTCTTCGTCACCTTCCTGGTGGGTGTCCTCGTCTGGGCCGGTTCGCTGGCCGCGCACGCGGCCACCGACGCCGAGGCCGGCGATCCGACCGATGCCACCGTGGCCGTCGGGGGCGACGACCATACGCACGCCCACGAGCACGCGATGCGCGCGCAGGCCGGGATCATCATGCGCCCGCAGGCCGACCACCATCCGACGGCGGGCGAGGTCGCGGCGGCGCAGGCCCTCGCGGACGCCACGAAGGCCGCCACGTCGCGCTTCACGCGGCTCGAGGACGCGATCGCGGCCGGCTACGTGCTGCCGGTGGGAGCCAAGGGCACGGATGTCCATATCGAGAACCCGCAGTTCAAGCAGGACGGGCGCGACCTCGACCCCGAGCGGCCGGAGACGCTGGTCTACGCGATCGAGGGTGGGCGGGCGACCCTGCTCGGCGTGGTGTACGTCATCGGGCGCGCGGGGGTCGCGGCGCCGCAGCCGGGTGGACCGATCACCCGGTGGCACGCCCACAACATCTGCCTCACGGCGCTTCCGCCGGGGTTTGGCATCGTGACACCGTTCGGCAGCTGTCCCGCCCTGTCGCTGAACGTCACCACCCCGGAGATGATGCACGTCTGGGTGGTCGACCCTCCGGGCGGCGCGTTCGCCGAGGGCCTCGACCGCGAGTGGGCCCACGCCTACCACGCAGACCACGGTCTCCCGTTCCCGGCGGCGTGAGCGGCGACGTGAGTCGTGCCGGGGTGTCAGGAAGGGCACCGTGCTGTACACACCAGCCCTCAGCAGGGTGCCCTTGCTTACAGCACCGCGACACAGAGCCAGCAACCGGTGTCGGCGGCCGCACGGTCGGTAGCATCGCGGCCATGAGCGAGCGTCAGCGAGCGAGTAGTCAAGCAGAGTGTGCTCGTACCTCGCGCCCGCCCGCAGCGAAGCGAGGACGGGCGTGAGCAGTCCTCGTCCGGTGCTGGTGGTCGATTTCGGTGCGCAGTACGCGCAGTTGATCGCCCGCCGGGTGCGCGAGGCGCGGGTCTACTCGGAGATCGTCCCGCACTCGATGTCCGTGGCCGAGATGCTCGCCAGGGACCCGGCGGCGGTCATCCTGTCCGGCGGGCCGTCCAGCGTCTACGAGCCCGGCGCGCCCCAGGTGAATCCGGCCCTGTTCGATGCCGGCGTGCCGGTTCTCGGGATCTGCTATGGGTTTCAGGCGATGGCGCAGGCACTCGGGGGCGAGGTGGCCGCCACGGGGCAGCGGGAGTTCGGTGCCACGGAGCTGGTGGTCCGCGACAACCCGGGCACGCTGCTGAGGGGGCTGCCGTCCGACCAGACGGTCTGGATGAGCCACGGCGACGGTGTCACGGTGGCGCCCGACGGGTTCACCGTCACGGCGAGCACGCCCCGCGCGCCGGTCGCCGCCTTCGAAGACCTCGAGCGTCGGCGCGCCGGCGTGCAGTTCCACCCCGAGGTGGCTCACACGCCGTACGGGCAGAGCATCCTGCAGCGGTTCCTGCACGAGGTTGCCGGGATCGAGCCGACCTGGACCTCGGCCGGGATCATCGAGGAGCAGGTCGCCCGGATCCGGGCGACCGTCGGCGACGGCCGGGTGATCTGCGGGCTGTCGGGCGGTGTGGACTCCGCGGTGGCGGCTGCGCTGGTGCACGAGGCGGTCGGCGACCAGCTCACCTGCGTCTTCGTCGACCACGGGCTGTTGCGGGCCGGTGAGGCCGAGCAGGTCGAGAAGGACTACGTTGCGGCGACCGGCATCAGGTTGAAGGTCGTCGACGCATCGGCGAGGTTCCTCCATGGGCTGAGGGGGGTCACCGACCCCGAGCAGAAGCGGAAGATCATCGGACGGGAGTTCATCCGGGTCTTCGAGGCGGCGGCGCGCGAGATCGACAGCGATAAGCATGTCGAATTCTTGGTGCAGGGCACGCTCTATCCCGACGTGGTGGAGTCCGGCGGCGGTACCGGCACCGCGAACATCAAGTCGCACCACAACGTCGGCGGCCTGCCGGCTGACCTGAGATTCAAGCTCATCGAGCCGCTCCGGACCCTGTTCAAGGACGAGGTCCGTGCGCTGGGGGTCGAGCTCGGCCTGCCCGAGGAGATCGTGTGGCGGCACCCGTTCCCGGGGCCGGGGCTGGCGATCCGCATCATCGGCGAGGTCACCGGCGACCGTCTGGCCGTACTGCGCGTCGCCGACAAGATCGCCCGGGACGAGCTGGCCGCCTCCGGTCACGCCCGCGGCGTCTGGCAGTTCCCCGTAGTGCTGCTCGCCGACGTCCGCAGTGTGGGCGTGCAGGGCGACGGTCGCACCTACGGCCACCCGGTGGTGCTGCGGCCGGTCGCCAGCGAGGATGCGATGACCGCCGACTGGGCTCGCCTGCCGCACGACCTCATCGCCCGCATCTCCAACCGGATAACCAACGAGGTGCCCGAGGTCAACCGGGTGGTGCTCGACGTGACGAGCAAGCCGCCCGGCACCATCGAATGGGAGTAACCGCCCGGGTTGCGCCTGCCTGCTGTCGCCTGAGGCAACTGTCCTGGATCCGACACTCCCGGCCACTACTGTCGGGTTCCCGGCAGACTGAGTGTCCGTGGCCACCCCGCTGCAGCCCCTGCGTCGGATCGCCGCCTACGGAATGTGTACCGACGTTGACGGGCGGATACTTCTGGTTCGCGCGTCCCGGCGCTCGGGTACGCCGCTGCGTTGGTCGTTACCGGGCGGGGCCGTCGACCACGGCGAGGCGCCGACCCACACGGTGGTGCGGGAGACCGCGGCCGAGACGGGTCTCTCCGTCGCGATCGTGAGGTTGCTCGACGTCCAGTCCGACCTGCGCGCGGTGGCCCGGCGGGGCCTGTCCATCCATACCGACCGCCTGATCTACGAGGTGACGGTCCGCGGGGGCGCACTGCGTGACCGCATCGGTCAGCCCACCGATCTCGCCCGGTTCGTGACCCGCGACGAGGCCACCCGGTTGTCGCTGCGTGGGTTCACGGCCGCCGCGCTGGGGCTGCCGGTGCGCGCGGAGCGGCTCCCCGACGACACCGGCGGGCTGCCGTCGTTCCACGCCGTGCCCGGCCCGGACGGGCTACCGAGGGCGCAACGCTTCGCCGCCTATGCCGTCGCGAGCGACCCACGCGCGCGCCTGCTGCTGACCCGGATCGCTGACGGTTACCCCGGCGGCGGCCAGTGGCATCTGCCCGGCGGCGGCACTGACTACGGGGAGCAGCCCGGGGCGGCGCTGATCCGGGAGCTTGCCGAGGAGACCGGCCAGCGCGGCCGGCTGATCTGCCTGCTCGGCGTGGCGAGCCACCGTGACCCGGCCTCGCTCGGTCCGGAGGGGTATCCCATCGACTGGCACGGCGTACGCGCCTTCTACCGGGTCGTGGTCGATCGGCCAACCCGCCCGCGGGTGCACGACGTCGGCGGGTCGACATCCGCGGCCCGGTGGTTCACCCCCGCGCAGCTCACCGGTGTGCCACTGACTGACGTGACCCGGGAGGCCCTGGCCGAGCTGGCCGCGCAGGGTCCGGCAGGCGCCACCGCGGTGGCGCTGGCCCACCGGCCATAGCGCGCGGATGAGGTAGCGCGCGGATGAGGTACCGACGGGGGATCGACGTACGGGCTGTGTGCGTCGACGGCGCGGGCTGCATCCTGCTCCGCCCGGGTGATGACGGGCACGCCCTGCTTCCCGGCGGCCGGGTGGGGCACGGCGAACATCCGGCCGCGGCGCTGCAGCGGTGGGCCGGCGCGCAGACCTCCGCGGTCGTCGAGATCGGGCGGGCGCTGCGGGTCGTGACCGAGATCGAGCGGGGCGGCCAGTGGCGGGGCGCATGGGTCCACCGGGACACGATCGTCTATGCCGCCCGCGTCGTGCCGACCGACGGTGTTCCGCTCACCGGTCGATGGGTGGCAACGACAGCGGTCCCGAGCGCGTCGGTCACCGCTCGCGCGCTGGGCCTGGCCATGGAGCAGCCGAGGACGGACCCGCTGCGGACGCTGCCATGGTCAGCCGTACCGGGGACGACCGGCAGGCGCCGGCAGCGGTTCGCCGTGTACGGGCATGTCACCGACCCGGCCGGGAACATCCTGCTGGCGTTGATCTCGGACGGGTTCCCGGGTGGGGGCCGCTGGCACCTCCCCGGCGGTGGGACCGACTTCGGCGAGCCCGTCGAGGCCGGCTTGGCGCGGGAGATCGTCGAGGAGACCGGCCAGCATGGCGAGATCGGGGACCTCCTGCGGGTGTCCCACCGGCACGATTCCGGCCCTCGCCCGCGGGTCCGACCGCCCGGGTCACGCGTGCGAACCCGAAGGGCGATCGACTGGCACGCGGTGCGGGCGATCTACGCGGTGCGGGTGCCGACCCCGACGAACCCTCGGGTGATCGAGCGTGACGGTTCAACCTCGGCGGCCGGATGGTTCCCGGTCGAGCGGGCCCGGGAGCTGACGCTCACCGAGGTCGCCCGTGATGCCCTGTCCGCCGATCCGCTGCCCGCCGACTGAGCCGCGAGTCCCCGCGTCCTCGGTGTGGTCGTCTCGTCGGCGTCGCGGTGTCGTCGGTGTTGTCGCACACAGAGCGTTCATGACGGCCGCCGTTCCGAGGCATTCTTGTCACGCACCGTAGCGAGAGGTGTGGGGGAATTCGCCCCAATTCGTGACCCGGCGTCCGTAAAGTTCTCCCGTCCGGGCCATCGCCAAGACCACCGACGTATGCGATTGTGTATGCGCCAAACCGGGCTTGCCGTTCCGCGCGGCAAGTCTTCGTGTAGGCGTCACCCGTTCGTGGTCTGTGCGTAACCCGGGGCACCTGATCTGTCAGGAGGTCGAGCGTGGCGAGAGTCTGGCGGCGGCGCCGGAGCCTGGACAGCCCTCGTCCCGCCGGGCGTCGCTGGGCGCGCCTGCGGCGCGGCGGCTCCCGCGCTACCCAGTTGCTCGCACGGGTCGCGCTGCGACGGCCGCGCCGGCGCACGGCCGTCGCGGACACCACCGTGTTCGTGGCGAGCGCCGGCCTCCCGGCGTATGGGACACGGATCGACGCCGGTACCCGGCTGGAGACGTCCACATTGGCCGCCGCCCCGGTGAGCCCCGCCGTCGGCCACACCCAGGTGCGCCGTCGGGCCCGCGCCGGGGTGGGCCTGCGCCCGCTTCACCCCGACCGCACGGGTGACACGATCCCGCTGCTGCCGGGCGAACGTACGCCGGCCCGGCGGGTGAAGTTCGCGATCGTGAACGGGTGCACCGTCGGCAGCTTGATCATGGGCGTGGTCGCCATCCTCCTGGCCATGTCCGGCGGCATGGTGAACCTGCGCCTCGCGGCCATCGCGCTGCTGGCCTGCGTGGTCCTCGATGGCTGCGACGGTGGCCTGGCCCGCCGGTTCGGCGTGGCGAGTCCGTTCGGCGCCCAACTGGACTCGCTGGCCGACCTGAGCTCGTTCGGCGTGGCCGCCGGCATCGTGACCTACCAGTGGTTGGTCGAGCTGGGGGCGGACCGTGGCTCGGCCGCGGTCGTCTGCCTGCTCGTCGCGGTCTGCGCCGCGATCCGCCTCGCCCGGTTCAACGTGTCGCCGAAGAGCGGCAGCCACTTCTGCGGCGTGCCGACCACGATGGTGGCCGCGGTGCTCGCCCTGAACATCCTGCTCGGGCCTGACTCCGTGCCGGCCATGGCCCAGGTCGCGTTCGTCGGGGTGTACGCGCTGGCCATGGTGACGTCGTTCCCGTACGTCAAGCTCGTCCGCGTCCTGCGCCTGCCGGTGTGGGTGTGGTTCGTCCCGGCCATCAGCGCGATGATCAGCGTGCCCGGGACCTTCGTCGCCGTCGTCGGCGGCTACCTGGTGAGCGGTCCGGTGCTGTGGCTGCTGCGCCGTCGCGGGGGTCCTCGCCCGGCCCTCGCCTAGCCGGTTCGTTGTCAGGAAGGGCACCCTCCTGACACCTGACGCGGCCGACCACACGACGCGGCGTGCCTGGCGTCTACGCGGTCCAGCGGGCGATCACGGTCTCGCCGCCGGCGACCTGGTCGCCCGGCTCGACCACGGCGACGGCCTTGTCCGCGGGAAGGTAGACGTCAGTCCGCGACCCGAAACGGATGAGCCCGAACCGTTCACCCTTCGCGAGCAGCGAACCGACCGGTGCGCGCTGGACGATCCGGCGCGCGAGCAGGCCCGTGCGCTGGGCCACGGCTACGGTTCCGCGGGTCGTGTCCAGCACGGTGTAGGCGGCGACGTTGTGCTCGGCCTCCGGTTTCATCGCTGCGGCGAAGCCGCCGTCCAGGACGAAGTGGTCGACCACGCGACCCGCGACCGGTGCGCGGTTGATGTGCACGTCCAGCACCGACAGGAAGACCGCGACGCGCAGGAACTCGTCCGGTCCCAGTCGATCGTCGCGGACCGTCTCGACCGACAGCACCTTGCCGTCGCTCGCGGCCACGATCGCGTCCGGGTCGGCCGGCACCTCGCGGTGTGGGTCGCGGAAGAAGGCCGCCACGGGTGCCGCGGCCAGCGCCGGTAGCAGCCACAGCGACCCGCGCGGGCGCAGCCGCCGGGCCACGACGGCGGCACCGAGGCAGATCGCGGCGGCCGCCACACCATTGGCGTCGATGTTCGTCCGCGGTGTGACCCGCACGCTGCTCGTGCGGGCCAGCGGGGCGAGGCGTTCGGCGAGGGCAGTCTCGGCGGGGGTGTACCGCAGCCGGTGCACCCGCAGGGGCGGCATCGTGCGCAGTACGACGTCGGTGCCGACCCCGAAGAGGGTGCTCTGGCGGTCCAGCTCCTCGCCGGCGCCGCCGGCCTGGAAGGACGCCGCGGCCACGGCGACACTCAGCACGCCACCCTGGCCCAGGTGCTTGGCGAGGGTCTCCAACTCGGCGCGCACCTCGTCGGCGCTGCCCTGCACCGGCTCGGCCACGAGCACCGCGTCGGCACCGCGGGCTGGCCCGGAGGCCGGGTCCTTGGCGTGCGCCTCGTCGGCGTCGGCGAGCGACTCGACCACCCGGACCCGCTGCTCCACCCACGCTCCGGCGAGCCGGATCTGGGCGCGCACGTCCTCGGTCGCCACGCCCGAGACGACGGTCAGGCTGTCGTCCGGGGCCAATGCGTCGATCGCCGCGGTCAGCACCGGCGATCCCGGGCCCGCGCCGACGACCAGGCCGTGTTTGGGCCCGGGGTTGCGGGCGAAGTCAGCGACGATCGCGGCGGCTGCGGCCGTTGAGACGCGCGTCGCGAAAAGCTGTTCCGCGGCCTCGACGAGGCGCTCCACGGTCTCGTCTGGCTTTGTCATGGAGGGCTCCTCGGCTCGTCCCAGTCCGGACCGGCCGCGCGCAGGCGCGGCCGGTCTCAGCATAGGGAAGGGCTAGTCGGGCCGCCGTGCGCCCGGGTCGCTTGGCGATGGTTCCGGCGGGTATGCCCGTACGTCGTTTTCGGTCGCCCGTAGGTCGTCCTCGGTCGCCCGCACGCCGTCCGGCTCGACGGGCGTGGGGGCGGTGACGGGCTCGTCGCTGCGGACCGGCGCGGTCGGCGGGTCCCACTGGCGGGGGCCGGCATCGGCGGGCAGAATCTGCCGACCGCGCCGCAGGCTCGCGACGATGCCGAGCAGGCCGAGCAGGATCAGCACGCCGGCCAGGAGCCAACCGAGGTCCGGCAGGTCCACGCTCCAGTCGAGGACCCAGTCGAGGTAGAACGATGCTGCCCACCAGCCGGCGACAGCGAGGAACAGCAGTCCGAAGACGAGGGACAGGATGTCGGTCCGGTGCGGCCTCATCGCGTGACCTCCAGGTTGCCCACGTTCACGATCGCGGTGATGTGCAGGTCGCCGCCGCCTTCGCCATCGGCGCCGAGGTCGGTCACCGTGCGACGGTCCGATCCCAGGCCGCTCCACGACTCGTCCAGCACCTCGGCGTTGCCGACGTCGACCGCGGCGTCGACGGTTACGTCCACATCGGACGGAAGGTCGATCGTGAGGTTGCCCAGGTCGACCTCGACCCTGACGTCGACCGACCGTCCGGAGAAGTCCACGTCGGACAGATCGAGATGAAGGTCACCCATGTTCTGGCGGTAACTGTCGTCGATGTCCGAGACCGACGTGGGGGACCAGGTGACTTCGCCGATCCGCAGGCGGTTCCAGTGCCGGTCGTCGAGCGCGGCGCCGCTGGCGAGCGCGATGACGAGCAGGATCCCCAGCGGGATCAGCCAGCGGCCCCGGCCGAGCCAGGTGCCTACGAGCAGTCCGAGCCCCAGCACAGCCAGCGGTGCCGCGACGTAGGCGAGCGCGACGACCGAGTAGCCGGACAGGTCGGCGACGAACAGCCCACCGAGCACCAACACCGCAACCGAGAGGGTGAGCAGCCCGAGCGGCGATGGCGGCCGCGGTGGGGCGGGCGGCGGCACCCACGGTCGGACGGGCGGTGGCCCGGGCCGCCCGGGTGGCACCGGCGGCGGAACCGCGAAGGGCCCGTGGGGGGCGAACGGCGGTGGCGCGGCGCCAGGCGCCAACGGCGCGCCCGGGCTTGGCGCCGATCCCGTGCGCTGGTCGCGCAGGAGCAGCAGCAGGACGCCGGCCAGCAACGCCACGATCACCACGGGCGTCGCCCGCCACGGCTCGGAGAGGTAGCCCGCGAGCACAATGCCGGCGATCACGAGGCCGACGATCGTGCGGACCGACGAGGTCCGGGAGTAGCCGCGCCCGGCGAGCGCCTCGACCGGCGTCGCGGTGTCACCGTCGGCCGGCAGCAGCAGCCACCCGATCAGGTAGATCACCAGGCCGACACCGACGAAGAGGAAGAGCACCACGAGGATGACCCGCCACAGCACCACGTCGGTGTTGGTGGCCCGCGCGAGCGCGCCACATACGCCCGCGAATGTCCGGCCTTGCACGGGCCGGACGAGCCGGTGCCGCCAGGCGAAGGCGGCGAGCGGAGGCACCTCGGTGCCAGGGTTGCCGGACGCCGTGGGGGGAGGCGGAGCCGGGGGTGACTCGGTCATGGTGTGATCGTCGCGCGGGGGCCGGCCGGCCGCCTCGGGTGCCGACCCTGAACCGACCCTGGGATCGGCGGCCGCCAGGGTCCGGGGTTCACCCCTGGTCGGTAGGACCGGCCCCGTGTGACGATCGGTGCGCACGGCAGGAGCAACCAAGGAGATCATGAACACGCCTCGGCCGGTGCCACTACCCGGTGCCGAACCGGTGCCGCCTGGTGCTGCCCCCGCACCACTACCCGAGCGGCGGCTGTACCGCGACCCGGACCAGAAGGTGATCGCGGGCGTCGCCGCGGGTCTGGCGGAGCACCTGCGTGTTCCCGCCCGCGTGGTTCGGATCATGTTCGTGGCGCTGCTGGTGGCCAACGGCTTCGGGGCCCTGCTCTACGTCGCGTTCTGGGCGGTGCTGCCGATCAGGCCGGGGGCCGCGGGCCGGGACGGCCGGGTTCCGCCCCGCCGCAACCTCAGGCTGCTGCAGGTGGCTGTGATCGCGGTGGCACTGGGCGTCGTCATCCTGATCAACGAGCTGCGGCTCTACTCCGTGGACTCGATGGTGTTCGTACTCGCCGCCGCCGTGGTGGCGCTGGGCGCCGGGCTCATCTGGCACCAGGCCGACCCGCTGCGGCGGCGTCCGGCGGCGCCGACCGTGGCTGAGCCGCCCGGACCGGGTCCCGCCGGTGCGCCGCAGGCACGCGCGGCCACGGTCGCGGCGCGGAGCGCAGCCGCCCGCGCCGAGGTCGAGGCGGCGCCGGAGCGACGGTGGTTCTTCGTCCGGGTGATCGGCGGCGGGCTGCTGATGATCGTCGGCATCGTCGGCATCCTGGGCTTCTTCGCGCCGGGCGAGCAGAGCCTCTCGGCGACGATCTACGGCCTGCTCTTCGCCCTGCTGGCCCTGGCCGGCCTGGTGGTGGCGTTCGCGCCGGTGCTGTGGCGCATGGTGGCCGAGCTGCGGGAGGAACGGGTCGGGCGTATCCGTGAGCAGGAACGGGCTGAGATCGCCGCGATCGTGCACGACCAGGTGCTGCACACGTTGGCGCTGATCCAGCGGCACGCGAACGACCCGGGCAGTGTGCTGCGACTGGCCCGTGGTCAGGAGCGCAGCCTGCGCGGGTGGCTGTACCGGCCGCCCGGCTCGCCGAGCGAACGCTTCGCCGCCGCCCTGGAACAGGCCGCAGGCGAGGTCGAGGACGCCTACGGCATCACGGTGGAGACCGTGGTGGTGGGCGACGCCGCCCACGACGAGCAGGTGGCGGCCCTCGTCGCCGCGACGCGGGAAGCACTGGTCAACGCGGCCCGCCACGCGAGGGTGGCGACGGTCTCGCTGTACGCCGAGGCGGAGGGCGAGACGCTCACGGTCTTCGTACGGGACCGAGGGGTAGGCTTCGATGTGTCCACAGTAGACGGCGATCGCCACGGCGTCAGCGGTTCGATCATCGGACGGATGAGCCGGCACGGCGGCACGGCGCGGGTGCGCTCAGCGCTCGGTGAGGGCACCGAGGTGGAGCTCACCATCCGCCGCGGCGCGCCGGGAGAGGAGTGAGGGAGATGAGCGACGACGCAGTTGTTGCCGCGGAGGAGCCAGCATGACTGAGGCAGCGGAGAGCGTCGCGCCCCTGCGTGTCTTTCTCGTGGACGACCACGCGATGTTCCGCGCGGGCGTGCGGGCCGAGCTCGGCGCGGTCCCGGGCGTGCCGGTGCGCATCGACGTCGTGGGCGAGGCCGGCACCGTCGCCGACGCCATCGCGGCGATCGGGTCCGTGCAGCCGGACGTCGTCCTGCTCGACGTGCACATGCCCGACGGCGGCGGGGCCGCGGTGCTCGAGTCCGTCCGCCGGACCCATCCGCAGGTGCGGTTCCTCGCGCTCTCGGTGTCCGACGCCGTCGAGGACGTCATCGGTCTCATCCGGGCCGGGGCCCGGGGCTATGTGACCAAGACGATCTCGGCGGAGCAGCTCGCCGACGCCGTACGGCGGGTGGCCGAGGGGGACGCGGTCTTCAGCCCGCGGCTGGCCGGGTTTGTGCTCGATGCCTTCGCCCGCCCGGACGCGCCGGTGGCCGACCCGGAGCTGGACCAGCTCACGAACCGGGAGCGGGAGGTGCTGCGCCTGCTCGCGCGCGGCTACGCCTACAAAGAGATCGCGAAAGAGCTCTATATCTCCATCAAGACAGTGGAGACTCACGTCTCGAATGTGCTGCGGAAGCTGCAGGTCTCCAACCGGTATGAGCTGTCCCGCTGGGCCGCCCACCACCGCATCGTGTGAGGTGTGGTTACTCGGTACGGATGATGGTGAATGCCTCGGCGACGGCGCCGTCGGGCAGCCCGGCGGCGCAGGCCAAGGGTTCCATCCGGCCGCGCAGCAGCGTTACCAGGTCGTCGAGGTGGCTGGTCTGAGTGACGTGCCGGCGCAGCGCCGCGACCTTGGTGTCGAAGGTCCCGGTCACGTCGATCACGTGGTCGGGTTCGGGACCGCCCGCGTACCAGATCTCCCGGACCACCCAGGGCTCGAGCCCGTCTTCGAGCAGCTCGGGAAAGGCGAACGGGTTGCGCGCGTCCGGGTAGACCGCGCACGTGGTGGCCTCGCCCACGGCCAGGTGGTCGGGGTGGCTGGGACCGGCGATCCGCTCCCACCGCCGCAGCGGCGAGTTGGTCAACACCCGGTCCGGCCGAACGCGGCGGATCACCCGGGCGATGTCGCGGCGCAGATCGATCGTCGGCGTCAGGTACCCGTCGCGGTATCCGTCGAGGAACACCACGTCGGTCACGCCGAGCTCGGCCGCGGCGGCGCGCTGCTCGGCCTCGCGGAGGGCCGGCATCTGCTCGCGGGGTGTGTCGTCGAACCCACCCGAGTCGCCGCGGGTGACGATGAGCAGGGACGTCGCCAGTCCGTCGGCGACCCATCGGGCGACCGTGCCACCGGCGCCGAAGTCGACGTCGTCCGGGTGGGCGAAGACGCCGAGCACCCGCCGGACGTCGGGTAGTGGCGGTGGTGATGGCGGGAAGGTCACGCGAGGATCGTACGGACCACGCCCGCCGGGCGGTTCCGTTCCGGTCAGACGAGCTTGCCGCGGCCGGCGCGCAGGATGAGCAGGGCCAGTTGGGCGCCGTCGGCCCCGAGGGCCTCGCGGAAGCGGGAGAGGATCTCCTGCTCCCGGGCCAGGACGAGCCTCGTGCCGCCGGCCGCCACGCGGGTCTGCCCGACCTCGTGGGAGATCGCGGCGCGTTCGCGCCACAACTCGATGAGTTTCTGGTCGATCTCGTCGAGCCGTCGGCGTAGCGCGGCGATGTGCTCGTCGGCGCCGGCGTTCTCCGCGGTCGTCGGGACCCCGGTGGTGGCGCTCGGTTCGCTCTCGGTCAGGACGGCGGTCATCGTGTGCTCCTCGGCGGATATCGGACTTTCGTCAGGATTCGGTTGTCGGTCCGGGTTCGGGCCGCGGAGCACAAAAAGGCCCCGGGCCGTGGAGCCCGGGGCCTTTCGCAGGTCTGGTTCGTTCAGGCGCGACCTACGGCTGCCGGACTCCCGGTGCCGTAGAAGTAAAATCGGATCGCGCGCTGCACGCCGTCGAGTATGCCACGGGTGGAGCGTCGCGCAACCCCCGGTCCCGCGATCCGGCGCCGTACGGACTCCGCCACCGCGAGATTCGGTCCGGTCGCCACCGTGGCTGACGGGGATTTGTCGTCCCACCGACATAGACTCGCGGGCGCCCGGGCCGCCGTGGTGCTCCGAGTTGCTGGCGTAACCCGCGAGGTACGCGAAAGAGGTAGTGGTTGCAGGCGTTGTTCGAGATGTCGACGGGGCAACCGTCCGGTGGTGCGGCCGACGACGCGGAGCGCCTGCTGGAGGGCCTGAACGAAGCGCAGCGGGCCGCGGTCACCCACAGCGGCGGGCCGCTCCTGATCGTCGCTGGGGCGGGCTCCGGCAAGACCCGGGTGCTGACCAGCCGCATCGCCTACCTGCTGGCCGCCCGGGACGTGCACCCGGGCCAGGTTCTCGCGATCACCTTCACCAACAAGGCCGCCGGGGAGATGAAGGAGCGGGTAGCGGCGCTCGTCGGAGGGCGGGCACGGCTGATGTGGGTGAGCACCTTCCACTCGGCCTGCGTGCGGATCCTGCGGGCCGAGCATGCCCTGCTCGACCTGCCCTCGACGTTCACGATCTACGACGCGGACGACTCGCGACGGCTCATGCAGCTGGTGGCGCGCGAGCTGGACATCGATCCACGGAAGTTCCCGCCCCGACGGCTCGCCGCCGCCGTGTCGAACCTCAAGAACGAGCTCACCAGCCCGGGCGCGGCCGCCGAGACCGCCAAGGGGCCCGACCAGCGGATGATCGCCGAGGCGTACGAGCTCTACCAGCAGCGGCTGCGCGCCGCCAAAGCGCTCGACTTCGATGACCTGATCATGACGACGGTGCAGCTGCTCCAGTCGAACGCCGAGGTAGCGCAGTTCTACCGGCAACGGTTCAAGCACGTGCTGGTCGACGAGTACCAGGACACCAACCTCGCCCAGTACGTGCTGGTGAAGGAGCTGGTCGGCGAGACGGGTGAGCTGTGCGTCGTCGGCGACGCGGATCAGTCAATCTATGCATTTAGGGGCGCCACGATCCGCAACATCCTCGAGTTCGAGCGCGACTACCCACAGGCGCGCACCGTGCTCCTGGAGCAGAACTACCGATCCACCCAGATGATTCTCACCGCCGCCAACGCCGTCATCGACCGCAACCCGAAGCGCAAGAAGAAGCGCCTGTGGAGCGACGCGGGCGCGGGGGAACCGATCGTCGGGTACGTCGCCGACAACGAGCACGACGAGGCGGACTGGGTGGCCCGCGAGATCGCCCGGCTGCGCGAGGACGGCACGGCCCGACCGGGCGACGTCGCCGTCTTCTACCGCACCACCGCCCCGTCCCGTGTCTTCGAGGAGATCTTCATCCGGCCGGGGCTGCCCTACCCGGTCGGGGGGGGCGTGCGCTTCTCCGAGCGGGCCGAGGTCCGCGACGCCCTGGCCTACCTGCGGGTGCTGACCAACCCCGACGACCTGGTGAGCCTGCGGCGGATCATCAACACCCCACGCCGCAACATCGGCGATCGCACGCTGGCGGCGCTCGACGCCCACGCGTCGCGCGAGCGGATCTCCCTCGGCGTCGCGCTGCGCGCCGCGGAGGAGGTGCCGGGGCTGCCGCCACGCGCGGCCGCCGCGGTGTCGGAGTTCGTGAGGCTCCTCGACGAGTCGCGGGAGATGAGCGTGGTGGCCCCGCCGGAGGAGGTCTTGGAGGCGGTCCTCGACCGTACGGGCTACGTGGCCCTCCTCGAGGAGAGCGAGAACCCGCAGGATCAGGGGCGGGTCGAGAACCTGCGGGAGCTGGTGAACGTCGCCCGCGAGTACACCGAGCGCACCGAGTTGGCCGCAGCTGCGGCCCGGGTCGCCGCCGCTGAGCTCGAGACCGCAGAGCCCGCAGAAGCAGCCGAGCCGCCGACGCTGGCCGGCTTCCTGGAGCAGGTGTCCCTGGTCGCGGACGCCGACGAGGTGCCGGTAGATGACGCAGACCATGCCGGCGTCGTCACCCTCATGACGCTGCACACCGCCAAGGGCCTGGAGTTCCCGACGGTGTTCCTGACCGGGCTCGAGGAGGGCATCTTCCCGCACCAGCGGGCGCTCGAGGAGCCGCACGAGTTGGAGGAGGAGCGCCGACTCGCCTATGTCGGCATCACCCGCGCCCGCCGGCGGCTCTATGTGTCGCGCGCGGTCACCCGTTCCGCGTGGGGCGCCGCGGCGCAACGCCTGCCGTCGCGCTTCCTCGGCGAGATGCCGCCCGAGGCGGTGCGGTGGGAGCGCGTCGCCGAGGCGTACGCCATGTGGTCCGGGGGTCGGGGCGGCGTGGGCGCCCGCGGCGAGTACCGGTCACCGGGCTTGGACGCTCCGGCCGCGAGGCCGGCGCGCAACCCCAACTTCGTGGGCGGCACCCCCAAGGCGACCGAGCTCGCTACCCGGCTCGGCATCGATGCGTCGCGCCTCACGACGGCCAGCGAGCTGATGGCGCGGGAGGTGCCACCGATCAACGTCGGCGACCGGGTCAACCACCAGCGGTACGGGCTCGGCCGGGTCACCGCGGTCGACGGCGGCAAGGCCCAGATCGACTTCGGTGACCAGGTGATGTGGGTGGTGCTGCGCAACGCGCCCATCGAGAAGGTGTGACGGCGCCAGGAGCACGGCAGCAGAGCGCGCGGGCAGCCGCACGTGTGAGGAGCAGAAATCGAGCTGGGTCAGCGGGGACGGTCAGCCGACGATGCCGCCGGTCGCCTCTTCGGTCTGGCTCTCCAGGTCGACGCCGTGCTCGCGCATGAACCGGATCGGGTCGTACTGGCCACCGTTGACCGTGATCTCGTAGTGGAGGTGTTCGCCGGTGGAGTAGCCCGTGCTGCCGACGCGCGCGATCATCTGCCCGGCCTGGACCTGCTGACCCTCGGACACGAGAAGCTCCGACGCGTGACCGAAGATCGTCACCACGCCTTCCCCATTGTCGATCATGACGGCGTTGCCGTACCCGCCGTACCACTCGGCGAGCAGGACCGTGCCGGCGTGCGTTGCGTAGATCGGCGTGTAGTACGCGGCGGCGAGGTCGACACCGAAGTGCATGCTGCCCCAGCGCATCTCGAAGTTCGTCGTGATCGTGTAGTGGTCCCGCAGCGGCAGCACCCAGACGTTGGGTCGGCCCGCGTCGACGGTGATCGCCGGCCCGTAGTCGTCGGCCCGGGCGGCCTGGTCGGCGGCGTCGAACCGGTCCGAGAAGGAGAGGATGTCCTGCCGGCGGGGGTCGGCGAGGTCGTCAGGGACGATGGTCTCCGCACCGAGCGCGACGATGAGCGCACCCAGGAACGCAGTCATGACGACGGCCGCGTACCGGCGGCTGGGCAGTCGCGGCAGCCGGCGTCGACCCCGGTAGACCCCACCCGACTGCTGACTCGGCCTGGCCAAGGCGTCCTCCGCCGTGCTTCGTGAGTTGCCTGCTGATTCCGCTCCGCAGGCGTCGCCGGAATTGCTCCCGCAAGCTCCGCGAGTTGGTCGCGACGCCCGTCACCGTAGCGAATCCGTTATGGCGACCACAAGCCGGCCGGGTCCGCCAGCCACGTCGGCGCGATCTGGGTGGCGCGGGGTACCGTTCGGCAGGAGCTTCACTGTCGAAGGAAACGCCATGAGTAGCAGCGAGCGCATCCGCGTGGTCATCGCCAAGCCCGGCCTGGACGGCCACGACCGCGGCGCCAAGGTCGTGGCGCGGGCCCTCCGCGACGCCGGTATGGAGGTCATCTACACCGGTCTGCACCAGACTCCGGAGCAGATCGTCGAGACAGCGATCCAGGAGGATGCCGACGCCATCGGCCTGTCGGTGCTTTCGGGCGCGCACATGACGCTGTTTCGTCGCCTAGTCGAGCTGCTGGCGCAGCGCGACGCCGCCGACATCGTGGTCTTCGGCGGCGGCATCATCCCGGACGAGGACGTCCCGGAGCTGCGCGAGCTGGGGGTGGCCCAGATCTTCGGGCCGGGGGCGACCATGCGGTCCATCGTGGACTGGGTCCGGGCCAACGTCCCCTCGCCCGCCGCCGCCGTGGGCTGAGGCAGGGACGAGCGACCGTACGGTCGGTGCCGCGGTCGGCGCACAAGGTGAGGGGCCGGACGCACCCCTCACACGTCCGGCCCCTCTGCACGATGCCCCGCCGCCACCCCTCGACCGACAGGGCATCGGCCGTTTTCCTTGTTGTCGGCCCGCTCGCGCGGGCCGACAACCAACACAACGACAGCGTTCCTGGCCGGTTACGCCCGGCGTCGGGCAATACCCCCGATTCGCCCGGAAGGTGGATGGCCGGGGACGGACATTCACCCGACTGTGCAGTTGGGCACCGGGCCGAGCCCGAATGCGGACCGGTCGGGCGTGCCTGGTTAGGCTGCGCTCGTCAAGCCCGGATCGATCGGGGCGTCGATCGGCGCTGTCCCGCGTCTCGTGCTCTCCGGGCCGGTGGAGCCCAGGCAGGAGAGACTGGTGGACCTGTACGAGTACCAGGGGCGGGAGCTGTTCGCCCGGCACGGGCTGCCGGTGCTGAGCGGCGGCGTCGCGCAAACCCCTGAGGAGGCGACGGCGATCGCCACCGAGATTCTGACCGGCACCGCGCAGGTGGGCCGCCAGGTTGTCGTGAAGGCGCAGGTGAAGGTCGGCGGCCGCGGCAAGGCCGGCGGGGTGAAGCTCGCCGACACCGTGGCCGAGGCGACGGCCCGCGCGACCGACATCCTCGGTATGGACATCAAGGGCCACACCGTGCACAAGGTCATGGTCACGGAGGCGGCCGACATCGCCGAGGAGTACTACTTCTCCTACCTGCTGGACCGGGCCAACCGGACCTTCCTGTGCATCACGAGCGTCGCGGGCGGCATGGAGATCGAGCAGGTCGCGCACGAGGCCCCGGAGAAGGTGGTCAAGACCACGATCGACGCGTCCACCGGAGTCGATGAGGCCCTGGCTCGGGACATCGTGACGAGAGCCGCGTTCCCCGCCGACGTGGCCGACCAGGTGGTCGCCATCGCGGTGAAGCTGTGGCAGGCGTTCGTGGCCGAGGACGCCACGCTGGTCGAGGTCAACCCGCTGGCCCGGACGCCCGACGGTCGGGTGCTCTGCCTCGACGCCAAGGTCACCCTCGACGACAACGGCTCGTTCCGCCACCCCGACCACGAGGCGTGGGTGGACAGGTCGGCGGCGGACCCGTTCGAGCAGGCGGCGAAGGAGAAGGACCTCAACTACGTCAAGCTCGACGGCGAGGTCGGCGTCATCGGCAACGGCGCCGGTCTGGTGATGTCCACACTGGACGTTGTCGCCTACGCGGGTGAGGAGTTCGGCGGCGTGCGGCCCGCGAACTTCCTCGACATCGGCGGCGGCGCATCGGCCGAGGTGATGGCCAACGGTCTGGAGATCGTGCTCTCCGACGCGTCCGTAAGGAGCGTCTTCGTGAACGTGTTCGGCGGCATCACCTCCTGCGACGCCGTGGCCAAGGGCATCGTGGCCGCCTTCGAGCTGCTGGCGAGCCGGGGCGAGACGCTCACCCGGCCGCTGGTCGTCCGGCTGGACGGCAACAACGCCGAGGCGGGTCGCCGGATCCTCGACGACGCGAACAACCCGCTCGTACAGCGGGTGGACACAATGGACGGTGCCGCGCGCCGCGCGGCCGAGCTCGCGGCGACGGGGGTCTGACGACATGGCGATCTGGCTCGACAAGGACTCGCGGGTCATCGTGCAGGGGATGACGGGCTCGGAGGGATCGAAGCACACCCGCCGCATGCTGCGCGCCGGCACGAATGTGGTCGGCGGCGTCACGCCCGGCAAGGGCGGGCAGAGCGTCGAGTTCCCTGGGCGGGGCGAGGGCGTCGGTGAGACTGGCGTCGCGCAGACTCTTCCTGTCTTCAACTCGGTCGCCGAGGCCGTGGCGGAGACCAGCGCGAATGTGACCGTCATCTTCGTGCCGCCGCGGTTCGCCAAGGGGGCGATGGTCGAGGCCATCGACGCCGCGATCCCGCTCGCCATCACGATCACCGAGGGCATCCCGGTGCACGACACCGCCGCCGCCTGGGCCCACAACGTCAGCAAGGGCAACGTCACCCGTATCGTCGGGCCGAACTGCCCGGGTGTGGCGAGCCCTGGCCAGTCCAACGCCGGCATCATCCCGGCCGACATCTCCGGCCCGGGCCGCATCGGCCTGGTCTCCAAGTCGGGCACGCTGACCTACCAGATGATGTACGAGCTGCGCGACATCGGCTTCTCCACCGCCGTGGGCATCGGCGGCGACCCGGTCATCGGCACCACCCACATCGACGCCCTGGCGGCCTTCCAGGCGGACCCGGACACCGACGCGATCGTGATGATCGGCGAGATCGGCGGTGACGCCGAGGAACGGGCGGCCGAGTTCATCCGGGCGAACGTGACCAAGCCCGTGGTCGGCTACATCGCCGGCTTCACCGCACCGCCCGGCAAGACAATGGGCCACGCCGGGGCGATCATCTCGGGATCCTCGGGTACCGCCGAGGCGAAGAAGGTCGCGCTCGAGGCGGCCGGTGTCAAGGTCGGCAAGACGCCGAGCGAGACCGCCCGCCTGATGCGCGCCGTCATGTCGTCGGTGTAGTCCCGGTGTCGGGTGTCGGGTGTCAGCACGGTGCCCCTCCTGACATCGAGGGCGACACGCGGGCGCGGACGGACGCCCCGGGCCCGAGCGTTTGACACAGTGGACGGATGTCGCCGCGCAGCGATGACGCGTCCCTCGCCGATCTGTTGGCTACCTGGGACGACGGACCGCACCGAGGGGCGGCCGCCGCTGCGGAGGCCCGCGTCAGCACGGACCGGGTGTCCGCTGACGACGAAGACACCGCCCCGCGCAAGGGTGCGCCACTGCCGCTCGCCGCGGCCGTCGCGGCACTGTGGGCCACCCTCCTGAGCATCGCGCCGGTCCTGGCGCTCTCGACGGTGGGCGCGCTGGGCGCCGGTGCGGACACCGGCGCTGTGCTCCGCATCGGCGCGGGTGCCTGGCTGCTCGGCCACAATGTCCCGGTCGCCACGTCCACCGACCGGATCACGTTGGTGCCACTGGCGATCACGGCCTGGATCGGCTGGCGGCTGGTTCGGGCCGGGGTGCACGCGAGCCGGGCTGCCGGTGCGCACCGGGCGGTGTCGGTGTGGCCGGCCGTCCGGGCCGGTATGGCGGTAGCGCTGGCGTACGCGGCGATCGGTGCCCTGGTTGCGCTGCTCGCCCGCACGGCCGACGTGACGGTCTCGCCGCTGCGGGCCGCGCTGACCTTCGGGGTGCTCTCCGCGGCGACGGCGGTCGGCGGGGCCTTGGGGCACGGCCGCTCGGGCCGACCCCGGCTGCGCCGGGTGCCGCGCACGCTCACCGATGCCGTACGGGCTGGGGTGGCCGCCGTCGCGTTCCTGCTCGCGGCCGGAGCGGCGGTCGGCGGGCTCGCTCTGGCGCTGTCCGGCGGCGAGGCGACCCAGATGCTCGGGGCGTTCCATGCCGGGGTCGCGGGGCAGGTCGGGATCACCGCGCTGTGCCTGGTGTACCTGCCGAACCTGGCGGTGTGGGGGGCCGCCTACCTGGTCGGTCCCGGCTTCGCGGTCGGTGCGGGCACGGTGGTGAGCCCCGGCGACGTGCTGCTCGGGCCTGTCCCGGCGGTGCCCGTGCTCGCCGCCCTCCCGACCGGACCGTTGACCGGTGTCGGTCCGGCGCTTCTGGGCGTGCCGCTGATCGCGGGAGTGGCCGCCGGCCTTCTGCTCGGCCGTGCTCCGACGGGCACCTCGGCGGGCTCGGGCGGTGGCGGTTGGGGGCGCCTGCTCGGGTCGGCCGCACTCGCGGGGCCCATCGCCGGGGCGTTGGTACACCTGGCGATGGTGGCGTCCCGGGGCAGCCTCGGCTCCGGACGGCTGGCCGAGCTTGGCGCGTACGACGTCCGCGTCGCGCTGCTCGCCGCCGTCGTCATCGGCGTGGGCGTCGTCGTCGGCGCCGTTACCCGCCGGTCGCTTCGCCGTGGCTGAGCCGAGCCCGTGTGAGGTCGAGGCTCGGGACAAACCGCAGGCCCGGCCGGCAGGGCCGACCGGGCCAGGCTATGGGCGCTTCCCGCGGACTGGCCGCGGGTGGGGTCGATCAGAGGTAGGGCAGCGCGCCGGCCGCGGCGAGGACGATGTTGAGCAGGATGTTCGCGGCCGAGACACCCAGCGCCACGTACGCAAGCGTCGGCGGCTTGCCGACTCGCTTGGACTCCTGCAGACCGAGGACACCGAACACGATGCCGAGGATCGGGCAGCAGACGGCGCCGATGATGCCGAGGACGCCCCAAAGGGTCACCTTGTCGCTGGCGGGCGCGGCACCGGCGGGCGGTGGGTAGCTCATGTCATGTCCTTTCGTCGTGGCGGATCACGGGGAGATTAGCGGTCCGCTTGCCTCTGCGCACTACTCCAGCCCCCCTGCATTTCCTCCGTGTTCACCCTCTACACGGGCAAATACGTACAAGCAGGAACGTGGATCCGGCCCGGCGACGTCTGGCGGGTGTGTTCCGATCGCGACTGAGAAAATTATTCGATACCTGAGTTCCTGAATCTCGGGCTCGCCGAGCGTCCATTCAGCCGCGACGAAGTGGCCATTCAGCCGCCGATGAATGGGTACGCATCGGCCGCGAAAAGGATGACGTGCACGAGCAAACCGGCCGCAACGATGCCCAGGACGACGTAGGCGAAGAACGGGGACTTGTTGTGCTTCTTCGTGTCCTGCAGGCACAGAACGCCGAAGACGATGCCGACGGGCGGGCAGCAGAACGCACCGAGAACGGCGAGGAGGCCCCACAGAACCGTCCTGTCCTTCGCCGGGGCAGCTGCGGTCATGGCGGGGTCCCTTCGTGGGTGGACGGGACCCGGTACATGCGGTCGTGCCATGGCCGTCGAAGCGCGGTACCGGGACAACCGCGAGGGTAACGGTTCCCGCCAAGGCGGCACACCACCCGAGAGTCCATGCCGGGGTTGGCAAAGTGTGCGCCGGGCGACATGCCCGAGCACCTGGCCCGGGAGCCCGCGTCGCGGCACTAGGGTGGCGTCGTGAGCAGTGCCTCCGTAGGTACGGCCGGGCAAGCCGGGCGTGCTCCGGCCCGGCTGATCGTGCTGGTATCCGGCTCGGGCACCAACTTGCAGGCTCTGCTCGATGCCTGCGCCGAGCCTGGCTTCGGCGCGCAAGTGGTCGCCGTCGGCGCCGACCGGTCGGGCATCGCGGGTCTCGACCGGGCCGAGAAGGCGGGCGTGCCGACGTTCGTCTGCCGGGTGCAGGACTACGCGTCGCGGAGCGAGTGGGACGCCGCCCTGACCGGCCACTGTGCCGAGCACGACCCCGACCTGGTCATCTCGGCTGGGTTCCTCAAGCTCGCCGGACCCACATTCCTCGCCGCGTACGAGGGCCGCTACCTCAACACCCACAATGCGCTGCTGCCGGCCTTTCCGGGCATCCACGGACCGCGCGACGCGCTGGAGTACGGCGTCAAGGTGGCCGGCGCGACGCTCTTCTTCGTCGACGAGGGCGTCGACACCGGCCCGATCGTCGCGCAGGTCGCGGTGCCCGTGCACGACGGCGACACCGAGGAGACGCTCACCGAGCGCATCAAGGCCGCCGAGCGGCGCCAGCTCGTGCACTACGTCGGCCGGCTCGCTCGCGAAGGCTGGACCACCAAGGGCAGGAAGGTGACGATCCCGTGACGACCGAGGATGGACGGCGACCGATCCGGCGGGCACTGATCAGCGTCTATGACAAGGCGGGGCTCGAGGAGCTGGTCCGGGCGCTGGGCATGGCCGGGGTCGAGGTGGTCTCGACCGGCGGCACCGCCGACCTGATCGCCGCCTGCGGCGTGCCCGTGGTCCGCGTCGAGCAGGTCACCGGCTTCCCGGAGAGCCTCGACGGCCGGGTCAAGACCCTGCACCCGTCCGTCCACGCGGGACTGCTGGCCGACTTGCGCAGGCCCGAGCACGAGGCACAGCTCGCGTCGTTGGGCATCGCGCCGTTCGACCTGCTCGTCAGCAACCTCTACCCGTTCCAGCGGACGGTCGCCTCGGGCGCCCGGCCCGACGCCGTGATCGAACAGATCGACATCGGTGGGCCGGCGATGGTGCGCTCGGCGGCGAAGAACCACCACAGCGTCGCCGTGGTCACCTCGCCCGACGAGTACCCGGACGTGATCGAGGCACTCGCTGCCGGTGGGCTGACGCTCGGTCAACGGCGACGGCTGGCAGCCCGGGCCTTCGCCGACATCGCCGCCTACGACGTCGCGGTCGCGGAGTGGTTCGCCCAGCAGCGTGCCGACGAGGCGTGGTGGCCGGAGTTCGGCGGGCTGGCGGTGACCCGGTCGGCGGTGCTGCGGTACGGCGAGAACCCCCACCAGCGGGCCGCGCTCTACGCGGACCCGGACGCGCCCCCCGGCCTCGCCCAGGCCGCGCAGCTGGGCGGCAAAGAGATGTCTTACAATAACTACGTCGATGCCGACTCAGCCTGGCGTACGGTACACGACTTCACCGAGCCGACGGTCGCCATCATCAAGCATGCCAATCCTTGTGGTATCGCCGTAGGTCCGGATGTGGTGACCGCACATCGTCTCGCCCACGAGTGTGACCCGGCCTCGGCGTTCGGCGGCGTCATCGCGGCGAACCGGCCGGTGACGGTCGCCCTGGCCGAGCAGATCGCGCCGATCTTCACCGAGGTGGTCGTCGCTCCCTCCTATGAGGACGGTGCCGTCGAGATCCTCGCAGGGCGCGACAACCTGCGCATCCTGCAGGCGCCGCCGTGGCGGCCGGCGACGGTCGAGCTGCGCCAGGTCAGTGGCGGCATCCTGACCCAGACCGCCGACCGCATCGACGCCCCCGGTGATGACCCGGCCACCTGGCAGCTGGTCAGCGGCGAGCCCCTGGAGCCGGACCTGCTCGCGGACCTCGCCTTCGCCTGGCGCGCCGCCCGTGCGGTGAAGTCCAACGCGATCCTGCTGGCCCGCGGCAGCGCCACGGTCGGTGTCGGCATGGGTCAGGTGAACCGGGTCGACGCGGCGCGGCTCGCGGTGTCCCGGGCCGGCGACCGCGCGGCCGGCTCGGTGGCGGCGTCCGACGCGTTCTTCCCGTTCCCCGACGCGCTCCAGGTCCTCATCGACGCCGGCGTGGTCGCCGTCGCCCAACCGGGCGGGTCGATCCGCGACAAACTCTCTACGGAGGCTGCGGCAAAAGCCGGCATCGCGATGTACCTGACCGGGACCCGCCACTTCTACCACTAGGCTCAGCGGCGTGAACTCGACGATCCTGGACGGCAAGGCCACACTGGCGGCGATCAAGGAAGAGCTCAAGGTACGGGTGAAGGCGCTGGCCGACGCCGGACGTCCACCCGGTCTGGGCACGGTCCTCGTGGGCGACGACCCCGGTTCGCACAAGTACGTGGGCCTCAAGCACCAGGACTGTGCCGATGTGGGGATCGTGTCGATCCGGCGCGATCTGCCGGCCACGGCGACCCAGGCCGAGGTCGAGGCGGCCGTCGACGAACTGAACGCCGATCCCGCCTGCGCGGGCTATATCGTCCAGCTCCCGCTGGCCCGTGGTCTGCGCGAGCAGCCCGTGCTCGAGCGGATCGACCCGGCCAAGGACGCCGACGGCCTGCACCCGATGAGCCTCGGCCGGTTGGTGCTCGGTGCGCCAGCGCCGCTGCCGTGCACGCCGTTGGGCATCGTCGAGTTGCTGCGCCGCTACGACGTGCCGCTCGCCGGCGCCGAGGTGGTCGTGGTCGGCCGCGGCACCACGGTGGGACGGCCGCTCGGGCTGATCCTGACCCGCCGCAGCGAGAACGCGACGGTGACCACCTGCCACACCGCGACCCGCGACCTCGCCGCCCACACCCGGGCGGCCGACATCCTGGTGGCCGCCGCCGGGGTGCCGAGCATGATCACACCCGACATGGTGCGGCCCGGAGCGGCGGTGCTCGATGTCGGCGTCAGCCGGGTCACCGGCGTCGACGGTAGGTCGCGCCTGGTGGGGGACGTGGACCCCGCGGTCGCGAAGGTCGCCGGTTTCTTCGCCCCGAACCCCGGCGGGGTGGGTCCCATGACACGAGCGATGCTGCTGACGAATGTCGTCTCCCTGGCCGAAGGATCGGCGCTCGGACGAACGGGTTAGGGTTCGTTAAGGAAGGGTCCGGCGACGGCGTGCCTAGCCGGACGCCGCGTCATGGCCGATCACCTACTAACGCTCGGGAAGTCCACACGATGGGTAATAACGCTGAGCGCCGCTCGCAAGGTCGCGTCGGCAAGGTCACCGTCGTCGGCGCCGGTTTCTACGGCTCCACGACCGCGCAGCGCCTCGCCGAGTACGACATCTTCGACACGGTCGTCCTGACCGACATCATCGAGGGCAAGCCCGAGGGCCTGGCCCTGGACCTCAACCAGTCCCGCCCCGTCGAGGGCTTCGAGACGAAGGTCGTCGGAGTGACCACCACGCCGGACGGCGGCGGCTACGAGGCCATCGCCGGCTCCGACGTCGTCATCATCACGGCTGGTCTGCCGCGCAAGCCCGGCATGAGCCGCATGGATCTGCTCGAGGTCAACGCGAAGATCGTGCGTGGCGTGTCCGAGAACATCGCCAAGCACGCTCCGCACGCGGTGGTGGTCGTCGTCTCGAACCCGCTCGATGAGATGACCGCGCTGACGCAGCTCGCCACCGGCTTCCCCCGCAACCGCGTGCTGGGCCAGGCCGGGGTGCTCGATACCGCCCGGTTCAGCCACTTCGTCGCCGAGACGCTGGGCGTGCCGATCAAGTCGGTGCGCACGCTCACCCTCGGCTCGCACGGCGACACGATGGTGCCCGTCCCATCACAGTGCACAGTGGACGGTAAGCCGCTGTCCGAGGTCCTCCCGGCCGCGAAGATCGAGGAGCTGGTCGTCCGCACCCGTAACGGCGGAGCAGAGGTGGTGGCGCTGCTGAAGACCGGCTCCGCCTACTACGCCCCGTCCGCGGCGGCCGCCCGGATGGCCCGGGCCATCGCTCTTGACAGCGGCGAGGTATGGCCGGTCTGCGCCTGGGTCGAGGGCGAGTACGGCATCTCCGGCGTCTACCTCGGGGTACAGGCCGAGCTCGGCGCCTCCGGTGTGCGCAGCATCGTGCAGACCCCACTCACCGACACCGAGTTGGCCTCGCTGCGCGCAGCCGCCGAGGCCGTACGGTCCAAGCAGTCCGACGTCGCCGGCCTCTAG
>JBQGBY010000078.1:0-39451 GCA_052038195.1 Micromonosporaceae bacterium | reverse complement strand
CGCGGACACCCTGGACAAGCTGCCCGAAGGCGCGGCCTCCCTGGCGATCACCCTCGACCCGACCGCCGCGGACCCCGGCTTCGCGCTCTACTCGGTGACGGTCGACCTGACCGAACCTGGGCAGTTGCGCGCGTATGCCGTGAGCAACCGCATGCTGCCGAGGGAGCAGCAGATACCCGCGAACCGCCTGGCCAGCATCATGGCGCTGGGCTGGTCCGCGCCAGGGGTGGTGCCCGGCTCGGGCCAACGGTTCGGGCTCACCCTGGCCCGGACCGAGTCGCTGCGCGCCGCCAAGATCATCGTTCGGACCCTGCGGGAGGTCTACGGCTCCCCGCATCCGGCCGACCTGCTCTACCACGTCCTGGGCGGCGACGGCAGCGCGCTCACGGAGCCGCCACCGCTGGGCATCGCGCAGCCCGTGGCTGGCGAGGAGGTCGCTCCGGCGCAGCAGGACATCTTCGCCGTGCTGCCGCTGGAGGAGAGCATCGCGCTGGTGCTGTCGCAGATGGGCGACATCGCACCGGGAGAGGTCGTGGTCGACCCCGACGGCACGTTCCGCATCCGGGCCGGTTCGGCCATGGTCTTCGTGCGGGTGCGAGAGGACGCCCCGCTCGTCCAGCTCATCTCCCCGGTGCTCACCGAGGTGCCCGAGAACCAGCGCCTCTACCAGCGGCTGGGCGAGCTCAGCCACCGCATCCCGATCGGGCGGCTGTACTTCACCGAGGGCACGGTGTGGTTCGGGGTCACGGTCTTCGGGCGGGAGTTCCGGCCGAACCACTTCATGTTCGCGGTCACGGTGATCCGGCGCCTCGCGGACGAGCTGGACGACGACCTGTCGCGGGACTTCGGGGGTCGCCGGTTCTTCAGCGACCCCCATGACTCCGTCCCGACCGCCCCGGAGCCGCCGCCCGAGGAGCCGTTCCCGGGCCTGTACCTGTAGGGCCTACAGGGGAATCCAGGCCAGGCTGGCGAGCGTGGTCGCGTCGGTGGCCAGGAGGCCGCCGTCGGAGACCGTCCACAGTGTCGTGTCGCTGCCGCCGCTCGTCGTGACCAGGCTGCGCCGGATCTGAGTGTAGTAGCCGTAGTCGGGGTGGGTGACGAAGCCGACCTCGACAATGTTATCTCCGTCGATGCGAAGAACCAGCGCCCCGGAGGTGGCGTGTTGCGGAGACCCCGGTCGTCCCGCGGCCGCGGGGTCGACCAGCCGGGGCTCCCCGAAGCCGTACTGGGACTGCAGCGGAACCACGAGCAGGCCGGTCGCGGGCCAGTAGAGGAAGGCGTGCGGGTCGACCTCGGCCTCCGAGTAGGTGCCCGACAGCGTGTACTTGGCCAGCCGGGTGGGGGCGGCCAGGTCCGACACGTCGAACAGGGACACCTGCGTGCCGATGATCTGGCCGGTGTCGGTGGCGTCCTGCCCGACCCCGATGAGCCGCGAGTCTCCGACCGGGTGCAGGTAGGCCGAGTAGCCGGGGATCTTCAGCTCGCCGCGGACGACCGGAGCCGTCGGGTTGCCCAGGTCCACTGTGTACAGTGGGTCCGTCTGGCGGAAGGTGACGACGTAGCCGACCGGGCCGACGAACCGTACCGCGTAGATCTGCTCGCCCAGGCCGAGCCCCTCGACGGCGCCGACCTGAACCAGCGCTCCGCCCTGGCTCGCGAGCACGTAGACCCCGGACTGGGACTGCGCGACCTCGGCCCCCCCGTTGTCCCAGACCGTGTCCGTGGTCGCGGCCACCCGCAGGCGTCCGTCCCATTCGGACATCGAGTACTGGTTGAGCAGGCGACCGGGCACGCTGCCGCCGCCGACGAAGCGGGGCGGTGTCGCGGTCGTGTCGAACCGGTAGATCTCGGTGCGTGGCTGCGCCGGCACCTTCTGGGCCAGCGCCGGCACCGCCAGCGGCCACGCCTGGTTACTCGCGACGTAGAGGCTGGTGCCGTTGCTGTAGACCGTCTCGCCGTCGGCCGCGATGGTGACCGGGCTGCCGTCGCCGAGGCTGCCCTGGTTCACGTCGAAGCTGAGGATCGTGAGCAGGTTGGCGCCCGAGTACCTCAACTCTGGTTCGCTCTGCGAGCTGCGCGAGCCGGCCGGCCGGCTGATCGCCTCACAGCCGACCTGGGTACGGACGGTCTGGCCGGCGGTGGTGACCTCCAGCCGCGGCGTCCAGGCCTCGATGCTGCTGGCGTCGATGGCCGCGCGGTTCGCGGTCACGCGCTCGTCGTCGGTGGCGCCCGCGGCCGGCAGCTCCAGGCGCGGCATGGACCGTAGGACCACCCGTACCGTCGAGCCGACCTGGCGCGCGTCCACAATGGATCCGTCGGCCTGCGCCCGGGAGAGCACCTGGGTCGTGTTGAGATCGACGAGCAGGAGGGTCGACCCGGCGACCGGTGGGTCGATCACATCGACCGCAGCCACGCTGTCTCCGGGCGGGGGCGCGAAGGAGTCCTCCACGATCAGCGGCTGCGGGTACCCGCCCCCGTTGGAGAGCACCAGTGCGTGGTCGCCGGCCAGCATGATGTCCGCCTCGTAGCCGGCGTTCCACCCGATCAGGTCGACGATGCCGACGAGCCGGCGGGTCGCCACGTCCACCACGCTCAGCCGCCCGTTGGCGATGGTGAGGATGCGCCGCCCGTCGGTCTTGACCAGGTCGGGCTCGTCGACCCCGGCCTCGTGCACGTTGGTTCCGGAGTGGTCGGCCGCCTTGCCGCCCTCCGGGCCGGGAGCGGGCGGGGCGGCCGGGTCGGCCATGGCCCCGTCACTGCCCGCCCCGGAACGGTCCGCCGCCTCCGCCGGGCTGTTGGGCACGGCCGCGGAGGGCGTCGGCAGTGCCAACGCGAATCCGGTGTTGGGCAGGCCGTACGGCCCGACCGCCGCCTTCGTGGCGGCGCGCAGCTCGGCCAGGGCGTTGTCGCACGAGTCGAAGGCGACCAACTGGAACGCGCCCGTCGGCAGGGTTGCGTCACCGCTGCAGGCCGCCGCGCCGGTCGTCACGAGCCCGGCGATAGCGATGCCGGCGACGAACCGGCGGGCAGTTCGCGCCGCTTGCGGAGCGAACCGGTGGGCACATCCAGCGGTGCGTGCGGAGCGGACTGAGGTCAGCATGACCCCTACGACGCCGGCCACGCGGGCCCGGTTCCGGTCGACCGGGTCGGAGTTGTCGAGCCGAGCTCAGCCGCAGGCCTGCTCGAGGTCGTCGATGAAGCCGGTGACGTCGTCTTCCACCTCGGCGGGGTCCAGCTCGCGCGGATCCGTCTCGATCAAACCGTCGATCATGGCCACACCGTCGTCGAGCACATCGCGCACGGCGTCATCGACCGGGCGCTCCGCGAGATCAGCGAGGTCGTTCCGCCAGCCGGTCGCGGTCGTCTTGGCCGCGAGACCCGCGGCCGTGGCGGCGCCCGTGTTGCCGTCGGCGATCGCGGCCCGCACGTCGTCGACGTGGCCGTTCAGCTCATCCACCGCGTCGTTGGAGACGTCCAGCGCCTCGGTGCAGACGGCCTCGGTCTCGTCGTCGCCTCCGTTGTCACCGCCGTTCGACGGGCTCGAGGTCCTCGTCCGCTCGGTGGTTTCGCCGGGAAGCGGGTCCTCGGTCGGGTGGGCGCATCCCACCAGGACGAGGGCGGCGATCACGAGCACGGCGGCCAACGACCTACGCATGGTTCGGGCTCCAAGGCTCTCGGCACTGGTCGGACGAGGGTGCGCTCCGCAGCGTAGTCCGGCCCGGCAAAGGACCCATCCCCGCTACAGGCAGCGTGCGCGGGCCAGCCGGACCGTACGATCGCCTCGACCGTCGTTGGAGGCGATCCGTGCAGTTGGACGAGACGGACCACGCGATCATCGCGGCACTGGTGGCCGACGCGCGCTCGTCGTTCGCCGAGATCGGAGCGCAGGTGTCGCTGTCGGCCCCGGCGGTGAAGCGCCGGGTCGACCGGTTGCGGGCGGCCGGAGTGATCAGGGGCTTCACGGCGGTGGTCGATCCCGCTGCGGCCGGCGGCGCCACCGAGGCCTTCGTCGAGCTGTTCTGCACGGGTCGGACGACGCCGGCTCAGATCGCGGCCGCGGCCCGGCGGCACCCGGAGGTGCTCGCCGCCTTCACGGTCACCGGCGAGGCCGACGCGCTGGTTCATCTGCGGGCCGCCGACATCCCGCACCTCGAGCAGGCGCTGGAGCGCCTGCGGGCGGAGGGTTTCGTGACCTCGACGCGGAGCATGATCGTGCTGTCCCGGCTCGTCGACGGCGCTCTTTAGCGTGCGGGCGTTGTGTCCTTGACCAGTGACGGGTCGACGACAATGGCCGCATGAGCAAGCGCCGGCGAGCACGAGCATGAGGGCCACGACGGTCGTACGGGTGAGCATGGGCCTCCTCGGGGCCGTGCATGCGTCCTGGGGCGTCTGGGCCAGGCTCTTCCCGGCTCAGTTCTTCGAGAACTTCCCGGGCTTCGGTCGCCGGTGGACCGCCGCCTACCCGCCGTACAACGAGCACCTCGTCACCGATGTCGGCGCCGCGTTCCTCACGCTGGCCTTCCTGCTCGTCGCCGGGGCGGTGGTGAACAACTACGCCGTCCGTACGGTCGCGCTCTTCGCGGTGGCCGTCTTCAGCGTGCTGCATCTGGACTTCCACGCGCGCGAGACGGGGGCCATGGCCGGCGCCGATCTCGCCCTGAGCCTGGTGTCGCTGGTCCTCGGCGTGCTGGTGCCGGCCGGCCTGCTCCTCATCGACTGGCTCGCGCGCCGGCGCCGGTCGGACACAATGGCCAGGTGACCATCCATGCCACGGATCCGTTCGCGACACCGGAGGATGCCCGGTCCGCGGTGCGCCGACTGCGCGGGCGGATGCCGGCCACGGTCACCCTCTGGACCGCGTACGGCCCCGACCACCGACCCGCGGGCCTGACCGTATCGTCCACAGTGGTCGCGGATGGCGACCCCGGGCTGATCCTCGGCCTGGTGGACGAGGAGTCCGACCTCTACGCGGCGGTCCGGCACTCGGGCCGGTTCGTGGTGGCGGTGCTGCGCGACGGGGACGGCCAGCTCGCCGACCGGTTCGCGGGCCTGTTGCCCGCCCCGGGCGGTTTGTTCGCCGACGGTCGATGGGAGCACAGCGACCACGGGCCCGTATGGGCGGAGCTTCACCCGTCGGCCAGGTGCTCACTGTCGTCGACCAGCCCGGCCGGCTTCGGGGTGCTCGTGCAGGCGACGGTGGACCGGGTGGACCTCGGCGACGGAGAGCTTCCGCCGCTGGTCCGCTACCGCGGCCGGTACGGGCGGTTCAGGAGTTGATCCGTCCCCGGAAGTAGGCGATGGTGCGGAACAGCCCTTCCTCGGGCGGCACACTCGGTTCGTAGCCGAGCAGGCGGCGGGCGAGCGTGAGGTCGGGCCGGCGCCGTTCGGGATCGTCGGGCGCCTTCGCCACGTGCACGATGGGCGAGGAGCTGCCAGCCAGCCCCACGATCGTCTCCGCCAGGGCGCGTATGGAGATCTCGTGCTCGGTGCCACAGTTGACCGGGCCGGTCTCGTGCGAGTCGAGGAGCGCGAGGATGCCACGAACCAGGTCGTCGACGTAGCAGATCGACCGGGTCTGCTCCCCGGTGCCCATGACGGTTACCGGCTCGCCTCGCAGGGCCTGGGTGATGAACGTCGGGATCGCCCGCCCGTCACCCAGCGCCATCCGGGGTCCGTAGGTGTTGAAGATCCGTACGATCGCTACATCCGCCCCACGGTCGCGGGCATGCGCCATCGTGGCGGCCTCGGCGAACCGCTTCGACTCGTCGTAGACCGAGCGCTCGCCCACCGGGTTGACGTTGCCCCAGTAGGACTCCGGCTGCGGGTGCACCAACGGGTCGCCGTACGCCTCGGACGTGGAGGCGAAGAGGAAGCGGGCGCCGTCGGCGACCGCCCGTTCCAGCAGACGCAGGCTGCCGATCCCGTTGGCCCGCATGATCTCGATCGCGTACCGGCGAAAGTCCGTGGGGCTTGCGGGAGACGCGAGGTGCAGGATGGCGTCGAACCGGCCCTCCAGCGCCGGTGACCCGGGCAGCGGCTCGGCGATGTCGGCCTCGACCAGGGAGAACCGGGGATCGTCCTCGTGGTCGGCAACGTTCTCCTTCGCGCCGGTGATGAAGTTGTCGAGGACGACGACATCGGCGCCCCGCTCGAGCAGCCGGTCAACGACGTGCGATGGGACGAACCCGGCGCCGCCCGCGACCAGGATCCGGCTGCCCGCCCCGAACCTAGGCACGATCGTCATGCCGACCACCCTACGGCGGGCCGGCGCCCGGCTTCGGCCCCGTCCCCAAGTCGGGAAGCCGCGTCAGGAGGGCACCGCCGGATTTCCTCCGTACCCTGGGCACATGGCGACCAATCCGCCAGATGACGCCGCGTCTGACCGGAATGAACTCGATCGTCCGGCTCGGGTGACCGGGCGCGCTCGGGTGACGTCCTCCCAGAACCCGCCGCCGCACCCGGCCGAGCCCGACGCGCCGCTGCCGCAGGACCGCAGCGCCTACCAGCCACGCGCGTACCAGAGCCGGGCCTACCAGGGGATGCCCTACCAGAGCCGTCCGCTGCGCGGCCCGACGCCGCGGCGGATCCGCCCCCGGTGGGGGCGCATCGCATTCGTCGCCGTCGTGCTGCTGAGCCTGCTGTTCGGCTGCGGGATGCTCGTGAGCTATCTCTGGGTGCGGGGCGTCGACGAGGATCTGCAACGGGAGGACGCGTTCTCGGCCCTGGAGGGGCGGCCACCCAAGCTGGCCGAGGGGACCCTCAACATTCTGTTGCTCGGCACCGACTCGCGTGACCCGGAGGTCAGCGGCGAGCCGGGGGGCGCGTGGCGGACCGACACGATCGTGCTGATGCACATCCCGTCCAGCCACGACCGGGCGTACATGCTGTCCATCCCACGCGATATGTGGGTGTACGTCCCGTTGAGTTCGGACGGTCAGAATGGCGACACAATGGCGAAGATCAATGCCGCCTATGCCTGGGGCGGGATGCCGCTGGCTGTCCAGACGATCGAGGGCTACACCGGCGTCCGGATCGACCACGTTGCGCTCGTCGACTTCGGCGGGTTCGTCAAGGTCACCGACGCGGTCGGTGGCGTCGACATGACCGTTGAGCAGTCCATCACCTCGATCCATCCCCCGTACCGGACCTTCGACGCCGGACCCCGCCACTTCAACGGTGAGGAGGCGCTGGACTACGTGCGCCAGCGCTACCAGTTCACGGACGGCGACTTCGCCCGGATGCGCAACCAGCAGATGTTCCTCAAGGCGCTGCTGGACAAGGCGGTCGGCCTCGGCACGCTGACGAATGTGGGGAACCTGCGAGACTTCGTGACGTCGGTCGCCGACACCCTGACCGTGGACCAGGACTTCTCGCTCATCGACCTGGGGTGGCAGTTCCGAGGGCTCGGCAGCGAGGACCTCGTGTTCATGGTCAACCCCAACCTGGGCAGCGACACGATCGACGGCCAGAGCGTCGTCGTGTCGGACCGGGACTCCGCCCTCTCGCTCTACGACGCGATGGCCCACGACTCGCTGGGTGACTGGGTGAACGCTCACGGGACCGGATGGTGAGACGGTATCCGTGATCAACTAGCGCCCCCGGGCGCTCAGGTGAGCGGGGTAAGCTGATCGCCCGGTGGCCCGTCCGGAGGCCGCCGGCAGTGTTCCCAAGGAGCGGACGCTCGGCGCCGCCGTAACGAGCGGAATGGCCAGCTGACTCCGCTCCGCAGGCGTCGCTGGAACTGCACTGCACCGTGACCGGGTGCCGGAGAACGCATCGGCGTGACGACGACGAGGGGTGGCATGAGGACGAGCACCAGCCCGTACCCGGGGTACCTACCGGGCCCGCGGTCTGGCGACGGGGGCTTCCGTCCCGGGTCGGCCGGTGGTGGCCGGTCGCGCCGACCTGGCGCCGAGCGCCGAGGCACCCGCGGGCGACCCAAGCGCACGCGGCCCAAGGACCCGCTGTGGACCAAGCTGATCATTCTCTTCGGCGCGCTGGTCATGGTCGGTAGTGGCCTGTCGGTTGCGGTGCCGAAGCTCGCCGCGGCGTGGTTCACGGACAAGATCGAACAGATCGACGCCATCCCCGACGAGCTGCAGGGCACGGACATCTCCGGCCCGATCAACTTCCTGCTCCTGGGCCTGGACCAGCGCGATGGTGAGGAGGCCGAGCCCCGGATCCGGGCCGACTCGATCGTGCTGGTGCACATCCCGGCTGCGCACGACCGCGTGTTCATGATCTCGTTGCCGCGCGATGCCTGGGTGGAGATCCCCCCGTATCCCAAGACCGAGTTCGCCGGTGGCAGCGACAAGATCAACGCCGCATTCGCGCACGGTGCCGTCACTCCGGACATCTGGGGAGAGCGCGATCCCAGCAAGGAGGGGCGCACCCGCGGGGCCGAGCTCACGATGCTGACGATCAGCAACCTGGTCCCGGGCGGTCTGCGGTTCAACGGTGTGGCGATCATCAACTTCGATGGGTTTGACGCCGTGGTCGAGGCGTTGGGCACCGTCGACATGTGCGTGGACACCGACACCTACTCGATCCACTACCTGCCCAACGGGGAGCGGGCCTGGCCCGACCTCGACCTGTCCCACGGCGAGGACCAGACCGTCGGAAAGCACTACCCGATCGGCTGTTACCCGATGCAGCCGTGGGAGGCCCTCGACTACTCACGGCAGCGGCACATCCCGGACGGCGACTACGGCCGCCAGCGCCACCAGCAGCAGCTGATGAAGGCGATCGTGAAGAAGGCCATGAGACCCGACACGATCACCAACTTCGGGACGATCGTTGATCTGCAGGAGGCCGCCGGTGACCTGCTCACCCTCGACCTCGGCGGCAACAGCCTGGAGGACTGGGTACTGACGCTCTCGTCCCTGCGGGCGGACGACATCATCATGATCAAGACGAACGGTGGGAAGTTCACGTCCGAGCTGCGCAACGACATCTGGTACGAGTACCTTTCCGACGAGTCTCTCGAGCTGCTCAAGTCGGTGCAGACGGATACGGTGGGCGACTTCCTCATCCGACACAGCGACTGGGTCGCCAGCGACCGGTAAGGCGGGCGCATGCCGGGCGGCGAGGGCGGACGACCGGGGGTTGGCGACGGGAGTGGCATGGGACCGGAGATGGCTCGGCCGCGACGCCCTGGTGCCCGTAGCCCGCGCGGTGACCGGCGGAAACCGCCCAGCGCCGCGTCCCGCCGCAAGGCTCCGCTGTGGACCAAGCTGGCCATCGCCTTTGGCGCGGTGGTGATGGTCGGCAGCCTGGCCGCGGTCGCGGTGCCGGCCGCGCTGGCCCGCTGGGCCACCAGCAACATCGAGGATTCCGAGTTCATCCCGCCTGAGTTCGAGGCGACGGACATCTCCGGCCCGATCAACTTCCTGCTGCTCGGGATCGACGAGCGCAAAGAGGGCATCATGGCCACGGAGCCGATCCGGGCCGACTCGATCGTGCTGGTGAACATCCCCGCGTCCCACGACGTAATCTACATGATCTCGTTTCCCCGCGACCTCCGCGTGGAGATCCCTGCCTCGGAGGAGACGAACTACTCCGGCGCCTGGGACAAGATCGCCCACGCGTTCGCGTTCGGGGCGATGACGCCGGACTGGGTCCGCGACCCGAGCAAGGAAGGGCGCGAGCGCGGGGTCGGCCTCACCATCCGAACGATCAGCAACATGGTGCCCGGTGGTCTGCGGTTCAACGGCGCGGCCATCATCGATTTCGATGGGTTCGACGCCGTGGTGGAGGCGCTGGGCAGTGTCTATATGTGCGTGGATACCGACGTCTATTCAATTCACTACTGGGCCGACGGCGGGAAGGCCGGGAACCCCTTGTGGGGAGGTCTCTCGGACGAGCCCGCCGACGGGCAGTACGGGCAGGGGTACCACTACGAGAAGGACTGGTGCGGCGAGATGGAGCCGTGGCAGGCCTTGGACTACTCGCGGCAGCGGTACGGGATGCCCAACACCGACTACGACCGGCAGCGCCACCAACAGCAGTTGCTGAAGGCGATCGTGAAGAAGATCGCCAGCCCCGACACGTTCACCAACCTCAGAACGATTCTCGATCTCCAGGAGGCCGCGGGCGACCTGCTCACCCTCGACCTCAACGACACCAGGATCGAGGACTGGGTGCTCACCCTCTCGGGGCTCCGCGCCGAGGACATCGTCATGGTCCAGACCTACGGTGGCACCTACCGCACCGAGAACGTGGACGTCAACGGTCAGCTGATCTCCTACCAGCGACTGGACCAGGACCTGGTGGAGTTGCTGGAGAGCGTGAAGAACGACACGGTCCGCGACTTCCTGATCCGTCACTCCGACTGGGTCGCACCCAACGCGTAGGCGTTGATCGATGACTGAAGGTGGCGAAGCGGACGGGTCGGCAACGACCGTCCCCCGCGCGGTTCCGCTGGCCCGGAGATCCGCCACGCCACCCCTGGTCTTCGCGCACCGGGGCGGCTCGACGGCCATGCCGGAGCACACCCTCGCGGCGTACGAACGGGCCGTCGCGGACGGCGTCGACGGGCTCGAGTGCGACGTCCGGTTGACCCGCGACGGGCACCTGGTCTGCATCCACGACGCCTCGATCGACCGCACCAGCAACAGCCGGGGCCGGGTCAGCCGGCTGACCCTCGGTGAGCTCCACCGCCACGACTACGGCTCCTGGCACCCGGGCGGGCGGAGCAGGCGTGCGGGGTCGCCGGCTGATTCCGCTCCGCCGGCGTCGCTGGGGTCGCCGGAGTTCTCCGGCATCCTCACTCTCGACGCGCTGCTGGCCTTCGCCCGCGGGGCCGGCCGCCCGCTGCGGCTGCTCGTCGAGACCAAGCACCCGTCGCGGTTCGGCGGCGAGGTCGAGCGCCGGCTGGTCGACCTGCTCGTCCGGCACGGCCTGAACACGACGGCCGGCGCCCGGGAGACCGGCGTGGCCGTGACCGTGATGTCGTTCTCCCCGCTGGCGCTCCGCCGGGTCCGGGTGCTCGCCCCAGATCTGCCCACGGTCTTCCTCTTCGACGTCGCCGCACCGTCGGTGTGGCAGGGTCGGGCGCCGGCCGGGGCGGAGGCGCTCGGGCCGAGCCTGGGTGCGGTGCGCAAACGGCCCGACGTGGTCCGCCGCGCCCACGACCGGGGCAACCGGGTCTTCGTGTGGACGGTCGACGAGGCCGCCGACATCGATCTGGTCGCCCGGCTCGGCGTGGAGGGCATCATCTCAGATCGTCCGGGCGAGGTGCTGGCGGCGCTCGGACGCGCCCCGTCAGGCGAAGGGGCTCCGCGTTCGGGCTGACCACGCCGGGGGCGGCCAGTGGCAGACTCGGGGCATGCCCATCGACTACCGCCGTCTCGTCGACGCGCTCGGTGCCGTGACGGACCTGGTCGGCTCGGCGCCGGAGCTGGTCGCGATGGAGGCGCTCGTCTCCGGACTGCGCGATGCGACCGGCGCGACCGGGGGGACGTTCACCGAGTACGGAGAGGCGGGCGGCCGGGTCATCGTCGCCCAGGGCGGGCTGGCGTGGGCACTGGGACAGCCGGTGCCGACCGAGCTGATCCGGCCGGAGGTCGTCGGCGAGCCGTTCCGCGGGTGGGTCGACTCGATGCCGGGCGCGGCGGCGGAGCCACTGAAGGCGCGCGGCATGGTCGCCGTGGCCGGCCACCCGGTGTCGGCGGGCGGACGGGTAGCGGGGGCGCTACACCTGTACTTCGACGAGTCCGCGGCGCTGCGCGAAGGAATCCTCGACAACTCCATGCCCTCCTCCCCCGCCCAGCCGCCCGTGATGCATTGGTCGGTGGTCGCCGACGCCCTGCGCCTGGCCGCCGCCTACGCCGGATGCGTGTACACGGGCCGGGAGGCGACACCGATCCGACCGCCCGGTGAGGACGACGACCGCAGCCTGTTCCTCGCGGTGGCGGGGCACGAGCTGCGAACGCCCGTGACCGTCATCAAGGGCTACGCGAGCCTGCTCGCCGAGCGCTGGGACGACCTCGACGACGAGCAGCGGCGGTCGTCGGCGAAGGTGCTGACGCAACGGGCGGACGAGTTGGCGCACCTGGTGGACCGGTTGCTCGGGGCGTCGGCCGGCGACCCGCACAGCGGCGGGTTGGTGCGCATCGTGCCGTTCGACCCGCTGGACGCCGTGGTGAGGGCGGCCGGGGCGATGCCTTCGGAGATGCGTCGCGCGGTGCGGGTCGAGCTGCCCAACTGGCTGCCGCCGGCGGCCGGGGACCCGGACGTAATCGGCACCGTCGTGACCGAGCTGGTCACCAACGCGGTGCGGGCGAGCAACGGCGGGGTCGAGCCAAGAGAGTCCACTGTGGATCTGACCGCCGGGGCGGACGCGGACACCGTCTACATCAGAGTCCTCGACCGCGGGATTGGCATCGATCCGGCCAACGCCGAGCTGGCCTTCGAACGGTTCTGGCGGGGGCCGGTTCCCAACGGCTCGGCTCGAGACCAGGACGGGCGCAGCGGTGTCGGGTTAGGGCTCTACCTCGTCCGACGCCTCGTTGAGCGACAAAACGGATGGGTATCATTGCGTCCGCGTGACGGCGGCGGCACCATCGCCGAGGTTCGGTTGGCGCGCGCGGACGGGCCGCGCTACTTCCGGACCTTGCGGAGCGGGCAGGCAGGCGGCGTCGCTATCGACGAGGGGACCCGAGGGGCGTAGGCGAATGTCGTGCGGGCGCGCGGAGCCGTGGGTGGAAGGGTGATGGCGATCCACGGTCCCGGGGACGGCGGTCGTGGGTGGAGCATGGCCGTGCCCCACCACGCGAGCGGTGCCCGCCACGCCCGCCAGCAGCTCGCCGCCGAGCTCGACCGCCTGGTCCCGCCCGCCCTGTGCGCGGATGTCGTGGCCGTCGCCGCGGAGCTGCTCGGAAACGCGGTCCGGCACGCCGCCCCGCTGCCGGGCAACGTGATCCGCCTCGGCTGCCAGGTGCACACCGACGACACCGGGACGATCGTGGAGCTTCGGGTCAACGACGGCGGTTCGCCCATGATCCCGAAGGAGCGGACACCCGGGCCCGACTCACCGGACGGCCGGGGACTCGCGATCGTCGCCGCGCTGGCGCGGTCCTGGGGCGTCGAACGCGACGCGGCCGGGCAGTGTGTCTGGGCGCGGCTATTCGGCCCGGCGGTCGCCAGCCAGGGATCGTGACGATCCCGACGGGCGGCGCCGCCCGGTCGGTAGGCTGCCCGGGTGAGCAAGCGACGCACCCGTAAGGCGGGTTCGGCCCCTCCCCGCGAGAAGATCCGGGACATCTTCGTCCCGCGGCCATTCGCCGGACTGACCGACGAACCGGACTGGGTCGCCCTGCGCGAGCTGGTGCCGGCCGCGACATCGCCCCTGCGCCTGTCGGAGAAGGCCCGCGCCGAACACGGTGACCGCGACATCACGCTCGCCACGGTGCTGCCGCTCGCCTGGCCCGGCCTGGTCAAGCCGGACGGGCGGATCTTCATCGGTCTGCAGCGGCAGGCCCAGTCCGGCGACGTGAGCCGCGACCTCGCCCTGACGTTGCAGCTCGCCTTCACGACGGAGCCGGGTGGACCGGTGTCGGTGCCGCCACTTCCGGGCCCAGGACCCCGGTTGCAGGATCTGCTCGGCGACGACGGGCTGGAGGTCACGATCCGGGACGGGTTCGACTTCTGGCTCGACGAGGAGTCGAGCAGCGCGGAGGTGCGCTCGTCCATGGAGCGCGCCAACGCTTCGGTCTTCCCGACCGCGCGCCTGTCGGTGATCCCCTCCCCCACCGAAACGAATTCCATTCCCTCCACCCCCACCCAGCCACCCGTACCGAGCGCCGCGTACTGGTGCCGGTTCCCGGACAAGGCACACGTGCGCTGGGTCCTCGGCGACGTCGAGGATCTCGCCCTCGCCGCGCTCTCGCGGCTGTCGCGGGCCGGTGAGCTCACCCTCGGTCCGGACACCCGCTTCGCCGGCATGTTCCGGGCCCATGGGCTGCTGGTGCCGGTCTGGGACCTGCCGACCGCGCCCGATTCCGACGCCTGGGAGGAGCCGGTGGCGTCCTTCGCCACGCGCTATGCCGCCGCCCGCGATGCCGGCACGGAGCTCGACGCCGAGGAACGGCGGGCCCGGGCGGGCCTGCTCGGGCGCCAGGTCGCCCTGCGCTGACGGCACCGTACCGACCAGATGCACGTGCACGAGCATGAATCTGTGAGGGCATCATTCACTCAGACTCATTGCCGTCGAACGGCCCTGTACACGGCCAGCAACCATCACGTAACGTACCGGACCTCTTGCAGTCCGTGAGACGCGAAAGGTCTACACATGAACACCGGCCCGATCCCAGCCCGTACGGCCGCACCCCCGGCGCAGTCAGCGGCCGGTCTGCTTCGACGCTGGAGGTCACGTCGGCAGGACCGGGAGCGGCGCCGGGCGCTCGCGGGACGTAACCGGGTGGTGCACCGGGTAGAGTTGCTCGGCCCCAGTTGGCACATCGTCGACTACCACCCCGAGGATCCGGACTTTCTCGCCGTCGGTCCGGGCGGCATCTTCCAGGTCACGGTGGCCGACATCGGCCGGGCCCGGGTGGAGATCGCCGGCGAGGTGGTTCAGGTCAACGGCCACCGCCCGCCGTTCGTTGCGCTGGCGCGCCGCGACGCCGCCCGCATCTCGCAGCAGATGTCGGCGGCGGCGGGCCGCCGGATCCCGGTGGTCCCGGTGGTTGCGTTCCTGGGTCGCGGCGAGGTCGTTTACTACGGCAAGCCGCCCGAGGGGTGCGTCGTGACGACGTATGGCGACCTCGGCCGGGCGCTCAACGCCCATGGCAACCGGATCCGCGAGGCGACCATCCAGAAGCTGCTGATCGTCGCGGCCCACGTGGACAGCGGGACGGTCGGCCAGTACCTCAGCATGTCCAGCGACGCTCGCGGCGCGGAACCAGCCGGCAGGGTCGCTGATCCGCGAGGCGAACATCCGGGCAATTCAGGCCGTGTTCCGTCACAGCGTGAAACTGCCCGCTGACAAAACTCCTACGTCGCGATACCGTTTTCGCGAGCCCCGGCCACGCACCTCGTGGTGAGGGGGCACACTGAGCCCGAGCCGCTGGCGCCCCCCATCGGTCGGGGACGTTGGGAGGCCACCGTGGCACACGTGGACCTGGCACTGTCCGAGCTCACCGATCCCGGCCGGCTCCTGGGCGTCTCCGGTTCCCTGGACCTGTGGTCCTACCCGGTCAGCATCGCGGCTGAGCCGTCGCTGCTCGTCGACGTGGCCGGCGTGGTGGTCGCCGCCTCACCCGGCTGCGAGGCATTGCTCGGCATCGACGCCCGTGCCGCCGTCGGCCGCACGCTCGTCGGCGGCGTGCTGCACCTGCTCGACTTCGGCCCGAGCACGACCGACCTGCCCGCGTGGGAGGCGGACAAGATCCCACCCCGCCTGGCCGCGACCACCGGCGGTCTCGCCCGCGGCCTCATGCGGCTGCGCGGGCCGGGTGGCGCGCCCCGCACGGTCGACGCGATCTCGGTGCCGCTGCGGGACAACGTCCCGTCCGCGCCGGTCGTCGGCTCGCTCACCTTCTGCGCGCTCGTGCGCTGACCAGCGCCGAACGGCGTACGGCCGTCGAAACCGTACGGTGGTAGGAACCGAGGTCACTGCGGACGGCCTGCCGCGCTCCGATAGCCTCGATGCGTGCTCGATCTCGTCCTGTTGCCGGACGACTACGCCGTCTGCCGGCTCGATCCGGGCGCGGCTGTGCCTTCGGGGCTGGATGCCCGCAAGGGGGTCGTCTCGGTGACCTGGACCGAGGACGAGATCTCGGTCATCTGCCCGGCGAGCCAGGCGCCCGCCACCGGCGTGGTGAACTCCCCGTGGCGGTGCTTCCGGGTCACCGGTCCGCTCGATCTCGCGCTCACCGGCATCATGGCGGCGCTGGTGACGCCGCTCGCCGACGCCCGGGTCAACGTCTTCGTCTTCTCCACGTACGACACCGACTATGTGCTCGTGCCGACCGTACGGCTGGACGAGGCCCGGGCCGCCCTCTCCGCCGCCGGTCACCGGATCAGCCCGGCCCACGACGCCAACCGGCGAAGCGGCGGCGGACCAGGGAGTCCGGTGGCCCGGTCATGACGCGCTACGTCTACCTCGGTCCGGAGGGGACCTTCGCCGAGCAGGCGCTACGGACCCTGCCCATGGCGCCACCGGCGACGCTGGATCCGGTGCCGAGCGTGCCGGAGGCGCTCGACGCGGTCCGCTCGGGCGAGGCGGACGCGGCGCTGGTGCCGCTGGAGAACTCGATCGGCGGGGCCGAGGGCGTGACCCTCGACGAGATCGCCGGCGGCGCCCCACTGGTGATCTCACGCGAGGTGGTGCTCGAAGTCAATTTCGTGCTCGCCGCGCGCGCCGGGGTGGCGGTGGATGGCATCCGTACGGTGGCGGCGCACCCGAACGCCGCCCGGCAGTGCCGGGGCTGGCTGCGCGACCACCTTCCCCGGGCGACGGTGGTCGAGGTCCTCTCCAACGGCGCCGCCGCCCTGGCCGCTGCCGACGGCACCTACGACGCCGGGATCTGCGCGCCCATCGGCGCCGTCCGTAACCAGCTCACGGTGCTCGCCGCGGAGATCGCCGACCATAAGGACTCGCTGACCCGGTTCGCGCTCGTGACCCGGCCCGGCCCACCGCCGGAGCCGACGGGTGATGACGTGACGTCGTTGGCCGTCTATATCTCCGCCGACCGGGTGGGGGCCCTGCTGACGGTGCTGACCGAGTTGGCCATGCGGGGCGTGAACCTCACCCGCATCGAGTCCCGACCCACCGGAGAGCGGCTGGGGCGGTACGTCTTCTTCCTCGACTGCACCGGACACGTCGCCCAGGCGCGGATGGGTGAGGCGTTGCAGGGTCTGTACCGCGTGTGCGCCGAGGTGAAGTTCCTCGGCTCCTACCCCCGGGCCCGCCACCCCGGCGAGCCCGGCCCGTCGGCCGCGGTCACGCCCGCGCCGCCCGGCACCACGGACGAGGACTTCGCCGAGTCGCAGCAGTGGCTCGCCCGCCTCCGCGCCGGGCTCTCCTGACGCCTGCCCGCCCCGGGCCGGCGCGGTTCAGGCCCACCCGAGTTCGTGGAGTCGATCGTCGTCGATGCCGAAGTGGTGGGCGATCTCGTGGACCACGGTGGTCGCCACCTCATCGACGACCTCCTCCTCGGTCTCGCAGATCCGCAGCGTCGGGTTGCGGTAGATGATGATCCGGTCGGGCAGCACGCCCGAGTAGTCCCAGCCGCGGCGGGTCAGGTCGAACCCCTCGTAGATCCCCAGCAGGCCGGGGTCGTCGCCGTCCGGTTCGTCCTCGACGAGGATCACCACGTTGTCCATGAGGTCGAGCAGCTCCGGCGGCACCTCGTCGAGCGCCTCGCCTACCAGTTCCTCGAACCGCTTCCTGGACATCGCCACCGCCACGGCACCATTCTGCCCACCCCCGACAGGCACAGGTCGGGCTAGGGCGTAGCGAGGTGGTTGGAGATCAACTCACCGCGTTACGCCCTAGATCAGCGGGGAAGGCGAATGCTCAGGACAGGGTGGCCGAGAGGGTGATCTCGGTGCCCGGGGCGAGCAGGCGGGAGACCGGGCAGCCATGCTTGGCTGCGTCAGCGATCTTCTGGAACTCAGCGTCGTCGATGTTAGGAACGGTCGCCGAGGTGACGAGGTCGATGCGGGTGACGGTCGGCTTGTCGTCGACCCGGTCGAAGTGGACGCTGGCCGTCGTGTCGACGGCGGTGGGCGGGAAGCCTGCCTTGGTCAGTTCGCTCGACAGCGCCATCGAGTAGCAGCCCGCGTGGGCCGCGCCGATGAGTTCCTCGGGGTTGCTGCCCTCGCCCTCCTCGAAGCGGGACTTGAAGGAGTAGTTGGCGGACAGACCGCCCTTGCCGGTGCGCATCACGCCAGAACCCTCCGTGAGGGTCCCCTCCCAACGGGCGTTCGCAGTACGGATAGCCATGGGCACGACGCTACTCTTTTCCGGCCCACCCGCTGCTCCACCGACGCGGAGTCGCGACGATGTGTGCATGAACTACGACGTCGTTGTCATCGGTGGCGGGCACAACGGGTTGGTGGCGGCGGCCTACCTCGCCCGGGCGGGTCAGCGGGTGCTCGTGCTCGAACGCCGGAGCGTCGTCGGCGGCGCCGCCGTCTCGGAGCGTCCCTTCGGCCCCGACTACCTGGTCACGAGCCTGTCCTATGTGGTCAGCCTGCTGCCCGAGCAGATGGTGCGCGACCTGCGGTTGCGTGAGTACGGCTACCACGTCTACCCACAGGGGCCTTACTTCGCGCCGCGCCGTGACGGTCGGGCCCTGAGGTTGCCCGACGACCCGGCTCGGCGGTTCGACCAGATCGCCGCGTTCGCGAAGGTGGACGCCGAGGCGTACCAGCGGTGGGAGGAGTGGCTGGCCGGGCTGGGCCGTCTCGTCGGCCCGCTGCTGCACCAGGTCCCGCCCCGGCTGGGCAGCAAGCGCCCCCGGGACCTGGTCGCCCAGGCCGGGCTGCTGCCGACGCTGCGCAAGATCGACGTACGCGCGGCCTTCGACCTCACCCGGCTGTTCACGGGAAGCGTCGCCGACCTGGTCGAAGACCACTTCGCCTCCGACGCGATGCGGGGGCTGCTGTCGGTCTCGGGAGTGATCGGCACCTGGGCCGGGCCGCGCAGCCCCGGCACCGCCTTCGTCATGCTGCACCACCACCTCGACCAGTCGGGTTCCGGCGCGGCGGGGTGGGGGTTCGCGCGGGGCGGCATGGGCGGAGTCACCCAGGCCCTGGCGGACTCGGCCAGGTCGTTCGGCGCGACGCTGCACACCGATGCGGAGGTGGCCCGCATCGACGTGCGCGACGGTACGGCCACCGGGGTCACGCTCGTCGACGGCCGGGCCATCTCCGCCCGTACGGTCATCACGACCGCGCACCCCACGATCAGCTTCCTGCGCCTGGTCGATCGCGCCGAGCTACCCAGCGACTTCCTCAAAGACATCGAATCGTGGAAGTCACGCTCGGGCACGGTGAAGGTGAACCTCGCGGTGGACCGGCTGCCGGTCTTCACCGCCCACCCCGAGCCCGATCCGGGAATCTATGGCGGCACCATCGTGCTGGTCGAGTCGCTGGACGAGCTCGAGACCTCGTTCCAGCAGGCGGTAGCGGGCCGGGCGGCCACGCACCCGTTCGCGGACATCTGCATCCCGAGCGTCTTCGATGAAACCCTTGCCCCACCAGGAAAGCACGTTATCAGCGCGTTCACCCAGTGGGTGCCGCACACCTGGGCCGACGCGCCCGATGCGGTGGCGCTGAACGCCTACGCGGACCGCTTGGTCGACCGGCTGGACGAGCTCGCGCCCGGGTTCACCGCGTCCATTGTGGACCGTCAGGTGATCGGCCCGCACGAGATGCAGACCGAGTACGGTCTCGTGGGCGGCAACATCTTCCACGGCGAGCTCACGCCGGGCCAGCTCTTCCACTGCCGTCCGGCCGCCGGCTACGCCGACCTGCGCACCCCGATCCGGGGCCTGTACCAGGCGGGCAGCGCGACCCACGGCGGTGGGGGAGTGACCGGCATCCCCGGCCGGAACGTGGTCCGCCAGGTCCTTGGGGACCTACGCCGAGGGCGGTGACGCCGGTACGGTTACGTCAGCCGATCGGGGCTGTCCGGTTGCGGGGTGAGGAGGCGAGCAGGCATGAGCGACGAGTTGCCCGCGGGGCCGAGGACGGGGGGCGTGCTCGTCCGGTTTCTCGGCGCCCAGGGTGGGGGACGGTCGGCGGTCAGCGCCTTCGTCGCCGGGGTGGCCGGCACGGCCGCCTTCGTCGGCTCGCTGGTGCTCGACTGGCAGAAGGTGACGGTGCCGCAGAGCGGAGGCGCCAGGGTCAGCGCCACCGATGAGTTCACCATCGGCCTGGACGCCGCGAGCTACAGCCTGGTCTTCCTCCTCGGGGTGCTGGGCCTGATCACGCTGCTCGGCGCGGTGGTCGCCCGGCCTGTGCAGGCCGCGCGGCTGCGGATGGGCGCCGCCGGCCTCGGTCTCGGTCTGGCCGGCATGGTGGTGGCGATCGTGTTCCAGATGCGGGACTCGGTGCGCGAGCGGTACGTCGGAGTCGTCATCTACGGGGAGCTGCCGGAGGAGATCCAGCAGGTTCTCGACGACACGACCTTCGGCCTGATGCCGGGTGCCTTCCTCGGCCTCGGCACAGTCGTCGTCTTGGTCGCCGGGGTGTGGCTCGCGGCGCGGGGCGCGCCCGGCACCGAGCTCGCTGGGACCACACTCGCGGGTGCCGTGCCGGGCTACGTACTGGTGCCCAACCTGCCGACCTTGTCCCCGGGGGACGGCCTCGCCGCGTTCGTCGTCACCCCCGTCCAGCCCGCCGAAGCGGCGGTGCCGCTCTCCCTTGCCCCGGTCTCGTCCGCGGCGGCGAACCCCGTGTCGGCCGCGCCGGCGGAGGACAGCGCGCCGGAGGGTCCGCCCGGGCTCCCACCCGACCGCGGCGGTGCCGGGCCGAGTCGGCCATCGGGCCGGGTCGGCTACGCGGACGGCCTGACCGTCACCCCGGCGGAGCCGATGGATCAAGGTACCCGTCCCGATATCCTGCGCAACTGAGCACGGACCGCGGATCGTGGTAGCACCCGATATCCGGGTGAGCGGCTCAGACGTCGGCCGGTAGGCTCGATCACTGTGACCGAGCGCAGTCGTGACCGGCCGGCACTGCCCGGGCGGGCCGCGGAGCGCCGAGCGACGGAGCGAGAACTGTGATTGACCTGCGCCTGCTGCGTGACAACCCTGACCTGGTCCGGGCGAGCCAACGGACCCGGGGCGAGTCGGCGTCCCTGGTGGACGACCTGGTGCGCGCGGACGAGCAGCGCCGGTCCACGCTGTCGGCCTACGAGACATTGCGCGCCGAGCAGAAGCAGTTGTCGAACCAGATGCGGACTCTGAAGGGCGAGGAGAAGGCGGCGCTGGCCGCTCGTACGAAGGAACTCGCCGCCGCGGTGAAGGCCGCGGACGCGGCCGCACAGGAGGCCGAGGCCGCCCTGCGGGTCGCCCATCTCGCCGTGCCGAACGTTGTCGAGGAGGGTGCCCCGGCGGGTGGCGAGGACGACTACGTGGTCATCCGCGAGGTCGGTACGAAACCGGCCATCGACGAGCCCCGCGACCACGTGGAGCTGGGTGAGCTGCTGGGCGCCATCGACATCGAGCGCGGCGCGAAAGTGTCGGGCAGCCGGTTCTACTTCCTCACCGGCCCCGGCGCCTTGCTGCAGCTCGGTCTGTTGCAGCTCGCGATCGCGCAGGCGGTCGAGTACGGATTCACTCCCGTAATCACGCCGACCCTGGTCAAGCCCGAGGCCATGGAGGGCACCGGCTTCCTCGGCGCGCACGCGACCGAGGTATACCGGCTCGAGGCCGACGACCTCTACCTGGTTGGCACCTCGGAGGTGCCGCTCGCGGCCTATCACAGCAACGAGATCCTCGACATTCCCGCGGGTCGACCTCGCCGGTACGCCGGATGGTCGTCGTGCTACCGCCGCGAGGCCGGGTCGCACGGCCAGGACACCCGGGGCATCCTCCGGGTGCACCAGTTCGACAAGGTGGAGATGTTCTCCTACTGCCGCCCGGACGGGGCGCACGACGAGCACCTGCGCCTGCTGGCCTGGGAGGAGGAGATGCTCGCCAAGGTCGAGCTGCCCTACCGCGTGATCGACGTGGCCGCCGGCGATCTGGGTACGAGCGCGGCGCGCAAGTACGACTGTGAGGCCTGGGTACCGTCGCAGGGCCGCTACCGCGAGCTCACCTCGACGTCGAACTGCACGACGTTCCAGGCCCGGCGGCTGGGCGTGCGCTACCGCGACGACGACGGGCGCCCGCAGCCGGCGGCCACGCTCAACGGCACGCTCGCCACGACCCGGTGGCTCATCCCGATCCTCGAGAACCACCAGCGGCCTGACGGCTCGGTCGTGGTGCCCAAGGCGTTGCAGCCCTACGTCGGCGGTCGCGACGTCCTGGAGCCGGTCGGTCGCTGACGCACAGCCCTTGTGCAGGAGGCTGCCTTCCTGGCCCTTTCTGCTGCGGAAGGCGTCGTTCCTGGCAATCGGGGCGTATTGTTGTCGGCCCGCCCGGTGGGGAGACCGTACGGAGGAGACGCCATGGACGCTGGTCTACCCAAGCTGGTCGCGACCGACCTGGACGGCACCTTGGTGCGCAGCGACGAGACCGTGTCGGATTACTCGCTCGCGGTGCTGCGCAAGGTTCGCGAGGCCGGCGTGGCGGTGGTGGGCGTGACCGGCCGCGGTGCCCGGCTGGTGGAGCTGTGCCGGCGTGACCTGCCCGAGGCCGACATGTTCGTGCTCGCCAACGGTGCCTACGTGGTGGACCAGCGCGATCATGACGACTACCGGGTGCTGCGCCGCGACCGCATCGCCGGCGAGGACCTGGCCGAGGCCCTGCGCCGCATCGAGGCGGTGGTGGGCCCGTTGACGGTGCTGGTGGAGGTCAACGACGCTCCCCGGATGCCGCTGTGGGGCGATCCGCACGCGGTGTGGCCTTACCCGGAGTGGATCCCGTACGACCGCGCCGAGGCCCTGGCCGGTCCCGCGTACAAGGGGTTCGCGCGGGCCGAAGACCTCACCGCCGACGAGTTGTTGGCGATTGCGGCCCAGGTCGTCCCGCCTGATCTCGCGACCGTCACCCAGTCTGGGCTCGGGTACGTGGAGCTGACCGCGCCCGGGGTAGACAAGGGCACGGGCCTGGCGGTGGCTGCGGCGGAGCTCGGTCTCGACCCGGCGGACGTGTGTGTCTTCGGTGACATGCCCAACGATGTACCGATGTTTGCGTGGGCCGGTTGGCGGCGGGTGGCGGTCGCCAACGCCCACCCGACGGTGCTCGCGCTCGCCGACGAGATCACCGCCAGCAACGACGCCGACGGCGTCGCGGTCTGGCTCGAGTCGCTGCTCTCCGAATGACCCGCCTGACCCCTAGCTAGAGGTACTGGCCGGGGCGGCCGGAGGCGTCGCCGCGGTCCTCAGGGCGCATCGGTCCGCTCGGTCCGCCGGGCATGCCCGGGATGCCCTGGGGGGTCATCGGCAGGGCCCGGCCCGATCGCATCTGCTCCAGCTGCAGGCGGGCGGCCATCTGCTGGGCCACGAGTGCCGCCTGGATGCCGTGGAAGAGCCCCTCGAGCCAGCCGACCAGCTGCGCCTGCGCGATCCGTAGCTCCGCCTCGCTCGGGGTCACGCCCTCCTCGAACGGCAGGGAGATCCGGTCCAGCTCGCTGACCAGCTCGGTCGAAAGGCCGGACTCCAGCTCGTCGATAGACCGCCGGTGGATCTCGGTCAGGAGAGCGCGGGACTTCTCGTCCAGCGGGGCCGCCTTGACCTCCTCGAGCAGCTGCTTGATCATGCTGCCGATTCGCATCACCTTGGCGGGCTGCCCGATCATCCGGGACAGGTCCTCCTCCTCGGGGACGGCCTCCGCGTCGGCATCGACCTGCGCGGTGCCGAGCGGCCGTCCGTCCGGACCCACGACGACCACCGTCTGAGCCTGCTGCGGCGCAGGCTGCGGCTGCTCGCCGTTCTCCTCACTCATGCCTCTGCTCCTTCTCACCGGGCAACCCCCTCACGATAGCCGCACCAGTACCGCCGCGATCGTGGAGCGGTCATTCACGCGGTTGGGTTGCGCGGCGGATCCCGTCCGCGACGCGGCTGGCCAGCCACGACTTCGCTCTGCCCGCGACCGTGGAGTACGGTGACCACCGGCGACTCCGGTCCGGACACCGGAGCGCTCCATCCCCCGTGAGGAGTCCGTAGGTGTCCCGTACTCATCCGACACTCGACCGCCGCCAGCTCCTGCGGATCTTCGGCGCGGTCGCAGCCGCTGGCGCGACGGGTGGCCTGGTGGCGGCCTGTGGGTCCGACCTCTCGGAGGACGAGCGCCAACTCTCGGGCCAGACCATAAAGGTCGGCCTCGTCGTGCCGTCGACCGGGCCGTTCGCCGGCATCGGTGAGGACATGAAGCGAGGATTCGAGCTCTATCTGGCGAACAACGCCAACCTGCTCGGCCCCCACGAGGCGGACCTGCGAATCGTCGATGAGGGTGAGACCGTGGAGTCCGCGCTCGCCGCGGTCACCAGCCTGCTGAACCAGTCCGTGGCGGCGATCGTCGGTGTCGCGAACCCGGACGCGCTGACCGACGTCGCCTTGGCCGTGCAGGACCACCAGGTGCCCCTGGTGAACACGAACTCGGCGCTCGGCACACTGACGAACGCGTTGTTCGTCTGGCGTGTGGGCGCGGTGCTCGGCGACGCGGGGCGGTCGCTCGGCGCGTACGCCGGGGTGCTGGGCAGCCGCGCGTACGCGCTCTACGAGGGTAGTACCACGGGCCTGGAGGAGTTCCAGAAGTTCCGCACCGAGTTCGAGGACCGCGGTGGCACGGTGCTCAACCCGAACGAGACCGGTGTCAATGCGGTGTACAAGCAGCCAGGCAGCGACAACCTCGAAGCGCGCCTCGCCGAGGCCGAGGAGATGAACGCCGACCTGATCTTCGCCTGCTTCCACGGCGAGGACGCGGCGGCCCTGCTGCGGGCCTACCGGACGTCCGCCCTGGTCGAGCAGGGGGTGGAGTTGCTCGGCACGGGCAGCCTGACCGAGACCGTCGATCTTGCCGCGCTCGGCCCGCCGCTGCCACAGCAGGTCCTCACGTCCATGTACTACGCGGCCGATCTCGACAACGATGCGAACCGCCGGTTCGTCACCGAGTACCACCGCACCCACGGCGCCCAGCCCTCGGGCTACGCGATGGCGGCCTATGACGGCGCCGGCGTGCTCAGCCGGGCCGCGGCCCAGGTCCAGAACATCAGCGGGTCGGCGATCAACCAGGCGTTCAGCCGGCTCGGGCAGATCGAGAGCCCGCGGGGTACCTGGACCTTCAACATCAACCGCAGCCCGCAGCAGAAGTGGTACCTGCGCCGGCTGCAGTTGGACGGCATGGTCCCGGCGAACATGCTGGACACCGACCTGATGGTGCTCGGCTAGCCGCTACGGCCGGCGGTGGGGAGCTGCCCGCGCTGGCCGCTAGCCTGGGCGGCATGCCCGGCCCGGCGCGAGCCCTCGCCCTCCTGCTGCTCCTGTCGGTGGTGACCGCCTGCGGCACCTCGTCCGGTCCGCCGGACGACCCGAGCCTCACCACGGACCCGTGCGCCCCGTGGGGCTGTGACCAGCAGCGCCGGCTCGACGCGGCGCTGGCGATGGTGGACCCGCCGGGTGGTGCTGCACTGTCGATCGTGGTGACCGACCGCCAGACCGGTGCGGTGTGGCGGGCCGGAGATCCGGACCTGCGCACGTGGGCCGGTTCCACGCCGAAGCTCGCGCTCACCGTCTATCTGCTCGAGCGGGCCCGGGCCGGCGGGCCCGCGCTGACCGACGCCGACTGGCAGGACATCGACGCAATGCTCTCGGTGTCGGAGAACGCCGCCGCCGACGAGCTGTGGGACGAGTACGTCGACAGCGACGAGATCATGCGGGTGTGGCAGTCCACCTACGGCATGACGACAGCCTCCTACGTGGAGGGTGCGCCCTCGCGATGGGGGTTCATCAAGCTCACCGCCCAGGACCTCATCGGCCTTATGACATACGTGCTCGACCGGCTCGACCCGGCCGATCGTATGTCCATTGTGGATCGGATGAGAACGGTCGGTGGGCCGCAACAGTGGGGGGTGTGGGGAGCCGGGCCCGGACAGCGTCCGGGAGTGAAGAACGGCTGGGACTACGCCGCGGAGGTGGGATCGGACGTGCGCCGGTGGGCGCTCGCCACGGTGGGGTTCGTCGGGCCGGACGAGCGGTATCTGGTGGCCGCCCTCTACGACGAGGTGCCCGGAGAGATCGACACGATTGACGCCGGCGTGCATGCCCTGACCGACCTCGTCGCCACCATCTTCGGTGCGCCCGTGCCGGCGCCGGCCGTCATCCCCGACGACTACTGAGGCCCCTCACGCGGCACGGTGAGCAGCACCTTGCCGACGTGGGTGGAGGCGTCGAGGATCTCGTGGGCCCGCGCCGCCTCGGGCATGGGCAGGCGGGCATGGACCACCGGCCGCACGAGCCCGGAGGCGATGAGCGGCCAGACATGCTCCCGTACGGCCGCCACGATCGCGCCCTTCTCCTGCACCGGCCGGCTGCGCAACGTCGTCGCGATGAGTGTGCACCGCTTGCCGAGCAGCGTCCCGAGGTCGAGCTCCGCCGCTCGCCCGCCCTGCAGACCGATGACGACGAGCCGACCGCCGGGGGCGAGCGCCTCCACGTTGCGGGCCAGGTAGGACGCTCCCATGATGTCGAGGATCACATCCGCGCCGACGTTGCCGGTGGCGTGTCGGGTGACGGCCAGGAAGTCCTCGGAGGTGTAGTCCACCACGATCTCGGCGCCGAGCGCGCGCAGCGCCGGGTGCTTGGCGGAGCGCGCCGTGGCGATCACCCGGGCGCCGTGCGTGGCCCCGAGCTGGATGGCCATCGTGCCGATGCCACTGGCGCCCCCGTGCACGAGCAGGGTGTCCAGCGGCGCGAGGCGACCCGCGTCGAAGACGTTGGACCAGACCGTACAGGCGGCCTCGGGCAGCGCCGCGGCGTCGACGAGGTCCACGCCGTCGGGGACGGGCAGCACCTGCTGCTGCGGCACTACGACCCGCTGGGCGTAGCCGCCGCCCGAGAGCAGGGCACACACGCGTTCGCCGGTCACCCATCGAGTTACGTCGCTGCCCACCTCGGCGATGATGCCGGCGCACTCCAGGCCGGGGTACGGCGGGGCGCCCGCCGGTGGCGGGTAGACGCCGGCCCGCTGCAACAGATCCGCGCGGTTCACCCCCGCGGCGACCACCTCGATGACGACAGCCTCGGCCCCGGGGGTGGGCCCGTCCACTTCGGACCATTGCAGGGCGGCGGACCGGCCTATCGTCACCGCGTACATGGCTACCAGGCCTCTCCGGTGATCCGCTCATACACCTCGACGTAACGGGCGCGGGTCCGATCGACGATCTCCGGGGGCAGCTCGGGACCGGGGGGCGTCTTGTCCCAGCCCGTGGCCGCGGCCCAGTCGCGCACGATCTGCTTGTCGAAGGAGTCCTGCGGCTGGCCCGGAGCCCAGATGGCCGCATCCCAGAAGCGCGAGGAGTCGGGGGTCAGCACCTCGTCGGCCAGGATCAGCCGGCCGTCGGCGTCGCGGCCGAACTCCACCTTGGTGTCGGCGATGATGATGCCCCGCCGTTGGGCGAGCTCCGCGCCGCTTGTGTAGAGCTCCAAGGTCAGTCGGCGCAGTTCCTCGGCGTCACGCTCGCCCTCCTGCGCCACCACGTCGTCGAAGGTCATCGGCGCGTCGTGCTGCCCCATCGGCGCCTTCGTGGTCGGGGTGAAGATTGATTCCGGCAGCCGCGACGCCTCCTCCAGCCCGTCCGGCAGGCGATTTCCGCACACCTCGCCCGTCCGGCGGTACTCGGCCAGGCCACTGCCGGTGAGGTATCCCCGGGCCACGCACTCGACCTTGACCATCGACAGCGGCCGGCACCGGATTGCGCGCCCCTGCCACTGCGCGGGCACGTCGGTGGCCGAGATCACGTGGTTGGGCACGATGTCGGTTAGTTGATCGAACCACCACAGCGACAGCCGGGTGAGGACAGCACCCTTGTCGGGGATCGGGGTGGGCAGTACGACGTCGTAGACCGAGACCCGGTCCGAGGCGACGAGGATCAGGTCCTCGCCGTCGGCGTAGAGGTCCCGGACCTTCCCGGAGTGCACCAGTTCCATGGCGTCCGCCTCCCGTTCTGGCAGTTCAGACCGTACGGTCTGTTGTTTCGGACCCTATCCAGAACCGTGGCACCACCCGCAGGAGATCGCGAACGACGCGCCCGAACTCGGTGCGCGGCGACCCGGGAGACGGCCCGCCACGACGACGATCTTGGCGGCGGACGCCACGTCGCCCCCGGCGAAACGGCGCCCACTTGCGATCCACTGTGGACTAACGCCGGCTGACCTGCGGTGGAACGATAGCCGACCACGATGGTCGCTCAGGATAGACGACCATCGTGGGTTGGGGTGCGCACTCCGGGGCCAACAGGTATGTTCTTCGTGATTGCCTTGACCGATCATTCCCCTAGGTTCCCAAGATTCCGATATCTCCATGTAGAGCGCGGTGCTGTGGGTCAACGTCCGAGCACCGGGCAGGCAGTGTCGCCTGACCGTGGGAAGGAGCCGCGTGAGCGGCCCGGCCACGTACCACATCGTCGTGAGTCGCCCGGCGGGCGATTGATCGCCGTCGAGCATGGACAGGAGAACGTCGTGATGTCGCTGCCTTACCAGCCCTTCGGACGTCCGGACGGAGGCGTCGCCATCGATCCCCGCTGGTGGCATGAGGGCGAGATCGAGGGCCGGCGCATGCCTGATGTGCTGGCCAACCGCGACATGGGCGCGGTCTTCCGGTTCCTTCGGGGCATGGGTTGGAGCCTCACCTCCTTGTGCCGCATGACGGCGCTGTCGGAGTCGCGAGTTCGGGCCGTCCTGCACGGCGCACAGCGGATCACGTCGTACGAGGTGCTGGAGCGGGTGGCACTCGGCCTACACATCCCGCGGGGCGCGATGGGGTTGGCCTACACCTCCGAGGTCACGTCATCGGACGTGTCCGGTCAGGCGTCCGCCAACCGGTAGATCAGCGGAAACCGCGTCGACGTGAGCGCCATCGACCTGAGCGCCATCGACCTGAACTCCATTGACATGAGTTCCATCCACGGGCGTACCGACCTTCCACCGGTGGGACCTCGTGCGACCAGGCTCACCGGCGAGCAGGTCATGCAGGTTGGCTACACAGCGCCCCAACTCCTCGCGGTGGGCGCTCTGTCCCAGCGTGCGGGGTCGGGGCACGTCCACGGGCACCACGCTGACCAGCCGACCCGGGCGCGGGCTCACGACCACGACCCGGTCCGCGAGAAGGACCGCCTCATCGATGGAGTGCGTCACAAAGACGGTCGTGGTGGCCCGCTCCATATGGAAGCGCTGGAAGGCCACCGCCAGGTCCTCGCGGGTCAGCGCGTCGAGCGCGGAGAACGGCTCGTCCATCAGCATCACCCGGGGTCGCTGGATCAGCGCGCGGCACAGGGCCACCCGCTGCTGCATGCCGCCGGAGAGCTCGTGCGGTAGCCGCCGCTCGAAGCCGTCGAGGCCGGCCATCGTCAGCAGGTCCCGGGCGTGCGTACGGTGCTGGGACGTCCGCCAGCCGAAGACCTCCACCGGGAGCATGACGTTGGCGAGCACCGAGCGCCAGGGCAGCAGCGCGGACCGCTGGAACATGATGGCCACATCACGCCGTGGTCGGTTCACCCCCGCACCGTCGACGAGCACCGACCCCTCACTGGGTCGGAGCAGACCGGCGATGATCCGCAGCAGGGTGGACTTCCCGCAGCCGGACTGGCCAACCACGGCGACGAACTCACCTTCATCCACGCATAGCTCGATGCTCCGCAGGGCCTCCACGGCACCGGAGCGACCGTTGAAGGTGTGCGAGACATTCGTCAGTCGGATCATCGGTGTGCCTCCACGTTGGTCATGCGGTCGTCTCCCGCACCCAGGGCAACAGCAGCCGCTCGATGACGACCAGCAGATAGAACAGCACGATGCTCATGCCGGCGACCAGGGTGATCGCCGCGAAGGATGTGGCGGTGTCGGCACCGGAGTTCTGGATCACGAACCCGAGCCCCTTGGTCGCTCCGAACAGCTCCGCCACCAGGGCGCCGATCACCGCGAGCGGCATGGCTGTCTTGAGGCCCACGAAGATCTGCGGCAGCGCCGCCCGGATCCGGATCTTGACCAGCGTCTGCCACCTCGACGCGGAGAGGGATCGGGCCAGCTCGACGAACTCGGCGGGCATCGAGGTGAGGCCGGTGACGGTAGCCAGCACGATCGGGAAGAAGCACATGAGCGTGACCATCACGACCTTCGGCCCCTGCCCGAACCCCATCCAGATGATGAGCAGGGGCGCGAATGCCAGCTTCGGCACCGCGTTGAGCGCCACCAGGACCGGGTACATCGCCTGCTCGACGTGGCGCGAACTGGCGAGCGCGACACCGATGATCGTGGCCACCGCCACCGTCAGGCCGAAACCCTGCGCCGTCTCCTGCAGCGTGACCAGGGCGTTGTCCAGCAGGTACTCGGGACGCCGGTTGAACGCCGCGAGAACCTGGGCCGGTGTCGGTGCGATGAAGGACTCGATCTCGAATACGACGATGGCCAACCACCACAGCACGACGGTGGCGGCCGCACCGATCACCGGAAGCCCGACCCCGAGGGTGACCGACCGCCAACCCAGCCGCCGACCGGTCCGGGTGCTGTCCGCGACCTCGCGATGGGCCATCCGCCCGCTCCTCCCGTCGGGCCGGGGTGCGCCCACGTCGATGGTGGAGAGGGTCCCGTGCAGTCGCCTGGCGTCGGGCATGGGACCCCTCCTCACGCTATGGGCGCGCCCCGGCTCTGTCCATTCGTAGCCGATCAGGCCGCCGGTGTCAGATCGAAGGAGATGACCTCCTCCGCCTCGAACGACGTCGGGATGATGCCGACGCTCTGCAGGATGGCGATGTTGCGGGCCGCGCGGAGCGGGTCGATCGAGCCGATGGGCGCGTCACCGCTCTGAGGACTCACATACGGTCCCATCAACGAGATCTCGGCCCCTGCGATCTCCGGGGTCTGCAGTTGCTGGTACCGGCCGTAGATCTCACCCGCCTCGGTCGGGTTGGCGACCGCGTACTCGAGCCCCTTCAGCATCGCCTGGTTGAACCGCGCAACGACGTCGGGGTTCTCCTCCAGGTACGACCTGCTGACGCCGAGGCCGTTGCCATAGAGGTCGGTCAGGTAGTCGCTGAACGGCAGCACGATCGCCTGCTTGCCGCCGGTCGCCGCTTCCAGCGCGGGCTCGCCCACGACGAACTGCGTGGCTGCGTCGATGGTTCCGGCGCCCAGCGCCTGACCCATCTGTGGCGGCGGCATATTGACCCACTCCACCGTGGACCCGTCGATGCCGGCCAGGTCGGCGTAGGCGTCGAAGAGGAGACGGACCACGCCACCGGGGATGAAGGCGATGGTCTTGCCTTCCAGGTCCTTGGGGCTGGTGATGCCGCTGCCTTCCAAGGCCATGAAGCACGCCAGGTTCCGCTGCTGGATCGCACTGACGATCGTGAAGTCCGTGAACGTGCCCTTGCCGTACTCGATGAAGCCGGCGGTGATGTCGACGACGGCGAACTCGGTCTCGCCGGCCTGCAGGAGTTGGAGGTTAGCGGTGGTCCCGTTGCCCGGGATCACCTCGACCTCCAGCCCAACCTCCTGGAAGTACCCCTTCTCGATGGCGACGTAGATGAAGCTCTCCCGGCCCTGGACCGCGATGCCGGTGAGATACCGAACGTGTTCGATCTCGGTGGGCGTGTTGTCGTCCGTCACTGTGGCTGGATCGGTCGCGTCGGTGCAGGCGGCCGCGAGGGCCATGGTGGCGGCGAGCGCCGCGGCGGCACACAGGCGCATCTTTCTCTTCACGCTGGTGGTGTCCCTTCTTGGTTGGCAGCTGACGGATACGTCACGGTGTCGTCGGCCGGCGGCCGAGCGTGGAGACCAGGAGCATTCCGCGGAGCACGAGACGGGGGTCCATGGCGACGCGCGCCATCGTGTCGAGTTCTTCGGCCGCCATACCGACGGCGAGCAACTTCGGGCGAAGTTCCTTGGAGCCGGAGTAGGCGAGCAGGCACGAGCCGGTGCCGCCCCGCCAGGAACGCTGCCACGCCTCGGTGTCGACGTCGGTCAGTCCGATCCCCTCCATGGCGGCGAAGACCCGGCGGCACCACGTCGGGTCGTTGCCGGCGGCTTCGAGCGTCCGGCGGAGGGCGTCGCCGTACCGGGCGAAGATGTCCTGTACGGCGGGGTCCGGGGTGGCGAGCACGGACGCCCCCCAGTTGGCCTCGAGCTCCTCGACGACCAGCGCGCCGCCGGGCGCGAGTTGCGCAGCCAGGTTGGCCAGGACCTGATCACGTTCGGGCAGGTGCTGCAGGACGGCCCGCGCATGGATGACCTCGAACGGGCCCTTTGGGAGCGGGTCGGTGACCACGTTGTGAACGAGCACCTGCAGGTTGGACCGGGTCGGCACATGTTGCGGCTTGATGTCGGTGGCGATCACCGTGCCGGAAGGACCCACCTCGTCCGCGAGCCAGGCGGCGATCGTCCCGGCGCCGGCGCCGACCTCCAGGCAGCGGATGCCGGGCCGGACCCCCGCCTTGAGCAGGCGCCTCGTGGTGAACTCGTCGAGCATCTGGCTGAGCGCGCCGAGCCTGTCGGCCGCGGTCGGTTCGTCGTTATTGAATGTGTACGGTGATGCACTGGCGCCCGACACGGACGTGGTCATCAGGTTTGTCCTCCAGCTGTTGAGCGACGTTTACTAGCCATCTGGCGTGGGCCCGGGTGAGCTGCGGTCCACCGTCTTCTACGTTTCGACAGGTAACTCCTTCTTTCGGTAGGGTGGCCCGGACCCGACCGCGCTGGCGCTCGATCTCAGCGGCTCATGGTCCAGCGACCGTTGATCTCCACGAGGACGGCCAGCGCCTGTGGTCGCAGGCCGGAGTGGTCCTCGGGGCTGATCCGGATCGGGCCACTCAGACCATCGACGCTGGTGGTTTCAATGAGCTCCCGCAGGTCGGCTCGGCCCGGTGACCCGGATGCGGTCGTCCGCGAGATGGCGTCTACGATGATGTCGAGCGCGTCCGCCGCGAACGACCCGAAGGCTGCGTAGGTTCCGTAGACTGAGGTGTAGTCGCGCAGCCAGGCCTTGCGGGCGGAGCGGGCTGGTGAGGTGGCGATGACGTCCTCGCTGACCAGCGACGACGGGAAGACCAGCAGAGCGCCGCGCAGCGCGCTCGTCTCGGCTTCGGACAGGTACAGCCCGTCGGCCGCGGCGGCGTCGAGGTAGAGGCCACCGGAGTGGCCCTCGGCTCGGATGGCCGTGGCGAGTTCGGCGGCCAACGGTGCGAAGGCGAACAGGACAACGGCGCCGGGCCCGGACTCGTTGAGTGAGCGCGCGAGGCCGGCGAGATCTCCGCCAGTGGCCGCGACGAAGCCCTCGCCCGTCACTTCGATGTCGCGCCGCTCGGCGAGGGCGCGGAGGATTGCGGCGCCCTCGTGGCCGTAGGCATCGTCGGTCGCGGCAATCGCCACTGTGGACACACCGTCGTCGCTCAACTGGTTCACGAGCTGAACGGCGTTGTCGGGGATGTTCGGCGCGATCTTGAAGATGTACTGCCGCTCGTTCAGCGGTTCGGCCACCGCCGTCGGCACGGCCAAGGAGATCGTCGGGATCCCCGTCGCGTTGATGGACTTCGCGGCCGTCACCAGGCACTGGTCACACTGGCCCGTGATGAGCGCGGCGATGTCGGGATCGGCGGATGCCAGGCCGATGTTGGCCAGTGAGACGGCGGGATCGGATCGGTTGTCGCTGATCTCCAAGACGAGCCGTCGGTTGCCGAGCGTGCCCTCCTGGTTGATCTGTTCGATCCGTAGCTCCAGCGCCTGGCGGTAGACGTTACCCAACCGTGACATCGAACCGGAGAGCTCCAGATCGGCCGCGATCACGATCGTGGTCATCGAGGGCGCCGAGAGCCCGCAGCCCGTCAGGGCAAGCATGGCTGCGGCCAAGGGCAGGGCCACCGCGGCCCATCGCCGTCTCGCGCCGCCGCCGGGGCGGACAGGCGGGCAACTCACGCGCGCCTCCAGAGCAGTGAGGGGTCACCGGAGCGGTGTTTGTCGGTGGGGATCGTCCACGTAAGACCACTGGGGCCGACGTGGCCGGTCGACCGCCGGACAGACTAGCAGCGTCTCGCGCAATGTACATATCTACAATGCCGACGATGATGGTCGGCCACCATGCTCGGCCGATGTGGGCGACGGCTATGGACGACCACGGTGGTCGGCCGGCTTGGGATCGTCAAATTCAACTCTTAACGCAAGAAGCCTTCCGGATCCGTACGTGCCATGGTGAAATGACGCCCGGCACACGCGCCACCACCCACATAGGACACCCGGGCGAGGAGGAAGGTAGTGACAGGCCAGAGCGCGCCCAGAGCGGTGCGGCGCGCACGCAGAGGGCTACGCGCGCGGCTGCGCGACGCGCGGCTGCGCACCAAACTCGGGCTCGTCCTGGTCATTCCGCTGCTCGCGGTGATCAGCCTGGCCTCGGCCCGCCGTATCGACCACGGTAAACACGCCGGGCGGGCCGACCTTGACCACGAGCTCGCCGTGCTGTCGGCGACCTCCGCGCGCCTGGTGCACGACTTGCATGCCGAACGCATCAGCGGGGCCGTTCTCGCCGGCAACCGGGCGGAGGAGACTGCGGCCGACTACGCGCGACGGATCGACAGCACCGACGACTCGATCGATGCATTTCTTGACCAGCGACGCGCCATCGGGACGGTGCCGGCCACGGTCGAGTTCTGGCTCGAGCGGATCACCCGGCAGGTAACGACGCTCGATGCGCTGCGCCAGCAGATCACCGAAGGAGTCGGGGCACTCTCGCCCGCCGAGGCCGTGCTGCGGTACGGCGTCGTGATCGGCGATGTCGTGTCGTACCGGGACTCGGTGGTCCAGCTTGCTGGCGATACCGAGCTGGGCGATGAGATCCGCGCCGCGGCGGCCCTGTTCCGGACCAAGGTTCAGATGTCGGAGGCCCACGCGATCGCCACGGTGGGGTTGGTCGGGGGACGGTTCTCGTCCGAGGAGTCATTGACCGCGTTCCTTGGTGCCCTGACCGGTCAGCAGGAGGCGTTGGCCGACTTCTCGCTCGCCGCCTTGCCCTGGCAGGCCGACATCGTGGCCGCGACGATCTCGGGCGACGCGATCTTCTTCGCTGAACAGGTCGCCGACGACGTGATCCGCTCGAACGCCGAGAACCCCATCGACTCCGAGCGGGCCCGCCGAGCCCTCGGGGCGGTGGTCGATCTGACGCGGTGGGCCGAACTGCGGGTCGACGATGGCGTCGTGGCCGCGGCGGCGCGGCACCGCAGCGATGTGATCCGTCAGGTGGCCACCGAGTCGGCCGCCGTCGCGATCGTGCTGGTTCTGGCGATCATGTTCGCCCTGTTGCTCGCCCGCACGCTCGTCCGTTCGCTCGGTAGCCTGCGCGCCGGTGCCCTCACCGTCGCGAACCGGGATCTCCCGGAGACTGTCGCGCGGCTGAGCGATCCCCGGGAACTCGGTGAACACACGCCAGCGCAGATCGCGGCGAGCATGCCCAAGGCGATCGCGCTGGTTACCCGCGACGAGATCGGCCAGGTGGCCGAGGCGTTCAATACGGTCCACCGCGAAGCGGTCCGGGTCGCGGCCGAGCAGGCGGCTCTGAACACCACGGTGTCGGCGATGTTCCTCAACCTGGCCCGCCGCAGCCAGCTCATGGTCGACCAGATGATCGGCCACCTCGACGAGATCGAGCGCACGGAGGAAGACCCCAAGCGCCTGGCCCAACTCTTCAACCTCGATCACCTCGCCACCCGGATGCGCCGCAACGACGAGAACCTTCTCGTGCTCGCGGGCGCCGACAGCAGCGCTCCCCGGCAGGTGGAGGCTCTGATCATCGATGTCGTCCGGGCCGCGCAGTCGGAGGTGGAGAACTACGGTCGGGTCGAGTTCGGCACGGTCGACGCCAACGTGGCGGTGGCCGCGATCGCGGTGAACGACGTCGTCCGCATCGTCGCGGAGATGATCGACAACGCGGTCCGCTTCTCTCCGCCCGACTCCATCGTCTTCGTCGAGGCCCGCCGGGTCGGCGTCGGCGTCATCATCCAGGTCGAGGACCGTGGCGTGGGTATCGCGCCCATCCAACTCGATCAGATCAACCGCAAGCTGGCGGAGCCGCCCACCATCGACATCGCCGCCTTCCGTCACATGGGTCTGGCGGTGGTGGGCCGGCTGGCCAGGCGGCACGGAATCCGGGTCGAGCTGCAGAGCCGGCCGGGCGTCGGCACGATCGTCTACTGCGCCATCCCGCCCGGCCTGTTGCTCCTCGCCGTACCGCCGCGATGGGACCAGGGTGTGATGCGGCCGCAGTGGCAGCTCCCGCCGGGCGTGTGGTCGCCGCAGCCGCCGGTCCCGGGCATGCCGCCGGTCCCGGGCATGCCGCCGGGCGGTGCCCGAGCGGGCAACCACCGGGCGCACGTCGGGCAGCCGCCGAACGGACCGTACGGCACGCACGCGACCCACTCCGTCGGGGTCGCGGCGCCGCCGGAGCCGTCGTACCCTGGCCTGCGGGAGACGACGGCTGACATGCCCATATTCGAACAGATACACGCGGCCTGGTTCGGCGGGGAGGCGGACGCGGCCGCGTGGCCGGCGTCGCCGGCTGGAGCTCCGGGCACTCCTCCCCAAAGGGCAGCCGACGGGCGACCCGGCCAACCGGCCCCTGGTAGCCATCCGGGCTATCCCGGCCAGCCGGGCCCGGCGTGGGCGTCCGAGCGGTTCGCCGGACCTGCCGACGACGGCTGGCGGGCAGTGCAGGCCGCCCAGCACACCGCCCGCACCTCGACGCGCAATGGTCTGCCCAAGCGAGTTCCTCAAGCGCAGCTCGTCCCCGGCGGGGTCCAGTCGCAGACGCCCCCGGAGCCCTCGCGGCGGTCGCCGGACGACGTGCGGACGGTGCTGTCGGTGTACCACCGCGGCGTGCAACGCGGGCGTAACGCTAACCAATGAGCGTCAACCCGCGGGCCGTCCTCAGCGGCCACGAACGAGCCAGTCCGCCCAGGCGGAGTGAGCCTCATGTGACATCACCGTGCGGTGTAGGAACGAGGATCGGGAGACGATGACGACACAGGTTGGCGCCACAGACATGAGCTGGCTGCTCAACAGCTTCTCCGACCGGGTGCCCGGGGTCGCCCACACGGTGGCGGTGTCGGCGGACGGCCTGCTCATCGGCGCATCACGTCAGCTTCCACGCGACCGGGCCGACCAGCTGTCGGCCATTGTCGCCGGTCTGGTCAGCCTGACCGCGGGGGCATCGACCTGCTTCGACGGCGGGCCGGTGCTCCAGACGGTGGTGGAGATGCACGGCGGATTCCTGTTCCTGATGTCGGTCGGGGATGGATCCGCGCTGGCGGCACTGGCCTCGCGCTCATGCGACGTGGGTCAGGTCGGTTACGAGATGGCGCTGCTGGTCGAGCGGGTCGGCAGCGCGATCAACCCGATGCCACGTTCCGCGATGATGTAACCGACTGATCAGCGGCGGTCTATGCAAGCGTACCTGGATACAAGGAGGCCACGGCAGCCTGCCGAGAGGGGTTGAGGATGGAGGAACGCCCGGACCCGCGTGGTGCGCTGGTCCGGCCGTACGCGGTCACGGGCGGCCGGACGGAGCCGGTCCGCGAGGTCACGCTCGATGCCATCCTCGTCACGACGGTTCGCGGCTGGCAGGAGGCCCAGTACTCGGGTCGTGACCGGCAGCTCATCGCCGAGATGTGCAACAGCCGGCCATTGTCGCTCGCCGAGGTCTCGTCCTACATGCGGATTCCGCTGGGCGTCGCGCGAGTACTGGTCGCGGACATGGTCGCGCAGGGCCTCCTCGCCCTCCACGCGGTGGACGTCGATGAAGGCTTCATGGAGAAGATGAACATATTGGAGAGGGTGCTCAGTGGACTACGACGTCTCTAGATCCCAGGGCGTTGATCCAACCCGTATCAAGGCGGCGAAGATACTCATCGCGGGCGGCTTCGGCGTTGGCAAGACCACCATGGTCGGCGCGATCTCGGAGATTCAACCGCTCACCACCGAGGCCGTCATGACCACTGCCAGCACCACACACGACGACGCCAGTGGCGTGCCCAACAAGGAGACGACCACGGTCGCGATGGACTTCGGGCGGATCACGATCGCGTCCGACCTCATCCTCTACCTGTTCGGGACGCCCGGCCAGGCACGGTTCTGGTTCATGTGGGACGAGCTCAACCGGGGGGCGATCGGGGCCGTGGTCCTGGCCGACTCCCGCCGCCTCGACGACTGCTTCACCCCCATCGACTTCTTCGAGAACCGGAACCTGCCGTACGTCGTGGCTATCAATGTCTTTGATGACGCCCCGCGCTATGACGAGGCCGAGTTGCGCGACGCGCTCACGATTACGAACGACATCCCCTTGGTTATGTGTGACGCCCGGATCCGTGACTCCGTGAAGGACGTGCTCGTCACCCTCGTGACCTACGTGACCGACCTGCACCGGCGCAACTGGCCTGCGCTGCAAGGCTCTCCCGGCTGACCCGGAGAGCGGTCTGGCACACTGGGTCCGGCGGTCGGTGCCGCCGGGAGGGTTCGCCTAGTGGCCGATGGCGGCGGTCTTGAAAACCGCTAGGGGTGCAAGCTCCTCGTGGGTTCGAATCCCACACCCTCCGCCGCTCGACCAGCATCTGCGCAGGTCACAGCCCCTTTCGCGGACCATCACGGCTCCGGCCACCGGACCGTCCCGTCCAGCCGCCACCGACCGAAACCGGCTCTCCACGAGAGTCCACGGACAATACGCTGACAAATCTGAACGACATCAAGCCTGCTCACCGCCCTTGTCCGCCTGGTCCTCCGGCTCCACGGCGGCCACGTTCACGGGCTCGCCGAGCGCCTCGGCGATCCTGCGCCGGGCAGCCTCGTCCTGGCCCACGATGCACTTCGCGTACGTCCGCAGCAGCACCGCCACGCTGTGACCGGCCCACTCCGCTACCTGGGTCGCCGGCACCCCGGCGTTGAGCCAGGTCGACACAGCGGCGTGGCGTAGATCGTACGGACGCGCGGCCAACGGTGAGCGGACCTCTGCCTCGGTCAGGACCGCCCGGCGGGCCGCCTGCCACACGCCCAGGTACGTCACCTCGTCGATCAGACCCCCCGAACCGGCCGACAAACAGCCGCCCGTCCCGCTCGATGCCGAACTGCCGAACGTGATCCCACAGCAGCGCCACGAGCTCCGGATGCGCCGGCGGGTGCCGCGTCTCGTCCGCCGGTCGATGTTTCAACCCACGGTCCTCCCGTGACCTGCCGCCATCGGTCCAGCGAGATCCCGCTCGCGGCGTCGTCGGGCCGACCGTCAGTACGCCCCACCCCACCTCGTTTCGCTCCTCGACCTGCCAGCCACGGGACCCGAGCGCCTCGGCCGGCCGTAGCGCGGCGTAGTACATCAAACCGAAGAACGCCACGAGCCGACGACCCATCTCGCCCTGCTCGCCGACCGCCTGCAGCAGCCGCCGCGCCTGACTCGGGTTCACCACCACCCGCCGATCCACCGCCGAGACCACGAGCGGCGGCGACCAACTCACCAGATCGATCGGATTTGCCTGCAACAGGCCCACCTCCACCGCGTATGCGAGCGCGTTGTAGAACACCGCCCGTTTCCGGGCGACTGTCGTGGGCGCCGCGGGCTTGCCATTCAGCCGACTCGCCACCAGGTCAAGTGCAGCT
>JBQGBY010000077.1:0-30716 GCA_052038195.1 Micromonosporaceae bacterium | reverse complement strand
GCCCCCCATGTTCCGCTCGCGCGCGTCGCGGCTGCCCCCCATGGTCCGCTCGCGAGCGTCGCGGCTGCCCCCCATGTTCCGCTCGCGAGCGTCGCGGCTGCCCCCCATGTTCCGCTCGCGAGCGTCGCGGAAGCGGAACTCGCTGTCGTAGTCATCCTCGACGATGATTGCACCGTGCTGGCAGGCCCAGTCGAGTAGCGCGGTGCGGCGCGCGGGCGACATCGCCACACCGAGCGGGAATTGGTGTGACGGCGTTACATAGACGATCCTGGCTGAAGACGGCAGCGCGTCCACCACGAGCCCGCACGCGTCGACCGGCACCCCCACCACGCGGGCACCCATCGAAGCAAAGGCATGCCGCGCGGGCGGGTAGCCGGGGTCCTCCATCGCCACGGTGGTGCCCGGGTCGATGAGCACCCGGCCGACCAGGTCGATCGCCTGCTGCGCCCCGCTGGTCACGACCACGTCCTCGGGCGAGGCCCGCAGCCCTCGCGAGACGCCGTAGTGCCGGGCGATCGCGGCGCGCAACGCCGGCAGCCCGGCCGGCTCCTGGTAGTCCCCGGTGCCCAGCGCCCCGGCCCGCAACTCCCGGCTCACCAGACGCCGCCAGGCCTCAAACGGGAACAGACCGACGTCGGGCAGCCCGATGCCGAACGCGTACCGCACGCCCGGCTCGACCGTCGTGTCGGAGAGCGGCAACGTCTCCCACACCGTCCGCGGCCGCGCCCCGGGCTCGTCCGGCGGCCGCGGCGGGGCGGGGCGCTCGGTCCGCTGGACGTAGGTGCCCGCGCCGACGCGGCCCTCGAGGTAACCCTCGGCCACCAGCCGCTCGTACGCCAGCGCCACCGTGGTGCGCGACACGGCGAGCTGCTCGGCCAGGACGCGGGTCGCGGGCAGCCGGTCGCCCGCGCGCAGCCGCCCCTCGAGGACCGCGTCGAGCAACTGCCGGTAGATCCGCGTCGCGTGCTCACCGCGGGCCCCGAGCGTGATGTGAAGGTCCACGGCCCACGACCTCCCCGACCGAGATCCGGAGACTGAATGGTCCAGTCAGAATGGCATGGATTGGCCGTACGGTCGAGCCATTCTCCGTCGTAACGTAATGAATCGTGAGCAGGCTGTCCGTTACCCAAGGTGCCGCGGTCTCGATCGGCGCCGTGCTCGGCACCGGGGTCATCTCCTTGCCGGCCCTCGGCGCGCAGGTAGCCGGACCGGTGTCGCTGGTGGCCTGGGCCGCGCTGGTGCTGCTGTCGGTTCCGCTCGCCATGACCTTCGCCGCGCTCGGTGCCCGCTACCCCGACGCCGGCGGCGTCTCCACCTACGTGCGGCGGGCCTTCGGCGGCCGAAGTGCGGCCGTCGTCGGGTGGACGTTCTACCTCGCCGTGCCCGTCGGCGCGCCGGCGGCCGGACTCATGGCCGGCGCGTACGTCGCCGCGGCGTTCGGCGGCGGCACGCGCACGGCGCTGATCACGAGCGCGGCGCTCATCGCCACGGTGACGGCGATGAACTGGTTCGGGCTGCGCATCTCCGGCCGGGTGCAGTTGGTGCTCGCCGGGACCCTGGCCACCCTCCTCCTCGTCGCGACGATCGCCGCGGTGCCGCACCTACGACTGTCCAATCTGGAGCCTTTTGCCCCGCACGGCTGGTCGGCCGTGGTGCCGGCGACGGCCGTCCTGGTGTGGGGCTTCGCCGGATGGGAGGCGATGAGCTCGCTGGCCGGTGAGTTCCGCCGCCCCGATCGGGATGTGCCGCGGGCCACCGCGATCGCGCTTGCGGTGGTCGGGGTGCTCTACCTTGCCGTCGCCGGCGCGAGCCTGGCCACCCTCGGCCCGGCCACCGCCACCACCGAGGCCCCGCTCGCCGAACTGCTCGCCACCGCGTTCGGTGGACCGGTCAAGACAGTCACCGCGGTGGTCGCGCTGCTGCTCACTCTCGGGGCGATGAACGCGTACTTCGCCAGCATGGCGAAGCTCGGCGCGGCGCTCGCGCGCGACGGCGCCCTCCCGGCCTGGCTCGACAAGGGAACCCGCGCGGGCGAGATACCCCGGCGCAGCCTCGCCGTGACCAGCGTGCTAGCCACCACGGCGGTCGCCGTCGCGGCCATCCTCGGCCTCGGCACCCGCCAACTGGTCGTCGCGACGATCGGCGCATTCGTCATCATCTACGTGCTCGGCAGCGCGGCAGCCCTGCGTCTGCTCCCCCGCCGGACCTGGGCGCACCGCGGAGCGGTCGTCGCGCTGGCATCCTCGCTCGTGCTGCTCACCACCGTGGGTCCCGCTCTGCTGTGGCCGCTGGGCGTCGCCGTTGCCGCGCTGGCCTACCGCGCGTGGGCCCGCCGCCGCGGCCCCGCCGCCGCTGACCCCGACCCGGGTCTGGTCAGTGACGAGCAGCTGCAGGACGTACGGCGCTGACCACGCGCGTCTGAGCACACCCTTACCTCAGGACCAAAGTCCCCGCACGGCCGGTCCTTCACCCCGCGACACTCAGCGGTCACGCGAGGACGCTGGGGCATCAGGGGTGACGCACGTGAGTGCAGTGGTGGTTGAGGGACTCCGCAAGGTCTACGGCGAAACGGTAGCCGTCGATGACCTGAGCTTCACCGTGGAGACCGGCGAGGTCTTCGCCCTGCTCGGCCCGAACGGCGCCGGCAAGACCACCACTGTGGAGATCCTGGAGGGCTACCGCTCCCGGGACGGCGGAGAGGTCAGCGTGCTCGGCATCGACCCGGCGCGCGGAGGTCGGGCCTACCGTGAGCGCATCGGGGTGGTGCTGCAGAGCGCGGGGTTCGAGGAGGAGTTCTCGGTCCGGGAACTGGTCCGGCTGCAGGCGACGTTCTATCCCCGACGCTTCGACCCCGACGAGATCATCGATCTCGTCGGCCTGGTCGACAAGGCAACGGCCCGGGTCAAGTCACTCTCGGGCGGGCAGCGTCGGCGGCTCGACCTGGCGCTGGGCCTGGTCGGCGCACCCGAGGTCCTCTTCCTGGACGAGCCAACCACCGGGTTCGATCCCTCCGCTCGCCGCCGGGCCTGGGACCTCATCCACGGTCTGCGCGAGCTGGGCACGACCATCCTGCTGACGACCCACTACATGGACGAGGCGCAGCGCCTGGCCGACCGGGTCGCGGTCATCCGGGAGGGCCGGCTGGTCGGCATCGGTGCGCCGGACGAGATCGGCGGCGACAGCCTGCCGAGCCTGATCGAGTTCCGGCTGCCCACCGGCTACACCGAGGCCGATCTGCCCGCCCTGGTCGGGAAGACGACCGTCGGGCTCGGCCTGGTCCGGGTGGAGACGGCCCATCCGGTGAAGGATGTCATGACGCTGACCGAGTGGGCGCTGGCGCGTGGGGTCGAGTTGGCCGGGCTGGTACTGAGCCGCCCCTCGCTGGAGGACGTGTACCTCTCGCTGACCGAGGCGGCGACCGGTGTCGGCTGAGCCCGTTGCACCGATCCTGCCGGTGGCCCGGTCGGGGTCGCTCCGTCCACTGGGGACGGTTGGCCGGCTGGCCTGGCACCACCTCGTCGCGTTCACCCGGAGCCCGATCTCCGCGTTCTTCGCGGTCGGGTTCCCGCTGCTGTTCCTGGTCACCATCGGTGTCGCCCAGCGGTCGTACGACTACGGCGACACGGGCATCGCGATGACGCAGTTCGTCGTCGCGTCCTTCGGCGCGCTCGGCATCGCCCAGACCGCGTTCGTCGTGCTCGCCGTCGACGCGGCGGTCCTGCGTGACCGGGGTGTGCTCAAGCGGATGCGCGCCACGCCGGTGTCGCCGGCGAGCCAGCTCGCCGCCCGGATCCTCACCGCCGCCGCGCTCTGCGTGCTGTCCTACGGTCTGCTGCTCGTGGTCGGCATGGTGACGTTCTCGGTGCGGCCAGAGGCGAGGATGCTGCCGGCCGCCACGGTCACGCTGCTCGTCGGAGTCTGCTGTTTCGCCGCGCTGGGCCTGGCCATCATCTCGCTCGTGCGTTCCAACCTGGCCGTCCAGACCATCGCCAACGCCACGATCATGCCATTGGCGTTCATCTCTGAGATCTTCCTCGTCGGCCTACCCTTCCCCCGTTGGCTTGACTGGCTGGGTTCGTTGTTCCCGCTCAAGCACCTGGTGCTGGCGCTCCGGGACACCTTCGACCCGCGGGTCACCGGCAGCGGCTTCGCGCCCGACCACCTGGCCGTCCTGGCGGCCTGGACGGTAATCGGCATCGCCCTGGCCTGGTGGGGACTGCGCAGCCCGGCCTGGACGGAACCCGGGCGCGGCCGGACCCGGGCGCCCGAGCCCGAGGAGGAACGGGATGCGGCACCACCGGTGCCGGGCTCGTCGGGCCTGCGCCGCACCGATCCCGGGCGCCCGGCAGCGTGGCGACTGACCACGAGGCTGGCCCGGCACACCATGCGGCAACTGCTGCGCGACCCGGTCGCCGCCTTCTTCGTGGTCGTCTTCCCGGTCATGCTGCTCGTGCTCATGCCGGCGTTGCTGGATGAGGTGGAGGTGGCGCTGCCGCTCGAGGCGTTGCTGCTGACGTCCATGCTCACCTTCGCCGCGGGCAACGTCGGCTACGTCTTCATGACCGAGACGCTGGTCACCGCGCGTCGCGAGGGCGTGCTCAAGCGGTGGCAGGGCTCACCGGTGCCCTTGGGCGTCTTCGGCGCGGCCCGGTTCCTCGGCGCGCTGGCGCTGGTCACGGTCTGCTCGGTGCTGATGTTCACCGTGTCGATGCTCGCCTTCGATGTCTCGATCGGCGCTGGCGGCATCGCGCTGGTCGTCGGGGTGATGATCCTCGGTACGGTCTGCTTCACCGCGATCGGCATGGCACTGGTCGCGCTCATGCCCAACACCCGCAGCCTGGTCGCGATCACGCTGGGCACGATGATGCCGCTGGGCTTCGTCTCCGACGTCTTCATGTTCAACGCGAACCTGCCCGGGTGGCTGACGGCCGTCGCCGAGGTGTTCCCGCTGCGCCACCTGGCCTTCGCGCTGCGGGCGGGGATCACGCCCGACCTGGACAACGGACCCTTCTGGCTGCGCGTTGCGGTTCTCCTGGCCTGGACGATAATCGGACTCGTGCTGGCCCGTCCCCTCGTCGCCCCCGCGCGCTCGCGGGCCGCCTAGCGGATCGGCACGATGCCCGAGCGCGCGCTGGCCCGGGTGACCCGGCCACCGACCTGGTGCGACGCCGACGAGCGGGTGCGCGACGTGGCTGTCCGGATGGATGAGACCGACGACTCGTGCGTGCTCGTCCGCGGCCCGGCCGGGCTCGGCATCGTGACCGACCGCGACTTCCGGCGGCTGGTGGCGACCGGACGGTTCGGTGTGGACACTCCGGTCGGTGAGCTCGCGTCGGCGCCGGTGATCACCGTTGACGAGCACGCCACCGCGACGGCGGCCCTGCTACGCATGCTGGAGCACGGCGTGCACCACCTGGTCGTGGCCGGTCGCTCGGGACATCCGGTCGGGGTGCTGCGTGCGGTCGACCTCGCGCACTTCGGTGTGGGCGAGCCCCTGGCCGTACGGGCGGCCATCGTGCGCGCGTCCACCATGGACGCTCTGGCCACGGCGTGCGGCCGGGTCACCGACGCCGTGGTCGACCTGCGCGCGGGTGGTGTGCCGGCGGCCCACGTCGGCGCGGCACATTCGATGCTTGTCGATGAGCTTGTCCGCCGCATCCTGGCCCGGCGCGCCGACGACGTGCTCGCGTCGGTGCCGTCGTCGTGGCTGGTGCTCGGGTCCCACGCCCGGCGCGAGCCGCTGCCGAGCTCCGATGTGGACACCGCCCTGACCTGGCACGATCCGACGCCGTCCGACCCCGGGCTCGCCGAGCGCATGCGCGCCGCCGCCCGCGCTGTCCTCGACGACCTGCGTCGGTGTGGCCAGCGACCGTGCCCCAGCGGCGCGAACGCCGACAGCCCGCGGTTCAGCCGGTCCCAGGCGCAGTGGAGCGAGGCGATGTCGTCCTGGCGCCGGGATCCGACCGGCGAGCAGGCGCTGTTGCTGTCGAGCATGGTCACCGACAGCCGACCGGTTACCGGGGTGGAGCTCGGCGACCACCTCACCGACGCCCTGATGGCGCACACCCGGCACCCGGCCTTCCTGCGGGCGTTGCTCGACGAGGCGGTCCGGTGGCGCACCTCGTCCGGCTTCTGGCGCGACTTCATCGTCGACCGGGTCGGCGAGCACCGGGGTTCGCTCGACCTCAAGAAGGGCGGCCTGTTCCCGGTGGTGGCCCTGGGCCGCTGGGTCGCCGTCGCCACCGGTGACGGTCGGGGCAGCACCCCCGAGCGACTCCGCCGCGGTGCGGACGCCTCCCTCATCACCACTGACGAGCGCGACACCCTCGTCGGTGGGTTCGACAGCGTCTACACCGTGCTCTACGACCACGAGGTGCTCGCGCACCGGGCCGGAACGGCGACGGACACGTTCATCCGGCCGGGCGACCTCGGCACCCTGACCCGGCGCCACCTGCGCGAGACGCTGCGCGCGGTCGCCGCCGTCCAGGACCGGATCGACCAGTTCTGGTTGCGCCGCCTGGAAGCGGGTTGACGGCTCCCGCCGTCAGGGTCGTCCGCGCCGCCTGGAAGCGGGCCGACAGCGCCGGTCAGAGGGTGTTCTTGCGGCGAAGGACGGCGGCCCGGTAGACGCTGACCGTGGGCTCGCCGGCGAGCCAGAACCGCCACGCCCGATCCTTCTCGGCAACCACACCGACCCTCGGTCCACTTCGGACATCCGCGGCGCTCGGTGGCGTCTCCGGGTCGGGCGGGAGCAGCCGTACGGGCGCGTCCGGGCGCAGCAGGTCCACCCCGTTGGTCTCGCGGCCGATGCCCAACGCCTGCGTCAGCCGGGCGGGGCCCCGTGCGAGGTCGCGATCTGTACTTCCCGGACGGCGTTCCCGGGCCCGCGCCAGACCGTCCACCACGGTCCCGGCCCGGATCAGCACCGCCGAGGCCACCCCGTCCTCCCGGCAGACGACGTTCAGGCACCAGTGCATGCCGTAGGTGAAGTAGACGTACGCGTGACCCGGTGGTCCGAACATCACGGCGTTGCGGGCGGTGCGGCCCCGGTGCGCGTGCGAGGCGGCATCGACACCCGTCCCGTCGTACGCCTCGACCTCGGTCAGCCGCACCGTCACACCGTTCGCGACGAGCTGGCAGCCGAGCAGCCCGGGCGCCACGACCTCGACCGGCCCGGCCAGCAACCGGGCGAGGCTCTCCCGTCCGCTCACCGAATGTCCGTCACAGCGGCCGAACGTCGAGGATGGTGATGTCGGTCATGGTTGCCTCCCGCGGAGACCATACCCCGTCCGTACCTCCGTTCGACAAATCGACACACCGTCGGCGTCAGGGCACGACCCGGGTCGCGGCCCAGACCCGCCATTCCTCCACTGTGGACTGCACCGTCGCCAGCTGGTCGGCCACCGGGCCCGGCCCCGTCGAGCCGGGCGCGGTCCGGGCCTGCAGTGCCCCGCGGACGTCGAGTACCTCCCGCACATCCGCGGTCAGGTGCGGTGAAACCGCGGCGAGGTCCACATCGGACACTTCCTCGAGGCCGCACTCCCGGGCCAGGCACAGCGCCACCAGCGCCCCGGTCACCTCGTGGGCCTCGCGGAACGGCACCCCCTTGCGCACGAGCCACTCGGCGACCTCGGTGGCGAGCGTGTACCCCTTCGGGGCGGCGGCGACGAGCCGGTCCACACGCACCGTCATCGTGGCGACCATGCCGGCGAGTGCCGGCAGCACGAGTGCGAGCGTGTCGACCGCGTCGAAGACGGGCTCCTTGTCCTCCTGCATGTCCCGGTCGTACGTCAGCGGCAGTCCCTTGAGCATGGTCAGCACGGTGACGAGGTCGCCGATCAGGCGCCCCGCCTTGCCACGGGCAAGCTCGGCGACGTCGGCGTTCTTCTTCTGCGGCATGATGGACGACCCGGTGGCGAACCCGTCGTCGAGCTCGACCCAAGCGAACTCCTGGCTCGTCCAGAGCACGATCTCCTCGCCGAGCCGCGACAGGTGCACACCGGCGAGCGCCGCGACGAAGAGGAACTCGGCCACGAAGTCCCGGTCGGCCACGGCGTCCATCGAGTTGGGCGCTGCGCTGTCGAAACCGAGATCCTTGGCCACCTGCAGCGGGTCCAGCGGCAGGCTCGACCCGGCCAGCGCCCCCGCGCCGAGGGGGGAGACCGCGGTGCGGCTGTCCCAGTCCCGGAGGCGCTGCAGGTCTCGGATCAAGGGGTGTACATGTGCCAGCAGATGGTGTCCAAAGGAGACCGGCTGCGCGTGCTGCAGGTGCGTCATGCCCGGCGACGGCGTGTCGACGTGCCGGGCCGCCTGCTCGACGAGCGCGTCGGCGAGCTCCACCAGCCGCGCGGCCACCCCTCGGGCGTGGTCGCGCAGGTAGAGCCGCAGGTCGGTGGCGACCTGGTCGTTGCGCGAGCGCCCGGCCCGCAGCTTGCCGCCGAGCGCGCCGAGCCGCTCCAGCAGCCCCCGCTCCAGCGCGGTGTGCACGTCCTCGTCCTCGACCGTCGGCCGGAACTCGCCGCTGGCGCAGGCGGCCTCCAGGTCGTCGAGCGCGGCGAGCATGCGGCCGAGCTCGCCGGCGTCGAGCAGGCCGGCGCCGGCGAGAATCCGGGCATGCGCGCGCGAGGCGGCGATGTCGTACGGTGCCAGCCGCCAGTCGAAATGGACGCTGAGCGACAGCCGGGCCAGTGCCTCCGCCGGCCCACCCCGGAACCGCCCGCCCCACAGCCGGATCCCCGCCGTGCCGCTCACCGAACCTCCTCGCCCCTCGGGTCAGGAAGGGCACCTTCCTGACACCTGGTGTACAGGAAGGTGCCCTTCCTGACATCAACATCCGCCGTCATCACTTGCCGGCCCAGGCGAGCAGGGTGGCGGCGAGCTCGGCCCCGGGCCCGGGCGCGGAGGTCGGGTCCCGCACCACGACCACGATCGTGTCGTCACCGGCGATCGTCCCCATGACCTCGGGCAGCCCGGACCGGTCGAACGCGCTGGCCAGGAACTGGGCCGCCCCCGGCGGGGTGCGCAGCAGGACCAGGTTCCCGCTCGCATCGGCGCTGATGAGCAGTTCCCGCAGCAGACGCCGGAGCCGTTCCGGCGCCTGCTCGGCCGTGCGCAGGGGCCCGGCGCCGTCCTCGGGGATGACGTACACCGGCGCGGACCCGTCCGTGCCCCGCACCTTCACCGCGCCGAGCTCCTCCAGGTCGCGGGACAGCGTCGCCTGCGTCGTCGTGAAGCCCTCCGCTTGTAGCAGCTCCCCCAGCTCGCCCTGCGAGTGCACGTGCGCACCGCGGATCAGCGCCACGATCCGCGCGTGCCGGGCCGCCTTCGACGCGGGCTGGGCCATCACCGGGCTACCCACACCGTCGATCTTGGGCTTGGCGACGTGAGTTGATCTCCGAACACGTTGCTGAGCCCAAGATCGACGAACGGGGGCGGGGTCATGGTGCCGGCTCCGTAGTGGCGCGGGTGAGGAGCCAGGCGAGCAGGGCCTTCTGGGCGTGCAGGCGGTTCTCGGCCTGGTCGAAGACGACACTCGCCGGACCGTCCATCACCTCGTCGGTGATCTCCTCGCCCCGGTGGGCGGGCAGGCAGTGCAGCACGATGGCGTGCGGCTTGGCGTTGGCGACCAGCGACGCGTTGACCTGGTACGGCAGGAACGGCGTGATCCGGTCCAGCCCGTCCCCCTCCTGCCCCATCGATGTCCACGTATCGGTGGCTATGACATCGACGCCACTGACAGCCTCCACCGCGTCGGTGGTGACGAAGACCGACCCCCCGGTGCGGGCGGCGATGGCCGTGGCATCGGCAACCACTGACGGGTCCGGCTGGTGCTCCGGCGGCCCCGCCACCCGTACGTGCATGCCCGCCACCGCGCAGCCCAGCAGGTACGAGTGCGACATGTTGTTCGCCGCGTCGCCCACGTAGCCCAGCGTGCGGCCGCTGGTGTCGCCGACGTGCTCGCGCACCGTCAGCAGGTCGGCGAGCACCTGGCACGGGTGGAAGCCGTCGGTCAGGCCGTTGACCACCGGCACCGTCGCCCCGGCCGCCACCTCGGCCAGCCGGTTGTCGCCGAAGGTCCGCATGACGATCGCGCGGGCGTACCGGGACAGCACCTGCGCCGCGTCGGCCAGCGTCTCGCCGCGGCCGAAGTGGGTGTTCTGGCTGTCCACCACGATCGGCTGCCCGCCGAGCTGGGCGATGCCCGCCTCGAACGAGAACCGGGTGCGCAAGCTCGGCTTGTCGAAGAGCACCGCCACCGCCTGCGGCCCCTCCAGCGGGCGATAGGCGTATGGCGCGGCCTTCATGGTCAGCGCCAGGTCCAGCACCTCGGCCAGCTCGGCCGGCGCCAGGTCGTCGTCGCGCAGGAAGTGCCTGGTCACGTGCCCTCCACTCTGGACTGTCTGTTCACGCGTCGCGTTCGTGGCTGGACGCGTCGTCGAGCGCGGCCGGCAGGGCGGCCAACAGCGCCTCGACCTGCTCGGCCGAGATGACCAGCGGCGGGGCGAGTCGTAGCGTGTCGGGCCGCACCGCGTTGGTGAGGAACCCCGCCCGTAGCAGAGCCGCATGCAGCGCTCCGGCTACAGGCGCGGACAGACCAACGCCCAGCAGCAGCCCGGCGCCCCGAACCTGCGTCACCAGCGGGTGGCCGAGACCCTCGATGCCGGTTCGCAGCAGTTCCCCCATGCGCTTGACGTGGTCGAGCAGGCCCTCGGCCTCGATGGTGGCGAGCACGGCCAGGCCGGCCGCGCAGCTGACCGGGTTGCCGCCGAACGTCGACGCATGGGTGCCCGGCCCCAGCGCGTCGGCGGCGGCGCCGAAGGCGATGATGGCGCCCAGCGGCAGTCCCCCACCGAGGCCCTTGGCCAGGGTGACCGCGTCCGGCCCGACGTCCTGAAGCCCGTCGGCCTGGTGTGCGAACCAGTAGCCCGTACGGCCGATACCGGTTTGCACCTCGTCCAGCGCCAGCAACGCCCCGTGTCGCGCGGTGATCTCGCGGGCCGCGACGAGGTAGCCCGGCGGAGGCACGACGACGCCGCTCTCGCCCTGGATCGGCTCCAGGATCACCATCGCGGTGGCGTCGTCCACGCACTCCGCCAGTGCGGCCGCGTCGCCGTACGGGACGAAGACCACGTCGCCGGGCAACGGTCGGAACGGGTCCTGCTTGGCCGGCTGGCCGGTCAGCGCGAGCGCCCCCATCGTGCGACCGTGGAAGGAGCCGTCCGTCGAGACGATCTTCGTCCGGCCGGTGGTCCGGGAGAGCTTGAACGCGGCCTCGTTCGCCTCGGCGCCCGAGTTGGCCAGGAACACCCGCCCCGCACGGCCCGTGCGGGCGAGCAGCGCCTCGGCCAGCGCGACCGGCGGCTCGGCGGCGAAGAGGTTGGACACATGGCCGAGCGCGGTGATCTGGCGCGTCACGGCTTCGACCACGGCCGGGTGCGCGTGGCCAAGCACGTTCACGGCGATCCCGGCGAGGAAGTCCACATAGGACTTACCCGCATCGTCCCAGACCACGGCACCCTTGCCGCGGACGAGCGCCACCGCGGGCTGCCCGTAGTTGTTCATCATCGCGGCTGACCACCGCGACAGCAGGTCGCTCATGGCCATCCTCGCAGCAGCCCTGGCGCACTCTTGTCAATGGTTCGCTCGCTCACCCGGTCTCCTCCCTCGGATCGGAGGCGGTCACCATCGTGCCGAACCCCTCGTCGGTGAAGATCTCCAGCAGGACCGAGTGCGGCACCCGGCCGTCCACGATGTGCGCCGCGGGAACGCCGCCCCGGACCGCGCGCAGGCACGCCTCCATCTTGGGCACCATGCCCGACTGGAGGCTCGGCAGCAGTCGCTCCACCTCGTTGGCGGTGATGGTCGAGACGAGCGAGTCCGGGTCGGGGTACTCGCGGTAGAGGCCCGGCACGTCGGTGAGCACCACCAGCTTCTGCGCCCGCAGCGCCGCCGCGAGGGCGCCGGCGGCCGTGTCCGCGTTGAGGTTGTGCACGACGCCGCTGGCGTCCGGGGCCACCGTCGAGATCACCGGGATGCGACCAGCGTCGATGAGATCGGTGACCGCCTCCGCGTGCACCGAAACCACGTCGCCGACCAGCCCGACGTCGACCGCCTCACCGTCCACTGTGGCCGTACGCCGCTCGGCGGTGAACAGCCGGGCGTCTTCGCCGGACATGCCGACCGCGAACGGGCCGTGTTCGTTGATGAGCCCCACCAGCTGGCGCCCGACCTGGCCGACCAGCACCATCCGGACCACGTCGATCGACTCGGGTGTGGTGACCCGCAACCCGCCACGGAACTCACTGCCGATGCCGAGTCGGGTCAGCATCGCGGAGATCTGCGGTCCGCCCCCGTGCACCACCACGGGCTTGAGCCCGACGTAGCGCAGGAACACCAGGTCGGCCGCGAACGCCTTCTGCACCTCGACGTTCTCGGTGATGTCCAACCCGCCCACGCTCTGCCCGCCCAAAGCATTGCCGCCGTACTTGACCACGACCGTCGAGCCGTGGAACCGTTCGAGCCACGGCAGCGCCTCGATGAGCGTGCTCGCCTTCCCCAGCGCGATGCCGAGATCCCTCGTCGTCAAGCTCATGTCGAGTAGGCCGAGTTCTCGTGGACGTAGGCGTGGGACAGGTCGTTGGTCCACACCGTCGCCTGCTCGTCACCAGCGCGCAGGTCGACGACGATGTGCACCAGCCGACTGGACAGATCCACAGTGGATCGATCGGCGGCGGCCGCGCCGCCCCGGCACACCCACACGCCGTTGATGGCGACGTCGACCGCGTCCGGCTCGAAGGCGGCCGCTGTGGTTCCCACCGCGGCGAGGATGCGCCCCCAGTTGGGGTCGGCCCCGAAGAGCGCAGTCTTGACGAGGTTGTTGCGGGCGACCGTACGGGCGACCTCGAGCGCGTCGTGCTCGCTCGCGGCGGAGCGCACGTCGATGGTGACGTCCTTCGTGGAGCCCTCGGCGTCGGCGAGCAGCTGCATCGTGATGTCCCGACAGGCCTCGGCGACCGCGGCGTCGAGCGCGTCGACGGTGGGCGACAGGCCGGAGGCGCCGCTGGCCAGCAGCAGCACGGTGTCATTGGTGGACATGCAGCCATCGGAGTCGACCCGGTCGAGCGTGACCCGCGTGGCCTGCCGCAGGGCCCGGTCCAGAGTGGACGCTTCGACGACCGCGTCGGTGGTGAGCACGCACAGCATGGTGGCCAGGCCGGGCGCGAGCATGCCGGCGCCCTTGGCCATGCCGCCGACTGACCAGCCGTCACGCACGACGTGGGTGGTCTTCGGGCGGGTGTCGGTGGTCATGATGGCGCGCGCCGCCGCCTCCCCGCCGTCGGCGGCCAGCGACCGTACGGCCTGCTCCACGCCCTGCGTGAGCCGCTCCATGGGCAGCAACTCGCCGATGAGACCGGTGGAGCACACCGCCACCTCACCGGCCCCCACCTCGGTCCCAAACTTGGTGAGCAGCGCCGCCGCGAGCTCAGCCGTGGCATGGGTGTCCTGGAAGCCCTTCGCGCCGGTGCACGCGTTGGCGCCGCCGGAGTTGAGCACCACCGCGCGGAGCGCCCCGGCCTTGAGAATCTGCTGGCTCCACAGCACCGGTGCGGCCTTCACCCGGTTACTGGTGAAGACGCCGGCGGCGCTCGTGTCGGGGCCGTCGTTGACGACCACGGCGACATCCAGGTCGCCGGAGGACTTCAGCCCCGCCGCGGCGACGCCCGCCCGAAAACCCCTGGGCCCGGTGATACTCACTCCTGCCGCTCCTTGGTGTGCATGACTATGCACGCGACAGTATCAAGTTGCATGACGTCGGGCAACCCGCTTCGGAGATCGGATGGCAGAATCCGGCGGGTGGAATTCGCTTCGGGTGGCTGGGCGCGGAGGGCGGGGTATGAAGTTGCCTGCTGATTCCGCTCCGCAGGCGTCGCTGGAGTTCGCTTCGGGTGGCTGGGTGGGGAGGGCTGGGTATGGAGTTCTCTGACGTGATCCGCCGGCGGCGGATGGTGCGCCACTACTCTGACCGCCCGCTGTCTCCCGAGGTCATCGACCGGATTCTGGCCAGCGCGCTCCGCGCCCCGTCCGCTGGCTTCGCGCAGGGCTGGGCATTCCTCGCGCTCACCGAGCCCGCCGACCGGGCCCGGTTCTGGCCGTTCGTGCCGACCCGGGTGGAACAGACGCCGACGATGCAGGACGCGCCGCTGGTGGTCGTTCCGATGGCGCACAAGGCGACGTACCTGCAGCGCTACGCGGAGCCGGACAAGGGCTGGGAGGATCGCGCCGAAGCGCGGTGGCCGGTGCCCTACTGGTACATCGATACGGCGATGGCCGCGCTCATGATACTGCTGACCGCCGTCGATGAAGGGCTCGGTGCCTGCTTCTTCGGCATCATGACCAAGCCGGGGGACGACTTCGATCCCCCGGTCGACGTTCCGGCCCACACCGACGCGTTCCGAGCGGAGTTCGGGGTGCCGCCCGAGTACGTGCCGATCGGCGGCATCGCCGTCGGCTACCGAGCCGACGACCTTCCGCCGCAGAGTCCCGTTATCGCGCAGCGCCGGCGTGGCATGGCCGAGCTTGTCCATAGAGGACAGTGGGGCCGGCACTGAGACCCGCGAGGCCGGGTTGGGCAGTTCGGCGCGTTCGCGGCCAGCGCCGACACCGTGTCCTGATTGCACATATTTGTTCCCGCCGATACGGTGACGGTATGACGTACCCACCGCCTTACGCGACACCGCCCGCGCCGAAGCCGAAGCACACGCTCCGGACCGTCCTCATCGTCGTCGGGATCGTGATGGTGCTCTGCTGCGGCGGCGCGGTCGCCGGCGGCATCGCCCTCTTCCGGGGACTCGGCGCCACCGTCGGACCGGCGCGCGATGCGGCCGATGGGTACCTCGATGACCTCGAGGCCGGCAACACCGACGCCGCCTACAGCCAGCTGTGCGCCGGGTACCAGGACCAGTACACCCGCACCGAGTTCGCCGACCTGGTGGCCGGCCGGCCGACCCCGAGTGGGCACACCATCAATGGCGTCAATGTCAACACCACGAACGGAGTGACGAGGGGGACTGCCACCGTCACCCTTCTGTTCGACGACGACAGCTCCGAGACCCACGTCATCAACCTCACGCGAGAGGCCGGCGACTGGCGGGTGTGCGCCAACCCCTACTGAACCCGGGCCGTGAGCCCGTACGGTCGGCGCCACCGACCGTACGGGCGCAACCGCCGACGTCAGATCTCACCGCACGACGTCGTAGACCTGCTTCTGGACACCGTTGGAGTACGCCTCGTGCTCGACCAGCCGCAGGCGGGTGACGTCCTTGTCGGCGCTACTGAACAGGCGCCGGCCCGCGCCGAGCAGCAACGGGAACACCAGCAGGTGGTAGCGGTCGACCAGACCGGCGTCGGCCAGGCTGGCACCGAGCACGGCACTGCCGTTGACGAGGATCGGCCCGCCCTCGCCCTCCTTCAGTGCCGCCACCTCGTCGATGGAGCGCAGGATCGTCGCGGGCCAGCGCTCGTCGTCTGTGTCGAGCGTGGTCGAGACGACGTAGCGGGGCAGCGTGTTGTAGCGGGCGAACTCCTCCATCTTCGGCCAGACCGGCGCGAAGATCTCGTAGGAGCGGCGGCCGAGCAGCAGCGCCCCGGCCTCCTCCTGCTCACGGCCCTTGATCTCATAGGCCGCCTCGTCGAACTCGACGTTCTTGAACGTCCAGCCGGCATTGCGGTAACCGTCATCCCCACCCGGGGAGTCCATCACGCCGTCGGCGGACACGAACGCGGTGACGATCAGCGTACGCATGGTTCCTTCTCTCTCTCGTGTGGTGATCCGTTGCCCACTACGTCGAACGGCGAAACCGCGTTTTCGACGCCCTCCGCTGATCGCCGGTTGGAGGCCGGTGGGGAGCGTTTCCGGGTCTTCGCCGACCCATCCGGCCACCCGTTCTGCCTCGTCGGCTGGGCGCGGACCCGCATTGGCCACAATGAGCGCGGTCGGGTTCCCGACGCACAGCAGGGGCCGGTAACGGCAGCGTCGACCCGCGGAACGCTGTCAGGGACTGATGCCGAGGGCGGTCAGACCGGCGGTCTCGGGCAGGCCGAGCATGATGTTCGCGCACTGGACCGCCTGACCCGCCGCGCCCTTACCCAGGTTGTCGATCGCGCTCTGCACCAGCACCCGACCGGAGTCCCGGTCCACGGTGGCCTGCAGGTGACACGCGTTCGACCCCAACGTCGCCTTGGTCCGCGGCCAGACTCCCGCCGGCAGCAGCCGGACGAACGCCTCGCCCTCGTAGGCCCGCGCGAGGACGGCCCGCACCTCGTCGGCCGTGGCGTCCGGTGTGGACGGTCGGGCGGTGACCGTGGCGAGGATGCCGCGCGGCATCGGGGCGAGCACCGGTGTGAACGAGAGCGTCCGCGCGCCGGAGGCCTGCTTCATCTCGGGGGTGTGCTGGTGGGCGCCGACCTTGTAGCCGGACAGATCGCTCATCACCTCGCTGCCGAGCAGGTGCGGCTTGAGGGCGCGGCCGGCGCCCGTCGTGCCGCTCGCGGCCACGACGACGACGTCCTCGGGGCTGACGAGTCCGGATCCGATCAGCGGTGCCAACGCCAGGACCGTTGCCACGGCATAGCAGCCGGTGGCGGCCACCCGGCTCGACGTGGCGATCCGGTCCCGCTGGCCGGGCAGCTCGGGCAGGCCGTACGTCCACGTGCCCGCGTGATCGCCGCCGTAGTACGCCTGCCATTCCTCGGGACTACGCAGGCGAAAGTCCGCCCCAAGATCGACCATCTTCACGTTGGTGGGTAGCGACGCCGCCACCGCCCCGGACTCGCCGTGCGGCAGCGCCAGGAAGACCAGGTCTGCGCCGGCGAGCGCCTCCGGTGAGGTTGGCTCAAATGTCAGACCGAGACCGATCAGATGCGGATGTACGGTCTCGACCGCCGTGCCGGCCTGCGAGTGCGCCGTCGCCGCGATGATCTCGAACTCCGGGTGCCCCGCGGCCAGGCGCAGCACCTCGCCACCGGCGTACCCACTGGCGCCCACCACCGCCACCCGGATCCCCATCGCGACCTCCGCAGCCGAGTCTCTGCATCATTATGCGAGTGACCGTATCACGATTCGTGACGCGGGCAGCCCGGAAGGTGGCTGACCTGCCGCAAGGTCATCCGACAGAACCTGAAGTCGCGCACTGCAGGTCCTGTCGGATGACCTTGGAACGGGATGGGTCACCCGCCGCGGAGGGTGGAACGGATGGGTCACCCGCCGCGGAGGGTGGCGCCGAAGCGCTTCGCGGCGACCGCGACCGCGGCGTCGCGGGCGGCCACCGCCTCCTCCGCGGTCAGCGTGCGGTCCGGCGCCCGGAAGGTGAGCTTGTACGCCAGCGACTTGCGGCCGGAGCCGACCTGCGACCCGGTGTAGACGTCGAAGAGCCGCACCGACTCCAGCAACGACCCGGCGCCGTCCACAATGGACCGCTCGACGTCGGCAGCGGCGACGGACGACGGGACCACGAGCGCCACGTCGATCAGCGCCGGCGGGAAGTTCGACAGGGCCGGTGGCGGGGTCAGCCCGGGCAGCGGCACCGCGCTCAGGTTGAGCTCCAGGGCGCAGGTCCGCTTCGGCACCTCCACGTCGGCACAGACCGACGGGTGCAGCTCCCCGGCGTGGCCCACCACGCTGCCGTCCACCAGAACCGCGGCGCACCGCCCCGGATGCCACGGCATCGGGTCCGCCGCCACCACGGCGACCGAGGACGGCGCGACGCCGGATACCCGCAGCACCTCACGGGCCATCTGGATGACGTCGGCCCAGTCGACCGGTCGGCCGGGGCCCCACCAGCCGGACCGCTCGAACTCGCCGGCCGCGACCGCGGAGACGTACGTCGGCTGCGAGGGCACCGCGGCCTTGGCCTTCTCCCAGTCCGCGGGCGAGGGCCTTTGGACCACGTCGAGCACCGGCGGCGGGCCGGCCTGCGTCGGGTGGAACACCAGACCCAGCTCGAACAGGGCCACGTCCCGGTTGCCGCGGCCGAGGTTGCGCCGCAGTGCGCCAAGCAGACCCGGCAGCAACGAGGTGCGCAGGAACGGCTCCTCGTCCGAGAGAGGATTCGCCACGCGGAGTGCGTCGATGGGCAGGCCGAGCCGTCGCAGCGCGTCGGCGGACACGAACGGCGTCGGCAGCACCTCTACGTACCCTTGCTCCGCCAGGGCCCGGCCGACCGCACGGCGACGGCGCTGCACCGGGGTAAGGCCGGCCCCGGGCGGGGCGACCGGCAGCGCACTCGGCACGTTGTCGTAGCCGTCCAGCCGAACGACCTCCTCCACCAGGTCGGCCGGCCGGAGCAGGTCGGGCCGCCAGCTCGGCGGGGTGACCGAGATCGAGCCATTGTCCAGCGTCACGGTAGCGCCGACGACGGTCAGCAGCTCCGCCACCCGCTCGGTGGTGTACGAGACCCCGACCAGTCGCGTCGCCTCATTCGGATCCATCGTGATAGTGGATACCGGCGTCGGGTAGTTGAGGTCGAGGATCTGCTTACCGGCCGTGCCGCCGCCGTGCTCGACCAGAAGCCGCACCGCGCGCTCGATCGCCACCAGCGCCAGCTCCCGGTCGACGCCTCGCTCCCACCGCTTGGCCGCCTCGCTGAACAGGTTGTGCCGCCGAGCGGTGCGGCTGACCATCGTCGGATCCCAGTGGGCCGCCTCGAGCAGGACGTCGGTGGTCGTGCCCGGGATGACCTCCGAGGTCTGTCCACCCATGACCGCCGCCAGCGAGATCGGCCCGGTGTCGTCGCAGATCACCATGTCCTCATCGGAGAGTGTCCGCCGCACACCGTCCAGAGTGGTCAGTTGCTCACGTTCCGTCGCCCGCCGGACGACCAGCCCGCCCTGGATGCGGTCCGCGTCGAAGGCGTGCATCGGCTGACCGAGCTCGAGCATCACGTAGTTCGTCACGTCGATGGCGAGGCCGAGCGCGCGGACGCCCGCGGCCAGCAGGCGCCGTTGCATCCACTCCGGACTCGGCGCGTGCGGGTCGAGGCCGGTCACCAGCCGGGCCGCGAACCGGTCACAGCCGGCCTGGTCGACGACCGTGATCGGCCACGCCGGCTGACCCCGGGTCGACGCCTTGGGCGCCTTCGCCCGCCCGGGGTCGTTGACGAACGGCACCCCGAAGCCGTACGCCAGCTCCCGCGCAAGCCCGCGCACCGACATCTGGTAGCCGCGGTCCGGGGTGATCTCGACATCGACCACGATCTCGGTGAGCCCGACGTAGGGCCGGGCGTCCTCGCCGGGCTGGGCGCCCGAGGACGGGTCGAGCACCATGATCCCGGCATGCTCGTCGCTGACCCCCAGCTCCCGGGCCGAGCAGATCATGCCGTTGGAGTTGCGACCGTACGTCTTGCGGGCGCCGATGGTGAACCCGCCCGGCAACACCCCACCGGGCAGGATCACCGCGACCAGGTCACCCTCGACGAAGTTCGTCGCGCCACAGATGATCTCCTGCGGATCGCCGCTGCCGTTGGCCTGGCCGACGTCCACCGTGCAGAACCGGATCGGCTTCTTGTAGCCGGTCAGTTCCTCGATCGTGAGCACCCGACCGACCGCGAGCGTACCCTGGACCGCGGCGCCCTGGTCCACAATGGACTCAACCTCGATACCGAGGTTGGTCAGGGCGTCGTCGAGCCGCTCGGCGGTCAGGTCCGCCGGCAGGTCCACGTGCTCGCGCAGCCAGGAGACGGCCACCCGCATCGCTACTGCACCTCCATGCCGAACGCCCGGGTGAACCGCACGTCGCCCTCGATGAACTCCCGCATGTCCGACAACCCGTTGCGGAACATCAGAGTGCGGTCGATGCCCATGCCGAACGCGAATCCACTGTAGACATCCGGGTCGATTCCACACGCCCGCAGGACGTTCGGGTCGACGACCCCGCAGCCGCCCCACTCGACCCAGCGCGGGCCGTCGCGGTGGGCCTCGAACCACACGTCGAACTCCGCCGACGGCTCGGTGAACGGGAAGTAGTGCGGTCGCCACCGGGTGCGCGCGCTCTCGCCGAACATCGCCTTCGCGAAGTGGTCGAGCGTGCCCTTGAGGTGGGCCATCGTGATGCCCTTGTCCACGACCAGGCCCTCGACCTGGTGGAACACCGGTGAGTGCGTCGCGTCCAGCTCGTCGGTGCGGTACACCCGTCCGGGCACGACCACGTAGATCGGCGGCTCCCGCTCCAGCATCGTGCGGGCCTGCACGGGCGACGTGTGCGTCCGCAGCACCAGCCCCGACCCGGTGCCCAGCGCACCGGTGTCCGTCTTCGCGGCCGAGCCAGCAGCGCCGCTCGCAAGCTTCGCGGCCGAACCAGCAGCGCCGCTCGCAAGCTTCGCGGCGGTGGCCACCCAGAAGGTGTCCATGAGGCCACGGGCGGGGTGGTCGGGCGGGATGTTGAGGGCATCGAAGTTCGCCCACTCCAGCTCGACCTCGGGGCCCTCGGCCACCTCGTAACCCATGCCGACGAACAGGTCGGCGATGCGCTCCATCAAGGTGGTGAGCGGGTGCCGCGCGCCGCGGGGCCGGCGGTCGCCGGGCAGCGTCACGTCGACGCTCTCCTCGATGAGGACACGCTGGGCGCGGTCCTCCTCGAGCTGGGCCAGGCGGGAGTCGTACGCGAGCTGGATGGCTGCGCGCGCCTCGTTGACGCGCTTCCCGGCCTCGGCCTTGGCCTGCGGTGGCAGCGCACCGATCTCCCGGCGGGCCAGCGACACCGACGCCTTGTCGCCGAGGTGCTGGTGGCGCAGCGCGACCAGACCGTCCACGTCGGACGCCGCGGCGAATGCCTTCTGCGCCGCGGCGACGGTGTCGTCCAGCGAGGAGGGATCGAGCAGGGCGACCTGCTTGGGGTCGTACGGATCATTGCGATAGGTCATGACAGCGTCCTCCGGCGGTAACCACAGCAGAATACGGGGCGGCTTGGCCGCAGCCCGCCAGTGCACGCCGAGAAGGAGCCCGCTTGATTCGCTCCGCAAGCTACGCGAATGGGATCGATCAGCCCCGCGGCCCGCCACCGGCGGGCCACATAAACATGCGGGGGACGATCATGGGGGAACTCCTCTGCCAGAGCGCTGTGCTCTGGCCGAAGCATACAGGCATACCGCTGCCGCCGCAGCGAGGTTCAGGCTCTCGGCGCGCCCGTAGATCGGTACCCGGACCCGGGCATCGGACTCCGCCGCGACCGGCGCCGGCAGACCGTGCGCCTCCGAGCCGAAGACCCAGGCCGTACGGCCGGCCAACCGCCCGTCGTCGGCCAGTCCGTCGACGTCGTTCTCGCCCCGCGCATCCGCCGCCAGTACCTGCAACCCCGTGCGCTTCAGTGTCACCACGGTCTGCTCGACCGTCCCGCCGCGCACCAGGTCGACGTGGAAGAGGCTGCCGGCGCTGGCCCGGACGCACTTGCCGTTGTACGGGTCCACGGTGCCGTCCGGGAACACGACGACGGCGGCCCCCGCGGCGTCGGCGGTGCGCAGCACCGTGCCCGCGTTGCCCGGGTCGGCGATCCCGGCGAGCACCACCACCAGCGCGGGCGCGGCCGCCAGCGCGTCCTCGAGACGGACGTGCCGGTGGCGGGCGATGGCGACGACGCCTTGCGGGGTGACGGTCTCGGCCAGCGCGGCCAGGCCGGTGGCGGTCACGGTGCTCACCCGGACCCGGTCGGCGCGGCCCACCAGCCCACCGTGGTCGCGGCCGTCCTCCAGGAACAGCTCGTCGACCAGACCTGCGGCCAACGCCTCGCGTACGGCCTGGGGACCCTCCACAAGGAACAGTCCACTGTGGTCGCGCTCACGACGCCGGTGCAGGCGCCGCGCAGCAACAACCCGGGGCGACCGTTGCGTGAACAGCGGGTCGGCCCCGGGTCGGGTCGGCTTCGGGCCGGCCGTCAGGCCGCGGCCTCGCTCGTGGTCGGCGCGGGCAGGGCCGCCCGAGCCGCCGCCACCAGCCCGGCGAAGGCGGTCGCGTCGGTGACCGCGAGGTCGGCCAGGATCTTGCGGTCCACCTCGATACCGGCCAGGCGCAGACCCTGGATGAGCCGGTTGTAGGTGATGCCGTTCTGCCGCGCGGCCGCGTTGATCCTGGTGATCCACAACTGGCGGAAGTCACCCTTGCGGTCCCGCCGGTCGCGGTAGGCGTACTGCATCGAGTGGAGCATCTGCTCCTTGGCCTTGCGGTACAGGCGCGAGCGCTGCCCGCGGTAGCCGCTGGCGCCATCGAGGACCGTACGGCGCTTCTTCTGGGCGTTGATTGCCCGCTTGACGCGTGCCATGTCGTCTTCTCCTTCAGTACAGGCAGGGCGGGCGCGTCAGCGGCCCAGCAGCTTCTTCACTCGCTTGGTGTCCACTTTGGCTATCTCGACAGTCCCGGTCAGCCGCCGGGTCCGGCGGGAGCTCTTGCCCTCGAGCTTGTGGCGCTTGCCGGACTGCTCGCTGAGCACCCGGCCACGACCGGTGATCTTGACCCGCTTGCCCGTGCCGGTGTGGGGCTTGAACTTCGGCATCTCGTCAACCCTTCGCACGAACCACGCGCCGGCGATGGCGGAGCTTGCGTGTTCGGCTCGCAAGCTCGCCGGTTGCCGGCGCTGTCGGTCCGCTGTTCGTGGGGCGTGCACCGCTACTCGGCGGCGGGCGCCTCGCTGTCTCCCTCGGCCAGTCCCGTCCCAGGCTCGGCCGAGCCATCCTCACGTGGCCGGGCACCGCCGCGGCCGGTTCTGATCGTCTTATGTGGAGCGATCACCATGATCATGTTTCGGCCGTCCTGCTTCGCGGAGGCCTCCACGTACCCCAGGTCCTGGATCTCGTCCTCGAGCCGCCGCAGGAGCCGGAAGCCGAGCTCCGGCCGGCTCTGCTCGCGACCACGGAACATGATCGTCACTTTGACCTTGTCGCCCGCCTTCAGGAACCGCATGACGTGACCCTTCTTGGTCTCGTAGTCGTGCGGGTCGATCTTCGGACGAAGCTTCATCTCCTTGATGACGGTCTGCTGCTGGTTGCGCCGCGCCTCCCGGGCCTTGAGCGCGCTCTCGTACTTGAACTTGCCGAAGTCCATGAGCTTGCACACGGGCGGGCGTGCCATCGGTGCCACCTCGACCAGATCCAGGTCCACCTCGGCCGCAAGCTGCAATGCCCGCTCCAGTGGGACCACGCCCACCTGCTCACCTTCGGGACCGACCAGCCGTACCTCACGGGCGCGGATCTGCTCGTTGACGCGATGTTCGACGCTGATGGGGCCTCCTTGTATCTGAACCTCACCGGCCCCGCCCCTGCGGGGCCGGTCTGCGTCGCCGCCCTACGCTGCCGGTGCTGCCCATGAAGAAGGCCCCGGCGCACGCCAGGGCCCGCTCGACCGGTTGCACCACCCGGAGGTGGTGCGGACGCTGGAGGCCGTTGCGGCCCTGACAGCGCCACCGGAACCCGCCTACCTCGCAGCGACGGGTGGGAGCGGTGCTCCACTTGGGCATCACACACGCAGCGTGATGCGGTCGACTCGGACAGACTACCAGACAATGCCCCGGAACCCATCATCCGCGCGCCCGATGCCGCGGCGGCGGCCAAGATCCGTGATCTGGTGAACGATGCTAGTGATCTTCGATGGGGCTGCTGGGGTTGGGTGCCGCGGCCGACGCCCGGTGGGCGGTGTGGAGGGCCCGCAGCGACCGTACGGCCGCTACGGCATGGTCCTTGTCGGTCGCCTGGACCGCCATCACCGCCAGCGTGTCGTCGTCGGCGAGCTCCAGGCTGACCCACGGGTTGCCCCGCTCGAAGACGATGCGCCGGACCACCGCCCACGGCAGGTCGTGGGAGCCGATGACGTTGCGAACGTGGATGCGGTCGGCGTCGGCGATCACCCGAGGCCGGGTGAAGAGCAGGATCGCCCCAGCCCCGAGGAAGCCGAGGATGACCATGGCCACCTGGTCACTGGTCTGGAAGACACCCGCGGTCGGGCCTTCGTTGACGGGACCACGCAGCAGCGCACCGAGAACCGCGAAGAAGACCACTACGGCCGGCGCCAGCACCCAGCAGACCCGGCGGACGCGCCGTGGCCGGATGACGACCGGGTCGGGCTGCCCGGCGTGCCGGCCGGCCTGACCGGCTTCTCCGACCGTACGGGCGTCGTCACTCACGCGCACGAGTCTGCCACCCGGGCGTCAGAGGCGGGCGGCGTGGATGTCGGTGACCAGGATCGCCCGGGCGCCGCACTCGTAGAGCCCGTCCATGATCCGGTGAACCTCGGCGCGCAGCACCATGGCCTGAACCGCGACCCAGCCCTGCCGGTGCAGCGGCGAGATCGTCGGCGACTCGATGCCCGGCGTGAGGTGCACGGCGGCGTCGAGGTTGTCGGCGTGCACGTCGTAGGCGAGCATCACGTACCGCCGCGCGACGAGCACGCCCGACAGCCGCCGGACCAGTTGCGTCACCGGCCCGTCCGGGTCCGCACCCGCGCGCCGGACGAGCACGGCGGTCGAGCGCAGCACCGGCTCCCCGACCGGCTCCAGACCCGCCTGGCGCAGCGTGGCGCCGGTGTCGACGACGTCCCCGATCGCGTCGGCGAGCCCCAGGCCGACGGCGTTCTCGACCGCGCCGTCCAGACGGATCACCGTCGCCTTGATGCCCTGGTCCTCGAGGAACCGGGCGACCACGCCCGGGTACGCCGTGGCGATCCGGCGGTCGGCCAGGTCCGCCACCGTGGCGAAGCGGCCGGCCGGGGCGGCGAGGTGGAACGTGGAGGCGCCGAAGTCGAGGTCGAGCACCTCCTCCACGTCGGCCCCGGCGTCGGTGTGCAGGTCCCGGCCCGTGATGCCCAGGTCCAGGTCCCCGGAGGCGACATAGACCGCGATATCGCGGGGACGCAGGTAGAAGAACTCGACGTCGTTGCCGGCGTCGAGGCAGGTGAGATCGCGGTCCGTGGCGCGCTGGCGGTAGCCCGCCTCGCGCAGCATCTCGACGGCGGCGGACGCGAGCGTTCCCTTGTTCGGCACGGCTACGCGAAGCATTGACGACTCCATGGCTGACGGGGGATGTCAGGTAGGGCACCGTGCTGTACACAGCCGCGAGCGTGGGGAGCGAGCTTGCGAGCCCCGCAATCGCGAGCAACGTAGCGCACGTGTCAGCACGGTGGGTGGCTGGGCGGGGGTGGAGGGCCGGTACGGCAACTTGCCCTTCCTTACAAGAAGCGGTAGACGTCGGCGAGGGTGAGGCCGCGGGCGAGCATCAGCACCTGGGCGTGGTAGAGGAGCTGGGAGATCTCCTCGGCCGCCCGGTCGGCGCCCTCGTGCTCGGCCGCCATCCATGCCTCGGCCGCCTCCTCCACGACCTTCTTGCCGACCGCGTGCACGCCGCTTTCGAGCAGCTGCACGGTTCGGGAGCCGGGGGTGCCCGCCGCCGCCTTGGCGGCCAGCTCCGCCCACAGCTCGTCGAAGGTCTTCACGGTCGCATTGTGTCAGGCAGCGCTGTGACCTGCCCAACGGCCGCTCCGCCGGTGGAGACCCGCATCACGTGACCGATACGGGGAACTCCCCTATGGTTGCGCCACCGAAGGAGTAACACCGCCCAGCGATCGCTACGGAGGGGACATGCTCACAACGCTGCGTGGATTCAAGGACTTCGTCCTCCGCGGCAACGTCATCGACCTGTCCGTCGGAATCGTCATCGGCGCCGCGTTCACCGCGCTGGTCGCCAGTTTCACCAACGCGTTCATCAGGCCGCTGCTGGAGCTCTTCAACGCCGACGACCAGACCGCCGGCGGTGCCTTCACCATTGATGGTTCGAGGTTCGAGTGGTCGCTGTTCGTCAACGGGCTGATCACGTTCGTGATCACCGCGGCGGTGCTGTACTTCCTCGTCGTCACGCCGATGAACAAGCTCGCGGAGCGCCGCCGGAAGGGCGTCGAGCCGGAGCCGGCCGCCCCGAGCGAGGAGATCCTCCTGCTGCGCGAGATCCGCGACGCGCTCCAGGCCCAACGGCAGAGCGCGGACCGCCAGTCGACCGGCCCGGCCCAGGTCGCAGGAGCTGATGACTCTCGATGAATGGCGGGAGGCTCAGCCCGACCCGGCCAGGGAGCGGATAGCCAGGGCGGCGTCGAGCGCGGCCACGGTAGCGGACCAGCCCTTGTCCTCAGTGGAGTCGGGCAGCCCGGCCCGGGCCCGGGCCTGGTCGACGGTGTAGACGGTCAGCACCCCCTGCCCCACCGGCTTGCCGGAGTCAAGCGCCACGCGGGTCAGGCCGTCGGTCACCGACCGGCACACGTAGTCGAAGTGGGCGGTCTCGCCCTTGATGACGACGCCGAGCGCGACCACGGCGTCGAACCGCTCCGCCAGCGCCCGGGCCACCACCGGCAGCTCCACCGAACCCGCCACCCTTACGGTCGTCACCTCGTCGAGGCCGCACGCCTTCGCCGCCGCCTCGGCGCGCTCGAGCATGTGGTCGGTCAGGTCGCCGTGCCACCGGGCAGCGACGATCCCGAGGCTCAGACCGTGTGCCTCGACAGTGGACACACCCGGCTCGCCGTAACCCGCCATCGCTGTCTCTCCCTGGGGGGCGTCGTCAGGCCAGGCCCTCGGCGGCCTGGTCAAGGTCGTCGATCAGGTGTCCCATCCGGTCTCGCTTGGTGCGCAGGTAGCGCACGTTCTCCGGGTGCGGACGAACCGGCAGCGGAACCCGCCCGGTCACCGACAGGCCGTGCCCCTCCAGGCCGGCCCGCTTGGCCGGGTTGTTGGTGAGCAACCGCATCGTCCGGATACCGAGGTCGACGAGGATCTGCGCCCCGGTGCCGTAGTCGCGAGCGTCCGCGGGCAGACCCAGCTCCAGGTTCGCGTCGACCGTGTCCCGCCCCTGGTCCTGCAACTGGTAGGCCTGCAGCTTGTGCATGAGCCCGATGCCGCGCCCCTCGTGCCCGCGCACGTAGAGCACCACGCCCCGCCCCTCGGCGGCGATCCGGCGCATCGACGCCCGCAACTGCGGCCCGCAGTCACAGCGGACCGAGCCGAACACGTCGCCGGTCAGGCACTCGGAGTGCACCCGCACGAGCACGTCCTCGCCGTCGCCGATGTCGCCGTAGACGAGCGCGACGTGGTCGCTGCCATCGGCCAGCCCCCGGTAGCCGACTGCGCGGAAGTTGCCGTAGTCGGTGGGCAGCCGGGTGTCGGCGAGCCGCTCCACCTGCCGCTCGTGGGCGCGGCGGTAGGCGATGAGGTCCGCGATCGAGACGAGGACCAGCCCATGTTCTCCGGTGAAGGCGCTCAGGTCGGGCAACCGCTTCATCGTCCCATCATCGTTGACGAGTTCGCACAGCACGGCGGCCGGGCGCAACCCGGACAGCCGGGCAAGGTCGACCGCGGCCTCGGTGTGCCCGGCCCGGCGTAGCACTCCCCCCGGCTTGGCCCGCAGCGGCACCACGTGCCCGGGTCGGGCGAGGTCGGCGGGCTGCGTCGCGGGATCGGCCAGCAGCCGGATGGTGTGCGCCCGGTCGGCGGCGGAGATGCCGGTCGTCACCCCGGCCCGCGCGTCCACCGTGACGGTGTACGCGGTGCCGCGGCGGTCCTGGTTGGTGTAGTACATCGGCGGCAGTTCGAGCCGGTCGGCGTCGGACTCCTCGATCGGCACGCAGACGTACCCCGAGGTGTGCCGCACCATGAACGCCAGCAGCTCCGGAGTGGCCTTCTGGGCCGCGAAGATGAGATCGCCCTCGTTCTCCCGGTCCTCGTCATCCACCACGACCACCGGCCGACCGGCGGCGACCTCCTTGATCGCCTCCTCGATGGTGGCGAACGGCGTCGGTGCAGTCATTGATGTTCTCCCGCTCATAGATACCTCAGCCGCCCGCCGCGGATGGTGTGAGGAGCTTCTCGACGTACTTGGCCACGACGTCCACCTCGAGGTTGACCGGCGCGCCCGGACCCTTACGCCCGAGCGTGGTCACCGCCACCGTGGTCGGGATCAGGCTCACCGTGAAGGCGTCGGGCCCGACCGCGACCACCGTGAGGGAGACACCATCGACGCAGATCGACCCCTTTTCGACCACGTACCGGGACAGCCCGTATGGCAGGGTGATCCGCATGTCGGTCCAGGCCACACCCGGCTCGACCGTGTCGACAATGCCCACCCCGTCGACGTGGCCCTGCACGATGTGGCCGCCGAGCCGGGTCGTGGGCGTGACCGCGCGCTCCAGGTTCACCGGGTCACGGGGCTGCAATGAGCCCAACGCACTGCGGTCGAACGTCTCCTTCATGACGTCGAAGCTCACCTCGTCGCCCGACACCGCCGTGACGGTGAGGCAGACGCCGGACACCGAGATCGAGTCGCCGGGCCTCGCGTCGGACGCCACGAGCGTCCCGCGCACACGCAGGACGGCGGCCTCACTCCGCCAGGTGAGCCCGACGACGTCACCGAGCTCCTCGACGATACCGGTAAACATTATCCTCCGCCCTCGGTCGGGTCCTCGCTCGCCGGCGCTCGCTGCGTGGCCATTCAACGTCCCTTCGGCAGCGCGGTGATGCGCAGGTCGGGACCGACCCGACGCACATCGATGATCTCGAGGTCCACGGCCTCGGCGATGGTGACGATCCCCGTGGTCGCCAGCGCCGGCGGGCCGGCACCGAGCAGCTTCGGTGCCACGTAGCCGACGACCTCGTCGACGAGTCCTTCGCGCAGGAAGGCGCCGGCCAGCGTCGGCCCGCCCTCGAGAAGTACCCGCCGGCAGCCCCGTTCGAACAGAGCCTTGCCGAGTGTCCGCAGGTCGACGCGACTCTCGGTGTCGACGCCGAGCTCGGCCCCGGTGGCGACCCAGGTGCGGGCGGCGCCGTCGCGCACCCGGGCATCCTGCGGGGTGCGGCCGTTGCTGTCCACGATGACGCGCAGCGGCTGGCGGTTGGCCAGTGCCCCGGCATCGGTCCGGTAGGTCAGGTGCGGGTCGTCGGCCAGGACCGTGCCGACCCCGACGATGACCGCGTCCACACTGCCCCGCAGCTCCTGCACGTCCAGGCGGGCAAGCGGTGAGCTGATCCACTGGCTCGTTCCGTCGACGGCGGCTGATCGACCGTCCAACGTGGACGCGAACTTCCAGATGACGAACGGGCGAGGGTCGCCGGCGGCGGCCCGGCGGGTCGAGGTCAGCCAGCCCAGGTTCCCGGCCGTCACCTCGGCCTCCCGCAGGCCGCCCTCGACGTCGACGCCGTGCGAGCGCAGCGTCGCCGCGCCGCCCGCGGCGACCGGGTTGGGGTCGACCACGCCGAACACCACGCGGGTGATCCCGGAGCGCACCATGGCCTCGGTGCAGGGCCCGGTGCGACCGATGTGGTCGCAGGGTTCCATGGTCACCACTGCCGTGCCGCCGCGAGCGCGGTCGCCGGCCTCGGCCAGCGCCCGGACCTCCGCGTGGGGCCCGCCGGCGTACGCGTGGAAGCCCTCGCCGACCGGCTCGCCGGCGACGTCGAGGATCACGCAGCCCACGACGGGGTTGGGGCTGGTGGTGCCGAGCCCCTGCGCAGCGAGCTTGATCGCCCGTACCATCGCCGCGTCTTCCGCCGGCGTCGCCATCGGTGCCTCCGCTGTTCGGCGTCCCGGCGGCGCAGCGCCGGCACGTCGCCGTACCGGGCGCGCGGGCGAGTGGAAGAAGGGGTCGCGGAGGAGCGGGCCCGGGCAGCTGCCGTAGCTCACCCGTCCCGCATCGACCGCGCGCTGTCTCCCATCCGGACTGTGACCGTCGGCCCCAGAATCACACTGGGTCCACCGCTGGCTGGCTGCCACCGGGTCGCGGGCTTGCCGGCCGGGCGCGAAGGCACCGGCCCGGCTCACCGCCGGTTCGGAGTTTCACCGAGTCCCGCCAGCGCGCTGGTGGGGTATCTGTCTGAGTGTGCCACGCGAGGCGCCCCTTACGCACCGTGCGCCCACCCGTCGCCCGGGGAGTAGTTCGTCACAGCCACCCCAGGACCCGGTGCGGTGTGGTAAGGAGGGGCCACCGTGCTGATCTCTGATGTCCAGGAAGGTGCCCCTCCCGACATCGCTCCAGCGCGAACCCCGGGGACGTCGCTCCAGCGCGTACGGGCCTACTCGCCGGAACGGCGGTCGACGGCCACGTACGAGCCCGGCTGGCCCTTCGCGACACCCTTCATCTCGGTGGCGTGGGCGATGATCTCGCGGGCGTCGGTGTACGGGCGCCGGGTGGACAGGGCCACGCCGATGGAGACCGTCACCAGGCCGACGTCCTTGTCGCCGTCACGGCGGCTCTTCACGGTCACGTAGCCGCGGTCGCGGTCCTCCGGGTCGTAGAGCGCGTCGGCGGCGTTCTCGAACTCGCTGACCGCGCGCTCGGTGATTGTGCGGATGTCGTCGGGGTCGCAGATCACCACGAAGTCGTCCCCGCCGACGTGCCCGAGGAAGGCGGACGGACGGTCGGCGACCGCGCCGAGCAGCTTGCGGCCCAGCGTGACGATGAACTCGTCGCCGCGGGCAAAACCGTACGCGTCGTTGACCGCCTTGAACCCATCGATGTCGCAGTAGCACACCGCAAACGGCCGCCCGGTCCGCAGGCGGTCGGCAACCTCCCGGAGGATCCGGTTGTTGCCGGGCAGGCCGGACAGTGGCGACACCTCGCGGGACTCGCGCGTGCGGCGCAGCGAGTTCTGCACCCGAACTACCAGTTCGAGTGTGTCGAACGGCTTGACCAGGTAGTCGTCGGCGCCC
>JBQGBY010000076.1:0-1664 GCA_052038195.1 Micromonosporaceae bacterium | reverse complement strand
CATCGCGACGGCGAAGCCACGGTCGATCTCGCCGAGCAGCTCGCCCGCACCGACCGGTACGCCGTCGAAGCCGAGCCGGCCGATCGCGTGCGGTGACAGCATGTCCAGGTGCTCGCCGGACAGGCCCGGCCGGTCACCGGGGACGACGAACGCGCTCACGCCGCGCGATCCGGCCCCGGGGGTCGTCCGCGCGAAGACCGTGTAGAAGTCGGCTTCCGGGGCGTTGGAGATCCACGTCTTCTCGCCGGTCAGCCGCCATCCGCTGCCGTCACGATCGGCGCGGAGCTCCAGTGCCCCGGCGTCGGACCCGGCACCCGGCTCGGTCAGCGCGAAGGCCGCCACCGCCTCGCCGGCGGCGACCGCCGGGACCCACCGCTGCACCTGTTCGTCCGGGCCGGACAGCAGCACCGGGTAGGTGCCGAGGCCCTGCAGCGCGAACGCGGTCTCGGCCGCTGTCGACACCATTGCCAGCGACTCGCGCACCAGGCAGAGATCGGTTGCCGACATCGCCCGCCCGGGTACCGCGTCCGCCGCCCCCGGGAACAGGCGGTGGAACAGCCCGAGCTCACCCATTGCCTCCAGCAGCTCGCGGTCGACCCGGCCGGGTTCTGCCCGCTCGGCGATCGGAAGCAGGCGTGACACCGCGATGGCGCGCACCCGGGCCGACAGCTCCCGCTCCTCGGGACCGAGGTCGAACGCCGTCGTCACGTCCCGCGCCACTGCGGGGGCCGCTTCCCGGTGAACGCGGCGTGGAACTCACGGTAGTCCGCGCCGTTCATCAACAGCGCCTGGGTCATCGCCTCGAGCTCGAGTGCACCCGTGAGGCCCATGTCCAGCTCACGGGTCAGTAGCGACTTGGTCTGTGCGTACGCCTGCCACGGCCCGTCGGCGAGGCGCTGGGCGAGCGCGGTTGCCGCGGCGTCGAGCGCTTCGTCGTCGACCAGCTCGCTGACCAGGCCGTACCGGTCCGCCTCCTCGGCCGCCACCGGGTCGCCGAGCATGAGCATCGACGTGGCCCGGCCGAGCCCCACCAGCCGGGGCAGCAGGTAGGCGGCTCCCATGTCGGCACCGGCCAGCCCGACCTTGGTGAACAGGAAGGCGAACCTGGCCGACCTCGCGACGATACGGAAGTCGGCGGCCAGGGCGATCACCGAACCGGCGCCCGCAGCGGTGCCGTGAACGGCGGCGATGATCGGCACCGGGCACCGCCGCATGGCACCGACGACGTCCCCGGTCATGCGAGTGAACGCGAGCAGCTCGTCGGGTCGCATCGACAGGGTGGCACCGATGATCTCGTCGACGTCGCCGCCGGAGCAGAACGACCGGCCCTCGCCGCGCAGGACCAGCACGCGCGTGTCGCCCCGGTGCGGGAGCTCGGCCAGCAGGTCGCGCAGGTCGGCGTAGGTGTCGAAGGTCAGCGCATTGAGCTTGTCCGGGCGGTCGAACGTCACCGTCGCCACCGCCCCGTCGCGCTCGAACCGGAAGTGCTTCCACTCCTCGGTGAACGGAGCCGATCCGCGGAACGGGCTCATACCGCACGAACCTCCACCATCGATGGCCGGAGACGAAATAGCGCGCGTGTTACTGTCGTAACGGAGCCAGCATAGGCGCCAGACCCTTCGGATGACATCGGGGTGTCCCATGCGCATCGCGGTCGTCGGCGG
>JBQGBY010000075.1:0-3297 GCA_052038195.1 Micromonosporaceae bacterium | reverse complement strand
GGTGCATCGCCCACCACATCATCCACTGGGCCGACGGCGGACCCACCGACCTGGACAACCTGGTCCTACTCTGCGGCCACCACCACCGGGTCATCCACCACCACGGCTGGCAGGTCGTCATCGCCGCCGACCGGCGACCGCAGTTCAGACCGCCGCCGTGGATCGACCCCGACCAGACCCCCCGCCGCAACACCCGACCCCGATACGAACAACCAACACCCGCACCGTAATCGGGTATTTCAGGGCTGTGGCGGCCGATCACGGAACGCCTCGTCAAGAAGACGCGAGTTGCGAAATCGGGCCACCTCCCGCTGCCGACACATTCAGCACAATGTCGTCCTGAATACGAGTGGCGAGAGGAAGAGGTCACCGTGGCAAAGGGCGCTTGGCACCAATACAACGGCCGCGCCGATGGGTCAGCGGCTGCGGCGAACGAGGTAGGACGGAACCCCGTCGACGCGGGTACCAGGACCGGCATACTCGTGCCCGCGAAGACGGCACCATGCCGGTATGTCGACGGCGGCCGCGGGATCGTCGGCCACCACCGCCACGATGCCGCCGACGCCGACATCGCCGATGTGCCGCGCGAGCTCGATGACCGGTAGCGGGCATCGCATCCCCCGGCAGTCCAGCACGAGATCCGTGTTCACCCTGCACGCCTCGAGCTGCCGGACGCGGTTCTGCTCACAACCGCTCCACGCCTGCGGTCGACCGCAACCGTTCGACCACGCCCGGCAGCACGTCGAGGAACCGGTCGACCTCGGACGCCGTCGTCGTTCGTGCCAGCGACACGCGCACGTTTCCGTGGGTCAGCACGCCCATGGCTTCGAGCACATGGCTCGGGCGCAGTGTGCTCGCCGTGCACGACGACCCGCTGGAAACCGCGAATCCCTCCCTGTCGAGTTCCAGCAGCAGTGCCTCGCCGTCGACGTACAGGCAGGAGAACGTCACCAGGTGCGGCAGTCGCTCGTCGGGATGGCCCACGACCTCCACGTCGGGTACCAGATAAGGCACCCGACGTCTGATCCGATCCACCAGCGCCGTGTGAGAGGCGGCGAGCGAAGCCGCTTCCTCACTGCGGGCGCGCAGGGCGGCGGCTGCAGCCAGGGCCGCAGGCACGTCCTCGAACCCGGCGACTCGGCCCGATCCACGCTCGTCATCCGGCAGCGGCGACCGCCAGCGGACGCCGCGCCGAACGGCGAGAACGCCGATACTCGCCGGACCGCCCCATTTGTGCGCGCTCGCGGCAAGTAACGACCATCCCGCCGGCACCGGCACCCGGCCGACCGCCTGGGCTGCGTCCACCAGCAGCGGTACTCCCCGCGCAGCGCAGGCCTCCGCGACGGCGGCCACGGGTTGGAGCGTGCCGACCTCGTGGTTGGCCGCCTGCAGGCAGGCCAGCGCTGTCGCGTCGTCGAGAGCCTCGGCGTAGACATCTGGGTCGACCCGCCCGTAGCGGTCGACCGGGACGTGGGTCGACTCGCCGCCCGCGGCCACATGCACGGCTGCCGCCTGCAGCACGCTGGAGTGCTCCACCGCCGACACCACGACGCGCGGACCCACCCGGTGGCGCGCCGACGCCGTCCCGAGCACACCGAGGTGAACCGCCTGCGTTCCGCTTGCGGTGAACGACACCTCGTCCGGACGTGCCCCGATGGCGGCAGCGACCACCTCGAGGGCGTTGTCGAGCAACAGGCGGGCCCGTCGCGCCGATCCGTAGAGGCGAGCCGGGTCGGCCCACCCGTCGTCCAGCGCTGCGAGTAGGACCTCGCGGGCCGCCGGGTGCAGCGGCTCGGTCGAGGCGGCGTCGAGATAGCCGTCCAGAACGCCGGGCACGCCACGAACGCTAATCGTCGCCCTCACCGGGTAGGGATCCGGTCCAGCCGCTACTGTGACCAACGGCAGGACAAGCACGCTATCCGCGGCGTCCGCCCGGCCGCCGGGCACCGACGCGGACAGCCGCATGGAGGGGCGCCTCGTGGGTCTGAACCGCAGCGATCGCCCGGCCCGACGCCGGGTCACCACTGCGCTCGCGCTAGGAGCGGCGGCACTCGCATCCGGTGGCTGCTCCGCCGAGTTGACGGACCAGTGGCGGCGTGGCGGGTTCCCTGAGCCCGCGACCGAGCAGACCGACCTGATCGGCAACCTCTGGAACGGAACGTGGATCGCCGCACTGGCCGTCGGCGTGCTGGTCTGGGGCCTGATCCTCTGGGCGGCGGTCGCGTACCGGCGTCGAACCAACGACCTCCCGCCGCAGACCAGATACAACCTGCCGATCGAGTTCCTCTACACCGTCGCGCCGCTGGCGGTCATCGGCGCGCTGTTCTATTTCACCGTCGACCGCCAGAACGAGATCCTCGACACCAGCGACGAGCCCGATCTCACCATCGGCGTCGTTGGTCAGCAGTGGGCCTGGACGTTCAACTACCTCGACGATGACGTGTACGACACCGGTACCACGACGGATCCCACGACGCTGTATCTGCCGGTCGACCAGACGGTCCGGTTCGAACTCGAGTCGCCCGACACGGTTCATTCGTTCTGGGTGCCGTCGTTCTACATGAAGCTGGACGCCATCCCGGGCCGTACCAACGTCTTCCACGCGACTCCGAACCGCGAAGGCACGTTCGGCGGCAAGTGCGCCGAGCTGTGCGGGGTGTACCACTCCCGGATGCTGTTCACCGTCGAGGTCGTGTCGCAGGATGAGTACGAGGACCATCTCGAAGACCTGCGCGACGCGGGCCAGACCGGGCAGGTCGAGGCGCCGCTGCGCGGCTCCTACTCGACCACACCACTCGACGAGACGGGGAGCGACCAGTGACGACCTACGTCGAGCGCACCGCCACCGTCGCCCCGGAACCGATCGTTCACGCCAGGCGGCCAGGCAGCGTGGTCGTGCGGTGGATCACCTCCACCGATCACAAGGTCATCGGCTACCTGTACCTCATGACGTCGTTCGGGTTCTTCCTGTTCGCAGGGGTCATGGCGATGCTGATCCGGGCCGAGTTGTTCTCGCCCGGCAGCCAACTCGTGACCGACGAGTTCTACAACCAGTTGTTCACCATGCACGGCACGATCATGCTGCTGCTGTTCGCGACGCCGTTGTTCATCGGCTTCGCCAACGTTGTCATGCCGTTGCAGATCGGCAGTCCGGACGTCGCGTTCCCGCGGCTGAACATGTTCAGCTACTACCTGTTCCTGTTCGGCGGGCTGATCACGATCGCGGGATTCATCACCCCCGGAGGAGCGGCCGACTTCGGCTGGACCGCCTACGCCCCGCTGAACAACGAGGTCTAC
>JBQGBY010000074.1:0-14585 GCA_052038195.1 Micromonosporaceae bacterium | reverse complement strand
CCGCTGACCCGGCAGGGCGCCTGGCTGGTGCTCCGCGCGGCGGCGGTGCGGGCCGGGCTCGGTGACGTCTCACCGCACGTGCTGCGGCACAGCTTCGCCACGCACCTGCTCGACGGCGGCGCGGACGTCCGGGTGGTGCAGGAGCTGCTCGGGCACGCCAGCGTCACCACCACCCAGGTCTACACGTTGGTGACCGTGGAGAAACTGCGGGAGGTCTACGCGGTCACCCACCCCCGCGCCATCGACAGGAACTCCATGCCCGCCACCCCCACCCAGCCGCCCGCAATGAATTCCATGCCCTCCACCCCCACCCAGCCGCCCGCAATGAATTCCATGCCCTCCACCCCCACCCAGCCGCCCGATAAGAACCCACCGCGACACGCCGGGAGCTAGGCGTGTCGCCGGGCCCGCGGTGTCGTACAGTCGGCCCGTCGGGCGACGGAGCTTGAACGCTCTGGCCGCGAGGCCGGGCTTGAAGTCTCGGCTAGGCAAGCCGTCGCCGGAAGGGCTACCAGGGAGATGGCGACCATCGACGAGCGAGGCAGGAACGCGGGACGGGCTGACCAGTCCTCCCTCGACCTGGGTGCTGAGCTGGGGCCGGCGGACCCCACGGCATACACCGCGCGCCGTCCCATCCCCAACCCGGCGCCGCTGGACCACCACGGTCCGGCTCGGGTCATCGCCATGGCCAACCAGAAGGGTGGCGTCGGCAAGACGACGACCACCATCAACCTGGGCGCGGCGCTGGCCGAGTATGGGCGCAAGGTGCTGCTCGTCGACTTCGATCCGCAGGGCGCGCTCTCGGTCGGCCTCGGGGTCAACCCGCACAACCTCGATCTGTCGATCTACAACCTGTTGATGCAGGACGATGTCACGATCGAGGACATCCTGATCAAGAGCAATGTGGCGGGGCTGCACCTGCTGCCGGCCAACATCGACCTCTCCGCGGCGGAGATCCAGCTCGTCACCGAGGTCGCCCGGGAGATGGCCCTGGCCCGGTTGCTGCGCCCGGTCTACAAGGACTACGACTTCATCCTCATCGACTGCCAGCCTTCGCTCGGCCTGCTCGCGATCAACGCGCTCACCTGCGCACACGGCGTGCTCGTCCCGCTGGAGTGCGAGTTCTTCAGCCTGCGTGGCGTTGCTCTGCTGCTCGACACCATCGACAAGGTGCGCGAGCGGCTCAACTTCGACCTCGAGCTCGATGGCATCCTCGCCACCATGTACGACAGCCGGACCACGCACCACCGTCAGGTGCTGCAGCGTGTGGTGGAGGCGTTCGGCGACAAGGTGTACCAGACCGTGATCACCAAGACCGTCAAGTTCCCTGAGTCCACTGTGGCCGGTGCCCCCATCACCTCGCTCGACCCGGCGTCGGCCGGTGCGCGCGCCTACCGCCAGCTCGCCAAAGAGGTCATCGCGGCGCACGCCGGCAAGCGCCGGTAGCTGCGTGCATGTCCGGCTCGCAAGCTCGCCGGAGCGGCGTTATGCGACGGTGGGACCGGACCCGTCATCGGAGGGCCGGGGGGTGAGTGGTGTGACCGAAGTCCAGCCGCCCGCGACCGCGGCCGGCACGGCGCCGGACGCCGCGGTCAGGTCCGGGTTCCATCTCACACTGGACAACTTCTCCGGGCCGTTCGACCTGCTGCTGCAGCTGCTCGGCAAGAACAAGCTGGAGATCACCGAGCTGTCGCTGAGCAAGGTCACCGACGAGTTCATCTCGTACATCCGGGCCCTCGGTGACAACTGGGACCTCGACGAGGCGAGCGAGTTCCTGGTCGTGGCCGCGACGCTGCTCGACCTGAAGACCGCCAAGCTCCTGCCCCAGGCCGAGGTCGAGGACGAGGAGGACCTTGCCCTGCTCGAGGCGCGTGATCTGCTCTTCGCCCGTCTCCTGCAGTACAAGGCGTACAAGGAGCTGGCCGCGGTCATCGCCGAGCTCGATGCGGAGGCGGGGCGCAGCTTCGCCCGCGCGGTGAAGCTGGAGGAGCGGTTCGCCGAGGCCCTGCCCGAGCTGGTGCTCACCATCGACGTGGACAAGTTGGCCCAGCTCGCGGTCAAGGCGCTCACCCCCAAGCCCGTGCCGATGGTCGCCATCGACCACGTGCACATGGTCCGGGTGAGCGTGCGTGAGCACATGCTGATCCTGCGCGAGAAGCTGATCCGGCTGCGTTCGGCGACGTTCCGGCAGCTCTGCGCGGACTGCACCACGGTGCTGGAGATCGTGGCCCGGTTCCTGGCGGTCCTCGAGCTCTACCGGGAGGGCCTGATCTCGTTCGAGCAGGTCGCCGCGCTCGCCGAGCTGACCATCACCTGGACCGGTGACGACGACGCCGGCATGGACATCCGGGTGGACGAGTACGGCGACGGGGATCCCGAGGTCGTCGGTGAACTGGTCACCGAAGATGACGACGACAAAGGATATGAGCTGCCTGAGGGGTATGTGTTGGACGATGACGACAGGGCCTCGGCGGACCTTGGTGGGGGGTCCGCCGAGAGCCAGGAGGAGGCGCCGTGACTGAGGATGAGTCTCAGCCTCAGGTGGAGGGTGAGGTCTCGGCCTCCGAGAACGCAGCGGAGACGGCATTCGAGAGCTTCGCGGCCAGCTGGGTTCCCCCGTGGGCCCGCGAGCTGCCCGAGCTGCGGATCGAGCCGGCGGCGGACTATGCCCCGCAGGAGCGGGGCGTTGGCCGGTTCGCCTACGGCGACGCCGAGGACCTGCCCAACCCCGACGACTTCGAGCCGGACCTGGCCGACGACCGGCTCCGCGGCGCGGTCGAGGCGATCATGCTCGTGGTCGATAACCCGGTCAGCGCGGTCGTGCTCGCCCAGGTGCTCGAGGAGCCGACCAGCCGCGTCGAGGCGACGCTGCAGGCGATGCGCGACGAGTACACCAAGACCGGGCGGGGCATCGACCTGCGTCAGGTCGCGGGCGGGTGGCGGTTCTACACCCGTCGGGAGTACGCCTCATATGTGGAGCGTTTCGTGCTGGACGGGCAGCAGATCCGGCTGACCCAGGCGGCGCTGGAGACGCTCGCCGTGATCGCCTATAAACAGCCGGTCACGCGCTCGCGGGTCTCCGCGGTCCGCGGCGTAAACTGTGATGGCGTGATCAAGACGCTGGTAACGCGGGGACTGGTCGAGGAGTGCGGCACCGAGGAGAGTGGTGCCCACCTGTACCGGACCACGCTGCTGTTCCTGGAGAAGCTCGGCATCAACAGCGTCGATGATCTCCCATCGCTCGCCCAGTACCTGCCCGAAAACCTCGACGAGATTGACATTGCTCAACGCTAACCGCCGCTTCGATCCGGCCGCCTCTGCTGAGAAGAGCACGTCGGCGGGCCATGGTCCTGATGCTCCGGACCGACGTGAAGCGTCGCTGCGCGATCGTCCGGCCAGTCCCGATCATGAACCCGAGCAGCGGGTGCAGAAGATCCTCGCCGCGGCCGGAGTGGGGTCGCGCCGCGCGTGCGAGGAACTGATCGCCGCCGGGCGGGTCACCGTCGACGGCCACCAGGCCCGGCTCGGCGACCGGGCCGACCCGCGTACGGCGGTGATCCACGTCGACGGGGAGCGGGTCGTCACCGACACCACGATGCTGTACCTCGCCCTGCACAAGCCGCGCGGCATCGTCTCCACGATGTCCGACGAGCGTGGCCGGCCCGGCATCGCCGAGCTTCTGGGCCCGTCGGTCCCGGCGCGGGTCTACCACGTGGGGCGGCTGGACACCGACAGCGAGGGGCTGCTCCTGCTCACCAACGATGGTGACCTCGCCCACCGGCTGACCCACCCCTCGTACGGGGTGGCCAAGACCTACCTCGTCGAGGTGCCCGGGCCGCTGCCCCGCGGGGTCGGGCGCACGCTGCGCCAGGGGGTCGAGCTCGACGACGGGGTCGCCCGGGCCGACGCCTTCCGGCTGGTGGACGCGACACCCCGCACCGCGCTCGTGGAGATCACCCTGCACGAGGGGCGCAGCCACATCGTGCGCCGGATGCTGGAGCATGTCGGCCACCCCGTCGCGCGCCTCATCCGGACCAAGGTCGGGCCGGTCAGCCTCGGCGACCTCAAACCCGGCCGGTGGCGCCACCTGACCCGCTCCGAGGTCGCCGCCCTCTTCGCAGCCGCCTCCCCGTCCCCGCCCCCGTCCGCGCCCCCGCGCTGACCGGTCAGATTTCCGAGAAAACTCGTAATCCCCACCGCTGAGTTGGATCATGGACGACCGGCCACGGTAGGTTGTGCGCGTGAGTGTGCTCGACGACCTTGGCACCGCGTTCCCCGATCTCGTGACCGACCCGGACATCCTCGTCTCGTTGGCCCGCGACGCCGCCGATCTGCTCGGCGACGAGAAGACGGGCAGCCCGTTGGCGGCGGTGCGACCCACGACGACGGAGCAGGTCGCGACGGCGGTCCGGATCGCCGCCGCGCACGGCGTGCCGGTCGTGCCGCAGGGAGCGCGGACCGGGCTCGCCGGTGGCGCCAACGCCATCGACGGGGCGCTGCTGGTCTGTCTCGAGCGCATGGACCGCATCCTCGGTATCGATGCCGCGAACCGGGTCGCGGTGGTGCAGCCGGGCGTCGTCAACCTCACCCTGCGCCGGGCCGTGGCCGAGCACGGACTCTTCTACCCGCCCGACCCGAGCTCGTATGAGACCTCCACCGTCGGCGGCAACGTGTCGACCAACGCCGGCGGGATGTGCTGCGTCAAGTACGGCGTCACCAGCGAGTACGTCCTGGGGCTCGAGGTGGTGCTGCCCGACGGCGAGGTGCTGCGCACCGGCCGGCGTACGGCCAAGGGTGTCGCCGGCTACGACCTGACCCGCCTCTTCGTGGGGTCGGAGGGCACGCTCGGGATCATCACCGAGATCACCGTGGCGCTGCGGGCCGCGCCCCCACCCGCATTGACGATGGTCGCCGTCTTCGACTCGCTGCGGCAGGCCGGCGCGGCCGTCGCCGCGATCACCGCCGCCGGCTCGGTGCCGAGCATGCTGGAGCTGCTCGACAAGGTGCACCTCGGCGCCATCGAGGCCTATCGGCCGATGGGGCTGGACACGGACGCCGAGGCGATGCTGCTGGTGGCCTCGGACGCGCCGAGCGCCGCCGCGCAGCTCGCGGCCTTCGAGGAGCTCTGCCGTACGGCCGGGGCCACCGAGGTCTATGTGGCGTCCGATGTGGACGAAGCCGAGGCACTTCAGGGGGCGCGCCGGCTGTCCCATCCGGCGATGACGAGGCTCGCCGAGACGACGTACGGTCCATCCGGCGAGGTCATCATCGAGGACGCGGCTGTTCCCCGGTCGGCGCTGGCCGAGTTCTGCGAAGGAATCGAGCGCGTGGCCGCCCAGCGGGGCGTGATCATCGGCGTCGTCGGCCATGCGGGCGACGGCAACCTGCACCCGAAGATCCTCATGGACCGGACGGACCCGGCGCTCAGCGAAGCCGTGCGCGCCGCCTTCGACGACATCATGGCGCTGACGCTGTCGCTGGGCGGGACCTGCACCGGCGAGCACGGCGTGGGCGTGCTCAAGCGGGACTGGCTGGAGCGGGAGATTGGACCGGTGGGCATGCGTGTCCATCAGGCGATCAAGTCGGCGATCGACCCGGGTAACCTCATGAACCCCGGCAAGGTCGTCACGGGTGGCTGGGTGGGGGAGGAGGGCATGGAAATTCGTCACGGGTGGCTGGGTGGGGTAGGAGGGCATGGAAATTCGTCACGGGCGGCTGGGTGGGCTAGATGCAGGAACCTCATCGCGGGCGGCTGGGTGGGCATGGAGTTCCTTCGCGGTAGGTGGCGCGCCGTCGGTAGCCTGTTGCTCGATGTGTCGGGCGTACGACGAGGAGAGGACCTGGCATGACTGGACCGGCGAGCCCGTACAACCTGGGCGGCATGGGTATGAGCCGCGACGAGGCACTGACGACCGAACAGATCCACGAGGTCGTGGAGGCCGTCGACCGCGACGGCGACGGACGTGTCGACCTGATCGCGTACGACAGCGACGGGGACGGTCTGGCCGACAAGTACACGTTGGACAGTGACGGCGACGGCCGGGCCGACATGATCGCCCTTGACCGGGACGGCAACCGCATGATCGACTTCGTCGGCCATGACGACGACGGCGATGGGTTCCTCGATGTGGTGTCCATCGATGTCGATGGCGACGGCACCCTGGAGACCACCCGCGAGGCGGTCGACTGACCGGTAGCCGACAGGCCGCCGCCCGCGCCGCTCCGGGCGGCGCCAGGCATTGACAGCCCCACGATGATGGTGGGCATGTCGATGCGGGGGCGCCTGACGTTCGGCGCGCTGTTCGCGGTCGCCGGCGCGGCCGCGTGGGTGGTGCTCGTCCGGCTCGTCGAGCCACTGGTCGACGAGCCACCGGACCGGTCGGTCTCGTTCGAGCTGACCCGGCTCGGTGCGCACTATCGATGGTCGGCGATCCTTCTGACGACCGGCGGTCTGCTGCTCATGGCCCGGGGCACGCGGCCCGGAATCTGGCTCGCGCCGGCCATCGGGGCGTCCTGGCTCGCCGCGGACCTGGCGCTGGACCTGTCCGGGGCCGGCAGCGCCGTCGCCGTGGTGGTCGGCGCGCTGCTCACCGCCGCGGTCCTCGCCGTGGCGGTCGTGCTCGTGATGCGCCGAGCGATCGGACCCATGGCCCCGGCCTGGTCGCTGCTGAGCTTCGCGGCATTCGCGGCGGCCTTCGCCCCGGTACTGGCCTACACGGTCAACCTCGCCGGGTCCGACCTTCCGACCGCGGCCACGGTGACCCTGGGCGCGCTGCCGGCGGTGCTGCTGATCGCGGCGTTGCTCGCCGCCGCGGCGGTCCGACCGGTCGGTCGATGGCTACTGCCGGTGGTCCTCGCGGCGGTGGGGCTGGCCGCCGGGGTGTGGGTGGGGACCGGGAGCCTCGACTTCCTCAGCTACGACGTGGACTATGCGCGGCAGGCGTTCGGGGTGCTCTTCGCGCCCGTGGCGACCGTCGTGGTGGTGGCGCTCGCGAGTGTCGCGCCCCGCGGCCTGCTCGGGTTCACCGGGCTCCTCGGTGGGGCGCTGGCGGTCGTCCACCCGGTCGTGCTGGAGATGAGGGTGGGGGAAGGCTTCTGGCGCTTCCCGCCCGGGCCGTACGCCATCGCCGTCGGCGCGGTGACGACCGGCCTGGTCGCCGCAGCGGTGGCGGTGGTGGTCGGGCGGTTCGCCCGGCAGCGTCCGGAGCCGACGGTGACGTCGGTCTACGGGTCGGCTCGCGCGGGCTGGCGCAGCAAGGTGGGCTATCCGCTGGCGTTGCTCGGCATCGTCGCGTGGGCCGTCGCCGCTGGTGTCGTGGAGCCGCTGATCCGCGACCTACTCGCGGATGATGCCGACCCCACTCCGTCGTTCGACGAGGGCGCCGACCTGGCGCTCCTGGGCCGCGACCTGCGGTGGGCGTCGATGGTGCTCGCGGTGGGCGGGCTGGTGCTGCTGGCGCGGGCGTACGGTCGCCAGGTCGCCGTCGCGTTGGGCGTAGCCGGGTGGATCGTGGGGGATCTCGTCCTGGACGCGCTGAACCTGGACGGCGGGTGGCCGGTGGCCGCCGGGGCGGGGGCGGCCGTGGCGGTCGGGCTGCTCGTCCTCGCCCGCCCTCGGGGTGTTCTGGCCGGGCCGCCCCCCGCCCGCGCGTGGCCGGTTGTCTACAGTGGAGTGTCGGTCCTGGTCGCCACCCTGCTGCTCTCCGGGGCCGCGCCCTGGATGCCGGACCAGTTGCCCGCCTGGGTGGTGCCGGCGGCCGTGGCGCTGTCGGTCCTGTTGGTGCTGGCCGGCGTGCTCAACGCCCTGGCGGTGGTACCACGGATCGGCTGGGGTCGGGCGCTCGTGGCGCTGGCCGTGGTCGCGGGAGGCGGTGCCCTTGTCGTCGCGGTTGACCTGTGGGCAGTGAGCGCGAGCCCGGCACCGGCCGTGGACTGGGTCGTCGACGTCGCTCTGCCCTTCGTGATGGCGGTCCCGGTCCTCGCCTGCGCGCTGCTGGCCGGAGGGCTGGGCCGCTCGCTGCTCGGCTGGTGCGCTTTCGGCGTGGTCGCTGTGGCGTCCGTGCTCGGCACGGTCGGGGTGCTCGTCAGCTCGGTGCAGACCAGCGCGCTCGCGCAGACCCTGCTGCGCCGGTTCGTCGGCGCGACCGCCGTCGGCGACGGCCGGATCATCGTCGTGGCGGGCATCATGGCCGGAACGACCTTCGCCATGCTCGCGCTGCTGCCGCGGGCACTGTCCACACCGGACGATTCGGCTCCGCTGCCCGCACCACCGCCGGCCGGCGGCGCGACGGATCTGTCGCCGACGCTCGTGATGCCCGGGCCCGCCGGTGGTATGGGCTGATCGCCGGGCGCGGCCGACTCCCGTAGGAGGACACGCCTTCCCCCGACGGGGGTAGCCGGCGTCGCCGGACCCGGTCAGGGTATCCCCGAGATGACCCCGGTTGTGGCCGTCGGCCATCGACTCCGCTCCCGAGTCGAGGCAGTCTCGCCTGGTGGAAGCGCTTGTGTGACCCGCTCCGCAAGCGACGCGTAGATGCCAGCCATTCCCCTCGCGGGCGTCGCTGGATTCCCCAGGGAGGTGTCGCGATGCGCCGTACGCTCCTGATCGTCGTGGCCGTGGCCGCCGCCGTCTGCTGCGCGGGCGGAGTGGGTCTGGTCGTGCTGCTGCGGTCGACCGCGGTCGATACCCGCGGCGAGGTGGAGTTCGTCAACCGGCTGGCGATCCCGCCGCTCGCCCCGTCGACCGTCGACGAGCAGGGCCGACGGGTCTTCGAGCTGACCGCGTCCGTCGGCGAACACGACTTCGGTGACGGCCCGGTGCGCACCTGGGGCTACGACGGCACCTACCTCGGTCCGACGCTGCGGGCCACGCGCGGCGAACAGGTCGTGATCAACGTCCACAATGGATTGGCCGAGGAGACGAGCGTGCACTGGCACGGCATGCACCTGCCGGCGGCCATGGACGGCGGTCCGCACCAGCCGATCTCGCCCGGGGCCCGGTGGAGTCCACACTGGACGATCGACCAGCCGGCCGCGACGCTCTGGTACCACCCGCATCCACATGGGGCGACGGCGGAGCACGTGTACCGGGGCCTGGCCGGGCTCTTCCTCGTCGACGACCCGACCACGGACGTACCCGCGCTGCCGCACGAGTACGGCGTGGACGACATCCCGGTGGTGGTGCAGGACAAGCGGTTCGACGGCGCCGAGCTCGACCTCGACAACACGCTGCTGGGCATGGGGATCCTCGGCGACACGATCGTCGTCAACGGCACGCTGGCGCCGTACGCCGACGTCACGACGGAGCGGGTCCGGCTGCGGCTGCTCAACGCCAGTAACGCGCGCGTGTACGACTTCGCCTTCGGCGACGGCCGTACGTTCGAGCTGGTCGGCACGGATGGCGGGCTGCTTCCGGCACCGTTGACCACCGACCACGTCACGCTGTCGCCGGCCGAGCGGGCGGAGGTCGTGGTGAGCGTACGGTCGGGCGAGCGGGCGGTGCTGCGCAGCAACCCGCCGGAGCTCGGCACTCCGCTGGACCGGTTCTACGGCGGGGCGGACGCCTTCGACGTGCTCGAGCTGCGGGCGGCGACGTCGCTGCGGCCGAGCCCACCGGTGCCCGACCATCTGGTCGACGTGCCGCGGCTGCGCCCCGACCCGGCGGCGGAGCGCCGGCTGGTCCGGCTCACCGACCAGGGCATCAACAACCGTGGTATGGACATGTCTCGCATCGATCTCACGGTAGCGCCCGGCGCGACCGAGGTGTGGCGCGTGCGCAACGACGACGGCAAGCCCCACAACCTGCACATCCACGGCGTGTCGTTCCAGATCCTCTCCGTCAACGGGGAGCCACCGCCTGTCCCGGCCGCCTGGAAGGACACCGTCTTCGTGCCGATGAACCGGGAGCTGGAGCTGGCGGTGCGCTTCCCGCGGTACGCCGACCCGGCGACTCCATACATGTACCACTGTCACGTGCTCTACCACGAGGACCAGGGGATGATGGCGCAGTTCGTCGTCGTCGAGCCGGGCCAGCGCACGCCGGCTCCGTTGCACGACCACGGCTGACCGGGCTCGCCGGTTCCGTTCCACGACCACGGCTGACCGGGATCCGCCGTTCTGGCAGACTCCTCCGCATGGACATACATCGCAGCCATTGCGGCCGGTCACGGCCGCAAGGCTCGGCGGGTCCGGTGCTCGCGGGGTACCTGGCGCGCCGATGACGGCGGTCTGGCGGGCGACGACCGGCGGGTTCTTCGCGCTGGCCGGGCTGGTGCTCTGGCGGATGGCCCACATGATCCCGGGACCGGACCAGATCTCGACCGGCCTCGCCGGGCGGTGGGCGGCTATCGCGCTCGCCGTGGGCGGTCTCCTGCTCGCCTTCCGTCGCCGGCTGACTCTCGTCTGGCTCCTCCTGGGGGTGGTCTGGCTCGTCGCCGACGCGTTCCTGGACCCCCGTACCGTCGTAGCGATCGTGACCGGGGTGGCGCTCGTGGTCGGTGGGCTGCTCCTGGTGGTACCGGCGTCCACCCGGGACAGTCGGGCCGGCGCGCCGGCCTGGCCCCGGTTGGTCTACGCCGGCACGCTGGTCGGGATCCGGCCGGATGTCATCGTATCGGCCAGCCAGGATGTGTTCGACCAGGTCTGGCTCGCGCTCGCCCTCGCCACCGCGATGCTCGTGCTCGCCACCCTGCTGGCCGCCGAGGCCGGGCCGCGGCCGTCCCCGGTCGCGCGGTCCACCCGGGCCAACGTCGTGTTCGCCGTGCTGGCCCTGCACACCGGGGCCGTCGTCCTTCGGTTCGCGGCGGCCGACGATTTCGTGCCGGACTTCGCCGTGGACGCGCTGCACTCTCTCCTCGTCACGCCGCTGATCCTGGGCACGCTCGTGGCATTGACCGGCGTGCTGGCACCGGACGGACGGGGCGCGCGGACCTTCGCCGGGTTGCTGGCGGTCGGCCCACTCGTCGTCGCGCCGTTCGCGGGGAACGCGGCGTCCGCGGCGCTGCGCCGCCTCGAGGCATCGCTCGGCGATCCGGCGCCGATGGCGTGGATGGTTGTGACATCGACACTCGTCACCGGAGTGCTGCTCGGCCTGGTCGTCCTGGTCGCGGCCCGGCTGCTGTGGCGGGAGAGGCTGATCGAGCCGGAACCCGCCCGTGCCGACCGATCGGAACAGCAGGCCACAGCGGCCGCCGTCGACGGCGCCGGCGGCGGTTCGCTCGGGGCCGGGGCGGGGGACTGGCGGCGCTGGGCCGGCACCCTGCTCACGGGGCTCGGCATTCTCGCGTGGCTGGCGGTGGTGGCGCTCGTGCAGCCCCGGCTCGGAGCGGGGTCGACCGCCCCCGGCGGCGGAGTGCCGCCCGCGGACGCCGACCAGCTCGCGGCGTTGGCCGTGCTCGCGCTCGATGCCCGGTGGGCGGGCATGGTCGCCGCGGTGGGTGGGCTGCGGCTGCTGGGCGGACGGCCCGGGTTCGGCGTGGTGGCGGTTGTCGGGGGATGGGTGGCGGCGGACATGGTGCTGCTCACGACGGGCATGGCGCCGTGGGTGGCCGTCGCCGTCGCGGCCGCCGTCCTGGCCGGTGCGGTCGCCGTCGCGGTCCGCCGCCGTGATCCCGGGTCGGCCACCCCGGCCTGGGGTTATGTCTACAGTGGAGCCGCCGCTGGCGTCGCCGTGGCCCTGCTCGCCGGGGTGGAGCCATGGATGGGTCGCTACCTCGCCGCCTGGACGCTGCCGGCGGTCGCTGGGCTTGCGGTCCTGCTGGTCGCGGCCTGTGTCGCCAACGCGCTGGCGCTGGCTTCGGCCCAGTTCCAGCGACGCCGGCGGAGCGGAGTCAGCCGCCAGTTCGGCACGGGTGGCTGGGTGGGGGAGGAGGGCAGGTAGTTCGTCGGTGACGCGTCAGCATCCTCTGTGGACGGTATGCCGGGAATCTCATCCGGGCGCCTGGTCGCCGCGCTGACGGTCGGCGCAGTCGGCGCCGCCTCCGTGGTCGCCATCGGCACCGCCGCGCGAGCGTCCGGACCGACCGCCGTGTGGCTCGCGTCGGCCGTGGTGCTCGGCGGCGTCGTGGCCGCCGGTGCCGGGGTGGCCGGCCTCGGTCCGCGACCGGGATGGGCGGTGCCGGGTACGTTCGTGCTGGCCGTGGTCGTGGCGGTATGGACGTTCCTCGGTGCCGATCGCATCGCCGCGCTTATCCGGCACGTCGTGACCCTGCTGGGCTGGGTGCCGCCCGTCGGTGCGGCGCTGCCGGCGGTCGGGGCCGGTCTCGCCACCGGGTCGGCGGTCGCCGTGCTCGTGCTACTGCCCCACGCACTGTCCACACCGGACACTGCGCCGGCTTCCCAGCCGACGCCACCCCCGTCGGCCGCACCGGCGGCGCGGAAGGCACCGGCGCCGGTGGCGATCCCGGGCGTGCCGGAGATCCTCGAGTGGCCGCCCCGTCGCGCTAGTCGGGCGGGTCAGGAAGGGTTCGCATCCGAATGACGGGCGAGCCGACCAGCCACGCGACGCCGAGCAGGGCGCCCACGGTGGCGATCCACAGCGTCGTGTGCACACCGACCGCCGTGCCCAGGGCCCCGCCGAGCAGCGCACCCACCGGCCGTACGCCGTAGTTGACTGTCCGGAACATGCCGGACACCCGCGCCCGCATCCGGTGCGGGATCAGGGACGCCGTGAGCGACATGGCCGTGATGTCGAGGATCATCACCCCGAGCCCGGCCAGTGCCTCCGCCGCGAACAGCATGCCCAGCACGAGCGGCCGGGGGCCGTCGGCGAGCGGGACGAGCACCAGCGGCAGGGGGAACGCCACCAGTCCGATCGCGTAGGCCGGTCCGACGCCCACCGCCCGCGACAACCGTCCGGTCACGACCGAGCCGAGCAGCGCCCCGACCGAGGCCGCCCCGAGAACCAAGCCGAGCACACCAGGCGAGACTCCCAGGTGGACCGTGACGTAGAGGACGAACAGCGCCGAGAACATGTAGTTGAATATGTTCACGGTCGCCGCCGACAGCAGGATCGTGCCCACCGCCCGCGAGCCGCGCAGGAACCGGAAGCCGGCCGACATCTGCCCCCGCTCCGAGCGGTCCGGCACCGGTTCGTCGGCCCGGATCCGGCCGAGCAGGACCGCCGACGCGAGGTACGAGGCGGCGTCCAGCAGCAGCGCCACCGGCGCGCTGAGCAGCTGCACGATGATGCCGCCGATGCTCGGGCCGGCCACAAAGGACATTGCCCGGGCCCCGTTGACCATCGAGTTGGCCGGCACGTACTGCTCGGGGCGCACGATCGACACGAACAGGGTGGCGTTGGCGACCTCGAAGAAGACTGCGCAGGTCCCGACGAGGAAGGCCACCACGTAGAGCTGGGCCATCCCGAGTGCACCGAGGGCGTACGCGACGGGGATCGTGGCCACGAGCAACCCCCGCACGACGTCGGTAACGACCATCACGTACCGCCGGCGGCGGCGGCGGTCGACCCAGACTCCGGCCAGGAACGACAGGAGCAGGTTCGGCACGAGTCCGGCCGCGGTGAGGTAGCCCATCTGGGCCGGTGTGGCGTCGAGCAGGAGCACGGCAAGCAGCGGCAGCGCGAGCAGGGACACCTGGTCGCCGACGAAGGAGATCGCGGCGGCGCTGAAGTACCGGCGGAACATCCGCTCCCGCAGCAGTGTCCAGGCCGGCGCCGGCTTCTCGACCGTGGTCGTCATGGGCGTCCGTCCACAGCGTCCTCCGGAGCCGCCTGCGGAAAGATCAGGTGGATCAGCCGCACCGGACGGCTCCCCTCGGGACGCGACCCGGGGTCGTCGGTCCGGGGGGCGAGCTCCTCGACGATCGCGTCCAGTCGCTCGGTCAGGTGGCGGGCCTCCTCGGCGGTGACGTACACGAGATAGTCGCTGGACTGGCCCGCCCGGCGCCACGGGGCGCTCTCGGACGGCCGGCGGTCCAGCCAGGCGGCGGCGTCGTGGTGGTAGCGATCCAGGATCGCCCGCTCGAGAGTGGTGGCGGCCACCGTCATCTCGGGATCCTCCGAGTCGGAGCGCCACGTGGTGTAGGGCGCTGTGGCCCGCCACGGCTTGGCCCGCCCCCGCCCCCCGCCCGCCTCGGCCACGAGGCCGTACTTGGCGAGCTGCCGCAAATGGTACGAGCAGCTCGCGACGCTCTCACCGGTCGCGGCAGCGGCCTCGGTTGCGGTCTTCGGCCCCTCCCGGCGCAGCAGGCCGAGCAGCGCCATGCGGACCGTATGCGCGTACGCGCGCAAGGCTCTCGGGTCAGTCAGCTCGACGCTCTCCACCACGGTGTCTAAACATAGCTTTCTAAAGGACTCTTTACAACCCGTGCCCTCGCGCCAGTGGGTGCGCGCTGAGGGTGTGGGGTGCCCTCCTGACACCGCTTCGGGGTGGTCCGGATCGGCGACATGTGTGCCGGATGGGGGAGTCGGGTGGCTCGGAAACGGCTTGGTTGTGCGGTCACGGTGGGTGAGCGGGGTGGGCGGCCCGGGTGGGGATAGGGCCCGGGGGCGGCGTGGTTGAACCCAACGCACCCGGCGCCTTGGATTGGGCCGTAGGGCCGCCTGGCGGCTCGGAGGCCGAATCCTT
>JBQGBY010000073.1:0-1799 GCA_052038195.1 Micromonosporaceae bacterium | reverse complement strand
GGCCGAGCGGGGAGCCTGCATCGTGGCGGTGAGCGACCGCCGGGGGGCGACGGGTGACCCGACCGGGCTTCCCGTCGACGAGCTCATCGCCTGGATGCGGGCCGGGGGCCAGCTCTGCGACTTCGCCGCGGGCGTGCCGCTCGAGCGCGACTCGGTCATCGGCACCGATTGCGACATCCTCGTACCGGCCGCCAGGCCGGACCTCATCTCCGGGGCCAACGCCCACACTGTGAAGGCGAAGGTGGTTCTCGAGGGCGCGAACATCCCGGTCACCACCGAGGCGGAGGCGACCCTGCACGACCGCGGCGTGCTGTGCCTGCCTGATTGGGTGGTCAACGCCGGTGGCGTCATCTGCGCCAGCGTGGAGTACGCGGGCGAGAGCCGGGCACGCGCGTTCGACCTGATCGCCCAGACGATCCGCGACAACACCGCGGCAGTCATCGAGCGGTCCCGGGCGCAGTCCGAGCTGCCGCGCGTGGTCGCCGAGGAACTCGCCGCCGCGAGCCTGAGCGAGGCCATGTCGTTTCGCCGCTCATGGTCCGACGGCGTCAACGATCGACACCCAGGCGGCTCAGGATCGGGTGGGGACGTTCGTCCCGCAGGCGGTCGAGGCCAGCCTGCAGCAGCCCGATGACCTGGTCGTAGCGGGCCTGGACCAGGGCCGGATCCGCGGCGCCCTCGGCGCCGGCGTCGGACCAGTCGAGCGGGCGGAGGAACTCGATGGTCACCTTGGCGGGCAGGGGCGCCGGCGGGAGCACCGGCGCGACGCCGAACGGGACGCCCACGAGCCACGGCATGACATTGATCCTCACCCGGTCGAGCCCGAGGGCGCGGGCGACGCGATCGCCGCGGGACAGCACGACGACGCTGTGATGCGACCCGTAGGCCACGACGGGAACGACCGGGACGCCGGTCCGCAACGCCAGCCGAACGAACCCCGTGCGCCCGTGGAAGTCGACCCGGTTGCGCTCGGTCCACGGCCGGCAGGCCTCCCAGTCCCCTCCCGGGTAGACGAGGACGGCGCCGTCGGCGCGGTGCGCCGCCTCGGCGGCCCGCCCACCGGCGGGCAGGGCGCCGAGGCGTCGCAGGAACGACTCCACGCCCGGCACGGCGAAGAGCAGGTCGTAGGCGAGCCCGAACGTCGGCGCATCCAGCCCGCGGCGCCGGACGAGCGCGAGGGCAGTGGCCCAGACGTCGGGAAAGTACACGTAGCCGGAGTGGTTCCCGACCACGAGCGCCGGCCCGGTCGCGGGGACCCTTTCGGCGTGGCGGACCTCGGGTGCGAAGTACCGGAGCAGGCGCTCGACCCGAGGCATCTGGCTGCGGATGAACTCCGGGTCGCGTGCTGAGGACCACCGCTCGTGCGCGGCTGCCATCCGTTGCCCGAGCGGTTCGAGCGACGTCGGGAGGGTGCGACTTGCAGCGGTGCTGATGACGTTCATGGTCGGTTCATGCATCGCGCCAAGTGGGCGGACCCGCAAGGGCCGAAGGCCTCTGTTGCGGCGGGTCCGACGGTGTCAGCGTGGCACCTGCTAGGAGGCACTCGGTCATGCAGGAGGTGCCGCACAAAGCGCGTGTGTGGCTGACGGCCACCGGATGGTTCCGCCGACACCCCGGTCATGTGGCGCTCGGGCTCGCGGGGGTGACCGCCGCGCTGCTCCCGGGCCTGGCTCGACTCGAGTTCTCGTCGAGCCAGGACACCATGGTCGATCCCGCGAGCGACGTGTACCGCGACAACGTCCGCTACCAGGAGCGCTTCGGCGGCGAGGTGATGATCCTGCTGTTCGAGGGCAGGATCA
>JBQGBY010000072.1:0-8140 GCA_052038195.1 Micromonosporaceae bacterium | reverse complement strand
AGAGCGACGTCGCGCAGGCGCAACGGATCGTCGACCGCGCCGGCGGAGCCGGGGGTCACAGGTGACTGCATGCGCGCGGCATCGAGCAGGCGGCGCACCTCGTCCACCCCGAGCGCATGCGGCAACCGGCGGGGCAGCGCCGGCGGCGGCACCTCCTGGGTCGGGTCCTGGGCGGCGAGGCCCTCCCGGGCGGCGAACCGGTGCAGCCCACGCACCGCGGACATCGCCCGCGCCGCCGAGGCCGCCGACAGCGGCACCTCCTCGGCCGCGGGTTCGCGCAGGCTCCGGAGGTAGGCGGAGACATGCCGCTCGTCGATCTCGCCAAGGCCGGCGCCCGTAGTGTCGAGGAACCGCGCGTACCGGGTCAGGTCCCGCCGGTACGACACGATGGTGTTCGCCGCCAGCCCCCGCTCCACGGCGAGGTGGTCGAGATACGCCTCGATGGTGGCGGAGGCCGGCGGCGTGGCTGGTGTAGGCAAGGGCACCGAACTGACACCTGATGGCTAGGAGGGTGCGGCCGACGCCAGCTCAGCAGCGGCGCCGGCATGATCGCCCGACATCGGGCGCTCAGGCGATCACGTCCTCCAGCTTGACAGATGTCAGGCCGTGGGCCTGGGCGACAGGGCCGTAGGTGACCTCGCCGTCGTGGGTGTTGAGTCCGAGCGCGAGCGCGCGGTCCTTGCGCATCGCCTCGCGCCAGCCGAGGTTGGCCAGCTCGACCGCGTACGGCAGTGTCACGTTGGTCAGCGCGTACGTCGAGGTGTGCGGCACCGCGCCCGGCATGTTGGCCACGCAGTAGAAGACGCTGTCGTGCACCCGGTAGACCGGGGCGGCGTGCGTGGTCGGGCGGGAGTCCTCGAAGCATCCTCCCTGGTCGATGGAGATGTCGACGAGCACGCTGCCGCTGCGCATCCGGGACACCAGCTCGTTGCTGATGAGCTTGGGCGCCTTCGCCCCCGGTACGAGCACCGCGCCGATGACCAGGTCCGCGTCCAGGACGGCCTTCTCGATCTCGTACGCGTTGGAGGCCACGGTCTGGAGGTGGCCGCGGTAGTCGGCGTCGGCCGCGCGCAGGCGCGCGATGTTCTTGTCCAGCAGCAGGACCTCGGCCTGCATACCCAGCGCGATCGCGGCGGCGTTCATGCCCGCCACCCCGGCGCCGATGACGACGACCTTCGCCGCGTACACACCGGGCACGCCGCCGAGCAGGACGCCACGGCCGCCACCGGCCCGCATGAGGTGGTACGAGCCGACCATCGGCGCGAGCCGGCCGGCCACCTCCGACATGGGGGCGAGCAGCGGCAGGCCGCCGTCGGACTGCTCCACCGTCTCGTAGGCGACGCCGGTGGTGCCGGCCGCCAGCAGTGCCTCGGTGCACTCCCTGGACGCGGCGAGGTGGAGGTACGTGAAGAGCACCTGGTCGCGGCGCAGCCGCGGGTACTCCTCCGCGATGGGCTCCTTCACCTTGAGGATCAGGTCACCGGTCGTCCAGACCTCATCCGCGCTGCCGAGGATCCGGGCCCCCGCCGCCGTGTACTCGTCGTCGGTGATCGACGACCCGATGCCGGCCCCGGCCTCGACGGAGACCTCGTGCCCGTTGCGGACGAGCTCGTTCACGCCCGCCGGGGTGATCGCCACCCGGTACTCGTTGTTCTTGACTTCGCGCGGGATGCCAACCCTCATTGGTTCTGCCCCTTCCTCCGAACTTCCTGCGGAGTCTATGACCGGCGGGCACAGGTCATCCGTGACCCATGGCCCGAAACCGTCTGGTCTTCCGGCGCGTCCGGTCAGGGACCCGTTCGGCGGGCGGGCCCGCGTAGGCTCTCGCCGTGACTACCCCGGAGAACCCTCGCGACGACACCGCGCCCTACGAGCCGCCGCCGTTCGCACCGTTCGCTCCACCGCCGACGCCGCAGACCCCGCCGACGTCACAGACCCCGCCGACGCCGGAGGCCCCGCCGACTCCGGAGCCCCCGCCGACTCCCGAGGCCCCGCCGGCCGACTTCGAGACGGTCATCTGGTCCAAGCCCGTGCCGCCACCGGCACCACCCACACCGGCGGCCCCGACGCCCGAAGTTCCGACGTACGAGACTCCGGCGTACGAGACTCCGGCGTACGGAGCCCCGGTGTACGAGACTCCGGCGTACGGAGCCCCGGTGTACGAGCCGCCCGCGCCGCCGGTCTACCAGCCGCTCTCGCCGCCGGCACCGCCCGCGCCCGAGCCCCTCGCCCCAGCCGGGTACGAGCCGCCCGCGCCCCCGGCATGGGAGCCACCCGCGCCCCCGGCTTGGGAGCCGCCTGCGCCGTTGTCGTTCGGGCCGCCGGCCTCGGCGGGCCCACTGGTCTCGCCCTCCGTGGCCGCCTACGAGCCGGCGCCCCCGGCGGCTCCGGTCTCGTACGAGCCGCCCACCACGACGATGGCGACGCCGCCGACCCCGATGCCGGTGCCCAGTTCGCCGGTCGCGGCACCCTTGGCCCCGCCGGCCCCCCCGCCAATCCCCGCCCCCGGCACGCCCGTCAGCGCTGCCCCGATCACGGCCTACCCGGCGCCGGCCCCACCTCCGCCAGCGGCTTACTACCCACCGCCGCCCGGCTACCCACCTGCCGCCCCGTACCCGACGGTCCCGTACCCGCCCGCGCCGGGCTACCCGGCCCAGCCTTACCAGATGGCCCCGGGCTACCCACCGGCGCCGGCCTACCCCGCCTTCGACCCGATGACCGGGCAGCCGTACTCCGAAAAGAGCAAGATGACGGCGGGCCTGCTCCAACTGCTGCTGGGGTTGTTCCTCGCGGTCGGCGGCGTGGGCCGGCTCTACGCCGGGAACACGAACATGGGCATCGCCCAGGTCGTGACCACGGTGGTCGCCTATGCCTCGCTGATCTGCGGGTTCTTGCTCATCTTCCCGTTCCTGATCTTCTTCGCGGCATGGATCTGGTTCATCATCGACGGCATCCTCATGCTGACCGGTCGGCCGGTCGACGGACAGGGTCGCCTCCTGCGATGACACCGGCACGGCCAGCCCGCACAGCTCCCGCGACTCGCGCGGGCTGGCCGCCTCAGTGGGGCAGCAGCTCGCGGACGGTCTCGAGGTAGGCGTCGTCGTCGAAGCCATCGAAGAGGCTGCGCTGCAGGATGAACCCCTGCCCGAACCCGAGCATCACCGGCATCAGGCGCCGGACGGCCGAGTCAACGTCGTCCGGTGCCTGCTCGGGGTAGGCGGCGAACCAGGCGCGCAGCGCCCGGTCCATGGAGCCGCTGATGATGCCGAGCGCCTCATTGGCGATCGCGCGGATCTCCTGGTCGGTCGTGGCCTCGGACCAGATCTGGACGAGCATGCGCGGCTGGATGCCGTCGCGGATCATGCCGCGCAACAGCATCGCGATCGCGTCACCGGGGCTCGGCGGTGAGCCCTGGGCGATGGCGGCGCCGAGCTCGTCGTTGCGACGACTGAGCACCGCGTCCACGACGGCGGCCAGCAGTTCCCGCTTGCCCCCGAAGTGGCCGTAGATCGCGCCGACCGACAGGCCCGAGACCGCGATGATGTCGGCCATCGACGTGCGGGCGAAGCCCTTCTCGGCGAAGGCCCGCAGTGCGGCGGCGATGATCTCCTCGCGACGTGCCTCCCGGTGCGCGTCGCTCACTTTCGGCATGCCACCCTCCGCCCCGCTCGTTCCCCGCCGCGGACACCCGCGTCGCCGGAGATGCCAGCCGACTCCGCTCCGCCGGAGATGCCCGCCGATTCCGACCGCCGGAGGTCCGGCGGCGCCTGCGGAGCGGAATCAGCTCGCAAATTCTCCGATCATGGTCGGGGCGCCCGGCATTGACAGAGCATACGGACGCGGAGCATGCTCTTTCAATAAAGAACGAGCATTCGTTTTCCAACTGAGCTCGGGAGCCCCCATGTCGCACCCTGACGCCCACCCCGCGGACCACACACCGCTCGCGCGCATCGTCGGCGTCGCCGTCGCGCTCGCCGCTGTCCTGTCGATCGTGGTGCTCGCCTTCTCATGGCCGGCCGTGACCGCGGAGCCGCGGGACCTGCCCATCGCGATCACCGGGCCGGCGCCCGCGGTGGCGTCCGTGCAGGCCACGCTCGCGCAGGCCCAGCCCGGAGCCATCGAGTTCGTCCCCGTCGACGATCGGGACGCCGCCGTGGACGCGATCGAGCGGCGCGAGGTCTACGGGGCGGTCGTGCTCGGTCCACAGCCCGAGGTGCTCACGGCGTCGGCGTCGAGTGCCCTGGTGACCCAGCTGCTGGGCGGCGTCGCCACGCAGTTGCAGCGCGGCCTGCAGGCCCAGGCGCCAGCCGGCGCGCCCGCGCCGACGGTGACCGTTACCGACGTCGTGCCACTGTCCACAGAGGACCCTCGCGGCACGGGGTTCAACGCCGCGATGTTCCCGTTGCTGCTCGGTGGGATCATCGGTGGCATCGGCATATCGCTGGCCGTCGTCGGGGCGTTGCGCCGGGTGTTGGCGGTGGGGCTGTACGCGGTCGTCGGCGGGCTCGTGCTCACCACGGTCATGCAGAGCTGGTTCGGGTCGCTGCAGGGCAACTGGTGGAGCAACGCGGGCGCGACCGCACTCGCGGTCGTCGCGATCGCCGCTCCGATCACGGGCTTTGTCGCCCTCCTCGGCCGGCCCGGGATCGCCCTGGGCCCGGTCCTGTTCATGCTCATCGGCAACCCGATCTCGGGCGTGGCGTTACCGCCCCAGTTCATCCCAGAGCCGTGGGGCGCCGTCGGCCAGTGGTTCCCGCCGGGTGCCAGCGCCACCCTGCTGCGCGACCTGTCGTACTTCCCGGCCGCCGACGCGACCTTCCCCTGGCTCGTACTCGCGGGCTGGGCCGTCGCCGGGCTGGCGCTGTCGGTCGTCGGCCACCGCCGGCCGGGCCCGGTAGCGCCGATCACCACAGCGTCGCGGTGACCGGTACGGTCTCCGCGCCGCTCAGATGCGGAGGCGACGCCACGCGGCGAGCAGGCCGACGGCGCAGACACCGTTGACGATCTCGCCCCGGTCCACCATGGCCGCGGCCTCGTCCAGCGGCACCACATGGGTGGTCATCTCCGACTCCTCGAAGACCCGCTCGAAGACGAAGTCCGCGCCCACCGGTGCGAGGTCCCGGGCCAGGTAGATCGCGATCGACTCGTCCGAGTACCCGGGCGAGGTGTAGACCGTGATCAGCGGCTCCCAGCGCCGGGCGACGATGCCGGCCTCCTCGGCGAGCTCGCGCGAGGCGGTGCGGGCGGGATCTTCGCCGTCGACGTCGCGCAGGCCGGCGGGCAGCTCCCACAGCACCTGCTTGACCGCGTGGCGGTACTGCCGGACCAGCACGACCCGGTCGCGCTCGTCGACCGCGACGACGGCCACCGCGCCCGCGTGATGGATGTAGTCGCGGGCCGCGCCGCTGCCGTCGGGCATCGTCACCCGGTCGCTGTGGACGCTGAAGAACGGCCCCTGGAAATGTTCCGTGGTGTCGGTGATCGTGTACGGCGCTGCGCCTGTGCCTCCGGAGCCGACGAGCTCACTGCTCACCGGGCACCCGCCGCCACGGCCCCGGTGCCCGATGAGCCTGCTGGCCGGCTCGCAAGCTCGCCGGACGTGTGCACCCCGTTGGGCGCGGAGCCGGCACCGGTCCGGCTCGGCGAGCCGTCGCCGGAGGTGCTCACGGTGACCTCGACCGGCAGCCGTTCGGCATCGTTGTAGGCCAGCGCCGCGCCGACGAACCCCACAAAAAGGGGGTGCGGGCGGGTGGGCCGGCTCTTGAGCTCGGGGTGGGCCTGGGTGCCCACGAAGTACGGATGCGTCTCGCGATCCAGCTCGATGAACTCGACCAACCGACCGTCGGGAGAGGTGCCGCTGATCACCAGACCCGCGTCGGTGAGGGCGTCACGGTAGGTGTTGTTCACCTCGTACCGGTGGCGGTGCCGCTCGCTGACCACCGTCGCACCGTAGACCTCGGCCGCGATCGACCCGGGCACGAGCTCGGCCGCGTAGGCGCCCAGCCGCATGGTGCCGCCCATGTCGCCCTTTCCGGCCACGATCTCCTCCTGGTCGGCCATGGTGGCAATGACCGGGTGCACCGTGCCGGGGTCGAACTCCCGCGAGTTGGCCCCCTCGAGCCCAGCCAGGTGCCGGGCCACCTCGATGGTCATGCACTGCAGGCCCAGGCAGAGCCCGAGGATAGGGACGCCGCGCTCCCGGGCGTACCGGACGGCGCCAATCTTCCCCTCGATGCCGCGCACCCCGAACCCGCCCGGGATGATGACACCGTCCACACCGGACAGTACCCGCTCCGCTCCCGACATCGAGAGGCACTCATCGCTCGGCACCCAGCGGATGTCTGCCCGCACTCGGTGAGCGAACCCCGCCGCCCGCACCGCCTCGCTCACCGACAGGTAGGCGTCGGGTAGGTCCACGTACTTGCCGACGATCGCGATCGTGACCGTCTGCTTGGGATGGTGCACCCGGTCGAGCAGGTCGTCCCAGCGCGACCAGTCCACGTCGCGGAAGCTGAGCCCGAGCCGGCGCACCACGTAGGCGTCCAGGCCCTCCCGGTGCAGCACCTTGGGGATGTCGTAGATGGACGGGGCGTCGGCGGCCGAGACAACCGCCTCGCGGTCCACGTCGCAGTACAGCGAGAGCTTGTGCTTGAGCTTCTCGGGGATCTCCCGGTCGGAGCGGCACACGATGGCGTCGGGCTGGATACCGATGTTGCGCAGCGCGGCGACCGAGTGCTGCGTCGGCTTGGTCTTCAGCTCGCCACTGGGGGCCAGGTAGGGCACCAACGACACATGCAGATAGAAGACATTCTCGCGGCCAACCTCGTGGCGAACCTGCCGGATCGCCTCGAGGAACGGCAACGACTCGATGTCGCCGACCGTGCCGCCCACCTCGGTGATCACGACGTCGGGGCTGCGCCCGTCGTCGTCGGGCTGCGCCATGGAGCGGATGCGTGCCTTGATCTCGTTGGTGACGTGCGGGATCACCTGCACGGTGTCGCCCAGGTACTCACCGCGCCGCTCCTTGGCGATCACGGTCGAGTAGATCTGCCCCGTCGTCACGTTCGCCCGGCTGGACAGGTCCCGGTCCAGGAACCGCTCGTAGTGTCCGACATCCAGATCGGTCACTGCACCGTCCTCCGTGACGAACACCTCACCGTGCTGGAACGGGTTCATGGTGTCCGGGTCGACGTTGAGGTACGGGTCGAGCTTCTGCATCACCACGTACAGCCCGCGCGCCGTGAGCAGGTTGCCGAGGCTCGAGGCGGTGAGACCCTTGCCGAGCGAGGAGGCGACGCCTCCCGTGACGAAGATGTGCTTGGTCGTCCGTGAGGTCACGTCTGCTCCCGTGAGTCATGGGCCGCCGCCAGAGCCGGCCGCCCGGGCCTGGCTAGGAATTCCAGCGACGCCTGCGGAGCGGAATCAGCAGGTCGTTCCAGCGACGCCTGCGGAGCGGAATCAGCAGGCAACTGTGCGGCCCCGGCTGTCGCCAGCCGAGCAACATGGGCTTTCCCACGGGATTTCACGCTAACACGCGATGACCGCGGGGTGTCCTACTGGAGTTCGCCGGGCGTGTCGGCCAACGGCGCCGCTGTGGGGCGGCTCACCTTCTCGTACAGCCCGGCCAGCTCCGCGGCCACCGCCGCCGCATCCGGCCAGTCCGCGACCTGTGCCCGCGCCGCCGCGGCCAACTCGGCCCGGGCGGCGTCGTCATCCAGGAGCGCACGGACCGCGTCGTGCAGCGCAACGACATCACCCGGCGGCACCGGGCGGGCACCACCACCGAGGAGGTCGGCGACCACCCCGCCCTGCGGGACCACGAGCGCCACCCCCGCGCGGGCTGCTCGTAGCGCGAAGTCCGGTCGCGCACGCGGGTCGGTCACTACGGCCACCACCGAGGTGGCCAGGACCTCGTCCAGGCTCGCCCGCGCCTCCGCCGCGCCGTCGCCGTTGCCATGCTTGGCGCCCGCGGTCCTACGGGCCGTGCCCGCAGCCGTACGGTCTGTCCCCGCGGCCGTACGGTCGGTACTGGCCGGCGCCCCAGTCTCCAGCCAGTTCCGTTCTGCCGGCGTCGCCGGAACGACCCGGACGCCGGCGAAGGTCACGGGCGCGCGGGCGACCATCGCCCGGGCGACGAGTT
>JBQGBY010000071.1:0-45592 GCA_052038195.1 Micromonosporaceae bacterium | reverse complement strand
TGGAGTTCGTTACGGGCGGTTGGGCGGGGGAGGCGGGCATGGAGTTCGTTACGGGCGGCTGAGCGAGGGTGGAACTCCTCACCGGCGGTTGGCCCGGGGAGAAGGCATGGGATTCTTCAGCCATGGTGGCCAGCGGGTACGACCCACAGGAGTATGTCGAGGCGGTGCTCGACGTCGTCGACCGGATCCCACCGGGACGGGTGATGTCCTACGGCGCCATCGCCGAGTACCTCGCCGCGCGCTTCGGGCGCGGCTCGGCCCGGCGCGTGGGCACCATCATGGCCCAGTACGGCGGGTCCGTACCCTGGCACCGCGTGGTCGCGGCCAACGGCCGCACCCCACCGGCGCATGAGCAGACGGCCCGCCGCCAGCTCACGAAGGAGGGGGTGGCGTTCCGGGGGTCCAACGTCGACATGGCCGCCCACGCCTGGTTCCCCGACCCTCCCGCAGGGGCATGACCGTGACTGACCGTACGTTCGCCCAGCGAGACTTCATGTTCGTCCGGCTTGTCGCGATCTCTGCTTGTCAGAGGGCGTCGGCGAAGGTGACGCGCAGGATGCGGTCGTCATCGGCGTTGGGCCCGACCTCGTTGCCGAGCTGGTCCCGGTTGCTCGTGGTGACCCACAGCGACCCGTCGGGCGCGACCGCCACCGTGCGCAGGCGACCGTACCCACTGAGCACGATCCGCGGGTTGCGGCCGTCGAGATCGAGCCGGTAGAGAGCCTGGCCGCGCAGGCACGCGACGTAGACGTACTGGTCGAGGATCGCGATGCCGCTGGGCGAGCAGTTGTACGTCGGGGTCCAGGTCGCGATCGGGTTGGTCAGCGCGGGATCGGTGCTGAAGCCCTCGACGAGCGGCCAGCCGTAGTTCTCGCCCGGTTCGATGATGTTGAGTTCGTCGTAGGTGTCGGCGCCGAACTCCGAGGCGTACATCCGGCCGGTGGCGTCCCAGGCGAGTCCCTGCACGTGGCGGTGACCGTAGCTCCACACCAGTGAGTCGGAGAAGGGGTTGCCCGGCGCCGGCCGTCCTTCCGGAGTCATCCGCAGGATCTTTCCGCCGAGTGAGCTGACATCCTGAGCGATCTCACTGTCGAAGTATGTCTCTCCGGTGCTGGCATAGAGCATGGCGTCGGGGCCGAAGGCGAGCCGGCCGCCCAGGTGATACCGCGGTTCGCCGTCGCCTCCGACGACGGGTATGCCGGTCACGATCGGCTCGGGCGACTGGCCGAGGTGCCGTTCCGGCCCTCCTCCCCCACCCAGCCGCCCGAGTTGGAGCCGGGCGATGCGGTTGTCGTCGGCGGCGCCGTAGTAGACGTACACCCAGCCGTCGTCGGCGTACGTCGGGGACACCGCGATGCCGAGCAGCCCACCCTCGCCGGGACGCAGGTCCACTTCGGACAGTGATTGGATCTCGGTCACCTCGCCCTCGGGTGTCACCCGCATGATCCGGGCCGTGCCGCCGCGGTCGGTGCCGGGGTTGCCCCGCTCCGTCACGAGCGCGGTCCCGTCGGGGAGGAAGGCCAGGCCCCACGGGATCCGCAGGCCGGTGGCGATCGTGGTCACGATCGGCGGCGTCTCGAGCTCCGGTGCGCCGGTGATCGCCGGCGTTGCCGTCGACGAGCCGGGCACCCCCACCACCGGCTCGCCGAGGTCATCACGGCCATCGTCGACGACGGTGCAGCCCGCCGACAAGAACACGAGGGCACCGGTGATGGTGAGACGGGCGGTGAAGCGCGACCGGGTTCGCATGACGAGCACTATACCCTCCGAGTATACCCAGTGTGAAGTCCGGGACTCCGAGCGAAGCCCCTACCACTGAGGACGAGACGGTGAGCCGTGCCGGTTCTCCGCAGACACGTGATCGGGCGGCGTATAGCATCCGCCTCCATGACCCCGCCCCACCCTGGCTCCGTCGGCTCGCCCCTACTCACCCGGCGGGTGCAGGTGGGCTATGCGACCGGATCCCTCGTGACCGGCTCGTTCGGCACCGTGCCCGGCCTGCTGCTGCTGCCCTACCTCACCGACACGCTCGGGATCGGTGCCGGGCTCGCCGGCCTGCTGGTGCTGCTGCCCAAGGCGTGGGACGTGTTCGTGAACCCCATCGCCGGGCGGATCTCCGACCGTACGACCGGTCGTTGGGGGGCGCGCCGGCCGTACCTGCTCTTCGGTGGACTCAGCCTGTCGGTGCTCTTCGCCTCGATCTTCGCGGGGTTCTTCACCGGAGGGGCCGGCGCACTGTGGGTATGCGCCGCCTTCGTCCTTGCCGCCACCGCGTTCGCCTTCTTCCAGGTGCCCTACGTGGCGATGCCGGCGGACATGACTGAGGCGGCCGGCCTGCAGGACGAGGGCGGGGAGCGGACCCGGATGATGACCTGGCGGGTCGCGGTGCTCGCGATCGCGATCCTGGTCTCGGGCGCGCTGGCTCCCGAGGTGCGCAACGCCTTCGGCGGCCTCGACGGGACCTTCGAGGGCAGCATCACCGGGCACCGGGCGATGGGCGTGTTCGTGGCCGGGCTCATCGTCGTCGGCACACTGCTGGTCTTCTTCCTCACCCGCGACGCCCCGAGGGGCAGCGTCATCGAGAGCGAACACTCCCTGCGGGCCCAGCTGAGGGTCGCGTCACGCAATCGGCCCTTCGTCGTCCTCGTGGCCTGCTTCGTGGCGCAGGCCGCCGGCGTGGCCGCGATGCTCGCCGGCGTGCAGTACTTCGCCGACCACGTGCTGCACGACCACGGCGCCGTCACGCTCCTCTTCGTCTGCGTGGTTGGTCCCGCCATCCTGGTGATGCCGATCTGGAACCGGGTGGGTGCGCGCGCCGGCAAGCTCAAGGGGTACGTCCTGGCCTCGCTGATGATCACGGGCGGCACGTTCGCGCTCGCCAGCGCCTCGGTGCTGCCGGCCTGGGCGGTGTACGCGGTCGTGGGCCTGATCGGCTGCGGCTACGCCGGCCAGCAGCTCTTCGGCCTCGCGATGCTCCCGGACTGCATCGCCTACGACACGATCCGCACCGGCAGGCGGCAGGCCGGTGTCTTCACCGGGCTGTGGACGGCCGGAGAGACGTTCGGGCTCGCTCTCGGCCCCTACATCTTCGGCCAGACCATCGACCTCTTCGGCTACGTCCCGAGCACGACCGGCGAGGCCGCACCGCAGACGGCGACGGCTGAACTCGGTGTGCTGCTCGGCTTCACGGTGCTGCCCGGTGTCGTGGTGGGCCTCGCGCTGCTGTTCCTGCGCGCGTACCGGCTCGGTCCGCTGCCCGGCCCGGCCAGTGCCCAGGCCGCGGCCGCCCACCCCGCCTAGCCAGCGCTACTCGATCCACCACCAGCCATCGCCGAGCGCGCGGGTCGGTTGGCCGAGGTCTCCGGAGGCGGTGACGACGACGACGGCAGACGCGTCACCCTTAATGTGGGCGAAGCCGACGCCGGTCTCGGCGCGCCAGTCCTGCCACGCGGCCAGATACAGCAGGCACCGATCGATAGACGACGAGCATTGTCGGTGCACCTGACCGTCGAAGGACAACGCATTCAGCGGCCAGGGCAGATCGAACGCGCCCGCCGACCCAGACCCGTACTGCGCGGCCACCTCGGCGAACTGGCCACGGTGCAGCCAGAAATGGCTCTCGGGACTGAACCCCGGCGGGCCCATAACCGCGAGGGTTGTCGCGGACGCCGTTGCCGCCACCATCAGCGCGAGCCCCGGTCGCCGGGGCCGTCCGCGTCGCAGCAGCCGGATGGCGCCCACCAGCGGAATGACGATCGCCCAGAGCCACCAGAACCCCACGATGGCCGCGTTGAACGGACCGACGACCCCGAACACTCGGTGTCCGACGGCGTACCAGGCGACCAGCATCAGCCAGCCGACGGCCGTCCACCCGAGCACACGAATCGCGGCCCTGCGGCGGTCGTCGGCGTGGACTTCTCCCGGTGCATCAGGGGTCACGTGGTCAGACCTGGGCGAGATCCTCGGCGGACCGCCGGGGCGACGGCGTGGCGGTCGGGCGGGTCGGGGTGATGGAGAACCAGTACGAGCCGTATCCGGGCAGCGTGAGTAGGTATGGGCGGAGGCCGATCTGGGGGAACTCGGCCCCGCCGGTGAGCTCGATCGGCGCGTGACTGTGGAACCGCCGTGAAAGGCTCAACTGCACCGGCTGGGGATGCCGGGACAGGTTGTGCACGCACAGCACGGTTTCGATGTTGCCCTCGTCGTCGGCGTGCTCGCGCAGGAACGCGAGCACCGATGGGTTCGACCCACCCAGGTCTTCGAACGTGCCCTGGGCCAGCGCGCGGTACTTCCTGCGCACGGCCAGCATCTGCCGCGTCCATTGCAGCAGGGAGTCGGGCTGGTCGCTCTGCCGCTCCACGTTGACGGCCTGGTAGCCGTAGACCCAGCCGGCGTTGACGGGCAGGTACAGCTTGTTCGGGTCGCACCGGGAGAAGCCGCCGTTGCGGTCGACCGACCACTGCATCGGGGTGCGCACCCCGTCCCGGTCGGTGAGCCAGATGTTGTCGCCCATGCCGATCTCGTCGCCGTAGTAGAGGACCGGCGAGCCGGGCAGCGACAGCAGCAGCGAGGTGAAGAGCTTGATCTGCCCGCGGTCGCTGGAGAGCAGCGGCGCCAGCCGTCGACGGATCCCGCCGTTGAGCCGCCCGCGTGGGTCCTCGGCGTAGTGCTCGTGCATGTAGTCGCGCTCCTCGCCGGTGACCATCTCCAGCGTCAGCTCGTCGTGGTTGCGCAGGAACGTGCCCCACTGGCAGCCGAACGGGATGGCTGGCGTTTCTTTGATGATCTCCGATATCGGCGTGCGTGACTCCTGGCGGACGGCCATGAAGATCCGTGGCATGAGTGGGAAGTGGAACGCCATGTGGCACTCGTTGCCGCCGGTGTCCGGATCACCGAAGTAGTCGACGAGCTCCGATGGCCACAGGTTCGCCTCCGCCAGCATGATCCGGCCCGGGTACTCGGCATCGATCGTCTTCCGCAGCCGCTGAAGGTAGGCGTGCGTCTCCGGCAGGTTGGCGCAGTCCGTGCCCTCCCGCTCGAACAGGTAGGTGACCGCGTCGAGCCGAAACCCGTCGATGCCCAGGTCGAGCCAGAACCGGACGACGTTGAGCATCTCGTCCTGCACCGCGGGGCTGTCGTAGTTCAGATCCGGCTGGTGGGAGTAGAACCGGTGCCAGTAGAACTGCTGCCGCACCGGGTCGAAGGTCCAGTTGGAACTCTCCGTGTCGCTGAAGATGATGCGCACGCCCGCATACTCCGTGTCGGCGTCGCGCCACACGTAGTAGTCCCCGTACGGACCGTCGGGGTCGGAGCGGGACTCGTTGAACCACTTGTGGGTGTCCGAGGTGTGGTTGAGCACGAGGTCCGTGATGACCCGGATGCCCCGCGCATGCGCGGCATCCACCAGGTCCACGAAGTCGTCAGTGGTCCCGTACTCCGGCGCGACCTGGTAGTAGTCGCGGATGTCGTAGCCCCCGTCACGACGGGGCGAGTCGTAAAACGGCGGTAACCACAGGCAGTCCACGCCGAGCCACTGAAGGTAGTCGAGCTTCGCCGCGAGCCCTCGCAGATCGCCGTGGCCGTCGTCGTTGGAGTCGAAGAAGGCCTGCACAAGCACCTCATAGAAGACCGCTCGCTGGTACCAGTCGGTGGAGACGGGCATGGACCGCGCGCGCCGCTCGGGCGCGCCTGCCCGGGCAGGCTGGGCGAGCGCAACGTCATGCGTTACGTCGGTCACGAGGGCTCCTCACAGCTTGCGCACGGGCGCGCGGACGACAACGGCCGCGAGGGAGGTCGTTCGGCCACGTCGCCAGGACACCGCAGGGTTGTGTCACATCAATTTCACCGCCTCTACTCCCCGTACCGCGCAGCGGGCGATCGGGCACTTTCGGCCGACGGGACGGAGGAACGCCCATCCTCCGATCGTGGGGGTTTGCGGGCGGCGCCGGCATGGCCGACGGTCGCGGCTAGGGTGAGGTTCTATGCAGGCGCTGTCCCCGATTGGGGTCCCTGCGGCGCAGGTGCTCGAGGAGATCGCGGGCCTACGCGCCGTCGACCAGCCCACCCACGGCGGGCGGCTCTTCGCCTACGTCTACGACCCCGGCGTGGCCGAGCTGGACGACCTCGCCCAGGCCGCCCACGCGCTCGGTTCGCCGGTCAACGGCCTGGACCCGACGGCGTTCCCTTCGCTGCTGGCGATGGAGAACGCCCTCGTCGGTGCGGCATCGGCCTTGCTCGGTGGCGGGCCCGGGTCCACTGTGGTCGGTAACCTCACCAGCGGCGGCACCGAGTCGCTCATCCTCGCGGTGAAGGCGGCGCGCGACGCGCACCCGTCCCGGAACCCCACCCTGGTGCTGCCCGGCACGGGGCATCCCTCGTTCTTCAAGGCCGCGGCCTACCTGCGGGTACGGCCGGTGGTGGTCCCGGTCCGCTCCGAGACCCTGCGGCCGAACTCCACGGACGTCGCGGCGGCGATCACCGACGACACCGTGCTGGTCGCCTGCTCCGCGCCGGCCTATCCGTACGGTCTCATCGACCCGGTGTCTGAGATCGCCACCGAGGCGGCGGCGCGCGGGGTGCGGTGCCACGTCGACGCCTGCTTCGGCGGCTGGACGCTGCCTTACCTGCGGCGGCTCGGGGTGCTGGTGCCGGCGTTCGACTTCTCCGTGCCCGGGGTCACCTCGGTCTCAGTGGACCTGCACAAGTACGGGTACGCACCCAAGGGGGTGTCCGTGCTGCTGCACCGGTCCGACGAGTTGCGCGCGTCGCAGTACTTCGCCTATGCGGAGTGGCCCGGGTACACGGTGGTGAACCCGACCGTGGCCTCGACCCGGTCGGGTGGCCCGATCGCCGCGGCCTACGCGACGCTGCGGCACCTGGGCGACGACGGGTACGAGCGACTGGTGGCGCTCACCCACCAGGCCGTGCGGATGCTGGCCGCCGCAGTCTCTACAGTGGACGGTCTTCGCCTGGTCGCGGAGCCGGAGACGACGGTGCTCGCCTTCACGTCGGTGGATCCGGCGCTGGACCTCTTCGTCCTGGCGGACGAGCTCGCGTCGCGGGGGTGGCACACGCAGCCGCAGTTGGCCCTGCCGGCCGGCACCGTGGTGACACCCGACGGCCTGCCGCGGTCGATCCACCTCACGGTCACCGCGGCCGTGGCACCGCAGGCCGTCGCCTTCGGTAAGGATCTCGCCGAGGCGGTCGACGCGACGCGAGCGCACGGTCCGGAGCCGGTGGACCCGTCCCTGCTGGAGTTTGCGGCGGCGCTGACGCCGGAGCACCTCACGGTCGATACCGTCACCGGCCTCGCCGAAGGACTCGGCTTCACCCTCGGGGCAGGTGCACCGCTGCCGCCGCGCCGGGCCACCATCAACACGCTCGTGGAGGCGGCTGCCCCGCCGGTCCGCGAGGCCCTGTTCAGCGCGTTTCTCCGCCTCCTGCAGAGGCCGACCTACTGAGGGCTCCCTCCACAGTGGAGAGGCCCGCCGTCAGGCGGTCGGGTGTGGGCCGTGCGTCCTTACGGCGATCGCGCTTGCATCGACTTGCATTCCTCAGCATCTCGAAAATCGCTTGACCGCCCCAAGATCAAGGCATCGGCACCCGTTGACGTGCCGATAGCACGTCGGTAATGTTCGTCCCCATCATCGCAAGATTGAGACATAAGCATGTCAAGATCTTGCGCAAGTTCGTGCAAGTTCAGCAGAGCCACGGTCGGTGTCGCCCCGCCGACGCCGGCGCCCACCTCCTTCCGTCTCCGTGCTGCCCGTAAGGACTTGTCATGACTCCGTACCCACCCTCCCCGCCCAGCCGCCCGATACGAACGCACCTCATCCGGCTGGTCGCCGCATCCGTGGCGGTGACCCTCGTCGCCGCCGTGGCCTGGGTCGCCACGGCCCAGGCCGCCGGTGGCCCCAACCTGAGCCTCGGCAAGACCGCGACCGCCAGTTCCGCCAACGGTGCCTACGTTGCCGGCAACCTCAACGACGGGAACCAGGCGACCTACTGGGAGAGCGCGAACAACAGCTTCCCGCAGTGGGCACAGATCGACCTTGCCACCAGTGTGAGCATCGACCAGGTCGTGCTCAAGCTGCCCACCGGCTGGGGGAGCCGCACCCAGACGCTGTCGCTTCAGGGCAGCACCAACGGCAGCGGTTTCGCGACGATCGTCAGCTCCGCGCCGTACACCTTCAACCCGGCCAGCGGCAACACCGTGACCATCAACTTCACCGCCTTCACCACGCGGTACGTGCGGGTGAACATCACCGCCAACAGCGGATGGCCGGCCGCGCAGCTCTCCGAGCTCGAGATCTACGGCGCCGAGCAGACCGGCGGCGGCAACCTCGCCGCGGGCCGGCCCACCGCCGAGAGCGGCCACGCCGACGTGTACCCGTCCGGCAACATCGTCGACGGCAATCAGGCGACGTACTGGGAGAGCGTGAACAACGCCTTCCCGCAGTGGGCGCAGGTCGACCTCGGCTTGACCGTCTCCGTCAACCGCGTCGTGCTCAAGCTGCCCGTCGGGTGGGGCACCCGTAACCAGACGCTCGCCGTGCAGGGCAGCACCAACGGATCCACCTTCACGGATATCACGGGCCCGGCCACGTACACCTTCAACCCCGGCACCGGCAACAGCGTGACCATCAATGTCACCGCTACGGATACCCGCTACATCCGCATACGTATCACGGCCAACACCGCCTGGCCGGCCGGTCAGCTCTCGGAGCTCGAGGTCTACGGCCCGGGTGGAGGCGGTGGCGACACCACCCCGCCGACCGTGCCCGGCCCGCTGTCGTACGCCCAGAGCGGCACCACCATTACCCTGAACTGGGGCGCCTCCACCGACACGGGTGGCAGCGGGCTGGCTGCGTACGACATCTACCGCGACGGATCCCTGGCGACCAGCGTGGGCGCTGGCGTGACGACCTTCGCCGAGACGCAGCCGACCAATGTCACCGTCTCCTACTTTGTACGCGCACGCGACGGAGCCGGGAACGAGTCCGGGGCGAGCAACACCGTGACCCGCGTCGGGTCGGGCGGCCCCGGCACGAACGTGGCCGTGAGCAAGCCCGTCACCGCGACGGGATCGACCTTCACCTTCATCCCGGCCAACGCCACGGACGGCAACGTAACGACCTACTGGGAGGGGTCGCCGACCTACCCACAGGACCTGACCGTGGGCGCTGGGCGCCAACCACACCATCACCTCGGTGGTGGTGAAGCTCAACCCCGACCCCGCCTGGGGCACCCGTACCCAGACCTTCCAGGTTCTCAGCCGGGAGCAGTCGTCCAGCACGTACACCAACCTGGTCTCGGCGGCGACCTATACCTTCACGCAGGGCACGAACGTGGTGACGATTCCGGTCAGTGCGACGGTTGCCGATGTCCGACTGCGGTTCACCGCGAACAGCGGTGCACCCTCCGGTCAGGTGGCCGAGCTCGAGGTCTTCGGCACCCCGTCACCGAACCCGGATCTGGTCGTCAGCAGCGTGACCTGGTCGCCGGCGAGCCCGGTCGAGAACCAGACGGTGACACTGAGCGCGACCGTCGCGAACGCAGGTGACGCGGGCGCGGGCGCGACGGCGGTCGGGTTCTACCTCGGCAGCACGCTGCGCGGCACCGCCACCGTGGGCGCACTCGCGGCGGGCGCCTCGACGACCGTGACCCTCACCGCCGGCACGGTCACCGCCGGCACCTACCCGGTGACGGCCAAGGTCGATGAGTCCAACAGCGTGATCGAACGCAACGAGGCGAACAACAGCACCGCCGCAGGCTCGTCGCTCGTCGTCTCGGAGATCGCCAGCGCCGACCTGGTTGCGGTCGTCGCCTGGACGCCGGGTAACCCATCCGGCGGCGCGACCACGACGTTCCTCGTCGCGATCCGCAACCAGGGCAACGTCGCCTCGAGTACGGCCGCGCACGGCATCGCGCTGACGCTGCTCAACGAGTCAGGTTCGACTGTTCTGACGAGGACGGGCTCGATCAGCGATGCGATCGCCGCGGGCGCCACCTCGGCCCAGGCAAACCTCGGTACCTGGAGCGCGGTCAATGGCCGCTACACGGTCCGTGTCGTGATCGCCAACGACTCTGCGGAGGACCCGACCAAGACCGCCAACAACACCAGCAACTCAGCGTTCTTCGTCGGCCGCGGCGCGAACATGCCGTACGACATGTACGAGGCCGAGGACGGCAGCATCGGTGGCGGCGCGCAGCTCCTCGGGCCTAACCGCGTCATCGGTGACCTCGCCGGCGAGGCCTCCGGCCGGCGCGCCGTCACGTTGCCCAGCACCGGGAGCTTCGTGCAGTGGACGACGCGGGCGGCCACCAACACGCTCGTCGTACGAGCGTCCATTCCGGACAATGCCGGTGGCACAGGTCAGACCTCGACCGTCAGCATCTACGTGAACAACCAGTTCCACAAGAAGATCGCGCTGACCTCCAGGTACACCTGGGTGTATGGCCAGGAGGACAACCCGAGCAACAGCCCGGGCGCCGGTCCCCGGCACATCTACGACGAGGCCAACGTGATGCTGGACGGTACGGTCCAGGCCGGCAGCGTCATCAAGCTGCAACGCGACACCGGCGACGCGCTGACGGCGACGATCGACTTCATCAACACCGAACTGGTGGCGCCGATCCCGAACCCGGACCCGGCCCGCTACATCACGCCGGCCGGCTTCTCCCAGCAGGACGTGCAGAACGCGCTCGACGCCTTCCGGCAGGACACGACCGGCAAGCTCGGCGTCTACCTGCCGGCCGGGACGTATCCGACGACGTTCAAGTTCACCATCTACCTCAGGCCGATCCAGGTCATCGGGGCCGGACCCTGGTACACGCGGTTCGTGACGCCGCAGGACCAGTCGAACACCGAGGCGGGGTTCGACGTTCAGTCTTCGGCGGGTGGATCGACCTTCAGGAACTTCTCGTTCTTCGGGAACTTCATCCAGCGGTCGGGCGGCGGCAAGGTCTGGGGTGACCTCCAGAACGTCAGCAACCTGACCATCGACAACACCTGGGTCGAGCACATGCTCTGCGCCTACTGGGGCGTCAATACGGACGGGCTGACGTTCAGCAACAACCGCGTCCGCAACACGTGGGCCGACGGCATCAACATGACGGCCGACACCAGCGGCGCGCACGTGGTCAATGTGGACGCTCGTAGCAACGGTGACGACGCCTTCGCCCTGTTCTCCTCCACGGACGGCGGCGGCTCGGTCGGTAACCACGACAACGTCTACGAGAACCTCACGGCGACGCTGACCTGGCGGGCTGCTGGCCTGGCCGTGTACGGCGGCTACAACAACGTATTCCGCAACATCTACATCGCCGACCAGCTCACCTACGCCGGTCTGACGATCAGTTCGCTGAACTTCGGCTTCCCGTTCGTGGGCTTCGGCACCCAGCCGACGACCTTCGACAACATCACCATCGAACGGGCCGGCGGCCACTTCTGGGGCAACCAGGTGTTCCCCGCGATCTGGCTGTTCTCGGCGAGCAGGGAGTTCCGGGGTATCCGGGTCAGCAACGTGGACATCAACGCGCCGACCTACGGCGGGATCATGTTCCAGACCCTCTACCCCAACGGATTCCCGGTCACGGACACCGTATTCACGAACATCAGGATCTCGAACGTGACGCAGAGCGGTGACCAGTTCACCGCGAAGTCGGGCTGGGGGATCTGGGCCAACGAACTGCCGGAGCCCGGTCAGGGTCCTGCGGTCGGCTCGGCCACATTCAACAACCTGACCTTCACAAACGTGTTCCAGAACATCCGAAACACCACGTCGACCTTCACTATCACCGTCAACCCGTAACGCCCGCCGGCTGCCCGTTCCTGGGTGCGTGGGTGTATGGGGAAGGGCACCGTGCTGACCCCTGGTGTACAGCACGGTGCCCTTCCTGGCACTGGGACGACCGCCTGGATCAGCCGACGGCCACGACCGCGGATGCCCGGCGTTCCGCGGTGTGCTGGGCCAGGCCTTCACGCAGTTCGGGGTCCTGCATCACGAGCCAGACGAGCCCGCAGTCGTCGGGTCCGGTGACGCCGTCCAGGCAGAGCCCGCACGGCTGGTCGTTACGGATGGGGCAGCGGGGCTGTGGTATACGGGGCACGCGGCCAGCATCCGTCCAAGTCGACCCCAGCGGCCAGGGACGAAGGTCCCGGGCGCTCGAGTCTTGGCCGTTTCACGAGCCGATCCAGACCGGCCGGTCGCCTCGGTGCGGCGTTGCCGGGGATTGTCGGTCGCGCGTGGTTGCATGTCCGAGTGAGCGCGCGCGCGGCCCGTCAGGAGCGGACGCCGTTGCCCCGCTACCGCCTGGTGCGAGGGACGGGTCCGGAGAGTGCCGCGGTGACGCTCGACGAGCGGCAGCGGGCGGTGGTGGCCCATACGACGGGTCCGCTGCTGGTGATCGGCGGTCCCGGCACGGGTAAGACCACAACCCTGGTCGAGGCGGTCGCAACCTGGGTGGCACACGGCGTGGAGCCCGCGCAGATCCTCGTGTTGACGTTCGGGCGCAAGGCGTCGGTCGCCCTCCGCAACCGCATCGAGGCGCGCATCGGGGCGGTGGCGGCCAGCGCGACCATGACGGAGCCGGTCGTCCGGACGTTCCCGGCCTATGCGTTCGGCCTGCTGCGCCTCGCGGCGGCGCAGCGGGGTGAGCCGGCGCCGCGGCTGCTGACCGGCGCCGAGCAGGATGCGGTGATCCGTGAGATGCTCACCGCCCCCGACGCCGCCGACCGGTGGCCACCGGGTCTGCGCAAGGCGGTCCGGACGCGGGCCTTCGCGGCGCAGCTGCGCGACCTCCTGCTGCGCGCGGCGGAGCGGGGCATCGGCCCGCGCCGGCTGGCCGAGCTCGGCCGCAGCCACGGCAGGCCCGACTGGGTCGCCGCCGCCGGCTTCCTCACCGAGTACCGGAACGTGCTCGCGCTGCGGGACGCGACCACGCGGGGCAACATCGCCTACGACCAGGCCGAGCTCGTCCGCGCGGCGAAGGCACTGCTCGAGGAGGAGGTCGAGCTCCTGGTGGCGGAGCGAGAAAGGTACCGCCACGTCTATGTCGACGAGCTGGCCGACACCGACCCGGCCCAGATCGAGCTGCTGGAGCTCGTCGCGGGGGGCGGGGCGCATGTGGTCGGGTTCGCCGACCCTGACTCGGCCACGTTCGCGTTCCGCGGCGGAGATCCCACCGGCGTACGGGACTTCCGGGACACGTTCGCGACGGCGACCGGCCAGCCAGCACCCCAGATTACGCTCGGCACCTCCTACCGCTCCACAGTGGAGATCGTCGGGGCGACCCGGCGGGTGGCGGCGCGCCTGCGCGGCCCCGTCGCGCACCGGGTGCTGGACGTCGCGGCGGGCGGAGCAGATCAGTCCACAGTGGATGTATGTACGCTGCGGTCGGCGACGAGCGAGTCGGCCTACATCGCCCAACGCCTGCGTGAGGCCCACCTGCACGAGGGTGTCCCGTGGTCGCGGATGGCCGTCGTCGTGCGGTCGCTGCGCCACCATCACGCGGCTCTGCGCCGGGCGCTGAACCAGGCCGGAGTGCCGGTCACCACCGGGGCCGAGGACACTGCGCTGGCGACCCAGCCGGCGATCGCGCCGCTGCTGACCATGATCCGGTGCGCCCTGGGCCTCGCACCGCTGGACGAGAGCACCGTCGTCGACCTGCTGCACTCCCCGCTGGGTGGTGCCGACCCGTTCGGCGAGCGGCGGCTGCGGCAGGTGCTGCGGGCCACTGACCCGTCGCGACCGTCGGGCGATCTGCTGGTCGAGGCGCTTCACCAGCCGGCGCTGCTGTCCCTTGTGGACCAACGGTGGGTCCGCCCGGCCCGGAACATCGCTGGCTTGCTGACCACCGCCCGTACCGCGGCCGCCCGGCCCAACGCCACCGCCGAGGACGTGCTGTGGCAGGTCTGGCGGGCCAGTGGCCTCGCCGAGCGCTGGGCCGCGGCGAGCGCCCGCGGTGGCCGGCGGGGAGCGACCGCCGACCGCGACCTGGACGCGGTGCTGGTGCTCTTCGACACGGCCGCCCGGTTCACCGACCGGCTGCCCGGCGCGAGGATCCAGCTCTTCCTCGACTACCTCGCCGAACAGCAGCTGCCCACCGACACCATCGCCGCGACCGCCGACCGTGGCGAGGCCGTTCGGTTGCTGACCGCTCACGCCGCGAAAGGGCTCGAGTGGGACCTCGTCGTGGTGGCCGGCGTGCAGGAGGGCACCTGGCCTGACCTGCGCCTGCGCGGCAGCGTGCTCGGGTCGGAGCGGCTCGTCGACGTGGCCGCGGCGCGAGAGCTCCCGGAGGGCCGGGCGAGCGCGTCGGCACAGGTGACGGCCCTGCTCGACGAGGAGCGGCGCCTGTTCTACGTCGCCGTGACCCGGGCCCGGCGTCACCTGGTTGTGACTGCCGTCGATCCGAGCGGCACCGGATCGGGCGGCGACGAGCAGCCGAGCCGGTTCCTTACCGACCTCGGTGGTCCAACCCGGGAGGGCCCGGAGTCGGATGGAGATCAGACTCCGCGTCCCGGGCCGGAGGCTGGCGTGTCGCACGACGAGCCGGCGGCGTCGCCTGAAGTCCTGAACTCGCCTCAGCGCGGGGACGAAGGCGGCCAAGCCGGCTCGGCGGAGACCAACGCGGTGCCGACGGGCCTGCTGCGCCGGCCGATCACACTGCCGGCGCTCGTCGCTGAGCTGCGGGTCGCGGTCACCGACCCGGACCACCCCGACGCGCTGCGCCGCGCCGCCGCCGCGCACCTGGCCCGGCTCGCTGCGGCCGGCGTCCCCGGGGCCGACCCCGACCAGTGGTGGGGGGTCCGCCCGCTGTCGGACGAGCGGCCACTCGTGGGCGAGGGCGAGCTGGTCCGGGTCTCTCCATCCAATGTGGAGAGTTCACTGCGCTGTGGACTGCGGTGGCTGCTCGAGCGTCATGGCGGCCACAACCCGCCCACCGCCAAACAGACCATCGGCAACCTCGTGCACGCCGCCGCGACGCTGCTCGCCGATGCGACGCCGGCCCAGGCCGCCGAGGCCGTTCGGTCCTATGTGGACGACCGATTCGACCTCATCGAGGTGGAGGCCCGGTGGCTGCGGGGCAAGGAGCGGGCGCGGGCCGAGCAGATGGTCGACAAGCTGCTCACCTGGCTCGCCGACAACCCCCGCGAACCGGTCGCGGTGGAGCAGGACTTCGACGTCCGTCTCGATCCGGACGATGCCTCGGCCGATCGGGCCGTGCAGATTCGGGGGCGGGTCGACCGGCTCGAGCGTGACGTGAAGAAGCGCCTGGTCGTGGTGGACCTCAAGACCGGCGGCAGTGCCCCGAGCGAGGCGGATGTGGCGGTGCATCCCCAGCTCGCCGCCTACCAGGTCTCCGTCGAGGTAGGCGCGTTCGGTGTCGGTGAGGCGTCGGGCGGAGCCGAGATCGTCGCGATCGGCACGAGCAGTGTCGGCCCGACCGTACGGTCGCAAGCCCCGTTGCAGGACAGCGACGACCCTGGCTGGGCGGAGGGTCTGGTGCGTCGCGCCGCGGCGGCGATGGCGGCCTCGACGTTCCGCGCCGTGGTCAACGACTCCTGCCCGTACTGCGCCGTGCGCACGTCGTGCCCGCTCTCCGGCAAGGGAAGGCAGGTCCCGTCATGACCGCGATGGCTTTGCCGGCGCCGGGAGCGCCGCAGCGGAGCTTGCGGAGCGAGGAGCAGACGTTCGGCGGCGGTGCCAGGGGGTTCGCCGGCCCGCGGTACGCGCCGGAGGAGATCCAGTTCCGGCTGGGCCTGACGTCCGAGTACAGCCCCGAGCAGCTGCGGGTGAGCGGCGCGCCACCGGACGAGCCGCTGCTCGGGGTCGCCGGAGCCGGCTCCGGCAAGACCGAGCTGATGGCGCTTCGGGTGGTGTGGCTGGTCGCCAACGCGTACGTGCGGGCCGACCAGGTCCTCGGCCTTACCTTCACCCGCAAGGCGGCCGGCGAGCTCGCGCACCGGATCCGCCTCTACCTCGGCCGCGCCCGCCGGCTGGTCGACCTCAACGCAGTTCCTGCCCTCCTCCCCCACCCAGCCGCCCTAAACGCAGTTGCTGCCCTCCCCCACCCAGCCACCCGTGATGACCAGCTGGCGGGCGAGGCGACGGTCGCCACCTACCACTCCTTCGCGGCGCGGGTCGTCCGCGAGCACGGCATGCGGGCCGGGTTCGAGCCGACCGTGCGGTTGCTGACCGAAGCGGCGAGCTGGCAGATCGCCGACGTCGTGGTCCGGGAGCACGACAGCCCGGCGATGCGCAACTTCCCGCTCGGCCAGGCCACCGCGACCGCGGCGGTGCTGGCGCTGGCGGGTGAGCTTGCCGAGCACCTGCGCGACCCCGACGACGTCGAGAAGTTCACCCTCGGTCTCGCGGCCCGCGTCGAGGGCATCAGCGGCGCCCGCCCCTACCGGACCGTGCGGGACGTGCTCGAGCGCCAACAGGGGCGGCTGGCCCTCCTGCCGTTGGTGCGTGAGTACGGCCGGCGCAAGCGCGACGCCGAGGCCATGGACTTCGGCGACCAACTCGCCCGGGCGGCGGTGGTCGCCCGCGAGCACCCCGAGGTCGGTGAGGCGGAGCGGGACCGGTTCCGGGTCGTGCTGCTCGACGAGTACCAGGACACCTCGCAGGCCCAGGCGGAGCTGCTGCGGGCGCTCTTCGGCGACGGCCATCCGGTCACCGCCGTTGGGGACCCGTGTCAGTCCATCTATGGCTGGCGGGGCGCCAGCGCGGGCACGCTGGAGCGGTTCCCCCGACTGTTCTCCCGCGCGGGTGGCGAGGATGCCGACCACCGGAGCCTGTCGGTCAGTTGGCGCAACGCGCCGCAGATCCTCGAGGTGGCGAACCGTGTCTCCGAGGATCTGCGGGAGGGATCGACGCCGCCAGTGCTCCACCTGCGGGCGGCCACGGGCTACCGGCCGCGCTTCGACGAGCCGCTCGTGCGCTGCGCCTACGCAGTGTCCTATGTGGATGAGGCTGACTGGGTGGCCGACCAGGTCGCCGCCGCCTGGCGGGCGTGGGAGGAAGCGCCTGATCATTCGCTCCGCGAGCGGCACGGCGGCACGCCCACCACCGCGGTGCTGGTGCGGGCCCGGTCGCAGATCGCGACGCTGGAGCGAGCGCTGCGCCAGCGCGGTCTGCCGGTCGAGGTCGTGGGCCTCGGCGGGCTGCTCGACACGCCCGAGGTGCGCGATGTGGTGAGCACGCTGCAGATCCTGGCCGATCCGGCGGCGGGCGCCGCCCTGCTGCGGCTGCTCACCGGTGCCCGGTGGCGCATCGGGCCGCGCGACGTCGTGGCGCTGTACCGGCGCGCCCGCCAGCTCGCGCTCGCCCGGCAGGCCGCGTCCGGGCCGGCGCCGCAGATGGCGATCCCCGGGCTCGGTGCCCTGGACGAGCCCGATCTCGGCGGGGAGCGGCTCGACGACGCTCTCCTGGCGGAGGCGCTCGATGACCTCGGACCGAAGGATCCGTACTCTGTGGACGGTTACCGGAGACTTCGACTATTCCGCGACGAGTTGCGGGACCTGCGGGCGCGGCTGGACCAGTCGTTGCCCGACCTGGTCGCCGATGTGGCCGCCACGATCGGCCTCGACGTGGAGGTCGCTGCGCGGCGGGGCAGCTCCGCCGGGCTGGCCCGGGCCCACCTGGACGCGCTCGGTGACGTGGCCGCGCGCTTCGCCGAGGAGTCGGAGGGCGGCACCCTCTCGGCGTTCCTGGCTTACCTGGCCGCGGCCGAGGAAGAGGAGCGCGGCCTCACCCCGGGCGACGTCGAGGTCGTCGCCGGCGCGGTCCAGATCCTCACCGTCCACGCCGCCAAGGGTCTCGAGTGGGACGTGGTGGCGGTAACCGGGCTCTGCGCGGACGCCTTCCCGGCTCAGGCCAAGGCGAGCGACCACTGGCTCAAGGGCGTGGGTGTGCTGCCGTTCCCGCTGCGCGGCGACGCCGGTGGGCTGCCGGTGTTCCGGGTTGAGGCCGCCACCGACGCCAAGGGCGTGAACGCGGCCGTGACGGCGTTCGACCGGGCGTGGCGCGAGCACCAGGAGCGGGAGGAGCGTCGACTGGCCTACGTGGCGGTGACGCGGCCGCGGCATCTGCTGCTCTGCTCGGGCTTCCGGTGGGGCGACGGCCTGACCAAACCACGCGAGGCTTCGGTCTTCCTCGATGAGATCGCCGAGGTCTGCCGCGGTGGCGCGGGGGAGGTCGCTATGTGGGCTGCGCCCCTGGCCCCCGACGAGACGAACCCGACGCTCGCCGACGAGATCACCACGGACTGGCCGGAGGACCCGATCGCCGACCGCCGGGCCGCGGTCGAGGCCGGGGCCGCCTTGGTGCGCTCCGCCCGCCGCCGGCTTCGGGTCGATCCCCGTGCCGGGGTGGTTGGAGACCGGACCACGCCGCCACCCCCGAGATCGGCCGCGGACGCGGAAGACGACGAGGTCGCGGCGCAGGCAGCCGCCTGGGCGACCGAGGTCGAGCTGCTGCTCGCCGAGCGGGACCGGCAGGCGCTCGGCACCACCATCGACGTGGTCCTGCCGGCGCACCTGTCGGTGTCCCAGCTCGTCTCACTACGCCGCGACTCCCAACAGCTGGCCCGTCGGCTGCGGCGGCCATTGCCGGAGGCTCCCGACGTGCTGGCCCGCCGCGGGACGGCCTTCCACCTCTGGCTTGAGCAGCGGTTCGGGGGCGAGGCTCTGCTCGATCTGGATGACCTTCCCGGTGCCGGCGACGAGCACGCCGCCCCCGACGCCGACCTCGAGGAGCTGCAGCAGGCGTTCCTCGCGAGCGAGTGGGCCGACCGCACCCCGCATCGGGTGGAGGTGCCGTTCGCGACCGTGGTCGCGGGCGTCGTGGTCCGCGGCCGCATGGACGCCGTCTTCACAACACCCGGTGCATCGGATCACTTCGACGTCATCGACTGGAAGACCGGCCAGCGTCCGAGCGGCGCCGACGCCACCGCGGCCGCCGTCCAGCTCGCCGCGTACCGCGTCGCCTGGGCCGAGCTGGCGGGTGTACCGGTCGACCGGGTCAGTGCCGGGTTCCACTACGTCCGGGATGGACAGACCGTACGGCCGGCCGACCTGCTCGACGCCCAGGAACTGGTCGCTCTGATCGCGGCGGTCCCGGCGACGTAGCGGTGCCCGCGACTGCCGACATTGCTGTTGGGCGTTGCATTAGTGTGTGATACACACTATAGTGTGATCTATGGGCGACGATCGTGACGAGCTCGTAGGCGGGCACCTCCAAGAGCTCCGGAGGGGCACGGTCGTCCTCGCGTGCCTGCTCATCCTGCGAGCGCCGAACTACGGGTACGCCCTGCTCGACCTGCTGGAGCGCGGTGGGTTCGCCGTCGACGCCAACACGCTCTACCCCCTACTGCGCCGCCTGGAGAAGCACGGGCTGCTGACCAGCGACTGGAACACCGACGAGTCCCGACCGCGCAAGTTCTACCGCACCACCCCCGAGGGCGAGGCACTCGCCGAGACGCTCTCCCGCGACTGGGACGACCTCACCACGGCCTTCCGCACCCTGAGAGGTGAGCGATGACCACCCAGACCAGCCTGACCGACCGGTACGTGGACGCGACCCTGCGGAGCGTGCCGTCCGACAAACGCCCCGACATCGAGCGGGAGCTGCGGGTGTCCATCGCCGACGCCATCGACGACCGGGTCGGTGCCGGCGATGACCGGGCCGCCGCCGAGGTAGCTGTCCTCACCGCCCTCGGCGACCCGGCCCGGCTGGCGGCCGGCTACGCCGACCGCCCCTTGTACCTCATCGGGCCGGCCCTGTTCCTCGACTATGTCCGCCTGCTGCGCGCACTGACTGTGACCGTCCTCCCGATCACGGGACTCGCCGTCGTGACCGTGCAGGTGCTCCGCGGCGGCTCCCTCATCGGCTCGATCGGCGCGGTGGTGAGCGCGGTGGTCCTCGCCGGCGTGCACGTGGCCTTCTGGACCACGCTCGCGTTCGCGGTGCTGGAGCGCGTCCCCGACGTGAAGGGGCCGCTGGGCGGGCCCTGGACACCCGACCGCCTGCCCGAGCCGCGCCGCCGCGGGTCCAGCCAGGGGGAGCTCGTGGCGGAGACGGTCTGGGCCGCCCTCGTCGTGAACCTGCTGCTCTTCGCCCCGCTGTTGAGCACAGAGCGGGACGAGGCGGGTTATCCCATCAACACCCTGCACCCGTGGCTCTGGGAGTCCGGCGTGATCTTCGTTCTGATCGGCCTGATCCTGGCGAATGTGGTCGCCCTGTACGTGGCCCACTACGCCCGCTTGAGCATCCCGCTCGAGTTCGCCATCACCCTGGTCAGGCTGGGGCCGGCGGCGCTGCTGATCTGGCTCGCTGCTGCGGCTCGGGTGGTCAATCCGGCCTTCGTCGATGCGGCGGGCTGGTCGCCGGAGGTCGCCCGTTGGATCCACATTGGACTAATCATCGCGGCCACCCTGGCGGTCCTGGGCCTCCTGGGTGACGCGGCCGGGCGAGTGCGCACCCGTCGGTGACCGTGGGTCCGCGCGGGTACGGGAACGCAACGCCCCCGGTCCAGCAACTGGACCGGGGGCGTGAACCGTCGTGCGTCAGCTCCTCGGGCTCGGCCGGCGCCGGCGCAGCGCGAGCAGCGACAGCAGCCCGGCACCCACGACGACCAGCGCGACACCGCCCAGGACGAATGGCGTGATGCTCGCGCCGGTGTCGGGCAGTTCAGGCGTTGCTGGCGTGGGCGCCGTTGGGGCACAGGCCGCCTGGCTGGTCCAGGCGACCGTGACCGGCGCCAGCTCGGCGATGGTCACCACGGCGGTAGTGCCGGTAGTCGCCGGGAACGGGCCGACCGACTTGCCGGTCTGGCCCGCGTTGATCGTGCCCTCGAGGGTCTGCCCGCCGGAGACCACCCGGTAGGAGGCGGTCGGACCCTCGGGGTTGTCCAGGAGAACCGTCAGCGAGGAGCAGGTCTGCTGGTAGTTCACGAAGACCGGCTTGCAGTCCGGCGGCTTGACCCAGTTGCTGGTCTCACCCACCTGGGTGCCGCTTTCCCTGACCGTCACGGCGCCGAACCCGGCCGGCAGGGTGACCGAGGTGGAGTCGCCCGGCGCCACCGCCGCGATCGGCTGGCTGTATCCATCGATAGCGAAGTTGGCCGGGGCCGTGCCGCCGTCATTCCGGAAGGTCACGGTGACGGTGCCGTCGCAAAACGACTCGAGGCTGAAGCTCGGCTGCGGCTGGTCCTTGACACACCCGTCCTCGCCGAGCTGGATGACCTTGGTGACGTAGTTCCGCTCGGTCGTCCCGTCGTTCCATTTCGACTTCACGCTCAGGGTGGCGGACGTGGCCGAGCCCGGCACGGTCTGCGTGCCGACCGCGTCCTCCCGGACGCTGTACGGGTAGGTGTTGTTCGCCTGCGGCGTCTCGGCAACCGGGTCGGCGCTGGTGTGGACAGCGCCCTGGTCGGTGTAGCCCGCCTTGATGTCGAAGATCTTCCATCGAGTGGAACGGACCGGGATGTTGCTCTTGACGGTCCACTCCACGTCCCACTCACCGGTGCTCGTCACGCACGAGACCTTGGCTTCGATCGAGCTGTAGTGGGCGCTGGCGGGGGAGGCGACGATCAGCGATCCGACGATGCCTACGGCACCCGCGGCGAGGACGGAAAGGATGCGTCGGGCGCTTCGATGAGGTGGCTTCACGCGTGCTCCTGGGAGGGGGTCAGGTGTCGGCGTGTGCAGTCCACGCCGGGGAGGCGGTGGGGCAACGCCGTACTCTAGCGAATCCTGTGACTGGATGTGCGGCGAAGGTTGGCCAAAGTCGTGCCGGGCTGCGCCGCTCGGCGTGTCGGGCGGGGCGCGCCGGGACGGGCCCGGCTGCTCGCCAGGTGGGACGCCGGGCTCGTCGGTGCGTCCGCCGCCCGGCACGACCCGCGGAGCGGTTAGCCTTCAGAACGTGTCGGATCACGAACAGGTCGGCGGGCCGACCGTCGCCGTCGAGCACTCCGGCGACGTTGGGAGCCAGACAATGGAGCGCTTCACGCTGAGCAACGGCCTGCGGGTGGTGCTCGCTCCAGACCGGTCGGCGCCGGTGGTGGGCGTGGCCGTCGTGTACGACGTGGGCATCCGCTCCGAGCCGCAGGGGCGCACTGGGTTCGCCCATCTCTTCGAGCACCTCATGTTCCAGGGCTCCGCGAACCTGGAGAAACTCGCCCACTTCCGACACATCCAGGGGTCGGGCGGCACCTTCAACGGCTCGACCCACCTGGACTACACCGACTACTACGAGATGTTGCCGAGCAACGCGCTCGAGCGGGCCCTGTTCCTCGAGGCCGACCGGATGCGCGGCCCGCGGCTGACCGAGGAGAACCTGCGTAACCAGGTCGATGTGGTCAAGGAGGAGATCCGGGTCAACGTGCTCAACCGCCCGTACGGCGGCTTCCCCTGGCTCAAGCTGCCACCGGTGCTCTTCGAGACGTTCCCGAACGCCCACGACGGGTACGGCTCCTTCGACGACCTGGAGGCGGCGACCGTCACCGACGCCGCGGAGTTCTTCGAGCGGTACTACGCCGCGGGCAACGCGGTGCTGGCGGTCGCCGGTGACCTCGACGTCGCCCGCGCCGCCGAGCTGGTCGAACGCCACTTCGGCGACGTACCGGCCCGACCCGCCCCCGCGCGCCCCGACTTTGCCGAGCCCGACATCACGGCCGAACGGCGTGAGTCCTATGTGGACCGACTGGCCCCGCTACCGGCGTTCGCCGCGGCCTGGCGGGTGCCCGATCCGATCATGGACGTCGCCGCCTACATGCCTTACCTGGTGCTGGCCGAGGTGCTCACCGACGGCGATGCCTCGCGGCTGGTCCGGCGTCTCGTCCTGACCGACCGCATCGCGACCAGCGTCGGCGGGTACGTGAGCTTCCTCGGCGAGGCGTTCGACGTCCGCGACCCCACCGCCATGCTGCTGCAGGCGCACCTGCCGCTCGGTGGCTCGGTGGACCGGGTGCTGACCGTGGCGGCCGAGGAGGTGGACCGCGTGGCCCAGGACGGGCTCGAGCCGGGCGAGCTGGCCCGTACGGTCGCCCGCATGTCCACGCACCTCCTCCGCGACACGGACACCGTGATGCAACGCGTGCTGCAGTACGCGGTGCACGAACAGCAGCGGGCCGACCCCGCGTTGTCACACGATCTACCGCGGCGGCTGGCCGAGGTCACGGAGGAGCAGGTACGGGCGGCGGCGGCGGCGTTGAGCCCCGGCCGGCGCGCCACCATGGAGGTCGTCCCGGGAGGTGGCCAGTGACATTGGTCGGGAGAAGGCGGGCAGGTCTATGACAGTCGTCGTCGGACCGCGGGAGCTGCCCGCCCTTGAGGAGAACCGCGCGTTGGTGGTGCCGCCGTCGTCGGAGCGCACGCTCGGCAACGGCCTGACCGCGATCGTCGTCGAACGGCGCTCCGTGCCGCTGGTCGAGGTTCGGCTGCGCGTGCCGTTCGGCCGCGCCACGCTCGAGCCGGCGTTCGTCGCCCAGGCCGCGCTGATGAGCCAGACGCTCTTCTCCGGCACGCCCACGATGTCCACCGTGGACATCGCCGCCGCGCTGCAGTCGGTCGGTGGCGCGCTCTCCGCCGGCGTCGACGCGGACCGGCTGCTGGTCTCCGGCAATGGCCTGGCGACCGGCCTGGAGCGCATCCTGTCGATCCTTTCCGACGTGCTGACCGGCGCGACCTTCCCGGAGGAGGAGGTCACCACCGAGCGTTCCCGCCTCCTGGACCGCATTCAGGTCGCGCAGAGCCAGCCGTCGCATCTGGTGCGGGTCGCGTTGCTGCGCCGCATGTACGGTGACCACCCGTACGGCGTGCAAAGCCCGGACGCCGCCGACGTGACCCCGCTCCGCACGGCCGACATGGCGGCCCTGCACGCCGCGCGGGTACACCCGGCCGGCGCCGTGCTCGTGATCGTCGGCGACGTCGACGCATCGCAGGCCCTCGACGTAGTCGAGGCGACCCTCGGTGGCTGGGACGGCGCCGGTGCCGCTGAGGCGACCCCGCCCATCCCCGAGCTGCGCGCTGGCCCGGTCCTGCTGGCCCACCGTTCGGAGTCCGTGCAGTCGTCGCTGCGCCTCGCCCTGCCCGCGGTGGGTCGCACCCACCCCGACCACGCGCCGCTGCAGCTGGCGAACCTCGTCTTCGGTGGGTACTTCTCCTCGCGCTGGGTCGAGAACATCCGTGAGGCCAAGGGATACACCTACAGTCCTCACTCCGTGGTGGAGCACTCGATCGCTGGCTCGTCGCTGATCCTCTCGGCCGACGTGGCCACCGAGGTGACCGCGGCCGCGCTGTTGGAGACCTGGTACGAGCTCGGGCGGCTGGCCACGGTGCCCCCGGCCGCCGACGAGCTCGAGCAGGCCCGCCAGTACGCCCTCGGCTCGCTGCTGCTGGGCATGTCCACCCAGGCCGGGCTCGCGGGGCTCGCCACGACGTACGCCGCGTACGGGCTCCGGCTGGACTACCTCGTCGAGCACACCGCGCGGCTGGAAGCCGCGACCCGGGAGGACGTCGCCGCAGCCGCGACCACCTACCTGGCGCCCGCGAAGGCGGTGACGGTGGTGCTGGGTGACGCCGACCGGGTGGCCGGGTCGCTCACGGCTCTCTCCACAGTGGAGCGAACGGCTCCGCCATCGGGGACGGCGGTCCTCGACGAGCCGGTTGACTCGATCCCACCACCCCCGGCCGAGCCAGAGGAGTCAAGCCCCGGGCCCTCCGGTGGCTGACCGGCTGCCCCGCCGGCTCGAGCTGCCGCCGCTGGCACGGTCCACTCTGGACCGTGCCGCTCAGTTGCGTACCGACCCGGTGTGGCTGGAGGAGGCGTGGACCCGGGCGAAGGTGCTCGTCGTCGACACCGGCAAGGCGCTGGTCGCCGGTGATCGCCTGATCCTCATTGGGCCTGACGAGGCCCCTGAGGGGCAGCGCCTGTTTCTCGGCGTCGACCCCGATGGCGTGCCGCACTTCGCCGTGGTCGCGGCGCTGCCGCCGACCAAAGCCAACGACCTGGCCCGCCCGTACGGGGTGCGGGAGGTGGGGCACATCCTCACCACGTTCGAGGCGGGTCTGCTGATGACCGCGGTCGCGATGGCGAACTGGCACGCCGGGCACGGCTACTCACCGGCGACGGGGCAGCCCACGACGCCCGGCGAGGCTGGTTGGGTCCGGACCACCGAGGACGGCAAGCAGATGTGGCCGCGCACCGATCCCGCCGTCATCGTGCTCGTCCACGACGGGGTGCCGGGCGAGGACGGGCTGTGCCTGCTCGGCAGCAACGTCTCGTGGAGCCGGGGGCGGACCGGCAACCTGCCCCGGTACTCATGCCTGGCCGGCTTCGTGGAACCGGGCGAGTCGGCGGAGCAGACGCTGGTGCGGGAGGTCGCCGAAGAGGTCGGTATACACGTGAGCGACCTGGAGTACCTGGCCAGCCAGCCATGGCCCTACCCGGGCTCCCTGATGCTGGGGTTCCACGCGATCGCCGACCCGGACGAGCAGCTCAACCTGGATCCGGATGAGATCGCCGACGCTCGGTGGTTCACCCGCGCCGAGATCAGGCTCGCGATCCGCAACGATCCGGATGCCGGCTTCGGCGTGGCGACGCCATCATCGATCGCGCACTATCTCATCGAGCGCTGGCTCGACGCTCCCGACGACTGACCGTGACCGGCGCTCGCCGGACTAGCCGAGGGCGAGCCGGATCAGGCGGGCCCGGACCTCGGGCACGGTCGGGTTGGTGAGGGCCGAGCCGTCGGCGAACCGAACGGTCGGCACGGTCCGGTCGCCACCGTTGACGCCCATGACGAACTCCGCCGCCTGCGGATCCTTCTCGATGTCCACGACCTGGTAGGCGATCTGCTCCCGGTCGAACTGGGAGCGCAGTCGCTGGCAGTGACCGCATGAACTTGTCGAGTACATCGTGAGCACAGGGTTCCTCCGAGCTTGCGCACCGTAGTTGCAGGGCAGACAGACTCCGTCGCCACAACGTCGGCCCGCACTGCGAGAATCCCAGGTGTGGCGCGCGACTCAGCTCTCGAGATCGAGGCGGTGCTCGCCGGTCTGGACGAGGAGCAGCGGGCCGCGGTGACCGCGCCGGCGGGTCGGGTCTGCATCCTGGCCGGCGCCGGTACGGGCAAGACGCGGGCCATCACGCACCGCATCGCCTACCGGGTGCTCAGCGGCGAGATCGAGGCCCGCCACGTGCTCGCGGTGACGTTCACGGCCCGAGCCGCCGCCCAGCTGCGCAGCCGGTTGGCCGAGCTGGCGGTCCGGTCCGTGCAGGCGCGGACCTTCCATGCCGCGGCGCTGCGGCAACTGCGGTACTTCGCGCCCCGACTGCTGCAGGGCCGAGAGCTTCCCGAGGTCGTGGAGAGCAAGACCCGACTCGTGTCCCTCGCCGCGGCGCGCTGTGGCCTGCGTACGGACCGCACCTCGGTCCGCGACCTGGCGGGCGAGATCGAATGGTCGAAGTCCAGCCTGGTCGAGCCGGCCGACTACGTCGCGGCTGCTATCCGCGCCGGGCGGGACACGCCCGAGGAGCCATCGAAGGTGGCCGACGTCTACACGGCGTACGAGGAGGTCAAGCGGGGTGCCGGCGTCATCGACTTCGAGGACCTGCTCCGCGCGGCGGTCTGGGCGGTCGAGCAGCATCCTGACGTGGCCGACCAGGTGCGCGGGCAGTACCGGCACTTCGTGGTGGATGAGTACCAGGACGTCAACCCGGCGCAGGAGCGGCTGCTGCGGGCGTGGTTGGGGGAGCGCGACGACCTGACGGTGGTCGGGGACGCGAGCCAGACCATCTACTCGTTCACCGGGGCGAGCTCGGGCTACCTGCTGTCCTTCGCCCGGCGGTGCCGCAGCGGGCGCGACGGGGCGCTCGTGCGCCTGGTGCGCGACTACCGGTCCACCCCGCAGGTGGTGGCGCTGGCCAACCAGGTCATCGCCCAGTCGCAGGGCGAGGAGGCGCGGTTCCGGCTCGAGCTGCAGGGACAGCGCGCCACCGGCCCCGAGCCCGTGCTGCGGGCGTACCCGGACGAGCCGGCCGAGGCGGCCGGCGTCGCGGCGCGGTGCGCGGAGTTGATTGCGTCCGGGGTGCCGGCGCGCGAGATCGCTGTGCTGTTTCGAACGAATGCCCAGTCGCAGGCGTACGAGGAGGCGTTGGCCGAGGCGGGCGTGCCGACGGTGGTCCGGGGGGCCGAGCGGTTCTTCGACCGCTCCGAGGTGCGCGGCGCGGTCGCTGCGCTACGGGCCGCAACCCGTACGGTCGACCCGTCGGTCCCGCTCCGGCCGGCCGTGGTCGCGGCGCTGGAGGCGGTGAGCTGGCGGCCGGACGCCCCACCCGCGGGCGGGGCCGCCCGGGAGCGGTGGGAGGCGATCGCCGCCCTGGTCGCGATCGCCGAGGATCTTCAAGCCCGGGGCTCACCGTCCCTTGTGGACTTCGTTGAGGAGCTCAACCGTCGGGCGGCGCTCCAGCACGAGCCCACAGTGGACGGTGTGACGCTGGCCAGCCTCCACGCGGCCAAGGGTCTGGAGTGGGACGCGGTGTTCCTCGTCGGCCTCGTCGAGGGAGTGCTGCCGAGCACCTATGCCCGCACCCCCGCGGCCACCGAGGAAGAGCGGAGGCTCTTCTACGTCGGCATCACTCGGGTGCGGCAGTGGGTGACCCTCTCCTACTCGAGCGCCCGCCAGGAGGGCGGCCGGGCCCGCCGGCCCTCGCGCTTTCTGCCGGTGGAGCAGCCGGCGGGCGGAGGCCGCGGCTCGGCGACCGGTCGGCGGGGCGCCCGCGACGCCGACGGCACCCGTCGGCGGATGATCGTCACGCCGTGCCGGGTGTGCGGGGCGAACCTGACCGCGCCGGCCGACCGCAAGCTCGGCCGGTGTGCCACCTGCCCGTCCACTTTGGACGAAGATCTTTTCGAGCGACTGCGGCAGTGGCGGGTGTCGATTGCGGCCGCCCAGGGTGTGCCCGCGTACGTGGTCTTCACCGATGTCACCCTGACCGCGTTGGCCGAGCGCAGACCGACCACCGAGGCGGAACTGGCGGTGATCGCCGGGATCGGCCCGCACAAATTGGCGCGGTACGGCGAGGCGGTGCTCAAGCTGGTCGCCGGCGCCCGACCCGACGATCTTGTCCCATCCGTTACCGAAACGAGTCCGGCAACGCCGTAAAACGTTTGCCGCCATGGGGCACGACGCCTTATGGTTCAACAACCGGCGCAACACAGCGTTGGGTTTGGCATGTCGTGTCTTCGGACCGCGGCGAGCAGAGCAAGGGAGGTGACGACGATGGCCACGACATTGATCGGCTGGCGACCGTCGCCGCTTCCGGCTGCCTGCCCGTCGATCGTGTCCCTCACGCTGCCCACGGCCCAGGCCCATGTCCTGGGCCAGGCGGCTGTCCGGACGGCCGTACCGACCGAACCGCAGTTTGGGCCGGGACGCTCGGCTACCAGCGTCGCCCGCTATGCCGCGGTGAAGATCAACAACTACATCGGTGCCCAGAATGTCGCGCCCGCCCAGGGTGCGGCTGCCGAGGGTACGACCACGTCGAGTCTGTCGATGGCCGCCGGCGCGCTCCGGAACCAGCAGATTGACGCCGACAAGGTCAAGGGCGAGGACGCCCGCGGGATCCCACCTCGAGAGAGACGAAAGGTCTAGCGAACCTAGACCGACCGGCTCACCTCGAGGCCGCGGAACCCGATTACCGGGATCCGCGGCCTCAGTTATTTCGGCGCCACTAAGTCGTCGTACTAGTACGGCGAGCGGGTGAGCCGGATGGACAACCCGTCGGCGGCGCTGCCGAAGGCGACAGCGTCGCGGTCGATTCACAAGATCAACGCAACGACGAACGAGGAAGGTGAACTGGGATGACTCTGGCGTTTGCTCCGCTCGACGGCGCGCTGACCGCGCTGTTCGTTGACACGGAGCTGCCGTGCCGCCAGTACGACCCGGACCTGTGGTTCGCCGACGCACCGGCCGACCTCGAGGTGGCGAAGGCCCTGTGCGGGGGTTGCCCGCTCAAGGCCGAGTGCCTCGCCGGCGCGCTGGAGCGTGGCGAGCCGTGGGGCGTGTGGGGTGGCGAGATCTTCGAGCGTGGTGAGGTCGTGGCGCGCAAGCGTCCGCGTGGCCGCCCGCGCAAGGACGAGCTCGCCCGGGACGCGGTCCTCCGCGGCGAGGTCGCAGCCCGGATCAGCCTGCTGACCGCGGGTGCCCTGGACCCGGCCGTTGTGCCGTCAGTCCGCGGCGTTGAGCTCAAGGTCGCCTGATTCCCATGACGACCCACAACACCCGCAACTCCGAGAAGAAGAGCCCGATGACCATGACCCTCGTAGCCAGGAGCACCGAGATGTATCTCCTCCACGAAGCGCTCTCCCGAGCGCGAATGTCGCAGCCTCTCCACGAGGCCTCTCACGGATCCAGCGAAGGTGCCCGTCGCGTAGCGATGCGGGCCCGGGCCCAGCAGGCCCGCGACCTGGGCGAGGTATCCCAGTCCGCGAACCGCTGACCCTCCTTCCGAAGTCCACACCACCGCCTTTCGTGACGATCGAGGAGTTATGTGTGTGATTGGAGATCAACTCACACGCATAACTCCTCGATCACCCGTGAGATCGGCGTCCTCGATCAGCGCGACGAGGAGCCGACGGGCTCGGCGAAGCCCGGTAGCCAGCGCTGCACGACGCTCCGGTAGGGCGCGCGGGCTTCGAGCTGGCACAGCACGCCGATGGAGCCGAGCGTCACCCGATGGATGAGCATGTATGCCGGCGGCAGGTTCAGGTGCTTGCCGAGCTGGTGGGCGGGGCTGCGCGGGTTCGCGAGGCGGCTCGCCTCACCGCGCAGCCAGGCGCGGGTAAACCGGAACTCCTCGACCTGTATCGGCTCGAGCATCGGGGCGATGAAGTCCAGCACCGCCTGCGCGTCGATGTCGGCGCCGCCGCGGACGAACCCCTCGGCGCGCAGCCCGTCGAGGACCTCCTCCGCGCGACCCGCGATCGCTAGACGAGTGAGGCGCCCGACCGGCTCGGGGTGACCGCCCGGCAGCCGGGCCACGGCGCCGAAGTCGAGCACGCCGAGGCGGCCGTCGTCGAGGAGGCGGAAGTTGCCGGGGTGCGGGTCGGCGTGCAGCAGCCCGGCGCGGGTCGGCGCGGAGAAGTGCAGGCTCGCGAGCCGCAGGCCGGCGAGGTCCCGCTGCGGGGCCGGCCCCGAGGCGATCACCGTGGACAGCGGCGTGCCATCGATCCATTCGGTGACGAGCACCTGAGGAGTCGCGGCCACCACCCGCGGCACCAGAATGTCCTCGTCATCCGCGTACGCCTGCGCGAACTCCTTCTGCGCGGCGGCCTCGAGTTCGTAGTCGAGCTCCTCGGTCACGCGGGCCCGCAGCTCGGCGAGCAGTGGCTTGATGTCCAGGCCAGGCTGGATGACCCGGAAGAACTGCGCGAGCCGGCTGAGCTGGCCGAGGTCGGCGATCAGCGCGGGTCCAGCGCCCGGATATTGGATCTTGACCGCGACCGTCCGACCATCGCGCCACACCCCGCGGTGGACTTGGCCGATGCTCGCGGCGGCCGCAGGCTTGTCCTCGAGCTCTCGAAAGCGCGCTCGCCAGCGCGGCCCGAGCTGCTCCGCGAGGACCTTGTGCACGGAGGCAGCGGGCAGCGGCGGTGCGGCCTCCTGCAGTCTCGTAAGGGCGGAGCGGTAGGGGCCGGCGATGTCCTCCGGGAGGGCCGCCTCGAAGACGGACAGGGCCTGGCCGAACTTCATCGCGCCGCCCTTGAGCTGGCCCAGCACCTTGAACAGGTGCTCGGCCGTGCGCTGCTGCATCTCGGCCGAGATCACCTCGCTGGCCATGCCGGTGACCTTCTTGCCGAAGCCGACCGCCGCCCGCCCCGCGAAACCGAGAGGCAGGGCCGCGAGGCGTGCCGTTCGGCCGACGGCGTTACGGGGGATTGGCGAGCCTGCCGGCTCGGGAGGCGCTTGCCGAGTGCCCGCCGGCTCGGGAGGCTGAGGGTCAGCGCCCGCACCGGGCCGTCGTTGGGTCACGCGACCAATTGAAACACTAGGGACGCCGTGTCGGGGGTGCTCCGGCACGAGATCGCGAAGCCACGTTTCCGCCAGGAATCGGCCTCCGGGCTGTGCGGACGTACGGCCTGATCCAGCCGCGAGCCCACAGCCGCGGGCAACGACTCCAGGGCGGGGGCTAGGCAGGCCGTCGCCGGAGGCGCCGCCGGCAGCCGCAGGAGGGGTGCTGGCTCCACTGCCGGCGGGTACTGCGGCCCGGTTCGGCGATCTCGACCGTTGCCCCGAGGGTCGCGGGAGAACCGCCGTCGATGTGAGAGAGCACCTCGTGCGCCGCGAAGGCGGCCGCGGCGAGAGCCGTGGTCGCGGCGACCGGTTCACCAACGTCGGGCGAGGTATGCAGTTGGGCCACGATCGCCTGCCAGTCCGGGTCGAGGTCGGTTCTGTGCAGATCCAGGCAGTTCAGGCATGGTGAGCGGCCGGGCCGGACGAGCGGACCCACGACGACGGTGCCGTCGCGCACCGAGATGGCGAGATGGGCCAGCCGCCGCGAGCCGTACGCGAGCGCGGTGAGGCTCGCCGGCGCCGAGAAGCCGACCAGCACGACGAAGGTCTCCAGGCCCCGACGCGGGCGACTGACGTCCAGGTCGGGGGCGACTCGGCGGAGCGCGTCCGCCGCCGCGACACCCCGCGGCCGGTGGGCATCGCCGGGCAGCAGACCCGCCGGCGCCGAGTCGGAGAGGCGGACGACGCCGTCCTGGTCGGCGTGCACCTGGCCGACGCCCGAGGCAGCGAGGATCGACGCGATCGGCACCGCGAGCCTGCTGCTACCGGTGACGAGTACCTGCGCCGCCAGGCGCCGCTGCATCACGAGGCTCGGCGCCGACAGTTGGTGGGCGGAGCGACGGACCTCGTGGTCGCCACCGCGCAGCGCGACGGCGGCGCACTCGCCGGCGAGCCGGCGGCGCGTCGCCTCGGACCCGCGGGCGATCTGCAGAGCGTGCGCGTCCACCACGTATCCGGCGGAGGTCAGGGCCGTCAGGAGGGCAGCGGCGTCCTCGATCGGGATCCCCGCCTGCCGGGCTGCGCGCAGGACACCCCGCTCGCTCTGGCTGCCGTCGAGCAGGTCGAGTAGGCGGGCGTAGATGGGGTCGGCCAGTTCGAGCACGACGGCCCGGGCCGGGTCGGTGCCGACCTGCAGGCGTCCCGGATCGCGCCACAGCCGGCGCACCGCGGGGAGCAAAGTCGGGCGACGCACGGGTTGACGGGCCATGGCTCAAGCCCCGCCCATGCGTCGACCACCCATAGCCGCCGATGATTTCACGCGATGGGTGGGTTAGGCCGGGCTGTCCACAGCTGAGCCGGATCGCCCGGAGGGTTGTCCACAGCGACACGCCGCCCTGTCCACAGCCCACGCGCGCGGGTGGGGCAGGGCGGCCGGCCGCCTCGTGACGAGACGACAGCGCGTCAGGAGGTGGGGGCCTTGCCCAGGATCCGGTTCATCGTGGTGCCGCAGACGGGGCACTTGCCCTTGGCAACGTTCATCCCCGTCTTGCTCACCTCGATGGTGCCCTCGAAGTCGCGCTTCGCCTTGCACTTGACGCAGTAGCCGTTGTAAACGGTCTTGGCCTGTGTGGCCACGGTGTCCTCCTCGTGGATCTTCTACCTTCAGCGAGTGTGCCGGGTCGGCGAGTGTTTACCCTCCTGACACGCCGGCAGCCGTGGCCAGCGCTGTGGATTCGACCATAGAGGGCCGGCGCGCGACTGGTGGCCGAATTCCGGGCGTGAGCGCCCCGGCCGTACGGCCATATTATCCCGCAAACCACCATAAACCTCATCAGACCCCGCCTGTGTGCGCTAACGGGCGCGAGAATGGTGCCATCCGTGCCTCAGCGATGCTTGCGGGCTGAACATCTGGTAACTACGTTGCCGAACGTGGGCGTCTTCCCCCTGATCCCCTCGCACCGCAGCGGTGTCACTGCGAACGTACGGACGCCGGCCGTCGAAGTCCGGCGCAGTGCCCGTCGCCGGCGCACCGTCTCGGCGTATCGCGACGGCGAGCGCGTCGTCGTCCTGATCCCGGCCCAGTTCACCGGAGCCGAGGAGCGCGAGTGGGTGGACCGGATGGTGGCCCGGCTGGCGGCCCGGGAACGCCGGGAGCACACCGACGAGACGCTCTACGAACGGGCCGTACGGCTCGCGGAGCGCTTTCTCAGCGACCACCCGCAGGCGACCCGGCCGTCGACCGTCAAGTGGGTCCGCAACCAGAACGGACGCTGGGGCTCCTGCACCCCGGTCGACCGCAGCATCCGGATCTCCGAGCGGATCCAGTCCTTTCCCGACTGGGTCGTCGACTACGTGATCCTGCACGAGCTCGCCCACCTGATCGTGGCCAACCACAACGCCCAGTTCTGGGCGCTCGTTGCGCGCTATCCCCGGGCGGAACGGGCGCGCGGGTACCTGGAGGGCATCTCCGCCGCCACCGGCCTGGACATGTCCGACGAGTAGTCGCGCATCGGCGTCAGGAAAGGCCGGTGCCTGACATCTGGTGTCAAGAAGGGTGGCCTACCTGACAACGGGGCGAGTGGATCAGGCGTCGGGCGGGAAGTCGGGGAAGGAATCCTCGCTCGGCTGGGCGAAGGCCTCGGGGTCGGCGAAGTCGTCGTCGGTTGGTAGCAGGTCGGGGTGGCTCCAGACGGCGTCCCGGCCCGCGACCCCACGGTGCCGCTCCAACGCCTCCCACAGCGCCGTGGCCTCGCGCAGCCGCCGCGGCCGCAGCTCCAGCCCGACGAGGGCGGAGAACGTCTGCTCGGCCGGTCCGCCGGCCGCCCGGCGACGGCGGAAGGTCTCGGCGAGCCGCTCCGCGTCGGGGAGCCGGTCGCCGGCCGCGCGGGCTACGACGTGACTGACCCATCCCTCGACCAGAGCCAGCGCCGTCTCCAGACGGGCCAGTGCCGCCTTCTGCTGCGGCGAGTCGTCGGAGGTGAAGATGCCTTCGAAGGCGAGCTCCTGCATCGTCTCGGGGTTGGTCGGATCGACCCGGCTCATCGCCTCCTCGACCGCGTCCCGGTCGACGCTGATGCCCCTGGCGTACGCCTCGACGGCGCCGAGAACATGCGCGCGCAGCCACGGGACGTGCCCGAACAGCCGTTGGTGGGCCGCCTCGCGCAGGGCGACGTACAGCCGTACCTGGTCCTCCGGGATCTCCAGCCCTTCGCCGTAGGCGGCGATGTTCGAGGGGATCAGGGCGGCCGTGCCAGCCGGGCCGAGCGGCAGGCCGATGTCGCCGGCGGAGAGCACCTCGGCGGCGAGCGAGCCGAGCGCGTTCCCGAGCTGGCCGCCGAACATCGCGCCACCGACCGACGTCAGCATGCTCGTCATGGGGCCGAGCTGTGAGCGCACCTGCTCCGGCACGAGCTCACCCACGGCGGCGGTCATCTGGCCGGCGACGGGGTCGCACAGCTTGCGCCATACGTCGAGGGTGTTGGTGAGCCAGTCAGCCCGCCGCCATGCCTCAATGTGCGCGATGCCGGAGGGCAGCGAGGAGCGCTCTTCCAGCCACAGGTCGGCCAGGCGCAACGCATCCTCGACGGCCGCGCGGGCAGGAGTGGCGACCGCTGGGTCGTCGCGCAGCTGGGACTGCGCCACCTGCCGCGCGAGGTCCCAGTTGACGGGTCCGCCGCCCGGGTTGGCGAGCACCTGCTGCAGCTGGGCGAGGAACGCCTGCAACTGCGCCGGATCGTTCGGATCCGGCCCGCCCGCTCCACCAGGCAACGCGAACCCAAATGGTGGGATGCTCATGCCCGTCCCCGCCGCGATGGGTTGGCGCGCAACCGCGCTGCTCGCCGACGCTTCCTCATGTCTGACCACGGTACTCGTTGGTGATGATCGCTCGCCGCGATGCGGGCGGCCTCGGTAGGCTCGCCGGCGGTGGCTACGGTGGGACCGTACGGGCGGATCGGACAGGACGGTCATGGGACAGCGCGGTATGACGGTGCTCGTGGGGGCCGTCCTGGTGGTTCTGAGCAGCCTGCTGGTGGCGCGGGCGCCGGTGCCGTACGTGTCGCTGGAGCCAGGGCCGACGTTCGACACGCTCGGGGTGGACGACAACGACGAGGACATCATCGTCATCGATGGCGTCCAGACCACCGACTCCGCCGGTCAGTTGCGGTTCCTCACCGTCGGTGTGGTGCCGGAGCTCACGCTGCTGGAGGCCGTCTTCGGGTGGCTGAAGGGCGACGACGCGGTGGTGCCGCGGGAGCTGGTCGACCCACCGGACGAGTCCCCCGAGGAGACCGAGCAGCGCAACGCGGAGGATTTCGCCAACTCGATGTCCTCCGCGCAGGTCGCGGCGCTCAACCATCTGGGCTACCCGCCGGTCCTGGTCGTCAAGGAGGTCGACCCGCAGTCGCCGAACGCCGAGCTGCTACGGCCCGGTGACATCATCACGGCCGTCGACGGCGCACCCGTCGCCACGCCCGAGGAACTGCTCGCGGCGATCCGTGGCAAGCCCGCGGGCAGCACCCTGACGTTCGACCTCACCCGCAACGAGGCGCCGACGACGGTCCGGGTGACGACCACGGCCGGTGACGACGGCGTGCCGAGGGTCGGCTTCCAGCCCGAGGTGAAGACGTCGGCGCCATTCACGATCACTATCCCGATCGAGGGGATCGGCGGGCCGTCGGCCGGTCTGATGATGGCGCTGGGCATCATCGACAAGATCGAGGACGAGGATCTGACCGGTGGCCGGATCATCGCCGGCACCGGGACGATCGACAACGAGGGCGTGGTCGGGCCGATCGGTGGGGTACCGCAGAAGATCATCGCAGCGACGGGTGTCGGGGCGACGATCTTCCTGACCCCGGAGGCCAACTGCGCCGAGGCGGTGGACAACGCGGTGCCCGGACTGCTGCTGGTCGAGGTGGACACATTGGACACGGCGCTGGAGGCGCTGGAGGCCGTACGCGAGGGGCGAAGCCCCGCCCTGTGCGCTGGCGCGCCGACATCCTGATAACCCGGCTCCCCGGATCGTGAGACGGTCATATCGTCAGCGACGAGGGCCACCGGGCAGGAAACTCTCAGGTCGGTGCGACTAGTGTTGCCGCGTGGCTATGCGAGGCTCACTGCCCAGGGTCAGTCGTCGGGGCAAGGTAACGCTGGCGGTCGTCGGCGCGACCATCGGATTGCTGCTTGTCCTGAGCCAGATCGTCGGCCTGTGGACCGACTGGATGTGGTTCCAGGAGGTCGGCTACACGACCGTATTCGGCAACATCCTCCGCACCAAGATCTGGCTCTTCGTGCTCTTCGGGCTGGGCATGGGCGGCTTCGTCGGCGGCAACCTCTACCTGGCCTTCCGGCTGCGGCCGCTCTCGCGAGGCAGTTCCGCCGACCAGGTGCTGGAGCGGTACCGGATGCTGTTCTCGCCCCGGATCGGGCTGTGGACCGGGCTCGTCGGCGGCCTGGTCGGGTTGTTCGCTGGGCTCTCGGGCCAGGCGCACTGGCAGCAGTGGATGCTGTTCCGCAACCGGGTGGAATTCGGCGCCGAGGACCCGCAATTCCGTACGGACATCGGCTTCTACGTCTTCGACGTGCCGTTCTACCGATACCTGCTCGACGTCGGGTTCACCGCGACGGCGCTGGCGGTGATCGGGGCGCTCGCCGTGCACTACCTGTACGGCGGGGTGCGGCTTCAGGGGGCCGGCGACCGCATGAGCGTCGGGGCCCGGGCCCACCTCACCGCGCTCGTGGCGATCTTTGTCCTGCTGAAGGCCGCGGCGTACTTCCTCGACCGGCGGACCATGCTGCTCGAGCTCAACGCCGGAACCGACACCTGGGGCGCCGGCTACACCGACGTCAACGCCGTGCTGCCCGCCAAGGAGATCCTCGGCTGGATCTCGATCGTCGTGGCGCTCGCCATCCTGGTCTTCTCCAACGCGGGCGCGCGCAACCTGGTCTGGGCCGGCGCGGCCCTCGCCCTGCTCGGCGTCTCCGCGGTGGCCATCGGCGGCATCTACCCGCTCATCGTCCAGCAGGTCACGGTGAACCCGAACCGGCCGAGCCGGGAAGCTCCGTACATCGACCTGTCTATCCAGTACACCCGTCAGGCCTTCGGCATAGATGATGTCGATCGAGCGGACTACACGTCGGAAGTCGTCGATCCACCCGATTCACTCGCCACCGACACCACGGTGCTGCCGACGGTCCGGTTGCTCGACCCGGCGGTGGTCAACGAGACCTACACGCAGTACCAGCAGATCCGCTCGTTCTACGACTTCCCCGACAAGCTCGACGTGGACCGGTACACGGTCGACGGGCGGTTGCAGGACTACGTGGTCGGCGTACGGGAGCTGAACTACGGACGGCTGGAGGGCCAGCAGACGAACTGGCAGAACCGGCACACCGTGTTCACCCACGGGTACGGATTCGTGGCGGCGCCGGCGAACACCATCTGCGAGGGCGAGCCGTACTTCGTCTCCGGCATCCTCGTGCAGGCTCAGAGCGGCCAGAGCGGTCGATGCGTGGCCCCGTCGGAGACGATCGTCGTGACCCAGCCGCGGATCTACTACGGCGAACTGGTTGGCGAGGGCGACTTCGTCATCGTCGGCCGGCCCGACGGCGGGACCACCGACGCCGAGTTCGACCAGCCGCGGGGCGACAGCCAGGTCAACTACACCTACACGGGCGCTGGCGGTGTGCCGATCGCGTCGACGTTCCGACGACTGCTGTACGGCCTGCACTTCACGGACTGGAACTTCCTGCTCTTCGACGGATTCAACGAGAACTCCAAGATTCTCTATATCCGTGATCCCCGGGAGCGGGTGGAGCGGGTTGCTCCGTTCCTGACCCTGGACGGCGACCCGTACCCGGCGGTGATCGAAGGCCGGGTGGTGTGGATCCTCGACGGCTACACGACGTCGTCCAACTACCCGTACTCGCAGATGGTCGACCTCCGGACGGCCACCTCGGACGCGCTCAGCGACCGGGGCAACGTGCTGCAGGCACGGCAGAACGTCAACTACATGCGCAACTCGGTGAAGGCGACCGTCGATGCCTACGACGGTACGGTCACGCTCTACGCGTTCGACGACAACGACCCGGTACTGAAGGCGTGGAACCAGGCGTTCGGCGGCGACATCATCCAGCCCCGCAGTGAGATCTCACCAGAGCTTGCGGCACACTTCCGCTACCCCGAGGACCTGTTCAAGGTACAGCGCGACCTGCTCTCGAAGTACCACGTCAGCGACCCGCTGCAGTTCAACAACGGCCAGGACTTCTGGGCGGTGCCGAACGACCCCGCGACGAGCCAGACCGGAGTGGCCACGGTCGGCAAGCAGCCGCCGTACTACCTGCTGACCCAGTTCCCGGGCGTCACGCAACCCAGGTTCCAGCTCACCGCCGCGCTTACGCCGCGGGAGCGGCAGAACCTGGCGGCGCTGCTCTCCGGGGTCGTCACCGACGACGGACTGAGGCTGGAGATGCTCGAGTTGCCGCGCGACGGCCGAATACCGGGGCCGGGCCAGGCGCAGCAACAGATGATCACAAATAATGCGGTGATCTCAGAAATTACTCTCCTGAGTGGTCAGGGAACGGCCCAGATCACCTATGGCAACCTGTTGTCCCTGCCCTACGGCGGTGGTCTGCTCTACGTCCAACCCGTGTACCTCAAGAGCAACATCTCCACCGTCATCCCCTTGATGCGCTTGGTACTGGTGAGCTACGGCAACCACGTCTCGTTCGCCCCGACACTCGGCGAGGCAATCGAAAAACTGGTCACCGGAGCCCCATCGACACCGACGCAGCCCACCACGCCAACCACGCCGACCACGCCAACGCCGTCGGCCTCACCGACGGTGCCTCCGCCGGTCGGCGAGGTCCCGATGACGCCTGAACTCCAAGCCGCCCTGGCGCGGCTGGACGCGGCCATCGACGCCGTCGAAGCGGCGCAGGCGTCGGGCGACTTCGCGGCCTACGGCGAGGCGCTGGCCGAACGGCAGGCGGCCTTGGACGAGGTCCAGGCCGCCCGGCAGCGGGCCGCCAATTCGCCGGTCAGCACGCCATCGCCGTCACCTAGTGGGACCTAGCGCGCCCTCTGTGATGCGTCTGAGGAGGGGACCCGCCGATGGGTACGGCCGGGTCCCCTCTCACGTAGCGCGGCCCGCGGCGGATGTGCGGCCTGAAGATCCCGCGCCCGGCCGGGTCCCCGCGCCTCGCGTGCCTCGTAGGCGATGCCGGTGAGGGGCGGCAGGCGTTTTGCCCACCTTCACCGGGCCGGGGGAGCAGACCCGAAGGGATTTGCACCTCGCCCCGGGATTGGGCTACCTTTGTCGAGCCAACGACGCGGGGTGGAGCAGCTCGGTAGCTCGCTGGGCTCATAACCCAGAGGTCCCAGGTTCAAATCCTGGCCCCGCTACCACCACAAACGCCCTCTCAGAGATCATCTGAGAGGGCGTTTTCATTCGTTTGTAGCCAGATCTGTAGCCAGACGAGCTCCAGCGCCGGGGAGTTGCCAGCCCGGGCCGAAGGTGGCGCTCCACCTGGACCAGGCGGGGGCGGCCGGCAGGGACAAGCTGCGCGACGGGCAGCCCACGACCAGGGCGCGAGGCGATCCACAGAAACAGCCTCGGAACCGCCCTGCGGGCGGCCCCGGGTCCAGCGACCTCTTACGGCCAGGGTGGGGCTATGCCCGCTCATGCGGGCAAGCTCCTCGGCTTGCTGGATGACCGTGTGGAGCTTGTTCCGGTCGTAGCCGAGGTCCAGCGCCAACCCAACGAACACCAACGCGCGAATCGCAAACGCCATACCGATGGGTACGTCGTCGACAGCGACCTCCTCCCCGATCGCCGCCCGTATCAACCGGTCGGCCTCGACCGCAGGTATCCGGTCCACGCCATCAGCGCCGAAGAAAGCCCGCATGCCAGCAGCCATCTCCTCGGACGGAGCAAGAAACCCGGCCAGGGCCATACGCTTCACGCACCGCGATCTCAAAGGCAGCCTTAACCACGACCTCGGCATCATGCCATCCGGTTGCTCGCAACATCGCGCGCAGCTCCCGGCGCCGCTCGTGGTCCCGGAATACCCCAGCGCTCAAACAGAGGCCTATAAGCGTTGTCGGCGCCGACTCGAGGTCGACCGAAGCAGCGGTGCGGTCCGACTCTTTCGGCCTGCGCAGCCACCGGGTAGTACCGAGCACGCCGCCAGGATTGCACGCGAGTAGCCGTGAACGAGGCCTGGCCGACCTCGTACGGCCGCCTCGGTAGCCGCGCCCAAACCCAGTACAGCAGCGAAGTACAGCAGCGGGGCCGACCAATATGGGCTACGGCCGACCGAGACCCTAGCAGTGCCAACGGGATCGACCTCCACCGACCGTTTGGTCAATCCGTAGATCCAGGGTCAGCAGATCGTCAGCGGGCCCGCCGTCACCCGTAATCGCACCAGCCGGGCACTGTGCTCCGGAGGCGGGGCCGTGACCAATGCAGCCGCCCGGTGGCGTAGGCGGCACGCTTTACATCTCGGAGTTCGGACGAGGAGCTGTTCGACGGCTGATGCCCTTTGCCAACGGATGTCGATACGGCGAGGACGCGGGAGGCGTAGCCACGTCAGCGCCTCGTCGGTGTCGCCCTCGCCCGGCGGGCCTCGACTGTCCCAACGCCCGACAAGATCAGATGCCAGCACCGAGACTCGACGTCCAACTGGCGCTTTTCATCCATGTCTACCCATCAACACCTCAATTGATCTAGCAGAGGTGTTGCGACGAACCGTGGAACCCACCCGCCGCCACGGGTTCGTCTTCCCGTTGCCGACAGCGGCGAGGTTCTTCTCGGTCGCTGGTCGCTTCGACGATCTCACCACCGTCGACGTTCTGGAGTTGCTTAGGTTAGTCCAATCATCTGTCCGGTGCCGCATCCTCCCGTCTACGCTCTCCTTCCGATGCAGCTGGGCGCGGCCCGCCTGCGCCCGTTGCGACAGCCTAGGAACCTCGGAGAAGCCGTGCCTGACGTCATCAGCCCGTCCGTCGCTACGACCTCCACTGATGGGAATGCTTCCAGCATGCTTCCCTCGGGCTGGTGGGCGACCGGGCTGAACCTGGTCGAGCGGTGTGCACTTGCCGGGCAGCCGATCCCGGATCCGGACGCGGCGGTGCGATCCGCCAGGCGCCTGGAGCGCTGGCGGCGAGCCTATGAGCCGGCGGAGGACGGCAGTTTCGAACGACGTCTCGCGGCCGTCGGTATAACCAGCAGCGGTCTGTTGGATCTGCTCGCGGAACGCCCGACCCAACTTGCCGATCGCGCGGGCACGGCACCGGACTGGGCCAGCTTCACTGAAGCAGCCCTGGCCCTGGCGCCGCCGAACTCTCCCGCCGCAGCGCCCGCAGGAACCGACGCCGGCGCCTGGGATTCGGGCTTCGCAGCCATCTGCTGGCCGTTCGTCGAGCTCGGATGCCAGCGCTTGGCGGCCGGACTTGCCGTGGAGGGATTGCTCGAAGGTGTGGACTCGGCCGGAGTTCGCTCTTGTTTCAGGGACACCCTGCACCGCAATCTCACCATGCTCGCGGGCCGGACACTGGTACTCGAGCTCAACGTTCTGCGCCTCGCGGGTCGGCTTCGCGGCGATACCCCGCAGGAGCGGTTCTGGCACTTCGTCCAACACTTCGGCCAGCGCGACCATGCCACGGCGCTTGTCGTCGAGTACCCAGTGCTGGCCCGGCTGCTTGCGCAGGAAACCGCGCAGGCGATGGACTCATGGTTGGAGCTACTGGGTCGGTTCGCATCGGACCGGCCTGAGATCGTCGCCACTGTGCTCGGTGGGCTTGACCCGGGACCACTGGTCGAGGTGAGAACGGGCAGTGGCGACGCGCATCAACGCGGCCGATCAGTCGCAGTGCTGCGGTTTTCGAACGGTGCCAAGATCGTCTACAAACCCCGCCCGCTCTCGGCGCATGCACACTTCAACGACGCGGTGGCGTGGCTCAACCAAGAGATACCGGGCCTCGACCTTCGCACCCTCGCGATGCTCGACCAAGGCCGGTATGGCTGGGTCGAGTTCGCCCACCACCGGTCGTGCGCAGACCGGGCCGAGGTCGAGCGTTACTACCGACGTCAGGGTGCCCTACTGGCACTGTTGCACGCGTTGAATGGCTCGGACTTTCACTACGAGAACCTCATCGCCAGTGGTGAGCAGCCATTGCTGGTCGATCTCGAGGCCTTGCTCAACCCGCAATTGCCGTCGCTGGCACCTGAGCTGCTGACCAGCGACCCGGCCTGGGCCGCGTTCAGTGACTCGGTCGGCCAGGTCGGGCTACTTCCGAACCTGGTCGTCGACGCTGAGGGCGCCATGGTCGACATGGGTGGAAACGGCGCCGACGTCGGCCGGAGGCTGCCGTACAAGACCCCAACCTGGACCGCAGCGGGCACCGACGAGATGCGCTTGGTTCGCGAACAGGCAGAGCATCCAGGTAGCCAGAACCGGCCCAGGCTCATGGATGCCGATGTGGAAGCATGTGATTACGCCACCGATTTCGTCTCTGGTTTCCAGGCGGCATACGACGCCATCGTGGCAGGCCGCGCCGACCTGCTCGCTCCCGATGGGCTGGTCCGCCGCTTCTCCGCGGACGAGCTTCGGGTGTTGGTTCGACCCACTCGCGTGTACGCCACGCTGCTCTACGAGTCGACCCACCCCGACGTGATGCGTGATGCTCTGGATCGCGACTGCATCTTGGACCGGTTGTGGGTCATGCTGGCCAGCGACCCAGTGCGTCAAGGCATCATCGAGCACGAGCGTCGGGATCTGTGGGCAGGAGATATCCCGTTCTTCTACACCCGACCGGACACGCGCGACGTCTGGACCAGCGACGGCCTACCCCATGCGGGCGTGCTGGCGGTCGGTGGCTTGGAGCGGGCTCTCCAGAAGATCGGCGAGCTCGGCCCACGGGACCGGACGACTCAATCGTGGATGATCGATGCGCTGTTCTCGACCCGACGGGCGACGATCTTCGGCGGCAGGGATCCCGTGGCACCGACGCCATCTCCCGAGGTGTCGGGGAGAGCGGCCGGGAGCAACGCGTCAGGTATAGGCCCGGCCGAAGCGCTTGACCCGGCCCGAGCGCTCGCCGCAGCTCGCGCCGTAGGCGACCGTATCGCTGAACTCGCGTACGACGACGGCGCGCGCGTCGGTTGGCTCGGCTTGGACTACATCGACCAGACCTGGTGGAATGTGCGGCCGTTGGGTAGCGACCTTTACGGCGGATACCCGGGCATCGCACTCTTCCTCGCCAGGCTCGCGGCGTTGACCAGCGAAGAGCGCTACGCGGAACTCGCACGCAAGTCGCTCGCTCCCGTGCCGAAACTCGTTGATGCACTTCCCAAGTCTGATGAAGACCCAGTGATCGGCTGCGGAGCCTTTACGTCCTATCTGGGCATGGCCTACACATTGACGCATGTCGCGGCCGACCTCGCCGACCCGCAGCTGCGGGAGCCCGTGGAGCCGTTGATCCGGGCCGTGGCGCCCAGCGTGGGTCAAGACGTCGCGTTCGATATCATCGATGGCTGTGCCGGCGGGCTCGCCGCGATGCTGGCGGTGTACGAAGTGACGCGGTCTCCCGCCGCCCTCGATGTCGCGCGGGCGTGCGCTAGCAGGCTCATGGAGGCGGCAGAAGCACAAGAGCATGGTGTCGCGTGGCGCACGCCGCTTTCGGTCACCCGACCGATGACCGGCTTCGCGCACGGCGCCGCTGGCATCGGCTGGGCCCTGCTCCGATACGCCGCAGTCTCCGGTCAGCGCGAGCATGCGGAGACGGGGTTGGCCGCCCTCCGGTATGAGCGTTCACAGTACCTTCCGCATCTCGACAACTGGGCCGATCACCGCATCCCCGAAAGCGACCTGAGCCGGACTGATGGGTCTGTGAGGCTGCTTCACGAGTGGTGCCACGGCTCGATGGGCATCGCTCTCGCGCTAGCGGACGTCGGCATGACGTCCGACTCGCACCTGGCGGCCGACCTCGACCTCGCGGTTCGTGCCACGCTCGCGTCCGATCCGGAACCGAACCATAGTCTGTGCCACGGCCAACTTGGCCAGCTCGAGCTGCTCACGGTCCTCGCCGTTGACGGGAACGCCGACCTCAAGTCGGAGCGTGACACCCGCGGTGCCCGGGTCCTGGCCGAAATCGAGCGCACCGGGCCACGGTGTGGCACTCCCGGCAACGTGGCCACGCCGGGGCTGATGACCGGCCTCGCGGGCATTGGTCACGGCTTGCTACGGCTGGCATTTCCGGATCGCGTTCCCTCTGTGCTGCTCCTGCAGGCGCCGGTGATTCATATCGAGCAGTCCCATATCGAGCATAAGGAATAGAGAAGATCTATCCACACTGGACGTAGCTCCAGTCACAGTTTCGCATCGGCTGAGCGCGATCCGGAACGCCGACCAGATCCTGTCCGGGACCGCAGGCGGATAACCGCTCGCGGCACACACGAGGAGCTCATCGCAGAAGGAGGTCTATCGCGAGCTGCATTGGCACGTCGACGTACGCCGGCGCCCCACCGCCTTGGTGGCACAGCGGCGCGCTGCGTCGAACGAACGACCCGAACGCCAGCCGCGCGTTCGGCCCAAACCGCGCGGACAGCAGCTTTGTAGCCACCTACGTCCGCCAGACTGAGAGAGTGCAGACCGATGACTAATGAGCAGATCATCCGGGCCTGGAAGGATCCGGACTACCGCGATGACAACACCGATCACCCATCGGGTGAGATTGCCGTCGAGCACGTCGGCGGGCTCGAGAACTTCAGCAAACTTTCGGAGTTCATGGCGAGCCAAGCTACCCAGTGCATGACCTGCTATCCGCTACTGTGCGCGGTTAGCCTGACCACCTGCAGGTGCCAAGGGGACAGCCTCTGCTGATTTGGCCATGGTGTCGGGCACCTGCTGACGTCGGGTGCCCGACACGCTCGTCCGCCCTCACCGATGCCCCGAACGGCCACCGCGGTGATGTGCCAGGCATGCGCTGCGCGGACTTCGTCAAACGCTACGACCTGACATCGGCCCTCCTGGTTCGCTTCCGACCGACTGCCCAAATAGGTCTTGGTAGATGCCGGCGGCCCGGATGAGTTCGTCGTGGTTGCCGCGAGCGGTGATCCGACCGTTGTCGATAACGACGATCTGGTCGGCGTTACGGATCGCACTGAGACGATGGGAGATCACGATTCGGGTGACCTGCAGCTTCGACAGCGCCTCGTCGACCTGCCGTTCGGTCTTCGGGTCAAGGTGGCTGGTGGCCTCGTCCAGGATCAGCAGTCTCGGCCGGTGCAGGAGGGCCCGCGCGAGGGCGACGCGCTGCCGCTGCCCGGCGGAGAGCGCCGCGCCGGCCTCACCGACGACGGTGCCATAGCGCATCGGCAGCCGCTGGATGTCCTCGTGGAGGCCGGCGATGCGGGTTGCTCGCTCGATCTCGGCGTCGCCGACGTCGGCGCGGCCCAGGGTGAGGTTATCTCGTATGGAACCGTTGAATAGCGTCAATTGCTGCAGAACGACACCGCAGCCACGGCGCAGTTCGGCGAGGTTCAGCAGCCCGATGGGAACTCC
>JBQGBY010000070.1:0-28408 GCA_052038195.1 Micromonosporaceae bacterium | reverse complement strand
TCCGCTACGACGAGCAGGAACTCATCGACTGTGCCGCCCGGCTGCTCGGGTGGGTGCTGCACTGCTCGGAAGGCTACCGATGAGACCCGGCGTTGTTGGGGTTCTTCGACCGGTTTCAGGACCCGGTGACCAGGCCCCGGTCGTCTCACCATGGCGGGAACCCCATGCGCCAGGCCCACCTGCGAGTCACTCGGGCGAAGACCGGCGGATCACGAGAAGGCGCGAGTCCACTGTGGGCGGTCGAACGAAGGCTGACCGGGGCAGCGCCATCCCCTCGGCGAAGGTCCAGCGCTGCCGCCAACGGGCCGATCCGCGGCCCGCGACGAGGGCGCGGACCGCGGCCCGTTGCAGCACCAGGTCGGCCGCGACGAGCGCGGAGTCGCGGGCGAGCAGCCGGTGCAGCAGGTCGGTGGTGAGGTGGTAGGGCGGGTTCGCCACCACGCGGAATGGACGCCGGGGGAGCCGCAGACACCGCAGGTCCGCCTCGACGACGCTGACCGTCTCGCTGGTGAACCGCGAACGCAGCACCGCGCACCGGCGGGGATGCAGTTCCACGGCGACAACCCGGGCCCCAGCCCGCACCAGGTGCTGGGTCAGCGCACCGTGCCCGGCACCGACGTCGAGCACGAGCTGTCCCGGCCGTACGTGCGCGCTATCGACGACCCGTGCGGCCCACCCGTCGGCCAGTGGGTGCCAGCCCCACTGCCCCCCGGACACGACGCACCATCTGGACGGACGCCATGCGCAGACCGTACGGACGCGCCATCCGTGGTGACAACCGGATTACCGGATGGCGGCCTCGGCGAGAGCGTTACGAGCGGCGATGTAGTCCTCGCGGACCTGGGCCACGGGCGTGAAGACAAGCTCGTCCGCGGCGATAGCCACGGATCGAGTGAGTTCTCGCTCGGTCCGGGCGGCGTGTCGGCGGGCGGCGATGCCGGCCACGATCCGGGCCAGCGCGGCGAGTACCAGCCCGGCCAGCAGACCGCCGAAGAGCAGCGCTGTCGGCAGGGGCAGGAGGCCGATGGTCGGTGCCGGTGGCGAGGGCAGGGCGAGTGCGAACAGCACCCAGCGCACCCCGAGCCAGAGCAGACCCGCGAGCGCCGCCGCGAGGAACAACGTCTGGACCAGACCCACGGCCCGCCACCAGGTGGGGGTGTGGTGCGCTCGCAGGTCCGTGCGCGCGACGGCGACGTCCAGCGCGTCGGCGACGTCGTCGGCCCGTGACCGGGCGGCGTCGCGCATCACGTCCGGCCACGGCGGATGCAGGCCCTGGCCCGCCTGCTCGCCAAGGGAACGGGTGGCCAGCGCCACCCGGGCTCGGGCGGTCGGCGACGGCGGGGGGATGGCCGTAGCGCCGACGGCGGCCTCCGGGTCCGGCGGGGGACCGGTCAACCGCAGGCGGCGGAGCGGATCCCCCCGCAGCCGCCGCAGCCAGCGGGTCACCGGCCACCCCGTACGGCCCACGGCACGGTACACATAGGACTGCCGTACTGCCCGCGTCACGGTCGGCACGCCGGCCGCGACCGCGAGCGTCTCGGCCACCGGTGCGCCGGCGCGGGCCAGGTCCTCGGGTACGGGCTCCATCAGGGGCCCGAGCCGCTCGACGGCGGCGTCGACGTCGGCGCCGAGGCGTTGCAGCGACGCGACCCGGTCCGCCACCGTCCGTTCCAGGATGTCGCGCAGGTCGTCGGTGCCGGGCCAGTCCACAGTGGAGGTCGCGATGACCGGCACGGCGACCAGCCCGTCCTCGCGGAGGATCCCGGTGAGATCGGCCAGGCAACGGTGCAGGTCGTCCGGGGTGAGGCGGTCGGCCTGGTTCAGCGCCGCCACGGTGATGTCACCGTGATGGCGGAAGGTCTCCCGGTAGCGGCGGTGCACCGTCAGGTCGGCGTACTTCTGCGGGTCGAGCACCCAGACGACCAGGTCGACGAGCTCCAGCAAACGGTCCGCCTCGATACCGTGTGAGCGTTCGACCGAGTCGATGTCGGGCAGGTCCAGGAGGACCAGCCCGTCCAGCCCCGGATCGCCTCCGCCCTTGAACCGAACGTCGACGCCCAGCCAGTCCAGCAGAGCGCGGGCGTCGTCACCGTCCGGTGTGGTCGCCGCCGGAGCCTCCGTGAAGACCACGGCGTGGGCGGTCGCGGTGGTGGGGCGGCGCAGGCCCGCCGGGCTCAGCGGCGTACCCGCCAGCGCGTTGAACAGGCTGGACTTGCCGCTACCCGTCGTGCCGGCCAGTGCCACGATGGTGTATGTCCCGGAGAGGCCGAGCCGGCCAGCGGCTCGTCCGACCACGGCGGCGGAGGGCTCCATGATGGACGGTGGCAGGTAGGGCGCGGCGAGGTCCACGAAGCGGGACAGCGCCGCCACTCTGCCGGGCACCCGGTCCAGCTCCCGCGTGCGGGCGCCGCGCGAGAGCCGGTCACGGAGCCAGACCATCAAGCTCCCACCCGTTGCTCTGCCCGCCCGGGCCGCCGCGCCGTACCCCAACGTGATCCGTGGCTCGCACATCAGCACGGGCGGCGCGGACTGCGGCCTCCGCCTCCCGCAGCCGTCCGGGCTTGTGCTCGTCGATGCCCTGGTCGTCGAGCACGGCCCGGAACCGCGATGCGTCGTCGTCGAGCAGCGCGCGGACGCGGTCCATGAGCAGCGCCCGGGCCCGCTCGGCGAGCCGACGGACGGCCTGGTCGCCGAAGATGGCCTCGAGCACCTTCTGTGCGGCAAGGGTGGTACCGCCCGCCACCGCGATCTCCGCCCCGGTCGGGATGAAGGCGGTCGCGGTGAACACGGCGATCATCACGACGAGACCCAGTGCGTTGACCGTGTAGGCGCCGAAGCGGGCGAGCATGGCCTTGTTCCCGGCCTCGGCCTGGACCAGGCTGAGCACGTCGCGTTGCCAGTCGCGAACACTTCGATCGGTGTTCTCAGCGATGGCTGGGTCGGCGTGGCCGAGCGCGGAGTGCTCACGCACCAGCACGGCGCCGGCGGGGTGCGCCCGCCAGGCCTTACCGGTTCGCTCCGCGCCGTCACCGACCGCGGCCCGTACCAGGGCGACAAGCCCGCTCTCCAACGCCTCCCGGACGGTGTCCCGGGTCGTCGGGCGACCGGTGATGCCGGCTACGAGCCGGTCCCGCGCCCGCCCCACCCGCGCCTGCAGGCCACGCATGAACTCGCCCGTACCGATGAGTTGCTGCCACCGGGCCAGCACCTCACCGCGCAGCAGGCTGCCGTCGGTGACCGCCCGTCCGACGTCGCTCAACGCGCTGGCGTAGGCGCAGTCGATCGCGTCGCGCAGCGTGACGGCGGCGGCGGCTTGGTCGTCGGCGGCGGTGGCCAAGGCGTCGACGGCGGGGTCGAGCGCGGCCACCGCACCGTCGACCGTACGTCGGACCACCTCGGCTCGGCGGACCGCGTCACTCGCCAGCTCGGCCAGCCACTCGGCGATCGGCGCCACGGCGTCGGCGGTGAGCATCTCACCGACGACACCCGGCTCCTCCTCCACCACGAACAGCGACGCGTCGTCGAGGCCCTCCGTGGTCAGCATCTCGCGCAGGTGCCCAGCCACCGTCGGCCCACCGCCGGGCGGCACCCGGTCGAGCACCAGGGCGACCACCGTGCCCCGCTCCCGGGCGATACCGAGAAAGTCCCATGGAACGGCGTCCGCGTACCGCGCCGCGCTCGTCACGAATAGCCAGAGGTCGGCGGCGGCCAGCAGCTGCTCGGCGAGCGTCCGGTTGCTCTCCACGACGGAGTCGATGTCGGGCGCGTCGAGAACGGCCAGCCCGGGAGTGAGGGTCGCCGATTCGGCGATCCGTAGCGCTCCCGGGCTGCCATCGGGCTCACGGACCCGGGGCAGGTTCGGCAGCAGGCGCGACCGGGTGAACCAGTCGGCGTCGTCGGGATGGCAGATGAGTACCGGGCCGCGAGTCGTCGGGCGCAGGATGCCGGTCGGGGTCACCGGGGCGCGCACGACACTGTTGACTAGTGTCGATTTTCCGGCACCGGTCGAGCCGCCGACGACGACAAGCAGCGGTGCGTCCAGGCGCCGGACCCGGGGAATCAGATAGTCGTCGAGCTGCTCGACCGTCCCGTCGGCGCGCCGCCGCGCGGTCCCGGCGGTGGGCAGCTCCAACGGGAACGCGGCGGTTGCGATCTCGTCCCGCAGCGCGCTCAGGGCGTCGGCCAGCCGCAATGGCGCAGAACGCCGGGTCACTCCCTCAGCGTTCCCGACGCCCGAGTTCGGCGTGCTGGCTTTGCTGGGAACCGACCCGCCCGGGTGTAGGCCGTACGGTCGCGGCCCGTACCCGCACCGCCACCGTCCGGGCGACGTCGCGGCGGGTCCGGTCGGCCGTCTCGATGCGACCGCCGAGCCGGACCTCGACCGTGAGGCCGCGGGTGCCGGCGATGCGCCAGGCACTGGCCAGCATGCTGTCGTCGCCGACGAATGCGGCCACCGTTGTGGGCGTGCCGTCGGCCAGCCGGTATCGCAGGGCCACCGGACGGACGGGCACGTTCGCATCGATCGCGGACTGCATCGTCGCGGGGTAGTAACGGCCGCCGGTCCGGCCGCACCACGTGGTGCCTTCGGGAAAGACGAGCACGCTCTCGCCGCCGCGCAGCGCCCGGGCGATCTCGGCCACCGTCGCGGGCAACCGGCGCGGCCGGTTGCGGTCGATGAACAGGGTGCCCCCGCGGGCGGCGAGCAGCCCGATCACCGGCCAGCCGCGTACCTCGGACTTGGCCAGCACCCGCATCGGCTGGACCGAGAGGATCGCCGGAATGTCCAACCAGGACATATGATTCGACGCCACCAGCGCCGGCCCAACCCCGGGCCACCCCGCGGTCGCCCCCGTCACGACGAGCCGGACCCCGGTCGACGCGACGACGGCCCGGAGCCACCCGCGGATGGCGCGGGCCCGCCGGGATGCCGTGAGCACCGGCACAACGAGCGCGACGGCCAGGCCGGCCATCACGACGGCGATAAGCGCTATCACCCGTCCCACGCGCACCAGCAGCCGCACGCGTGGCAACGTCGACTGCCGGGGCAGGCAGCCGGTCCCGCACGCCGACGTCGGGACGAGGGTCATATCGCTTCCACTGTGGACGAACCCAGGAAGTGCCTGAGGTAGCGCGGGTCGACGCGGTCCAGGGAGAGCAGCACGAAGAAGTCGGCGACGCCGAAGTCGGGGTCGTGGGCGGGCTCGCCACCGATCCACGCGCCCAGGCGCAGATAGCCGCGCAGCAGGGGCGGCACGGCGGCGACCAGTTCGGCCCGGTCGCGGGTCGGCGTCGGGCGCAGCGGGAACGGCCGGCGTGGCGTCACCCGTAGCCGCGGCGGGGCGAGATGCTTCTCGCTGACCGCAGCCCAGACACAGGCCGCGGCGTTGCCGCCGTCGGCCACCGGGACGGAGGCGCAGCCGGCGAGCCACCGGTAGCCATAGAGGTGCATGTAGCGGGCGATGCCCGCCCACATCAGGTTGATGACCGCGCCACTGCGGTGGTCGGGGTGCACGCACGATCGGCCAGTCTCCACGATCGCCGGGCGCAGGTCGACGAGCCCGCCGAGGTCGAACTCGGAGTCCGCGTAGAGCCGGCCGACCTCGCTGGCCCGGTGCGGTGGCAGCATCCGGTAGGTGCCGACGACCTCGCCGGTGCGGTCCTCCCGGATGACCAGGTGGTCGCAGTAGGGGTCGAACTCGTCGATGTCGAGCCCGGGGGTCGGTGTGTGCAGCCTGGCCCCTATCTCGTCGGCGAAGACCATGTGCCGCAGCCGTTGCGCGGCTGTGACCTCGGCCGGTGTGCCGGCCACGAGCACGGTGTAGCTGGGCGCCGTGGCCTGCGCCGCGCTCGTGGCGAGCACGTGGGAAGTTCTCATGTGCGCAGATCTACGGGTCGTGGATGCCGGGACGATGGCGGCCGAATAGGCGTCCGGTGTCGATCACGTGAACGACGGTCGACGCGGATCCGCTACGGTTCATGATCGTGCAAGAACTCCAGTCAAGCCCGCGGAGCGGGATCACCCGGCAATTCCCACCGACGTTCGTCTGGGGCACGGCGACGGCCGCCTACCAGATCGAGGGCGCGGTCGCCGAGGACGGGCGCGGGCCGTCGATCTGGGACACGTTCAGCCATGCCTCCGGCCGGGTCGCGGGCGGCGAGACCGGCGACGTCGCCTGCGACCACTACCACCGGTGGCGCGAGGACCTCGACCTCATCTCCGGGCTCGGCGCCGGCGCCTACCGGCTCTCCGTCGCCTGGTCCCGGGTGCTGCCCACCGGGTCGGGTCGGATTGAGCAGCGTGGGCTGGACTTCTACCGACGCCTCCTGGGCGGCCTGCGGGAGCGGAGCGTCACGCCGTACGTGACGCTCTACCACTGGGACCTGCCCCAGTCCCTTGAGGACCGCGGTGGCTGGCGGGTACGGGACACGGCTCTGCGGTTCGCCGAGTACACCGAGGTGGTAGCCGCCGCGCTCGACGAGTTCGAGCCAACCTGGATCACCCTGAACGAGCCGTACTGCTCGGCCATCGTCGGCTATGCGCAGGGCCGGCACGCGCCCGGCACCCGCGAGGGGCACGGCGCGCTCGCCGCGGCGCACCACCTGTTGCTGGCCCACGGCCTCGCCGTGCAGGTCCTCCGGCCGTTCGGTCGCCCCATCGGCGTGTCACTGAACCTGTCCCCCGCGGTGCCAGTGTCCACATCGGATGACGATCAGGTCGCCGCCCGACGCCAGGACCTGCTGAACAACCGGCTCTTTCTGCACCCGTTGCTCGCCGGGGCGTACCCCGACGACTACGACGACGTGTGGGGATCGCTGACCGACCGGTCTTTCGTACACGATCGCGATCTCGAGGTCATCGCGACCCCGGTGGACTTCCTCGGGGTGAACTACTACTTCCGCATCCACGTCCGGGCGGGCAGCCTCCAGACCGGCGACACCGCGTTCGACATCGGCGTGGTTACGGCGCCGCCGGCCGGTCCGGCCCGCACGATGCTGGACTGGCCGATCGAGCCCGATGGCCTCTACGACACCCTCGTCGGCCTGCACGCGGCGTACCCGGACCTGCCTCCCGTGTACGTCACCGAGAACGGTTGCGCCTACCCGGACCGCGCCGGCGATTCCGACGATGCCCGGATCGCGTTCATCGAAGGACACCTCGCGGCGCTGCGGCGGGCGATGGCCGACGGCGTCGACGTGCGCGGGTACTTCTACTGGTCGTTGCTGGACAACTTCGAGTGGGCCCGGGGTTACGACCCGCGGTTCGGTCTGGTGCACGTGGACTACGGGACCCAGGTCCGCACCCCGAAGGCCAGCTACCACTGGCTGCACATGCAGCTCACCGGCGGCGTGGGGTAGAGTGGGCGAACTGGTGCGCCGGGAAGCCTGGTCGGCATAGCGTTTTCTTGAGGTGTCGACGGAGGACCGTGATGCGCGCGCGCGACCTGGTCAGTGACTGTCGGGTCGTCCGGTTGACCGACTCAGCGATAGATGCTGCTCGACTGCTGGCCCTGGAGGACCTGCCGGGGCTCGTGGTGGTCGACGAGCGCGGCCGACCTAGCACGGTGCTCCCCGGCACGCAGGTGCTCCGGCTCGGCGTGCCGGCCTACATCCAGGACGACCCGCCGCTGGCCAACGTCGTCGACGAGGCGCATGCCGACGTGTTTCTGCGCGAGCTCGGCGACCGCACCGTCGAGCAGTGCCTGCCCGAGGAGTGGCGCGAGCTCGCGGTCGTGGGGCCGGACGCTACGGTGCTTGAGATCGCCGCGCTCATGGCGAGATCGCGAACGCCGCTGGTGGCGGTGGTCGATCCGGAGCGGGGCCTGCTCGGCGCGGTCACCCTCGCCACCCTCATGGACCGGATCGTGGCCGCGTGACCTGGCAGGCCTGGGCGTCCGTCGCGGTTTTCGCGGCGGCCTACATCCTCATCGCCACCGAGTGGGTGCACCGCGTCCGGGTCGCCCTGGGCGGGGCTCTGCTGCTGCTCGTCATCGGGGCCACCGACGGCGAGCACGCCTTCTACTCCAAGGAAGCCGGCATCGACTGGGGTGTCATCGTCCTGCTCATCGGGATGATGCTCATCGTCGCCGTCCTGCGCCGGACCGGGATCTTCGAGTATCTCGCGATCTGGGCCGCGAAACGGGCCCGGGGCCGGCCGTTCCGGCTCATGGTGCTGCTGGTGCTGGTCACCGCGGTGGCGTCGGCTCTGCTGGACAACGTGACCACCGTGCTACTCGTCGCACCGGTGACGCTCCTGGTCTGCCAGCGGCTGGGCGTGAACCCGGTGCCGTTCCTCATCGCCGAGGTGCTCGCGTCGAACATCGGCGGCAGCGCGACACTCGTCGGCGACCCGCCGAACATCATCATCGCGAGCCGGGCCGGCTTGTCGTTCAACGACTTCCTGCTGCACCTTGCGCCGCTCGCGATCGTGCTGATGGTCGTCTTCGTCGGCCTGTGCCGGGTGCTGTTCCGCCGGTCCTTCACCTACGACGAGGAGCGCGCCGCCCAGGTCATGGCTCTGCAGGAGCGCGACGCGATCCGGGACAAGCGACTGCTGATTTTCTCGCTCGTCGTCCTCGTGGTCGTGCTCGCCGCCTTCGTGCTGCACACCGTGCTGCACCTGGAGCCGGCGGTCGTCGCGATCACCGGCGGGCTGGTCCTGCTCGCCGGATCCCGGCAGGATCCCGAGGCGGTCGCGAAGGACGTGGAGTGGCCGACGCTGCTCTTCTTCGTCGGGCTCTTCGTGATGGTCGGCGCACTGGTCGCCACCGGGGTCATCGACCGGATGGCGCAGGCGGCGACCGGGGCCGTGGGCGATCGGCTTTTCGCCGCCTCGATGGTGCTGCTGTGGGCGTCCGCGGCGCTGTCGGCCATTGTGGACAACATCCCGTACGTCGCGACGGTGGCACCGATCGTCGAGGAGCTGGTCAATGGCGCCGGGGACCCGGCCGGCTCCCAGGTGCTGTGGTGGTCGCTCGCCCTCGGCGCCGACCTCGGCGGCAACGCCACGGCCATCGGGGCGTCGGCGAACGTGGTCATGCTTGGGCTCGCCGAGCGGGCCGGCCGCCGGATCTCCTTCTGGGAGTTCACCCGGTACGGCCTCGTGGTGGCATTCGTAACTGTGGCGGTCTCCATGCCCTACCTGTGGTTGCGCTACTTCGTGCTCGCGTGAGCGCGGCGGGTGCGACGCGGAGTGGTCGTGGCCCCGCCCGCTTTGACGGTCTTCGCGCGCAGGAAGGCGCGCAGCTTGGTCAGCGGCCAGGTGTTGATGACATCGTCCGTGGTCAGCCAGGCCCGCTGGGCCTGCCCCACGCCGTACGGGAGGTATCCCAAGTGGACGGTGGAGTGCGCGTCGGTGTTGACCGCGAAGCGCACACCGTAGCGCTTGGCCCGCAGCGCGAGCTCGTCGTTGAGGTCGAGCCGGTCCGGGTAGCTGTTGATCTCCAGGGCGGTGCCGGTGTGCCCGGCCGCCTCGAACACGGCATCCCAGTCCGCCTCGACCGGCGGCCGCCGCCCGATCTGTCGCGTGGTCGGGTGGCCGATGATGTGGACGTACGGGTTCTCGCACGCCGCGACGAGCCGCCGGGTCATCTGGGCCGCGGGTTGGGTGAAGTGGGAGTGCACCGACGCGACGCAGATGTCGAAGCCGGCGAGGAACTCCTCGTCCCAGTCCACGCTGCCATCGGGGTCGATGTTCAGCTCGGTGCCGTGCAGCAGCGTCATCGCGCCGGCATCCAGGGCCCGCAGTTGCTCGCGTTGCTTGAGCATCTTCGCCTGAGTCATCCGCTGCATCGGCATCTTCTCGGCGTGGTCGGTGACCGCGTAGTAGGTCAGGCCCCGGTCGCGGGCGGCGGCCACCATCTCGTCCAGAGTGGACACACCGTCGGTGAGGGAGGTGTGGGTGTGCAGGTCGCCCTTGACGTCCTCGACCGTGATGATCCGAGGCAGGGTGTCGGTCGCGGCCGCCTCGACCTCGCCGCGGTCCTCCCGCAGCGTCGGCGGGACCGACGCCAGGCCCAGTCGCTCGTAGACCTCCTCCTCGGTACGCGACACGACCAGCTCGCCACCGTCCACAGTGAACAGCCCGTACTCAGAGAGCGTCAGACCCTGGCGGCCGGCCAGTTCCCGGATCCGCAGGTTGTGCGGCTTGGACCCGGTGAGGTAGATCAACGCCGCCCCCCAGGCGGCCAGCGGGACGACGCGCAGGTCGACCTGCATACCCGAGCGTGTGCGGACCGAGGTCTTCTTGTCGCCGTGGACGATCACCTCGGTCACCACGGACAGGTCGGTGAGCGCCTTCATCAGCGGACGCGGGCTGTCGGCCGCGGCGAGAATATCTATGTCGCCGATGGTGTCCCTCATCCGGCGCAGGGAGCCGGCGTAGGTACAGCGCTCACATCCCCGTACGGACTCCAACGCCGTGACCACGTCGGTGGCCGTGGCCATGGCGCGGTCGATGAGGAAGCGGCGCGTCTGCGCCCGGGACAGATCGATGCCGTGCCGCAGGTTCTCCGCCGTCTTCGGCCCGAACCCGCGTAGCCCCTTCAGCCGTCCCTCGTCGATCGCCTCCTCCAGGCCAGCCACGGAGTCGATGCCGAGGGTCTCGTAGAGGACCATCGCCTTCTTCGGTCCGAGCCCCGGCACCTCGGTCATCGCCCGGACGCCGGCGGGGATCTTCGACCGAAGCTCGTCGATGACAGCGATCTGCCCGGTGTCGCGGAACTCCACGATCTTGTCCGCGATCGATGAACCCACGCCGGGGATCTTCCGCAGCGCCTCGGAGTCCAGCCCGGTGACGTCGGCGGAGAAGCCGGCAACGGCCCGGGCGGCCTTCTCGTAGACCCGGGGCTTGAAGGCGTCACCACCGGTGATCGCGAGCAGGTCGGCATACTCCTGCAGCAGCGCCGCGACGGTGTCGTTCGCCCGCGCCATGCCGTCAGTCTACGAGGACGGGGCGGCGCGGCGCGGCCAGAACGGACTGGTGGCCGGGTCAGCCGGCGGGATCGGCGTTGACGAGGTTGGGGTTGGCGGCGAGGAACTCGGCGACGCTGTCGTTGCGAACGGCCTCGAAGTAGGAGTACCGGATCGGGCCGAGCGCCTCGCCCGCATAGCCGCCGCCGCTGTTGAAGACGGAGCCGCCGGGTAGCCCGACGAGCGTGATCGCCTCCGGCCGCACGTTGCGCAGCGCATAGAGGTACTCGCTCACCGTGCGTCCCCGGAGATCGAGGGTCACCATGTCGCCGAGCGCGTCGACCGCGGCCGGCGCCACCAGCGGCAGCCAGGTCGGTCCGAAGTCGAAGAGCTTGGCCACCATCGCCTTGACGACCTGCCGGATGTGCCGGTCGCGGCCGTAGGCGCCGTCGGAGAGGCCGTACCGCTGGCGCGAGTAGTCCAGCGCCTGCCAACCGTTGAGGTGCTGCCGGCCCAGTGGGTACGCCTGGAACGGGCCGCCGCGGGCCACGGCGTCGGTGCCGTCGGGGCCCATGTGGATGGAGGTGAGGGCGGTGTCCACGTAGACATCGATGCCACCGATGGCGTCGACGAGCCGGCTCAGCCCGCTGAAGCTGAGCACCGCCCCCGCGTCGAAGTGGTCGATGCCGGTGTACCCGCTCACGGTCCGGGCCAGCAGCGCGAACCCCTGGGCGAGGTCACGCTGGTCGCTACCAGGTACCCGGGAGCCGTACGTCATGGAGTGGGTCAGCTTGTCGCTGTAGTAGGCACCGCTGCCGGACGGCGGGTTGGCCGGGATGTCCACCAGGAGGTCGCGGGGCAGGGAGGTGAGGTAGGCGTGGGTAAGGCTGGCGTCGATGTGCAGGATCAGGACGGCGTCGGAGTGCGGAAACGGCCGGTCCGGGTCCCCGTTGACCATGTCGTGCCCGGCCAGCAGGATGTTGAGCGGTCCGGTGATGTCGGCGCCCGGCGGTGGTTGGGTCTCCGCCGGCTCGGTGGGGTCGACCGACGGGTCCGCCGACGGTGTCTCCGAGCCGAACAAGTCCGTCTGCGGGATCGCTCGGTTGACCCGGTTGACGGCGACCCCGACGCCGACGGCCACGCCGGCGGAGAGCAGGACCGCGATGACCGCCACGGTGGTGACAACTCTGACCCGGGCACTCCCGGCGGTACGCCTGACCCGGCTGGCCATCGCACTGAACCTGGGCCCGGCGGAGGTCCCGGCGCGCCGGACCTGTTCGGTCAACTTGGTCCGGGCGCTCGCGGCGCCTCGTCGGGCGTGGGCGGCCGCCGCGGTCAGCGCGGTCCGGGCGGTGGCGCTGGCGCCACGCCGGACTCGCTGCGCCGCCTCGTTCACTCTGGTCCAGGCATCGTTCACGGGCCATTCCTAGCACTTCGGTACTGTTCGCACATCTGGGGCAACCGGTGGCTCCGTACTGCGCTCGATCTCATGACGCTCGAAGGGCAGTGGATAGGTTGCATGGTCGCGCCGAAAGGTGGGCAATTGCCTCACCGGCTCCGCGGAGATTGCGCTCCGTAGTCGGTCCGCTCCGCTTACGGTGTCGCTGGAATGCCCATCCGGGTGCCGAGCCGCTCCGAACTCCCGTCGAGTGCTGGATTGGGGTGAGCCGCGTGTACGACACCATCGACGGGCTTCTGGGACGGATGCGCCGCGACCTTGACCGGTTGACAGCGCAGGGCGACGCCCGTCGCTTCTTCCACGGCACCTATCTGCGCACCACGGAGGCGGTGGCGGCAGAGATCGATCGTGGTGGGTTCATCGACGCGGCCTGGCTGCGGCAGTGGGATCTCGCCTTCGCGGACCTCTATGTCGACGCGCTCGACGCGGACCTGCGCGGCCAGCCCGTATCGGGGCCGTGGCGGATCGCGTTCGACGCCGCGGCGAACCGGCCCGAGCTGCCGCCCGTACGCCACGTGCTGTTCGGCATCAACGCGCATATCAACTACGACCTCCCGCAGGCGTTGGTCGCCGTCATGAGCCCGGCCGACTTCGACGATCCGGCGGTGGTCCGCCGTCGCGCCGCCGACCACGGGCACTTGGACGACGTGTTGAGCATTCGCGTCGCGGCCGAGGACGCGGAGCTCAGTGCCGTGTCCCGGGTGACCCTGCTGGACCGCCTCCTGCGCCCGTTCAACCGGATCGCGACGCGGCGGTTCCTGGCCGAGGCCCGGGAGAAGGTGTGGCGCAACGCGGTGGCGCTCGACCGGGCCCGCCGCGCCGGGCCGCAGCGCTACGCCGCCGTCCTGGCTGATCTCGAACGGCGGAGCGCCGCCCGGTTGGTCGACCTCACCGCACCGGGTCCGGTGCTGCTGCGGCTGGCGCTGCGGGGCTTCGGGGTGCTCTTGCCCGGGGCATGATCGGCGCGGTCGACGCGGTGCCCGACCGCGGTGCCCATGATCACGAATTTCTTTATGTCTACAGGTTTACATCGGTCACCCAGTGGGTACGGCGACCGTGGCGCGTCAGGCCGCCGCCCCAGGTGACGCTCGGAGGCCCCATGGCCGGACTTAGATATTGACTCACAAGCCCACCGTGAGCCCGTTCCGGACTCCCCACCACCCCTACCAGGGTCGGCGCCCGACGCCGGCCTTCATCATCCCTTCGCCCGTAGGCTCCCTCGACCGCCACGGCGGGCACTTCCGGCTGCCTTCGCACGGACCAGCCGACATCCGCACCTGCCGACGGCGAGCCGAAGGAGCTTCCGAGCCTGCTCACACGCACCTGAACCGATCCGTGTGGAGGAAACAATGGCTCTCCAGAACCATCGTGCGACCCGTCATCAACCAACCACCCACGCACAACGACGTGCACCGGTTCAGAAGAGAGTCCGGGCGACCATAGCTGCCCTGCTCGTGGCCGGATTCATCGTGGCCGCTCCGGCGACAGCGCAATCGACCAATGTCCTGAGCCTGGCGGCGATCGGTTTCCCGATCGCGAGCCTCGACGGCAGTGGTAACAACGTCGCCAACCCGACCTGGGGTCAGGCGGGCCGGCCGTATCTCCGAGTGGCTCCCGCCTTCTACGCCGACGGGGTCGGCGCCGCGGTGGGCGGGCCCAACGCCCGGTTCATCAGCAACCGCATCATGAACGACATCGACCAGAACGTCTTCTCCGAGCGCCGGGTGACGCAATGGGGCTGGACCTGGGGACAATTCCTGGACCACACCTTTGGCCTGCGGGCGGAGACCGGACCGACGGCCACCCCGGCCGACATCCCGTTCAACGCGGCCGACCCACTGGAGGACTTCACCAACACCCTCGGGGTCATCCCATTCAGCCGGACGAACGCGACCGCTGGGACGGGAACGAGCCCCGCGAACCCCCGGCAACAGGACAACACCACGAGTACCTACCTCAACGCGTTCGCCGTATACGGGGGGACCAACACTCGGCTCGACTGGCTGCGCCAAGGTTCGGTGAACGGCAACCCCACCGACAACAGCGCCCTCCTGCTGCTTCCGAACGGATTCCTGCCGAGCCGAAACGCCCGCGGGAACCCGGCCGCGGCGCCGCCCACCGCGATCGACGGGCGCCTGCTCGGCGACCCCACCAGCGCCAAGGTCGCCGGGGACGTGCGAGTCAACGAGAACCTCGCATTGACGGCTACCCATACGCTCTTCGCGCGGGAGCACAACCGCATCGTGTCGCTGCTGCCGTCGGGCCTCAGCGAGGAGGACAAGTTCCAGATCGCCCGCCGCGTCGTGATGGCCGAACAGCAGTTCATTACGTACAACGAGTGGCTACCCGCCATGGGCGTCGCGCTTCCCCAGTACACGGGCTACAAGCCCGGGGTCAACGCGACACTGAGCAACGAGTTCGCCGCGGTCGGCTACCGGGTGCACAGCCAGATCCACGGCGAGTTCGAGTTCGTCACCGAGGCGTCGCGGTACTCCGCCGAGGACCTTGCCTTCTTCGAGTCCCAGGCGGTGGAGTTCGTGGTCGAGGGCGACGAGATCGAGATCGCCGTGCCGCTCAACGTCGCGTTCTTCAACCCCGTGCTGCTCGAGCGGCTGGAGATCGGGCCGTTCTTCACCTCGCTGCTGGAGTCGCAGTACAACAACGACGAGCAGATCGACAACCAGCTGCGCAGCGTCCTGTTCCAGATACCTGTGCCCGACAACCCCGACTGCGGCGCGGAGGCGCCCGAGTGCTTCGAGGGCGTGGTCGACCTCGGCGCCATCGACATCGAGCGAGGTCGCGACCACGGCATCCCGCGCTACAACGCGCTGCGCCAGGCGTACGGTCTGCCGGCCCGGACCTCGTTCACGGCGATCACCGGCGAGGCGACCTCGTCGTTCCCGCCCGGCAGCGGCGTGAACAACCCGAACAGCCTCGACATCGTCTCGCTCGTCGACATCGACGGCAATCCCGTCCCCGTTGGCGAGGACGGCGCCACCCGGGAGACACGGGCCAGCACCATCGCGGCCCGGCTCCAGGGCATCTACAGCAATGTGAATAACGTGGATGCCTTTGTCGGCATGGTGGCCGAGCCGCACGTGCCCGGCACCGAGTTCGGCGAACTGCAGTTGGCGATCTGGACCAAGCAGTTCCAGGCGCTGCGGGATGGCGACCGGTTCTTCTACGCCAACGATCCGGCCCTGGCCATGATCCTTAACCAGTACGGCATCGACTTCCGGCGCACGCTCGGCCAGATCATCGCCGACAACACCGACGCCGACGACGAGGCGAACATCAACGTCTTCCTGGTGGCTGAGGACGAGCTGCCCGCCCCCGCCTGCACGGTGAGCTGGGTCCAGACGACGGCCTGGCCGAACCACTTCCAGATCAACCTCGCCATCACGAACAACAGCGCCGCACCGGTCAACGGCTGGACGCTGCGGTGGGAGTTCGCCAACGGCCAGACCATCACCAGCGAAGCGTGGGGCGGTGCCTTCTCGCAGAGCGGTCCGAACGGTCGGGACGTGAGGGTGACCAACGCCGGATACAACGGCACCATCCCGTCCGGGGGCAGCGTCGGCGGCATCGGTTTCAACGCGACGTGGGACGACGTCGCCAACGGCAAGCCGCCGAACTTCTCCCTCAACAACCGACGCTGCGCGACGGCGCTCGGATAGCGAAAGTGCGGCGGGAGTGCCCCCATAGCGGCACTCCCGCTGCACGATCACTCAGGACATCTCGACGGCGCTCTTGACTCTCACACTGTGTCAGGCGAGAGGGTGGACAGCGTGTTCGCCATTGGAGACTTCGCCGCACTGGGCCGCGTATCGGTCCGGATGCTGCGCCACTACGACGCGATCGGGCTGCTGCGCCCGACCCGGGTCGACCCGTCGAGCGGGTACCGGTACTACTCCGCGGACCAGTTGTCGCGGCTCAACCGGATCATCGCGCTGAAGGACCTCGGCTTCAGGCTCGAGCAGGTGCAGGCGGTGCTCGACGAGAAGGTGGACGTGGCCGAGCTGCGAGGGATGCTGCGGCTGCGCCGGGCGCAGTTGCAGGAGCACCTTGCGGTGGAGCGCGCCCGGCTGGCGCGGATCGAGGCGAGGCTCCGCCTGATTGAGAGTGAGACAACCATGAGCACCGAAGAGGTCGTCACCAAGACCGTCCCACCGCTGCGGGTTGCTGAGCTGTCCGCGGTCGCCGCCGCCTACGAGAGCCCCGAGATCGGCCCGACCCTCACGCCGCTGTACCCCGAGCTGTTCCGTCGCCTCCAACACGCCGGGTTGTCGATGGCCGGCGCGCCGCTGGCCTACTACGAGCCGTCGCCGGACACCCCGGAGGCCGTGGTCTGCCACGCGGCTGTGCCGGTCGGTGACGTGCCACCGGGCGATCACGGAGTGATGATCGTCGAGCTGCCAGGCATCGAGCTGGCCGCCACCTTGATCCACCACGGGCCCATGGAGGCGGTCGACACGACGATGCAGGTCCTGGCCCGCTGGATCGACGAGAACGGGTACACGCCCGCCACGGGCAGGTTCGCCCGCGAGGTCTACCTCGACTACGACCCGGAACACCCTGAGACCGGGGTCACCGAGATGCAACTCCCCATCACCAAGCCCTGACCCACCGACGCCGTAGCACGCCTTGTCGGCCGCCTGGTCACGGTGATCCGGCTCACTGGTTGGCGTGGTTGACCTGCATCGACTCAGCCCAGCTCCGGGTTGAGATAGAACATCTCGAACTGGATGCGGTCGGGGTCCTTGAACGTCAGCACCGAGCCGTACTTCCGGTCGGCGATTGGGGTGTAGGTGACCCCCTCCTTGTCGAAATGCTCCTGCCAGCGAAGCAGCTCGTCGCGGCTGTTGACGTGCAGGCCCATGTGATCGAACCCGGTGCGGGTCGGGTCGAAGGCCTCGCCACCGTTAGCGTCGTGCTGCTGGAACTCGATCACGGTTCCATCAGTCATCTCGAGCAGGATCGCCCGCCAGGTGTCGTGCTCGATCTCGTATACCTTGGGGAACCCAAAGACTCGCGCCCACCACTGCGCGGTCCTGTCGCAGTCGGTCACTGAGAACGAGATGTGACCGACGGTCGTGAACGTCGGCATTGCGACCTCCTGGGGGCACTGGCCTAGGGCATCCACGCGCTTCCTCCGGTTCGGAGTAAAGCTATACTCCGAACCGGAGGAAAGTCAACGTGCCTGAACTCACGCCTACGACCACGTCCTACGCGATCCTGTGCCTACTCGCGGTCAAGGACTGGACGACCTACGAGCTGGCCCAGCAGATGGACCGAAGTGTCGGAAGGATGTGGCCACGCGCCGCGAGCGTCGTCTACGAGGAGCCCAAGCGTCTCGTCCGGCTCGGCCTCGCCGAATCTTCCCGGCGAATGACCGGCGAGCGCGCGAGTACCGTCTACTCGATCACCGACGCCGGTAAGGCCGCGCTCGCCAAGTGGCTCGAAGCACCGGGCGCTCCGCCGAGCTTCGCGTACGAGGCGCTCTTGAAGGTTGCCTTCGCCGACTACGGCTCGGTCGAGGGATTGCGGCGAAACCTCGAGGCCATCCGGAGCCACGTGGAGGCCGACCTCGTGGAGACTCGCGCGCGCGTCCGCGAATACGCCGAGTCGGGAGGTCCGTTCCCGGAGCGCTTACCCGTCATCGCCCTGGCTGCGCGCTTCTTCGCCGAGCAGGCAGAGGCGTTGCGACGATGGATCGACTGGGTACAAGAGGCGACCTCCACGTGGGAGGGGGTCACACCGGGTACCGGCGCAACGGCCCCCGCGGACCTCGCCAACTGGCCGTGAACATCGAAGCCGGGCTCGATGCTCGGGCAATGTCAGCGTCGTGCCGAGCCGGCGCCGCCAAACGCGTCGTCGAGCGGCTCGGCGTCGACGTCCGGGTCGGGCCCGCGACAGCGTCAGGCCGTACTCCCGGATCCGCACCAAGCGACCGAGCGTGCTCGCACAATCGTGGGGATCGGTGCGCCCGGCAGTGCGCCCGGCAGGATTCGAACCTGCGACCCGCGGATTAGAAGTCCGCCGCTCTATCCACTGAGCTACGGGCGCTGGGATGGCCGCCAACTGGCCGACCTCATGAGGGGAGGGTAACGCGACGGCGGCGGCGTGGGCCGCACGGGCGTCGCTGGCGCCCTGGTGGGGCCGGCCTCCCCGGAACCCGACGTTTCGGACGTCATTGCGTGGGTAGACGTTACGAAACCGAAAATTGGTTGCCTAACAAAACGGACATTGCACGCTCGGGACTTTCCCGCTGCACGTGCACCCGCTACTTTCTCCGTGTGCAGGCGACACGTACCACGTTCATCCCTCTCCTGGTATCGGCACATTCCGATCGTGTTGATCCGGCGGCCGTGCGCGACGATGCATTCGCGGGCCTGTCGGTGGTCTATACGTTCGGCCCGGACTTCGGTCGGCGGGTGGTCACCCACGCCGACCTCGGTAACCTGCACATGCCTCCTCAGGGCCTGCGTCAGGCCGCGCACCAGCACCTGGAAGTGCTGTCGTCGCGCGCCGAGTTCCACGGCCAGCCGCCGGCGCTCATGCTCTCGTTCGAGGGTCTCGAGTCGAGCCTGCTCCTCGCCAATGATTTTTGGGCCCGGCTGGCGGCCGCCGTCCCCGGTGAGCTCGTCGTCGGCGTGCCCGCCCGCGATGTCGTGGTCGTGACCGGTTCGCAGTCCGGCCCCGGCCTGGAGAAGGCGAAGCGCTGCGTCGAGCGGGTGTTCTTCGCCGGTGGCGACAACTTGATCTCGCGGGGCCTCCTGGTCCGGCGCGGTGGGACATGGGAGCCCTTCGACCGCAGCGCGCGGCCCAGCGGCCGCCCCACCTTCGGCCCGGCGCACCTGCACGGCGTCGGCCAACCCCCCCGTCAGTACCAGGAGCATCCGTCCTGGCCGGGCCAGCGGATCCCGCCCCAGCCGGCAGGCCACCGCCCGGGTCCCGGCCGGCCGGCCCCCGTGCGGCGCCGCCCGATGCCGGGCATGCCGCCGGCCGCGCTCGACCAGACCGGGTCGCACAACCTCGGCTTGGACCAGACCGGTTCCCACCGGCTCGATCAGACCGGGTCCCACCGGCTTGACCAGACCGGCTCGCACCGCCTGGGGATGACCGGCTCGCAGCCGCCCGTCCCGCCGATGATGTCGCCGGCGCGGGCGCCCGAGCCGACGTACCGGGACTACGCCGCCGAGGTCGCAGAGGTGGCGCAGTACTCGGCTGTGCCGTACTCGGCCTTGCCGTACTCCGGGGCACCGTACGACTCGTCGGCCTACGCGATCGCCCCCCAGAGCATGGCGCCCAACGCCCTGGCGACCAGCCAGTTGATGGCGCAGGCGGCCTACTCGTCGCCGGACGGGTTCACCGCCTACACGACGGGGTCGATTCCGCGCATCCGCGACTACGAACCGGCCGGACCCACACCGAGCTATCCGGCCTCGTGGGGCTCGGGCCCGGAGATCTCGGCGCCGCCGGCCCGGACGCAGTTCCCGACCGGCCCGCGCTCTCGTTTCGCCTGACGCTCGCCCGCACGTTCTGTTTCGCCTGACACTGGCTCGCGCTCTCGTTGCCGTGAGGTCGGCTCGCGCTCTCGTTTCGCCTGACGCCGAGCCGCGCCCGCACGCCGACCCGCAATGCATACCGCGACGGTGGTCGATGTCGGCCGCCGGAGACAGGCCTTGCCCGCCTGACGCCACCCGGGTTGACGCCACCCGCGTTACGGGTGCGCCGGCGCGGCCTCGGGCTGGTCGTCGGTGCCGAGGCCGGGCGTCGAGTTCAGCCAGTCGGCCAGCTCGGCGAAGAGCCTCGCCCGTGCGGCCGGCGCCGAGAGGGTCAGGTCGTGCAGGCCGCCCTCGATCTTGAGCACGGTGACGACGTCGGGGCCGAGCCCGGGGCCGTACCGGGCCATGTGCGCGACGTTGAGTACGGAGTCGGCCATGCTCGCCGCGTCGATCAGCTTCCCCTTGTAGCTGCGGGCCGATGACGCGAGGAGCACCGGCACGTCGATCGCCAGGCCTCGTTGGGCCTGCTGGTGCGCCCGGGTGATCGCGCGCACCCAACCGGCGTGGACCCGGTACCCGTTGAGCGGCTTCCAGGTCAGGTCGTACCGCCATTCACCCTTGTAGTCGACGTGGATGCTCGATCCGTACACGGTGCCGATCCCGTTGGCGATCACCGATTTCGGCGCGAACCGGGCCAGCGCCCGCGCCACGGATCCGAGCACCCGCAGCTTCAGCCACGGCTCGTTGAACTCCAGGAAGGGGCTGTTGAGGAAGATGCCCTGGAGCTTGCCCTGGCCGCGGACCCGGTGGGCGTACAGCGCCGCGATGAGGCCGCCGGTCGAGTGGCCGTTGAGCAGGACCGTGTCGTGGCCCTCGTCCTCACGGATGATCTTCAGAGCGGCATCGATCTCGGGGAAGTACTCCGCGATGTCGAGGCAGAAGTTCGGCGTTTGGTGGGCAAGCAGGCTGCGACCGTACTTGCGCAGGTCCAGTGCGTAGAAGTCGTACCCGTGATCGGTGAAGAAGTCCGCCAGGTGGGTCTGGAAGAAGTAGTCGACGTACCCGTGCAGGTACAGGACCGCGCGCCGGGTCGGGGTCGCCGCGCGCCGCGACACGAGCGTCGCCTCGACCTCGCCCTCGTAGTCCGGTGGGAGCGTGATGCGCCGCCGTTCGTAGGGTGGGCCCAGGATGTCGGTCTGCCTCTCCACGCTGGCACCGTACCGCCGGGACGGGTCCGCGAGAACACGTCAGGGGGCGCGATTTCGGCGCCCCGCGACGAAGTGCCAGGTCAACGGGGTGCCGGAGACGGCAGGTTGTCCACACGGGGTCGGGTTATCCACAGATCTTGACCGAGGCGGTCGCGAGCCGCACGAACCGGGCATGCTGATCGCGGACCGGTTGGGTGTCCAGTGTGGATAGACACGGGGAGTTGATACATGTACGACTTGCGAATCCCGATCGTGGGGACCGTCCTGACCCAGCCCGAGCGGCGGGTCGTCGAGAAGACCAATGCGCCGGTGACGAGCTTCCGCGTCGTCATGAACTACCGGCGCTTCGACCGGGCGACCGAGCAGTGGGTGGACTACGCGCTCTTCCGGGTGCGGGTCAACTGCTGGCGGCGTCTGGCCGACCATGTGTACGCGTCGATCAAGGTGGGTGAGCCGGTCATCGTGATCGGCCGGATGTTCACCCGCGAGTGGCAGGCCGAGAACGGCGAGCTGCGGGTCATGTACGAGCTGGACGCCGACACCGTCGGGCACGACCTGTCGCGCGGGGTCGCCGGCTTCACCAAGATGAGTCTCGCTGGTCCGCACTCGGTCATCGAGGACGAGGAGGCGGACAGCCGGGTCGGCGGCGAGATCGCGCACCCGGTGGACGCCAACGGGCTGCCCATCCCGCCCGACCCGGCCGACGGCTCCGAGGTGGCTGCCGAGACCGCCGCCGACGCCATGGCGATCCTGCGGGAGGCCGGCATGAGCGACGGGTCGACGGGTGGCGACGACGAGGAGGACGACGAATTGGTCGCCGCCGGTGCGGGCGGTCGCCGCCGCCGCGGCCGCTAGTCGTCACCTCGCGCCGAGGATCTCGGCCACCGGCTTCCAGACGGCCGGTCGGTCCGGATCCACGGCACCGGAGGGGATGCCGCGGGGTGGCGCGGCCCCCTCATCGGCCGGCGTGGGCGGGGTGTGGTCGGGAGCCCCGCCCATGCTGGCCAAGCCGACGTCTAGGCTGTTCCGGTGCGCCCGGCCATGGTTGTGTCGACCCAGCCAGATGAGTCGTCGCTGTCCTCCCGGCCCGCCCGGGACCGAGCCCGCCGGGACCGAGCTGCCCGGGACCGAGCTGCCCGGCCGTCACGCGCGGTCCGCCGACGCCGGGACGTGCGCCGGCGCCGGCTCGCCGCGGCGACGGGCCTCGTTGCCGGATACCTGCTCGACTCGGCGCTCGGCGATCCGCGCCGACTGCACCCCGTGGCTGGTTACGGGAAGGCGGCGGCCGCGCTGGAGCGGCCCATGTACGCGCCGAACCGGTCCGCCGGCGCCCGCTACACGGCGCTCGCGGTCGGCGTCCCGGTGCTCGCGGCCGTGGCCGCGTCGTTGGCCACCCGCCGCCGTCCGCTGGCCCGGGCCGGTCTCGTCGCCGTCGCCACCTGGACAGTCCTTGGTGGACGGTCTTTGCATCGGCAGGCGGGTGCCCTGGCCCGGTCGCTGGAGGCGGGTGACCTGATCGCAGCCCGGCGCCGCCTGCCGAACCTGGCGGGCCGCGATCCGTCCACACTGGACAAGGCCGGGCTCGCCCGGGCCACCGTCGAGTCGGTCGCGGAGAACACGTCCGACGCCGTGGTGGCTCCGCTGTTCTGGGGTGCCGTGGCCGGCCTACCCGGCCTGGTGGGCTATCGGGCGGTGAACACGCTCGATGCGATGGTGGGTCACCGCAACGCCCGTTACGCCGAGTTCGGTACCGTGGCCGCCCGCGCGGACGACGTGGCCAACCTCATCCCGAGCCGGCTCACCGCGATGGCGTTCGTGGCGGGTGCGCCGCTCGTCGGGGGAGGGCGCCTTCGTACGGGTTGGGTCTGGCTCCGCGACGGCAACCGTCACCCGAGCCCCAACGCCGGCCAGTGCGAGGCCGCGATGGCGGGAGCACTCGGTGTGCGCCTGGGCGGTACGAATGTCTACTTCGGACGCGCCGAGGACCGTCCCTTGCTGGGCGACGGACCGCCGCCGGCCGCGTCCGACGTGCACCGGGCGGTGCGCCTGTCGGCGGCGGCGGGCACCATCGCGGTGTCGGTCGCGGCGCTGCGGGCGCTCACGGGATCCTGGCGTCGGCGCTCCGCCCGCCGCCGCCGCCGCGCCACCGGTCGGAGCGGGGCCTAGGATCGGGCGGTCGGCGTGGTGAGAGGAAGTGTTGATCATGAGCCGGAGCGTGGACGACCTGCGGGCCGCAGTGGCGGCGAACATGCCCGGGGTGCGGGCTGACCTCGAGAGCCTGGTCCGGATCCCGGGGATCGCCTTCGACGGGTTCGACTTCGGCGAGGTCCGGCGCAGCGCAGAGGCCGTCGCGGAGCTGCTGCGCGGTGTGCTGCCCGAGGTCAAGGTCGTGCAGGCCGGCGGCCAACCCGCGGTGATCGGGCGTCGTCCCGCCCCGCCCGGTGCTCCGACGGTGCTGCTCTACGCCCACCATGACGTGCAGCCGGTGGGCGATCGTACGGCCTGGCTCACCGAGCCGTTCGAACCGACCGAGCGGGATGGGCGCCTGTACGGCCGCGGTGCGGCCGACGACAAGGCCGGCATCATGGCGCACGTCGCCGCGCTGCGCGCCTTCGGCGATGACCTGCCCGTCGGAGTGGTCCTCTTCGTCGAGGGTGAGGAGGAGTTTGGCTCCGACTCGCTGACGGACCTGCTGCGCGAGAACCGTGAGGAGCTGGCCGCCGACGTCATCGTCATCGCCGACTCCGGCAACTGGGACATCGACGTGCCGGCGCTGACCACGTCGCTGCGCGGGATCGTCAACGCGTTCATCGACGTGCATACCCTCGACCACGCCATCCACAGTGGAGGCTTCGGCGGCGCCGTCCCGGATGCGTTGACGACGCTGTGCCGGCTCCTCGCCACCCTGCACGACGACGCGGGCGACGTCGCCGTCGAGGGCCTGGTGCGGGGGCCGGCGTCGCCACTGGACTACCCGGAGCAGCGATTCCGCGACGAGGCAGGCATGCTCGACGGGGTCTCCCTCATCGGCACCGGCCGTATCGTCGAGCGGATCTGGACCAAGCCGGCGATCACGGTGCTCGGCATCGACGCCCCGCCGACTGGCGAAGCACCCAACGCCCTGGTCCCGTCGGCCCGCGCCAAGGTGTCCGTGCGTATCGCCCCCGGTGACGACCCGAAGAGCGCGTTCCAGGCGCTGCAGTCGCACCTGGAGCAGCACACCCGGTGGGGGGCCCGGGTGACCCTGACCCTCGAGCACGACGGGGCGCCCTGCGTGATCGACTCCACCGGCCCGGCGTACGACGCGGCCCGCGCCGCGTTCACGGTCGCCTGGGATGGCACCGCGCCGGTGGACATCGGCGTCGGCGGATCGATCCCGTTCATCGCGACGTTCCAGGAGATGTTCCCCGGTGCGTCGATCCTCGTCACCGGCGTGGAGGACCCGGACGCCCGGGCCCACGGGCCGAACGAGAGCCTGCACCTACGAGAGTTCGCGCGGGCCTGCCTCGCCGAGACCCTGCTGTTCAAGGAGCTCGCCGACCGCTTGGGGACCTGAGCCTGCTCAGGCCAGCATCGCTAGAACAGAGGATCGAGCCCGTCAGCCCGGATAGCTCGTACAGGCGGCCGAAGGCCCGGTCAGGCGGCGACGACCTCGATCATCGGGAACGTCCGGGCCAGAACCGCGTTGGCAACCCGGGTCAGATGGCCATCAAGCTGGTGCAGGACCGCCACGAGCTGGTCGATCTGCTCGGTCAGGACGGCCTCGGGAAGATCGCGAACGTCCTCTTCCCCCAGTGCGGCGATAGCGGCGTGCAGCTGGTCCATGACGTCTCTCGTACCCATGTACGGCACGCTAGCAGGGCGACGCGGGTAGTTCAAGAGTTCGAGAGAACTTTTGTTCGAGAGCGATCGGGACGGCCGGTCGGCCGCGGTGTCGGACCCCGTCGGCATGATGAAGGACGTGTTCTTCGCGGACCTGGCCGGCACCTCGGCGGCCGTGACGGCGACGTCGGCGCGCCGCAGCAAGGTGGAGCTGCTCGCCGCGTCGTTGCGCGCCCTCGCCGGGACGGGCGACCCGCTGCAGATCGAGGCGGGCGCCGCCTATCTGTCGGGCGAGATGCGCCAGCGCCAGATCGGCGTGGGCTGGGCCAGTCTGCGCGACCTCCCGGCGGCGGCGGAGCAGCCATCACTGACGGTTCGGGAGGTGGATGCCCGCCTGGCCGAGCTGAGCACGGTCGCGGGCGTCGGTTCGCAGGCGCGCCGGCGTGCGCTGGTGCACGCCCTGTTCGGTGCGCTCACGGCCGAGGAGCAGCACATGCTCGCCGCGATCATCTCGGGCGAGCTACGACAGGGAGCGCAGGCCGGCGTGCTCGCCGAGGCGGTCGCGAGCGCAGCCCATGTCCCGGTGGCGATGGTGCGCCGGGCGCTGCTGCTCGCGGGTGACCTGCGAAAGGTCGCCGTCGCCGCACTCGTCGACGGCGAGGCGGGGCTCTCGGCGTTTCACCTCCGGGTCGGGCGCCCGCTGGCGCCGATGCTCGCCCAGTCGGCGGCCAGCGTCGAGGAGGCGCTCCGTGCGACCGGTGTGCCCGCGGCGGTCGACGCCAAGCTCGACGGCATCCGCATCCAGGTGCACCGCGACGGCGACGAGGTCGGCGTGTTCAGCCGCAGCCTCGACGACATCACGGCGCGGGTTCCCGACGTCGTGGCGGTCACGCTCGCACTGCCCACCCGCACGGCGGTGTTCGACGGCGAGGCGCTCGCGCTCGACGTTGCCGGTCGAGCCCGACCCTTCCAAGAGATCGCCGGGCGCGCGGCCCGGCGGGAGCCGGGCGCACTGACACCGTTCTTCTTCGATGTCCTGCACCTGGACGGCGCGGACCTCATCGACGAGCCGGGCACGGTGCGATGGGCGGCGCTCGACGCCACCGTGCCGTTGGCGGCGCGGGTGGACCGCGCGGTGGTCGACACGGCCGAGGCCGGCGATGTCGCGTTCGCGGCCGCGCTGGACCACGGGCAGGAGGGCGTGGTGGTCAAGTCCCTGTCCGCGCCGTACGACGTGGGTCGCCGCGGTTCCGCGTGGGTGAAGGTGAAGCCCCGGCACACCCTCGACCTCGTCGTGCTCGCCGCCGAGTGGGGGCACGGCCGACGCCGCGGCTGGCTGTCCAACCTCCACCTGGGTGCCCGCGACCCGGCCGGCGGTTTCGTCATGCTCGGCAAGACATTCAAGGGTCTTACCGATGCGATGCTCGGCTGGCAGACCGAGCGCCTGCTGGAACTCGCCGTCGACCGGGGTGACTGGGTGGTCACGGTCCGGCCCGAGCTGGTGGTCGAGATCGCCTTCGATGGCGTCCAGGCGAGCACCCGTTACCCCGGCGGGGTCGCCCTGCGCTTCGCCCGGGTCCTGCGCTATCGGGAGGACAAGAAGGCCACCGAGGCCGATACCATCGGCGCCGTCCGCGCGCTCTCGCACGCGGCCCATCGCCGCGACGAGGAGGCGCCCGCATGAGTCGACGGTCTTTGTCGGGCGCGTGTCCCACGGCACCATGGCCGTGACCTCACGGATCGAAGGAGATGTGGATGACGGTGTCTCCCGCACCCTTGGACTCCGATGCCGTACGGGCAAGCCTCGCCGGGACCGGGCGGATGCTACCGGCGGCTGCGTACGTCGACGAGGTGGTGTTGGACTGGGAGCGCCGGGTCCTGTTCGCCGGTGGCTGGGTCTGCGTCGGGCGGTCCGCCGACGTGGCCCAACCCCGCACCCGGCGCGCCGTGCCGGTCGGTGACGACAGCGTCCTGCTCGTGCGCGGGGAGGACGGCGTCCTGCGTGGCTTCTTCAACGTCTGCGCACATCGAGGTCACGAGCTGCTGGGGTGCGGCGCCGGCGCGACGGGCCGGTTCATCACCTGCCCCTACCACAGCTGGGTCTTCGACCTCGACGGCAGTCTGCACAAGGTCCCGCCCGCGCACGAGGAGGCGTTTAGGGAGGGCGATCTGTCGCTGGCGCCGGCGGAGGTCGCCGAGTGGCAGGGGTTCGTCCTGGTCAACACCGACGGCTCGGCGCCACCCCTGGAGCGGTACCTGGTCGGGCTGGACGAGCTCTTCGCCCCGTACGAGCTCGACCGGCTGGTGGTCGCCGCCAGCCATACGTACGAGCTGGCCGCCAACTGGAAGCTGGCGGTCGAGAACTACCACGAGTGCTACCACTGCTCGACCATCCACCCGGAGCTGTGCCGGGTCTCCCCGCCGGAGAGCGGCGTCAATGTCGTCTCCCATGGTCTGTGGCTCGGCGGCAGCATGCAGCTGGTCGAGGGGGCCGAGACGATGTCGCTGACCGGGCGCAGCGGCTCGGCGCCGATGCGGGCCGTGACCGGGACGGTGCGGCGCGAGGTGCAGTACATCCAGGTATGGCCCAACCTCCTTGTCAGCGCCCACCCCGACTATGTGATGACGCACGTGCTCGAGCCGCTGTCGGCGGGGCGGACCCGCGTGACCTGCCAGTGGTTGTTCCCGCCCGAGGCGGTCGGGCGGCCCGGCTTCGACCCGTCGTACGCGGTGGACTTCTGGGACCTCACGAACCGGCAGGACTGGGCGGCATGCGAGGCCGTACAGCGGGGTGTCAGCTCGCGCGGCTACCGCCCCGGACCACTCTCGCCGCAGACCGAGCACGCCACCTTCCAGGCCATCGCCGTGGTGGCCCGCGCCTACATCGACGGGCGTCTGCCGGCGTCGGTGGCCGCCGCCCTCCCCGCCGCCGCGGAGTCAGGCGACTGACGGCTCGTCCACGGTGGTGTCCCCTGTGGACACCGGATGGGCATGCCGGTAGACGAGGTAGCCGAAGCCGCCCAGGGTCAGCAGGGCGAAGGCCCACCACTGCACCACGTACCCGGCATTCAGGGCTGCGTTCTCGTGGTCGGGCGGGATCGGCACGAACGCGGGGTCGACCGGCGGCGTCTGACTCTCCAGGGTGATGTACCCGCCGTAGAGGGCATACGGTACGGCCTCGGCGATCTTCGCTGGGTCGATGCGGCGTACCGCCAGCCCGTCGGCGAACGGCTCGGGTGCCGCCGCCCGGCTCTCCGGCGCGTGCACCCGACCGACGACGACCACCTCACCCGTCGGTGCCACCGGCACGACCGGCGGCACCGCGGCGTCGGCCTCCGCGGGCGGAAGCCAGCCCCGGTCGACCAGCACGGCCGTGCCATCGGCCAGCACGAGGGGTGTCACCACCTCGAAGCCCACGGTGCCGTTGCGGGTCCGGATGCGGGCGAGGATCTCGTGCGACTGGTCGTAACTCCCGGTCACCGTCACGATCGACCAGGCGGCCT
>JBQGBY010000069.1:0-61022 GCA_052038195.1 Micromonosporaceae bacterium | reverse complement strand
AGTGCCGGCCCCGCGCCCCGCGGCGGACTGAGGGGGTGGACGGGTGCGACTGCGTCGCGGGTGGCTGGGTGGGGGTGGCGGGCAGGGAATGCGTCGCGGGTGGCTGGGTGCGGATGGAGGACAGGGAATGCGTCGCGGGTGGCTGGGTGGGGGTGGCGGGCGTCGCGGGGCACTCGAGTTCGGAATCGTGGTCGTCGTCGCGGCGCTTGCGGTCGGTGCGGCGCTCGGCAGTGGCCTCGCCCAGATGTCGCTCGAGACGCTGGATCCGTTGACCTGGCTGAGGAACCTGCGCGGGGAGGTCTCCCAGGTCAACCCGGAGGCCGGGACGCCGGTCAGCCGGTTGCCGGTCGGCCTCCCCGGCGACGACCTGCAGGTCATCCAGGGCGACGGTGTCCTGGTGGTCATCAACCTGCGTACGAACACCATCATCACTATAGATACCTCGATGTTGCGAATCGGGGGGACCCGGCCGGGCGGCGATCGCCCCGCCCAGGTGCTGCTGACCCTCGGTCAGGTCTACGTCGCCGACCTCGGTGGCGGTGTAATCGAACGCATCGATCCCTTGTCGGCGGCCCCGATCGGAGCACCGTGGCGGTCGGACGGTCCCCTCGTGTCGACGACTGCCGATGCGAGCGGGTCCGTGTGGGCGCTCGGTGAGGGCGGTGAGCTCACCGGCCTGAGGTGGTCGCCCGAACCGGCGACCCTGGTCCCGTCACAGCAGCGTGAGATCGACGGGGTCGGCACCGACGCGGTGCTCGCGCCACACCAGCAGGGCGTCACCGTGCTCGATCCGAGCGGCAACGGCGCTCAGGTCGGTACCGGCCAGGATCGCGCCCTGCGGGCCGACGCTCTGGCCCCACCACTGCTGGCGGCCCTGCAGAGTCCGCCCGGCCTCGTCTCGTTCTCCTCGCCCGACACCTCGACCGTGCAGCTGATCAGGCCGGGCGGATCAGTCGACGTCGACACCGGCGTCCTTGGCTGCGACGCGCCGGGGCGTTCCGCGGTCTACGCCGGCCGGATCTACCTGCCGTGCGCCGGCGACCGTAAGGTCCTGGTCCTCGGTCCCGATGGCCGGCCGGCGGGTGAGCCCCTGGCCACCGACGGCGACCCGGAGCTCGTACTCAATGCCGGTCTCCTCATGGTCAACGTGCTCGGTTCGGAGTACGGCTACGTGGTGCGACCCGATGGCACCGTCCAGCGCATCCGTACCCACGACCCGGCGCTGCCGGTGCCCGACCCCGCCTCCACCATGACCGTGGTGCCGAGCCAGTTCCTGCCGCAGCCGCCGGCCCCGAGCTCGCGCCGGCCGGAGGAACCCAACCCCAGCCCCAGCACCAACCTCGGCAACAGCCCCAGCGCGAGCGCCAGCACCAATGTCGGCAACAGCCCTAGCGCCAGTGCCAGCGGAAGTACGACCCCTAGCGCCAGCGCGAGTCCGAGCATCGGCGTCAGCGGCAGCCCCAGCACCAGCGCTAGCCCGAGCATCGGCGTCAGCGGTAGCCCCAGCACCAGCCCCAGTGCCAGCCCCAGTGCCAGCCCATCGACGTCCGCCACGCCGGACCCGACGAGCTACACACCGACCGGTGTCACCGCCACCGTCCCGGGCCCCGGCGCCGTCCAGGTGCAGTGGACCCCACCACCGAATCCGCCCAGCCAGGGCTACGAGATTCTCCGCGTCGACACAGGAAGCCTGGTTGCCCAGGCGCCGCCCGGTGGCACCTTCTCCATCGTGGGCGGTCTACCTCCTGGAACGTACGAGTTCGTCGTCGTGGCGGTCGACTCGACGGGCCGCTACCCCTCGGCCGCCAGCAACCAAATCACTACCTACGGACTGCCGTCTCCACCACAGGTCAGCGCCCAGTTGGCGGCCCGCTCACCAACGACGTTCCAGCTCAACGTCTTCGTCAGCGTGCAGGACGACGGTGGGACCCCGGTCAACAGCTACGACATCTCGGCCCAGTACACCTCCGGCAACGGCGACTCCAAGAGCATCACGGGAATCCCCATTGGACAGAGTCCGTGGCTGCTGACGATGGACTGCCGGGGTATTGCCGACCCATGCCTGAGCGGTGGCTCGGTCGACATCACGGTGACCCTGACCAGCGCTGCCGGGACGGGTCCACCCACGACGATCAGCCAGCCCGTCGCCGCGCCGCCGGCGTGGTCGCGCGATACCTGGGTGCTGCTGGTCACGACCGGTCTGAAGTGTCTCGACGCCGACCTGCGCATCCATCCCTGTAACCAGTCAGCTGGGATGTACTGGCAGCATCGTTCGACGGGTGACATCCGCAACCAGCTCAACGGCCAGTGCCTCGCCGCCAACGACGGCCTGCACTTCGCCAGCGACGGCTGCTCGGAGGCGGACAAGCGGTGGCAACCGCGGAACGGCGAACGCGTGAACGCCAACCAGGTCTTCCAGAATGAGGGAACCCAGCGGTGCCTGTTCGTCAACGGTGACCCCGCGGCCGACGGCACCCAGGTCATCGACCGCAACTGCTCGTTCAATACCGACAACGAACGGTTCTATGTCTTCACGACGACGGATCCGTTCACGATGCTGCGCAGCTTCTCCGTGTCTGACGCGGCCACGGCCGACTCCGGTGGGTCGGGCGGTGACGGACCGATCGGCGCGCCGCTGGCCATCGTGCTGCTGGCGCCGATCCTGCTCGGCTTGGTGCGGCTTCGTGGCCGGCGTGGGGTACGTCGATGAGCGAGGTCGGCCGGGAACGCGCGGAGGGAGCGCCAGCGAGCAGCGCCCTGGTCCCGCCCCTGGCCGGGCGGTGGGTCCGTCGTCCCACCGCGCGCGGCGCCGCCGCCGCGGTGCTCGGGATAACGCTGCTCACCGTCGGCCTGCTGTGGCGCTACCCGGGCGTCGTGGCCTTCGGCGGAGCGCTGCTCGTCCTCGCCGCCAGCGCCACGTTGACGGTCCTTCGCCGGATGCCGGTGCGGATCGACCGGCGGGTCTGGCCGTTGGAGGTGACACGCTTCCAGCCGTGCGAGGCGCAGTTGCGCATCGAGCGGCGCGGCGGGCTGCTACCACTGCCGGTCGACACCACCGATCACGTCGACGGCGCCGCCGTGCCGATCGTCGTGCCACCGCTCTCGGCCGGCCGCAGCGCCGAGGTGCGGTACGCCATCCCGACCCATCAGCGAGGCGTGCGCACTGTTGGACCCGTCGATGTGCACCGCCGCGCGCTGGCAGGGCTCGCCGAGACGCGGGCCGCCCTCGGCACGACCATCGAGGTGCGGGTGCTGCCGCGCGTCCTGCCCGTGCGGGGACTCCCGACCGGGGTGCGACGCGCGTACATCGGAACCGATGAGCGGGTCCCGCACGGTGGCACGGACCTGATCGGTCTGCGCGAGTACCTGCCAGGCGACGACCTGCGCCGGCTGCACTGGGCGACCAGCGCCCGTTCCGGCAAGCTCATGGTGCGTGAGGATGCCGATCCGTCGTCGGCCCATTTGACTCTTCTGGTCGATGACCGCACGGGCAGCTACGCCGGCCAGGACGCCGACTCCGCCAAGGCCGCCGCCCGCCTCGAGGAGGCCGTGGAAGTGGCCGCCTCGCTGGCCGTCGCGGCCGCTGAGTCCGACCACGGCGTGCGGCTGCTGACGGTCTCCGGTCACCTCGACCGCACCATGTTCGCCAGCCCCGGTGTGCCGGCCGACGCCCGGGACATCGTCTCGGCACTGGCCGAGGTGTCCGCCCACGACCTCGCGACCACGCCGGGCCCCCTGCCCGTCGCCGGGCTGGACATCGTCGTCGCCGTCACCGGCGCCGCGGCCGACCTCGGCCCGCTGGTGACCGAGGCCGGTCGGGCCGCGGTCGGCGTGGTCGCGGTAGTGGACCCGGCCTCAGCGGGCGTCCTCACGAGCGGGGCTGTCGCGGTCCTGCGGGGGGCCCGGGCGGCAGACCTGTTGGCCCGCTGGGACACGGCTGTCGTGGGTGGTGCTTGACCCATGAAGGCTTCATTGCCCTCCTCCCCCCCCCAGCCACCCATGACGAATTCCAGGCCCGCCTCGCCCACGCAGCCGCTGATGGCGATTCGCATGCCCTCCTCCCCCACCCAGCCACCCATGACGAATGTCTTCGGCGCGCTCGTGCTGCTGGTCGGGGCGATCGGGCTCTCGGGCGGCTGGGCTGGCACCGTGGCGATCGCCGTGCTCGCGCTGGCCGTGCTGGCGCCGTACGGCTCGATGCTGGCGACCGCCCGGCGGCGGCTGCCGCCCGCGGTGCCGGCGGTGACGTGGCTGCTGCTGGTCGTCGCGGCCGGCTTCGCACCGGGCGCCGGGGGCGTCACCGCGCTGCGCGACGCCCTGCCCCGGCTGCTGACGGCGGCACGCCCAGCACCGTCCACAGTGGAGTTCCTGCTACCCGGCGTGATGCTCGCCGTCATCGTCGGGGTCTGGGTCGGCGCTCGGGCGGTGCGGGGCTCGCGGAGCCGGCCGCGGACGCTCGGCGCCGGAAGCGGCACCTTCGCGCCGCTCGTCGGTGGGGCCGCCCTCTACCTGGCCGGTGCCTTGCTGACGGCCGGCCAGGCGGACCGGTACGGCGCGCTCGCCGCGCTACTGGTGGTCACCGGCGTCGTGGGCTGGGCGGTGACCGAGCGCCGTTCCAGCCGGCGTGCCGGCCGGCTCATGACGGTCGTGGCCGGTGCCGGCGCGAGCGTGCTCGCGGCGGGCCTGCTCGCGGTCTACCTCGTCCCGCCCGATGACGCCTTCGAGCCGCGGGACCTCGTGGAGCCACCGTCGACGCCACTGGTGGCGCGCAACCCGTTGCCCCGCCTGGCCGCCCTGGCCGGCCAGGACGAGGTCCTCTTCCGGCACACCGTCGGCGAGCGCCGGCTCCACCTGGTCGCCTTGACCATCTTCGATGGCACCGCGTGGCAGTCCGATGCTCTCTACCGCCCGCTGGGCGCCGTCGCCGCCCCGGCGTTGCCCGGCGGCACCAGCCGGACCGCCGTCACCGGCGACGTCATCATCGAGGGCCTCGACGGCTTCTGGCTGCCGGCGGCGGGAGTACCGGAGCGCGTGAGCCTCGACGCGCGGGTCGACGCCGAGTCCGGCTCGCTCGTGCTCGACGGTGGTCTGCGACCGGGCCTGCGGTACCAGCTACGCGCCATGGTCGACAGCCCCACCGCCGACGAGCTGGCGATCGCGGCGGTGCCGACAGTGGCGACCTATCGCGACACGCCGCGGGTTCCCTTCCTGTTGGCCGATTTCGCGCGGCAGACCGTCCAGGGTGCGGGCACCCCGTTCGAGCAGGCTGTGCTGCTGGAGGCCACGGTCCGCGGCAACCGCCGTCTGGATCCGAGGTCGCCGGCCGGCTCGTCGTACGCCCGCCTCGAGACGTTCCTGTTCGCCCCAGCGAGCCGCCCCGGCGGCCAGTCCGGAACGTCCGAGCAGTTCGCCGGCGCCTTTGCCGTTCTGGCCAGGGCGGTGGGGCTACCGACCCGGGTCATGTTCGGGTTCGGACCCGGCCAGCAACAACCCGACGGCACGTGGGCGGTCAGCGGCCGGGACGCGCTGGCCTGGCCGGAGGTCTACTTCACCGGTCTGGGCTGGGTGCCCTTCGACCCGTCGCCGGCCGCGCCGGACACCACGGGACCCAGCGCCGAGGCCAAAGAGCAGGTCTTCGAACGGATCGGGCTCGACCCGCCCGAGCCGCAGCCGACTCCGTCGTCGCGCAATCGTCCGACGGTCCAACCGACCGCGCCGCCGGCGCCCGGGCCGGCCGCGCTCCCGGTGCCCGGGGATGACCCGTCCTCGGGCCGGTCGGTCTGGGCCGCACCGGTCGTCGTCGCCGCGGCCGCCTGCCTACTCATGCTCGCCCGAGGGTTGCGTACCCGGCGCCACCGACGGGCCGGCGCGGTCGGTGCCTGGTCGGAGGTGCTCGATCTCCTGGTGCTGGTCGATCGACGGCCACCACCGTGGCACACGGCGGTCCGGATCGCCGATGACGTCGCGACCGCGTTCCCCACCCGAGGCACCCATCCGGCCTTACGGCTGGCGTGGGCCGCCGACCGGGCCGCCTTCTGCCCGCGGGGTGTCCGGGTGGATGTGCCGTGGACGCAGCTGCGCCACCTGCGGGCCGCCGTACGGCGGCGGACACCGTGGTACCGCCGGCTGGTCTGGCGCCTCGACCCTCGGCCGTTCTGGCGACGCTGACTTCGACTGTCCGAAGTGGAGGCTCGGCGCCGCCGTGCTCCCGCCCGACGCCGAGCCCGCCAATCACGGCGTGCTTAGCACTTCTGGCCCATCGAGGGCCCCGGAGCGGTGAAGAACTCGGGGCCGCCGATCATGTTCCCGTCCGGGTCCACGGCGCGGAACACGACGACGTCGACGTCTCCCCGGCAGGTCAGCGGTTCGCCGTAGGTGATCCGCACCGAGGTGAGGTCGGACGACCACTCCAGGGTCCACGACGGCACCAGGGTCAGGCCCAGGCCGAAGTCTCCTGGGCTGACCGGCTCGCTGAACCGGAGCGTCACACCGGCCGCTCCGGCGTCGCTGCTGGTGATCTCTGTATCGAACTGCGTCACCGTCGGGCTGGCCACCGGGCGATCGCCGGTGTCGCCCATGGTGTTGGGGAACAGTGGCCAGCGGCCGTGGAAGTTCCCGCTGATCGGCGTGTTCTGGAGGTTCTGGGAGTTCCAGGTCGGCCGCTCGCCGAACGGCGACGCGAACCCGTTGACGAGCTGGCCGAAGAAGTTGGGGACCTGGGTCTTCGTCAGCCCGAGGTCGACGCCGAGAGTGAAGCCCGGCAACGCCTCCAGCTTCAGGTTCCGTACGCCGAGCACGAAGTCCACCGTCCCGTCCCACGGGCCCACGGGCGCGCCGCTGAGCTGGAGCGAGGCACCGTACCGCTCGATGTAGCTGTCGTGGTTGCCGTCGTCGTAGATGCTCGCGGTGATCCGCTCACCGTTGACGTACAGCTCGACCGGGTCGTCCGCCGACCCGTAGTTGGTCAGCGGGCTGGAGAAGCCGACGGCCATGCCGTTCGGCACTCCGCTGGTCAGGTTGAGGCCGTGGCGCAACGCGTCGCTCACAGGCACGCCGGCGAGCTCGATGGTCTTGTGATCCTTGGCATTGCCCCTCGTCTGGGCGACGTACCGACCCACCTGCGCCTGGCTTCCCGACAGCGCGAACCTGGCGACGCCCAGCGGGGCCGCGCGCGTCAGGCGCCGCCCGTCCGGCAGGGTCAGGTCGACCAGGAGCGCGTCGGTGTGGAACGTGAGCACCCGCGGTCGGCCCGCGGTCACGTACGTGTCCTCGCTCCACAGCGTGTACTTGCCCGGTCGCGACCACCGGACGAACGAGTTTTCGAGGTCGTACGGGTTGCGCGTCAGGTCGGCGATCGACTCGAAAGACGCATCTGGGTAGATAACTCCGCTGCCGTCGGCCGCCGCGCCGCTCGGCCCGACGAGCGTGGTGAAGTGCCGGCGGGTCAGCGTGTCACTGCGGCCGAAGGTCTGGTCCATGATGGCGATGAGGTCGGGCAGGTCGCGATCCTGGTTGGCATGGGCCGCGTCGCGCACGACCCAGGCGATGTTGCCGCCGGCGCCCAGGAGCTCGTACGCCTCCTTGCCGGCCTGCAGCGAGAGCACGGAGCTCGGCGAGTTGAGCCATGACTGCTGCGCCTCACCCGTCCAGAGGATGAATGGCCGCGGTGCCACGAGCGCCGCGACGGCGTGCAGGTCGAACGGCGCGTGCTCGTACTTGTCGGGGACGAAGTCCTGTGCCTTCGACGAGAACCAGGCTTCCTCGTCGGGGTTGCCGATCGCCCGCTGCGCGGTCTCGTTGCGGGAGTAGATCGCGTCGCTGCCGGTGGGCACGTTGTAGTTGAACAGCTGGCCCTCGGAGAGGTACCGGAAGCCCGTCAGGCCGCCACCGCCGGGGTCGCTCGGGGCGGCGACCGAGATACGGTCGTCGAATGCCGCGGCGAGCGCGGCCGCCTTGCCGTTGCGGGAGACGCCCGTCACGGCCGTCTTGTCCCAGGCGAGGTTGAACTGGTTGGCGCCTTCCGCGTCGTTGTGCATCGCGTCGACGATGCGGCTGATCCCCCAGGCCCAGCCCATGAGCGTGCCGCTGTCGTACTCGTAGGTGCCCGCCTGGTACGGGTAGAGCTCGTTGTAGGCACCGGTGTGCGGGTTGTTGCCGCCGTCGGAGTAGACCGAGCCGGTATTCATGGATATATACGCGTACCCGTTCTGCTTGAGGGTCGTCACCTGCGCCGCGGACAGGCCACCGACCACCAGCACCACCGGGTACGGTCCGGGGATCTCGGTGTCGACACCCTGCTCGGGTACCTCGAACCGGTCGAGCCGGATCGTCGCCGTCGTCGCCCCGGGGGCACCGGGGTCGGTCACGTCGACGACCATGCGCGTGGTCGCGGGCGTGACGATCAGCAGAGCGTGGTGGTCGGCGTCGTTCCAGGTGTCGCCGACGTCCCAGTCCTGGAAGCCGGCCGGCGCGTCGTAGGGCGCCGTCGCGACGAAGGTCAGCACCGGGAAGACCGTGAACGTGGCGAAGTCGAACGTGAACGAGCCGGGAGGCAGGGCGAAGCTGAAGGTGGCGAAGTCGAACACGGCGAAGAAGTTGACCGTCGTCGTCGCGGGGACCTCCTCCGACCGGAACGCCGAGCCGTCCTCGGGTGTGGGGTGCTTGTACCCGTACAGGTAGTACTGCATGAGGTCCGACAGCTCGGCCGCGCGGGCGTCCCACTCGGCGGCGCCGTCCACGGTGCCGTTGCCGTTGGGGTCGGCCTCGGCGCTGAAGAACGTGAACAGGTCGGGCAGGCTGCCCGTCGCCGGGATCGACGTGACGTCGGCCGGGAAGTACGCCCGCGGGGCGCTGGGGTTCGGCGGGAGGTTCGGGGGCACGGTGACCGCTCCGGATGTGTTTCTATGCACCTGCTGCGTCTGTGCGCCGGACCCGGACGCCGCCAGGCCGACCATCACCAGCGGCACGGCCAACATCCCAGCGCCCACGGCCAGCGCGCGTCGAGATCGCGAGTTCTTCACGGGTGGCTGGGCGGGGGTGGAGGGCATGGAATTCTTCACGGGTGGCTGGGCGGGGGTGGAGGGCATGGAATTCTTCACGGGTGGCTGGGCGGGGGTGGAGGGCATGGAATTCTTCATGGTGTCTAGCTCCTTGCGGGACGGTATCGCGGCCGGCAGGTCCGCCGGCACAGGAACGGCCGCAGGGACCATGGCCCTCGTGGCCGTCGATCCCGGACCTTACTCCGATACCGTTATCTACGCAGATCCCTGCTCGGTCCCGAATCATGGACGATCACGGCTACGATGGCCGCGTGCACGAGGTGGACGATGCCGCGGGCGGCCGGGGCACCGCGGCCATGGGGTGGGCCGACCTACATATGTACACCAATAAATAATCGATGGATCAGCCCCGCCCGGCTGGTCCAGGCGGCGGCCCGCCGGCAGCTAACCCTGATCGCGGTCACGGATCACGACCATGTCGAGGGTGCGCGGCGGGTCGAGGAACTGCTGGCTGGGCAGGATTGCGGCGTACGCCTGATCACCGGCGTTGAGGTCCCGACCGTCAGGGGCATCTCCTGGGCCTGTTCGTGCGCAAGGCGCCCAGGCCGTGGCGGCCGGTCGAGGAGACCATCGACGCCATCAAGGAACAGGGTGGCGTGGTGGTGGTGCCGCATCCGCTGGGCCGGCTGGTGCCGAGCCTGAGCCGCCGCAGGATCGACGCACTGCTCGCCGCCGGGTACGGGATCAATGCGATCGAGACATATAACCCCAGCCCGGCCAACGCCGAGGCAGATGACATCCGATCCCTCCCTCCATCGCCGCGCGGAGCGATGAACACCCAGCTAGCGCCGGTACGGGCGGAATCGAACGACGCGTCAACATCTACAGTGGACACAGGATTAACACAACGTGACAACCTGGCAAGATCCAACTCCGCGGTGAGATTTCCGAGTTTTCTCGGAAATCTGACCGGTCAGGCCGGGGGGGCGGCGAGGAACTCGAGCAGCGCGGCCCAGCTCTCGCGTCGGGCCTGCTCGTTGGCCGGACGGGTGCCGCCGAGGTTGGCCCGTTCACCGGCGAGTGGATGCGCCGCCACCGTCGGCACGAGCGCGTAGGGGACACCGAAGACGGTGTGGCCCGCGTCATCGATCACCAACGGTCGGAGCTTGTCGCCGAGGCTCTCCTGCAGGGTTGCCAGGTTCATCGACGAGTTCCAGACGCCGTCGAGCGTGCCGGCGACGGCGAGCACCGGACCCGCGATCCGGTCGAGCGGGATATCGAGCTGCGGGCTGCCACCGAGCGTCCAGGCGTACCCGCCGCGGGGGAAGCCGAGGTTGACCCCGGCCGCCGGCGCCGCCAGGACGGTGCCCCCGACCAGGTTGGGGTACAGGCCAGACAACAGCAGCGCGGCCTCGCTGCCCCGCGAGTAGCCGACGACCCGCACCGGGCCGGCCATGACCTGGGCGGCCCGGGCGAAGTACTCCACCGGGATGCCCCGGAGCTCGGGCGGCAGGCCGGGGAGGCCGAAGTACGCCAGCGCCACCGTCGGGTAGCCGTGCGCGGCGAGCGCCGCGGCCGCCCGCACCAGGGTGTCGGAGAGCCCGGCCTCGGCGCCGCCGATCAGCAGCACGCCGGGCCCCGCGGCCTGCGAGGGCTGGAAGAGCGCACCGACCAACCCGTCAGCCTCGGGGGTCAGCGCGCGGAACGTCACCTCGGGACCGAGGATCGCCCGGCGGATCTGGACCTCGGGACCGTCCGTCAGCGACACCGTGACGGCGATCTCGCCCGGCGGCTGGTTGACGGGCGCGGGTTCGACCGGAGCGTCCGGCCCGGCCATCGAGGCGATGAGGCCCATCCCGTCCACTCCGCCGTAGTCGCCGAACTCCGGCGCGTCACGGTCCAGGTCGACCACGCCGTCCTCGTCGGCGCTGAAGGTGGCCGCCGACGACAGCGTGCCGCCCGCGGTCGCGCGCAGTTCGATGAGTTGCCCGGGGCTCAGCCCGGTGACCCGGATGTGGACGGGTTCGTCCAGCAGTGACACGCTCGGGGTCACCTCGAGCTGCCCGATCCGTGGCGGCGGTTCGTCCGTGCAGCCCACCAGGAGCGCGGCGACAATGACGGCCATCGCTACATTGACGAACCTCACGGTCGTCAAGATTACCGGAACACGATCAAGGCGTCCATCCGCCGTTGGTGGCTACCTGCGGGCAGGGAGTCCCGGCGCACGACCCTCCGGGACGACGTGGCCGCCGAGCATTGGTCTACATAGGACACAGGGGCGGACCGTCCGCGGTCGAGCACCCGCCGTGCCCGTGGCGGTCGGGTAGCCTTGGCGGCCGTGTCGCGCACGGTGATCCTGGTGGTGGTCGACGACGAGGGCCGCGTCGTCGGGGCGTTGCCGCCGTACGAGGTGGTCCAGCCCTGGTGGATGGAGACCGCCGACATCGTCGCCGGCGCGAAGGAACGCTTCGGGCTGGACGTGACCGTGCTGCGGTTGCTGCACGCGGACCGGCGACGTCACCCCGGTGGCACCGTCCACTACACGGTCCAACTGGGACCTGGGCCGTACGGCCGGGACCCCCAGCCGCACGGCCTGCTCCAGTCGGTCACCGACCAGATCCGCGGGCTCGCCGAGGCCACTGACCCGCGCCGGGCGAGCTATGCCCGGCCCGGCGGTCCGCAGGCAACCCTGGCGTGGGCGCGGGCCGCTCTGGACGCGGCCGGCCGGGGCCCGGTCGTCGAGGCCGTGCAGCAGCGCACCTGGAACCTGTCGGCCATCTGGCGGTTGACCACACCGACCGGGGTGTACTGGGTCAAGCAGGTGCCGCCGTTCTTCGCGCACGAGGCGTCGGTCGTGCGTTGGCTCCGCGCCGCCGGCCACGGCGCCTCAGTCCCGACGGTGGTGGCCGATGACGGGCCACGACTGCTCATGGCCCACACACCGGGCGAGGACCTCTACCACGCGGACGCGGATGTACGGCGGGCGATCGCCGCCGACATGCACGCGATCCAGGCCGACGCCCGGATCGACGAGCTACTGTGCATCGGCGTGCCCGACCGCCGAATGCCAGCCGATTCCGCTCCGCCGGCGTCGCTGGAGTTGCCGTACCGGCCCTCCACCCCCGCCCAGCCACCCGAATCTCGCCTGGCCGAGGTGGTTCGGGTGTACGGCGACCCGACCGATGACCGCCTGCGCCGGCTCGTCGACGGACTACCGCAGCGGCTGGCGCGCGTGGCCGACTGCGGGCTGCCGGACACGCTGGTGCACGGCGACCTGCACGGAGGCAACGTCATCGGCCGGCCGGACGGGGGGCGGGTCATCCTCGACTGGGGCGACTGCGTGGTCGGAAATCCAGCCATTGACATTCTGCGACTCACTGACTCGCTGCCGCCCGACGAGGCGGTAGCGGTGCAGGCGTCATGGGCGCGCTGGTGGCGCGAGGAAGTGCCCGGCTGTGACCCGCTCGGTGCGCTGGGTCTGCTGCGGCCGGTTCACGAACTGTACCTGGCGGCCGTCTACGCCGACTTCCTCGCCAGCATCGAGCGGACCGAGCAGCCGTACCACCGCGACGACGTCCCCGAGTGTCTTGCCCGAGCCTCGGCCCTGGCGCCCCTGAGCTAGCGCCGGCAAGAGACGCAGGTTCTCGCCTGCGGGATGATCTCCAGCCGTTCCAGCGGGATCGTGGCGCCGCAGACCTCACACCCGCCGTAGGTGCCCTCCTCGATGCGGCGCAGCGCCTCGGTGGCGTCGGCGAGTCCCTGCCGGGTGGCCGCCAGCAGCGCGGCGTGGGCGGAGGCCTCGGTCGGGTCCGGCGTGGTCGCGGTGAGGTCGAGCAGATTGGCCGCGTGCTCGTCGCAGTTGCGCTGTAGCCGGTCACGGACGTCGGCAAGCCAGTCGTCGTGGTCCTTGGTCTCGATCGTGGTCATGGGGTCCTTGCCTTCCTCGGGGTGAACGAAAAATCGGGCGGAGCCGATGCGCTCCGCCCGATGAGTCGTGCCTGTCGGCGACCGACCTACGGCGGAGTGTGCCCGTAGCGGAGATCCCTCCGGTGCCGCTGGCCGGCGCCGGAGAGCAGAGGGCACGAACCGTCGCCACCGCGGCTGCGTTGCAGTCCCAACTGCGACGCCTGCGGAACGGAACCAGCAGCCAACTGCAGCGACGCCTGCGGAGCGGTACCAGCAGGCATCGCGGCAACTCGGATGGGTTCGGGCGCCACGAAAACCACCATAGGCTGCCTCCAGCGAACGGGCAAGCAACAATCCGTTACATAGCCGGGCACTAATCTCCGTTCGCGATATGGTCAACAAAATGCCTACATCTACACATGGAGTTCCGGCGACGCCTGCGGAGCGGAACCAGAAGCAATGTCGGCGACGCCTGCGGAGCGGAACCAGAAGCAATGTCGGCGACGCCTGCGGAGCGGAACCATAAGCAATGTCGGCGACGCCTGCGGAGCGGAACCACAAGCAATGTCGGCGACGCCTGCGGAGCGGAACCATCGGCAGCCGATTGCCGCGCGCGGATCAGTTGTCTCGCCTACGCTCCGCCTATCGCGGCCGGACCGGTCGCGACTGCCTGCCAAGAACCCCACAGGAGGAAGGCACACATGAGAATCAGTCGCGGTGCCGTAGGCGCCGCCATCGCCACGGTCGTGGCCGCGGGCGTCGCCGGGGTGGTCCTCAACACCCCCGCGACCGCCGTCGGACCGGAGACGACCTACCTCGTGCTCGCGCCGGAGGGCGAGTCCACCGCGGCCGCCGCCGCGCGGACGGCCGCCGTGAGCGGGACGGTCCTGGCCGACTACAACCAGATCGGCGTGCTGGTCGTCCGGTCGACGAACCCGGCCTTCGCCGACGCGGTCATCGGCGAGGGAGTGGAAGCCGCCGCGGCCACGACCGGCCTCGGCACCGTCCTCGACGACGACGAAGTGATCGAGATGGTCGACCCGGCCACAGTCGCGGCGACCGGCAACCCGGCCGGCGAGCCGCTGTTCGGCCTGCAGTGGCACATGACCCAGATCGACCTGCCGGCCGCGCACGCCGTCACCACGGGCGACCCGTCCATCGTCGTTGGCGTACTCGACTCTGGCATCTCCAGCAATCACCCCGACCTGGTGACCCAGATCGCCACGGACAAGAGCGCCTCCTGTCTCGGCGGGGTGGTGGACACCAGCGAGGCGGCGTGGAATCCGACGACGTCCTCGCACGGCACGCACGTCGCCGGCACGATCGCCGCCGCCCTCAACGGCATCGGCGTCGCCGGCGTGGCCCCCGGCGTGAAGGTGGCCTCGGTGAAGGTCGTCAATGACGGCGGGTTCATCTACCCCGAGGCCGCAGTCTGCGGGTACCTCTGGGCGGCCGACCACGGGATGCGGATCACGAACAACAGCTACTTCATCGACCCGTGGGAGTTCAACTGCCGCAACGACCCCCGGCAGCGTCCGGTCTGGCTGGCCGTGCAGCGCGCGCTGCGGTACTCGTCGAGCATGGGTGTGCTCACCATCGCCTCCGCCGGCAACTCCAACGTCGACCTGCAGCACAAGTTCATCGACGACGGTAGCCCGAACGACGGGAGCGGGCCGGTCGAGGTACGGGAGATCAACAACGCCTGCCTGGACCTGCCGGCCGAGGCGCCCGGTGTCGTCACGGTGTCGGCCGTGGGCACCATGCGGCTGAAGAGCTACTACTCCTCGTACGGACAGGGAGTCGTGGACGTCTCGGCGCCCGGCGGCGACACCCGCCAGCCCAACCCGAACGTCTCCACGATCGCGAACGCGGTTCTGTCGACTGTGATCAATGTCAACACACGGGTCAACGGCTACGGCTACTCGCAGGGCACCTCTATGGCCAGCCCGCACGCGGCCGGCGTCGCCGCGCTCGCGCTGTCCGTGCGCCCGTACCTCTCTGCGGGTGCGCTCGCGGCCCTGCTGGAGTCCACCGCCGAACCGCTGCCGTGCCCACCGGGTGTCTACGACCCGCGGCCGGGCCTGGCATTCCAGGCCGAGTGCACCGGCGGTCTCCGGAACAGCTTCTACGGCGCCGGGGAGGTCAACGCCTTCAACGCCGTGAGCTGATGTGCGTTCGTTGAAAAGACGACGGGTCCCTCCCGACCACGCGATCGGGAGGGACCCTCGTCGCGTTGAGCCTCAGCGAGGGACGGCCACGGCGGTGTACTCGGTGTCCGGCGTCGGCGGTGTCGAGAACCGCGCGTTGGGCAGGTAGAGCCGGCCGCCGAATGCGGCGACGGTCGTCGGCACGTCGAAGCGATCATCTTCAATCGTCTTGACCAACGTGCCCGCGGTGCCCGCATCGTCGAGGCCGAACACCGCGACCCGGTTCAGCTGGTTCTGGACCGCGTACAGCGTGTGTCCGAGGACGAGCAGGCCGTCGCCGTTCGTCAGCACGTACCCACCGAGGTCCACTGTGGACGCGACTCCGGTCGCCGGATCCACCCGCAGCAGCAGACCGGTGGCGCTCTGCACGATAAGCAGGGCCTGGCCGTCCGGCGTCTGCGCGATGCCATTGGCGTTGAAGCCGGCCTGGTGCACGTAGTCGCCCGACAGCGGCAGGGTCTCGACGGCGGACGGCGGTGGCAGTGCTCCGAACCGGCCGAGCGGCACCTTGTACAGCACCGGCTTCATCGAGTCGGTGAACCATGCGGCGTTGCCGGTGACGATGACGTCGTTGATGAAGGTGGGCGCCGCGGCGAAGGTGTAGCTCGCCAGCACGTCGCCGGTCAGCGCACTGACCACCCGTCCATTGCCGGCGGGCCCGCCGGCGACGAACAGCCGCCCGAGTCCGTCGATCTTCATGCCCACGGAAGGCGTGCCCGGGCCGGGACTGAAGACCCGGCCCTTACCGGTGACCAGGTTGACGCGCAGCAGGTCGCCGTTGGCCAACGAGCCGAAGAACGCGAAGGGCAGGACACCGATCGCGATCCCTTCGGGCCGGAAGCCGTTCGGCAGCGCGATCGTGGTCGGCAGCGGTTGGGTTCCCCGCTGCGGCGCGGACAGCGCGGTCGCCGGCAGCAGGCTTAGCGCCAGACCGACGGCTAACGCCGGCGGGAGCAGGAACCTCATGTGTCGAAGCATGTGAGAGTCCTTTCGTGTGGCGACGATCGAGCGCACTCCGTCGACGCCTGCGGAGCGGAATCAGCAGGCAACTCCGTCGACGCCGGCGAGGCCGGAATCAGCCAGCAACACCCATCCTGCCGCAAGATCTGTGACTGCGCAGGAAGTAGACGTGAATGGATGTTGCCCCGAACCGGCCGCGCCCGCAGCCGCCGCCGGGCAGCCGATGGTCCGACCGCCCGGCGGGCGACGCTCCGGTGACGTGCCTGTGCCGTGCGCGGGCTAGAGCCCCACGCACTGGCCGGTGGCCTCCCCGGTGACGGTGTTCGGCCGGCCGTCGTTGACCGGCGGCGGATCGTTGCCAGAGCACCGCAGTTCGGTGACGACGTTGCCGGCCACGACGATCGGCGTGGGTGCGGTGACGTTGCCGGAGAGGGTCACCGGTCCGACCACGGTGTTGTCGGACAGCACGACTGCCACGGTGCTGCGGCTCACCAGGACCGGCCCGACGACCGACGAGCCCAACAACCGCACGCTGGCGGTGCGGTCGGTGGTGACCGGCCCCGTCACCGACGAGCCCGACAGCTCCAGGGTGGCCGCGCCGAACGCCGAGACGGGCCCCGCCACCGACGAGCGGAGCAGCTGCGCCACGGCCCCACTGCCTCCGACGGTCACCGGTCCGATCACCGTGGCACCGGTGGCATACAGGCTGGCTCCGGCGGAGACGCGGACCGCGCCGATGACCGACGAGCCGTGGGCCAGGCAGGTCAGACCGGCCGTCACCCGCAACGAGCCGCCGTGCACGCCGGTGATGGTGGTGTCACAGGTCTGGTCGGTGACCGTGACGGTGACGGGGACGCCGGCCAGGGGCGTGTCCGGGTCGTTGGTGGTGACGCAGACGTGCGCCTCGTGCATACCGGCCGCCAGCCCTCGGGAGTCCACGAGCATTGTGATCTCGCTGGTCCCGCCCGCCGGCGTGGTGCCGCTGGTGGGGACGAGGCTCAGCCAGGGCACGTCGGCCGGCTCGATGCAGGGCTGGTCCCGGACGATCTCGCTGATCATCCGGACGCCGCTGCTGGCCAGCTCGGTAGCGACCAAGGACGTACCGCGGTCGATCTCGTGGACTCCGCCGGTGTTCGTGGTCAGCACGTTGCCGTTGCCCAGTGGGTACGCGCCCCGGTTGCTGGTAACGCCGGTGTAGCGGGCGACCAGAGTCCCGTCGGGAGCGATGTCCCAGACGCCGGCCGGGCTCGAGAAGGCAGCCGTCAGGATGTTGCCATTCTCCTGCCGGTACATTTGCTGCGGGAAGTTGATGTCGTCGTTCCAGACAGCGAGCGGCGCGCCGTCGTGATCGTATTGATAGATGCCACCACCACTGTCGGCGACCAGCACGTCGTCCTCGCGGAACAGGATGTACCAGGGAGTTCCGATGCCACCGGACCCCGAGGTGATGAAGTCGCCCAGCAGCTCACCGGTCTCGGCGTCGAACTCGACCACCTTGTTCCCGGTCGCCGAGGTCACGAGCAGGGTCCCCCACGGCGAGATCGCCATCCCGCGGATGTTGCCCATGATCGACGTATCCTCGCCGCCGGCTGGGGCGAACACGCCCTGGAACGCGCCGTCCAAGCCGAAGGAATAGACCAGATTCTCCGTTTGGGAGGAGACGAAGAAGCCGTCCTGGTCGGCGTTGAGGATGATGTGCGTGGTGGTGCCCAGATCCTGCGGGTAGGTGATGAACGCCCGCTCGAGCAGCACACCCGTCTCGGGATCGAAGGCCGAGACACCGTCGATGCCGGTGTCCGGCACGAGCAGCACACCGTCGTTGAGCAACTCCGTCCGCGGGTCGACCGCGGCCACGGCGGCCCCGTCGACCGGCACCGGCGCCTCGCCCACGGCCCACTCCAGCGGCGCCGTACCGACGTTCCCGATGGTCAACGGCGTACCGGTGATCGTGCCGGCCGGCTGGCTGAGGCTCAGCGCCTCGGGGGTCACCAGCGTCGGCAGGTCGAGCACGGTGAGTGTGGCCACCACCTCGACGATCGGATGGGCCGGGTCATTGCTGGCGATGCACAGGGTGCCGGTGAGCACGCCCGGACTTCGACCGGCGGAGTCGAACCGCACCTGGATCTGGATCGAGCCGTTCGGGTTGATGGTCCCGCTGTCCGCGCTGACGCTCAGCCAGCCGAGGCCGGCCGGCAGGTCGCAGTCACCCTCGCCGGTCAACGAGATGGTGAGCGGACCGTTGCCCGTGTTGCGGACCGTGACAACCCGGGTCGCGGTCCGGTCCGGCTTGATGGAGACGCCGATTGCCGTCGGGTCGACGGTGATGGCCGGCGCGACCGGAATCACGGCGATCGGGTAGTGCACGCCGGCGATGGGTACGCCGCTGGCGTGATTGTCTGTTGTGGACAGTCGTAGGTCGGCGAAGGTGAACGCCCCACCCGAGCTGCCACCCACGTTGACCGTGATGGTCAGCGGTTGGGTGGCGCCCGGCGCGATGGTGAAGGTCGCCGGCTGTACCGTCGCGGTCATGCCGGGCGGCGTGACCACGGTCGCGGTGTAGCTGGCCGTGGTGTCGGCGACGTTGGTGACCTCGCGGGTCCACGAACAGACCACGACGCACTGGCGGTTCACCAGATAGGGCACGTTCAGCTCGCGGGGAACCCCGCCCTGGGTCGGGTTGGCGGCCAGCATGTCGGCGTAGGACTCGTCCATGACCAGACCGACCCGACCGGCCGCGGCCAGGTCCAGTAGGCCCGAGCCGGTGTCCATCGGGTCGGCGGGCGTGACGGTGTCGAGCTTGGTGAGCCCCGTCGGGTCCGCCGTGCCGGCCAGGGCCGCCCGGATCTGGGCCGGCGACCAGTCCGGATGCAGCGCCGCCATCAGCGCCCCGGCACCCGCTACGTGCGGGGAGGCCATCGACGTGCCCCGGATGATGTTGTACCGCAACGGATCGCTGCCGTTCGCCGCGTACGCCGCCAGGATGTTCACGCCGGGGGCACCGAGCGTGGGCGCCAACAGATCGAAGTCGCTGGGTCCGCGGGAGCTGAACCAGCTCACTGTGCCGGCCTGGTCGGCGTCGCGGCGCAGTTCGGTGGTGGCGCCCAGGCGTACGGTCACCGGATCCGTGGTTGAGGTCGCCAGGCTCTGCAGCGCCTCGCCCGCGGGCTGGGTGACGCTGACCGCCGGCACTGCCGTGTTCTCCACGTCGGCCAGGAAGACCGGCGGTCCGGGCTGCCGCTCGAACAGCACCACCGCCACCGCCCCGGCGTTGGCGGCGTTGGTGATCTTCTGCGAGAACACGCACGTGCCCAGCGGGATGAGCGCCACCGTGCCGGCGAAGCTGCCCGCCGGGTAGGACGAGCAGCCGTTGGAGTTGCCCGGCGCCGCCTCGGTTGTGTAGCGCAGTTCGGCCTCGACGGGCTCCGCGTTCGCCGGCCCCCAACCGGGCCAGGCGGGGATCCCCGCCAGCGCCGGTGGCACCGGTTGCGGAGCCAGCACTGACAGCGTCCGGGCCCAGGTCCGGTCGGTGGTGGTCGCGGCGACCGAGGCGGTCCAGGGCTGGGTGTGGTTCACGGTCCCGGCGTTCGGGCCGGTGTTGCCGGCCGAGGTCGAGACGAAGATGCCGGCGCCGAAGGCCTCCAGGAACGCCCGGCTCACCGAGTTGCTCCACGGAGCGTCCGCGCCCGTGATCGAGTAATTAAGTACGTCGACCCCATCGGCGATCGCCTGGTTGATGCCGGCCAGGATCGCCGCGGTCGCGCAGGTGGTGGTGCCGCAGACCCGGTACGCGACCACGTTGGCGCGGGGCGCAACGCCCTGGACCGTGACGTTGAACTCGTCCGCGCCATACCGCACCGTGGCCTCGTGCCGGTTCCCGGCCGCGGTCGAGGCCGTGTGGCTGCCATGGCCGTTGATGTCCAGGGGCGAGGGGTTGCCCGTCACGAAGCTCCACGCGCCGACCAGTTTGTCGTTGCAGATCGCGGCGTGGTTCGGGTGCGCGGGGTCGCAGACGCCGAGGAAACCGTCGAACGGGTTGGTATGGGTGTAGCCCTCCCCGTCGGTCGCGGCGAACGACGGGTGGAACGCGTTGATGCCGCTGTCGAGAATGCCGACCACCACGCCCTCACCCCGAGTGGCTAGATCTGCCCCGGTCTCGCCGCCCCAGATCGCCGCCGACCCGATCTGGTCGTGACTGGCGTCGGTGGCGATCTCGTACTCCACATCGGGCTCGATGGCGAGCACTCCGGCAACCTCGTCGAGCCGGGCGACCTCGGAGTCACTCGCCGCGATGACGATCGCGTTGAGCACGTTGCGGTAGCTGAGCTCGACCGCCACCGGGCGGCCGAGCTCCTCCTCGATCAGGGCAGCAGCCTCGGACTGCTCGGCGGCGAGCTGATCGAGGTAGGCACGTGCGTCGTCAGTATTGAGATCGACCTCACCCGATGGGGCCTGATGGGCGGCGAGCGACGGGGAGGCCAGTTGCACGATCCATCGGCCGGTGTCGGAGACGGGCATCGGCTCAGCCGCGGCCGATCCGGCCACGGTTGCCGTGAGGGAACTGGCGACCAGCACGGCGACGACTACCGCCACCAGCCGGCGCGGGCGTGGGGCATGGATCGGCAACAAGGGATCTCCTTGGGTAGCCTTGGGTATTCAGATATGGCTCAAGGTTGTCGGGACCGTACCGCCGGTCCCTCAGTGGTGCAACAGATGGCGGCAACTTTGTCAACCGGCGCACAAAGCCTCAAGATCCAGTTCCGAGGTGAGATTCCCGTGTCACCACGGGGATCTACCCGTCAGCGCCGGAACAGGTCGGCGTCGACCACGCCGGCGAGGGCGCGGTAGCCATCCGGGTTCAGGTGCAGGCCGTCACCGTCGTGCAGCATCCGGCGTACCCGGTGCGGGGTGCGGGGACTGCGCACGGCCCGATCGAAGTCGATCACCGCGTCGAACCGGCCGCCACCGCGGATCCAGCCGTTGACGCGGCGTCGGGTCTGCTCGCGCAAACCAGCCGGGTCGTCGTACTCGTGGCCGCCGAACGGCGTGAGCGTGGCCCCGTAGACGCGGATCCCGCGCGCGTGGGCCCGGTCGACGATCTCCCCGTAGCCGGCGAGCAGTTCATCGCCAATGCGTTGCTGCGCCGGCACCGTGGCCTCGGCCTGGCCGATGTCGTTGATGCCCTCGAAGAGGACGAGCCAGGCGACGCCGGCACAGGCCAGGACGTCGCGGTCGAACCGGCCCAGGGCAGAGATACCGAGGCCGTCGCGCAACAGCCGGTTGCCACCGGCGGCCTGGTTCACGAAGCCGACGTGCGCCAGCCCATCCCGCTGGTGCAGGCGGTCGAGGAGCTGGTCGGGCCATCGGTCGTTGCCGTCGGTGGTCGATCCTCGGCCGTCGGTGAGCGAGTCGCCGAGGAGGACCGCGACCGCCGGCGCCCGTTCCGGCGACGCCTGCGGAGCGGAACCAGCAGGCAACTCCGGCGACGCCTGCGGAGCGGAACCAGCAGGCAACTCCGGCGACGCCTGCGGAGCGGAACCAGCAGGCAACTCCGGCGACGCCTGCGGAGCGGAGTCAGCAGGTAATTCCCCGGGCCCGCCGATGCGCCCGTACGGCTGGACCTCCAGGCTGGCGAGGAGGTACCAGTGTGCCACCGCGACGGCGCTGACCAGCGCGGGCTCGGCGACGAGCTCGGCGGGCTCGCGACCCACCTCGGCCTGGATCACGTGCGACGTGGTGCGGGAGCCGGGATGCGTCGTGGGAACGATGGGCACTCCGGCCGCCAGGTGCATCGTCACGGCGATGTTGGTCCGCGGTTCGATGGGCAGGTCGAACGGGTCGGTCGTCACCGTGCCCCCCGGCGGAATCCGCACCGCCGTGGACCCGCCGAAGCTCAGCAGCCTGCTGCTGCCCGGCTCGATCGCGCCGGAACCCGCCCGACCGTCGAGCGGCTGCGCCACCGCGACGGCGTCGATCGGCAGCGGCGCGCGACCGTACTCGTTGGACAGACGCAGCCGCGAACGTCGGCCGCCGACCGAGATCCGGATCGTCTGGCGCACCGTGGCACCCGGAAGCGCAGGGTCGTCGGACTGGTCCGGTGGCTGCACGGCGCAGCCCCACGTCGTCACCCAGCCATCCATCGCGTGACGACCGTACCAGCCCGGTCACGGTCTGCAAACGGTTGCCCCCGCCAGCACGCGGCGTCCGGCCGTGTAGTAGACCGGGTTCATGCATGCAGCCTGGCTCCCCGACACCGCATTGCGCGCCGTCGGCACCCGTCCCGCCCAGGTCGACGGTGACGGACTCCTTGTGCAGACCATCGTCGATGAGCTAGCCGCCGCCCGCGCCCGCTTCGGAGACGAGGGTGGACAAGGCACGCCCCAGCTCGTCCTCGCCGTCGCGCCGGACTCGACCGAGCTCGGCGACGAGGGCTATACGCTCGCCCGCGCCGACGGAGTCACCACCGTGCTGGCCGCCGCGCCGGCCGGGCTGCTGCACGGGTTCTTCCACGTGGTGCGCCTCGGCGAGGCCGCCTTCGGTCGCGACCTCCCCGGCACCGTGCACCGGCCGGCTCACACACGGCGCATGCTCGACCACTGGGACAATGTGGACAGACACGTGTTCATGGGCCAGGTCGAGCGCGGATATTCGGGAGACTCGATCTTCTGGCGGGACGGAGTGGGGCTGCGCGACGAGGCGCGGGTGCGCGCGTACGCCCGGCTCATCGCGGCCACCGGCATCAACGCGGTCGCGTTGAACAACGTCAACGTCCGGGGCACGGCAGCGCGCCTGCTCACCGACCGGCTGGACGAGGTCGTCTGGCTGGCCGGGATCTACCGGCGGTACGGGATCCGGGTGCACCTGTCGGTGAGCTTCGCGGCACCGGCGCGGATCGGTCGTCTCCCCACTGCCGACCCGCTCAACCCCCACGTGGCCGCCTGGTGGGCGGAGACGGCCGCCCGGGTCTACGAGGCGATCCCCGACTTCGGCGGCTTCGTGGTGAAGGCCGACTCGGAGGGGGAACCAGGGCCGTTCGGCTACGGGCGCACCCACGCCGACGGCGCCAACGTGCTCGCCGACGCGCTGGCCCCGTACGGCGGCGTGGTGCACTGGCGGGCCTTCGTCTACAACCACCGGCAGGACTGGCGGGACCGCGGCACGGACCGGGCCCGCGCCGCGTACGACCACTTCGCCCCGCTGGACGGGCAATTCCGCGAGAACGTGATCCTGCAGGTCAAGTACGGCCCGCTCGACTTCCAGACGCGCGAGCCCATCTCGCCCGTCATCGCCGCGATGGAGCGGACCAACGTCGCCGTCGAGCTGCAGGTCACCCAGGAGTACACGGGCCAGCAGAAGCACGTCTGCTACCTGGGTCCACAGTGGAGCGAGATCCTCTCCTTCCCCCTCGCCGAGCCGCGCACGGTGTCCCAGCTGAGCACGGGCGGCCTGGTAGCCGTGTCCAATGTGGGCGATGACGAGTACTGGACCGGGCACCCGTTGGCCCAGGCGAACCTCTACGCCTTCGGCCGTCTGGCCTGGAACCCGTCCCTGTCGCCGGCGGACGTGCTGGACGAGTGGATCGGCCTGACCTTCGGAGATGACGGGACGCTGCGCGGGACGCTGCACGAGATGATGGACGACTCCTGGCGCACGTACGAGATGTACACGGCGCCACTGGGCGTCGGCTTCATGGTCCGGCCCCACTTCCACTACGGGCCCGACGTCGACGGCTACGAGTACAGCCCCTGGGGCACCTACCACTTCGCTGACCGCGAAGGGATCGGCGTGGACCGGACCCGGGCCACGGGGACGGGCTACACCGGCCAGTACCCCCAGCCGTGGTCGGAGGTCTACGAGTCGCTCGACACCTGCCCCGACGAGCTGCTGCTGTTCTTCCACCACGTGGCCTACGGGCACGTGCTGCACAGCGGGAAGGCGGTCATCCAACACATCTACGACACTCACTTCGAAGGGGTTGAGCGGGTGCGCGCCCTGCGCCCGCTCTGGGACCGGGTCGCCGGTCTCGTCGCGCAGGACCTGCACGCCCGGGTGGTGGAGCGCCTCGACGAGCAACTGCGCTCCGCCACCGAGTGGCGCGACACGATCAACACCTACTTCTTCCGCAAGTCCGGCATCCCCGACGCCCACGGTCGCACCATCTACTGACCGTTGCCGAACCTTGACCGCATCGGCATCGAAGCATGTCCGCGCCAGGGCATGCTCAGAGGCATGAACGGGGACAAGGCAAGACCGTCGGACACCGATGGCGCGCGCCCGGCGCTCGCCTGGCTGGCCCATCCGATCACCATCGTCGGGCTGATCGTGCTACTGGTCAACGACCACCTACTCAAGACGGCCTGGCCCGGGCTGGTCACCGGCAAGCTCAGCGACGTCGCCGGCCTGATCCTGGCCCCGCCGCTGCTCGCCACCCTCATCCTGCTGGCGGCCCGGCGAGCACCGGCGCAGGTTGTTGCGCTGAGCTCCCTGACCGTCGTCGGCCTCACGTTCGCCGTGGTGAAGGCGTTACCGGCCGCCGCCGGGCTCGCCTCCCAGGCCTGGTCCGTCCTCAATGGACCCTCCATCGTCCGAGCCGACGCCACCGACCTGCTGGCCCTGCCCGCTCTGGGCCTGGCCTGGCACGCCTGGACCCGGGCCCGCCACCGCCCCGCCCCCGGCAACCTCACCCGCGCCGTCCGGCTCGGCGTCATCCTCCCCGTCGCCCTGGCCGGCGTCGTGGCAACGTCACCGCCCGAGGACCTCGGTCCCGCCGACCTGGCGATGGCGAGCGGTGTCGGGCCAGGCGTCGGAAATGATGACGTCATCCTCGTGCGGAACTACTGGGTCACGGCCGTGAGCTGGGACGGCCTGAGATGGCGCGACCCGCCCGACGACGACCGTCCGCAATCGCAGACTTCCACCGAACTGGACTGCGACGCGCTGCCCTTCGATACGATGCATTGCTCGAACTACAACCGGCTGGCGATCCTCCAGGCCCGGCAACCACACCGCATGCAGTGTACCGGTGACGGCCGCCAGTGCTACCGCGTCGTGCCGGACGCTTTGCGCATCGAGCAGTCCACCGACGGCGGAGCTACCTGGACCACGGGCTGGGATGTGGGCGACCTCAAGCGTGAACGGTATCTGACCCTTCTCGAGGGCCAATTGGAATCAGGGAAGCGGCGGCTTCCCGACGAGCTCTCCGACATCCGCCACGGCCTGACGTGCACGACCGTCTACCTCGTGCCGGCGTCCGGCGCCGTCGTCGCCGCCTGTGGACTCATCGGTTTCGTGAGCCGCAGCGCCGACGGCGTCTGGGCGATGATCGGGTTCGACGGCGACCCGCGCAGCGCGCCAGTACTCGTCACGACCGGCGACTTCAACAACAAACTCATGATCTTGATGTTCGGCTGGTTCATTTTCCTGCTGGCCGCCGAGGCGCATGCGATGGCGCACCCACGAGGGTTGACCGCCGCCCGGAGATTCATCGCCGTTCTCGCGTCGTCGGCGCTCCTGGTCATCGTCCTCACCGCGCGGCTGCCGGGTACGGAGGACTCGGCGCCGGTGATCGACGGCGTGCTGTCGGTCGCGGTCATGCTTGTCGGCGGGCTGATCTGGTTCGTCCTGTACCTCGTCAACCGCGGCAGCTTTCCGTGGTGGGTGGTGCCACTAGCCGTGGCGGCGACGGTAGTGGACTGGACGCTCGCCAATCGGGTGATCAACGCCCAGATCGGCTGGGCGGAGGGCTGGATCGGGATATGGGCTGTTACCGTCCTTGCGCTCGCGGCCAATGTCGCACTCGGCCTCGTGTTTCCCCGGTCGCACCGCGTCGCCGCGAACCCGGCGGCGCCGTGACACGATCCACTATGGACCTACCGGTGAGTTACTTATGTTCGAGTAGCTTCTTCTCTCGCAGCGGCGTGTCGGTCGAACAATTGTCGGGTCCCGCGTCTAGAGTGTTGGCATGGCCGTCAGGACCAGGTCCACGCAGCCGGTGCCCAGTGCCCCGGTGGCTGCATTGGCGGCCATCCCGGCCGGGCCGGCTCTGGCCACGGCGTTGGCGGCGCTGGACCCCCAGCAGGTGACTGAGTTCGAGGCGGTGCTGGTGCTGCGGGCGCAGTTCCGGCAGGCCAACCACGAGCGGGGCCGGCTCATGCGGTCGGTGGTGGAGGTGCTGCGGCGCAACGATCCCGGCAACGGCATCGACCAGGATTGGCAGACCGCGGACCTCGTCGCCGCCAACGAGGTCCGGGCCGCGTTGGTGCTGACCCGACCAGCGGCCAAAGACCTGTGCACCGTGGCCCGCGACCTGGCGGTCCGGCTGCCGGCCGTCCTCGACGCGCACGTGTCCGGCGGGCTGGACGATGCCCGGGCCAGGATCTTCAGCACATGGACCGCCGACCTGTGCGACCGGCATGCCCGCACTCTGGTCGACCGGCTGCTGCCGACCGCACCCAGGCTGACCGTCGCGGAGCTCATCACCGCGATCCGCAAGGCCGTGATCGAGCTCGACCCGGAGTGGGCCCGGCGCCGCTACGAGCGCGGGTTGAAGGAGCGCCGGGTCGAGGGCAAGCTGCGCACCGACGGCACCGCTGACCTGTCCGGCTATCACCTGCCCGCCGGTGTGGTCGCCATCGCCTGCTCGCGGCTCGACCGGTTGGCCCACCGGCTCAAGCAAGCCGGCTACCCTGGGCCACTCGACCACATCCGGGCCGAACTCTTCGCCGGCAAGCTCACCGGCCAGTTCACCTACCTCGACGACGACGAGATCTTCGAGATGCTCATGGTTACCAGTCAGCCCGGCTGGGACCGGGACCTCCCCGACACCGACTCTGCCGAGGACGACGCCGACCCGCCGCCCGTCGAGAGCGACTCGACTGTGGACGGTCCCACGAGCGGCACCCAGGACGACGTGAGCAAGGACGAGGGTGACGCTCCGTCCGAGCCCGGCGACGGGTCGCCTCCGTCCGATGACCCACGCGACGAGCCGTCCGGGCCGAGTGGTGGACCCGGCTCGGTCGAGCCTCGTGAAGGTGAAGGTTCACCCGACCCGGTGCGCGCCAGTGGCGGCGGCAAAGGCCGCGGGCTGCGCCTGCTGGCCGGGTTGCCCACCATCGCCGGCCTTGACCGCCGGCCGGGTGAACTGCTCGGTTGGGGCTTCCTGCACGCCGAACTCGCCCGCCATCTCAGCGCCACGCCGGGCGCCTCCTGGTGGTACGCCCTCGTGGAGCCGGACGGCACCCCGCTGGACGTCGGAGCCATCCGGAAGCGGCCGACCCAATCGTGGACCGACGACCCCAACCCGATTCGGGCCAACCTCGAGGTGTGGCTGCATCTCACCCGCGACGAGCTGACCCACCTCGGGAGCCATCCGCCGCCCGGGTGGGAACTGATCGTGGCCGATCTGGCCCAGCGGGTTGCGAACAGCGCCGGGGGGCCGCCCAACGGTGACCCCACCGACCGGTTGCCGAGCGCCGCGCTGCGCCGGTGGATAGCCGTGCGCGATCGTCGATGTGTCTTCCCGGGGTGTCGCGTCGCAGCCCAGCACTGCGACGCGGACCACACCGTCGAGCACGCCAAAGGTGGGCCGACCGTCGATGTGAACCTCGCCAATGCGTGCGGTCCCGACCACGCGCTCCGCCACGACGGCGGGTGGACCGTCGAGCAGCCCGCACCTGGGCGGGTCGTGTGGACCAGCCCGCTTGGTCACCGCTACGAGCGCGTGCCGCCGTTCACCCAGGCCCTGGTGCCGATACCTGAACCGACCCGCCCCGACGAGGACCCCACACCCTATTGGGGCGACGACATCCCCTACTCCCCCAGCGACAGATGCACGTACGACGTCGTGGTGCCGCAGCAACGCGCGCCCGAGCCGGCACCGCCGGAGAAACCACCTCCCTACGCCGATGCGCCACCCTTCTAGCCGCGCTATGTCCACTCTGGACGACGTCGCGCCACCGGAGAACCAGCGTGACCGAACTGCAACCGCATCGGCATCGGAGCATGTCCGCACCGGCGCATCCTCAGCGCTATGGACGGGGACAAGGCAAGACGTTCGGACACCGATGGCGCGCGCCCCGCGCTGGCCTGGTTGGCCCATCCGATCACGCTCGTCGCGCTGATCGTGCTCCTGGTCAACGACCATCTGCTCAAGGCGGCGTGGCCGGGGGTCGTCACCGGCAAGCTCAGTGACGTCGCCGGCCTGGTCCTGGCGCCGCCGCTGCTCGCGACCCTGGTTCTCCTACTCGTACGGCGCGCACCGGCCAAGCCGGTGGCGGCCGGCGCCGTCATCGTCGTGGGCACCGCGTTCGCCGCGGTGAAGGCGTTTCCGGCCGCGGCCACGGTGGCAGCCCAGGCATGGTCCGTCCTCAATGGACCCTCGATCGTCCGAGCCGACCTCACCGACCTCTTGGCGCTGCCCGCCCTCGGCCTGGCCTGGTACACCTGGACCCGCGCCCGCCACCGCCCCGTTCCCGGCAACCTCACCCGAGCTCTCCGGCTCGGCGTCATCCTCCCCGTTGCCGTGGCCGGCGTCGTAGCGACGTCACCGGCACCGTCCAGGACGATGGACGTGGCCAGCGGCGTCGGGCCCGGCATCGACGACGATGTCATCCTCGTCGACGAGTATGTCGTCACCGCCACGAGTCGTGACGGGAGGCGCTGGCGGATGTTCGACGATCCGAGCCCGACGCCGACCACCGCCGACACGGTGTGTCGGGCGGAGACCGGCAACGAGCGGCTCTGCCCGAACTACCCCCGCGGCGCGATCGTCCGGGCGCGGACACCGCACCCGATGCGATGCATTGCTGACGGCCCCGAGTGCTACCGCGTCGTGCCGGGTGCCCTTCGCATCGAGCAGTCCACCGACGGAGGCGACACCTGGGCCACGGCCTGGGAGGTCGATGACCTGGAGCGGGAACGTTACGTGGCTGTCCTCGAAGACGCGGCAGCGGCGGAGAACACGTACCTTCCCGACGAGGTCGCCAACGTACGATCGGGCCTGACCTGCACGACCATCTACATCGTTCCCGAGTCCGAGGTCGTCATCGCGGCCTGCGGGCTGGTCGGCTTCGTACGCCGCGACACCCACGGCGTCTGGGCGATGATCGGGTTCTGGGGCGATCCCGCGATGGTCCCCGAGCTTGACATCGCGACTCCGCGCGATGTCGGCAACCACCTGATGGCCGTGCTGTTCGGCTGGTTCGTGCTTCTGCTGTCCGCCGAGGCGCACGCGCTGACGCATCCACGACGCCCGTTCGCCGCCCGGGCCTGGATCGCGGGTATTGCCTCGCCTCTGGCGCTGGTCCAGGTCCTCGGCCTACGCGCGCTCAGAACGGTTGACCTCGATGTGACGTTCCTGGTGATGCTGTCCCTGCTGACGATGCTGCTCGCCGGAATCGCCTGGTTTACCCTCTACCTGATCAACCGCAGGGACTTTCCGGCGTGGGTAGTGCCGCTGGCCGGCTTGGTGACGGTGGTGGACTGGGTGCTCGCCTCGCGGGTCCTCGACGCCGAGATGACCCCGACGGTCGGCTGGGTCGCCACGGGGTCGTTCACCGCCATCGCGCTCGCGGTCAACGTCACGCTCGCCGTCGTCTTCCCGCGGCCACGGCGGGCGCTGCCCGCGGCAGGATAGGCCTCAGGGGCGGGATGACTCTCGTTCCCGCCCCCGAGGATATTCAGCTACCGACTACCGGGTCCTGCGTCGGGTCGCGAACGCCACGAGCACCACGCCCGCGATCACGATGACGACACCGACGGCGATGATGCCGGTGAGGCTGGTGCCGGTGTTGGCCAACGACCCGCCCGCGGTCGGGGTCGGGGACGGGCTGGGAGACGCGCTCGGCGACTCGCTCGGCTCCGGCTCAGGCTCCATGTTGTCGAAGGTGTACGTGTGGTCCGCGAACGTCACGCTCGTGACGGTCCACTCCGACACGGGAATGCCGGAGCCGTGGTTGAGCGCGACGCCGAGTACGGTCGCGGTCACCTCGGCGGCCTCGAACGCGTCGAGCCACTGGGCGAGCGTGCCGTGGTACGCCGACCCGTTGCCGCCGGTGTTCGACGGCGCGAGAGCCTTCAGGGCCGTGTTCGCGGGCGTGTCCGGGACCCAGAAGTCCTGCCCGTACACCTCCTCGAAGACCAACGTCCCCTCGGGCGTGGCGTCGCCGTTCAGGTCGATCCAGAGGTTCAGGCCGGGGCCGTACGGGTAACCGGTGCCGGTCGCGGTGACGTCGAGCTCGCCGATGTCCTCGAACGGGAAGTCCGTCGGGCCCGGGAACGCCAGCTGCACCTTGTTGTTGCTGGTGTTCACGGCGTCGGACATAGTGATCGTCAGTCCGCCGGCGACGTACTCGTAGGCTCCACCGGACCGTACGTCGGTCTCGACAAGACTGTTCTCGTACGGGGTACTGACGACGGATGTGTCCGCATACGCGGGTGACGCTGCGACGAACGTACCGACCAGGGCGAGTGAGACGGCCGCGACAGGTGCGGCGAGACGCTTCACTTCGTGGGGGTTCCTTCCTCGGTGGCCGTATGGTGACGGTCACGCCCAGTCGAGCCGGGGTCCCGGTGGGTCGGTGGCCTTACGGGTTGTAGTGCCTCTGTAGTCGCCCCCGCCGCCGTCGGCTAGGGCCTCCAGACCCGTGTCGGGATCACGACTCCGCGCGGACGACGAGCACGCCGTGCGCCGGCAGGGTGACCGACGCACCACGGTCGATCCGCGTGTCGGTCAGCAGTCGGCGTAGGCCCCGAGAAGGCCGTGCCGGTCCAGCACGCGCCGGACCACCCAGTCGACCCCCCTGGTCCAGACCCGCGGCGACGTACCAACCCTCGCCCCCCGAACGCGTTGCGGGTGACCGCCGGTGTCCCGGCGTAGAAGTCCAACTGGTAGGTGCCGACGGTCTGGGCGCCCTGGGGGATGACGATCTCGAAGAACAGCCGGGCCGGCACCTCGGCCGGCGCCGAGTCGCCGGCGTCGAGGCGCACCGCGTTCACGAACTCCGGGCCCCGGGCGTCCCACTCGTCGACCCGCACGCCCATCAACGCGCCCAGGGGGCCGGGCACGTCCATGAAGAAGGCGAGGTCGTCCTCGTCCACGCGCCCGGACAGGAACGTCGTCACCACCGTCCCGCCCCGCTGGGCCACGGCCTCCAGCCGCGCTGCGACGTCCCCCTTGAGCATCGTTCAGAGGCTCCAATGTGGAGTATCGCGCCCCGGGCAGGAGTTGTGCCGCTGGCCGAACCGGTGCCGGCGCCCCTCGAAATCCACCCGGGCCCCACACCGACGCCGGGGTTGTAGTCGCCGCCGCATGGGATCTTCGGCGTCGTGGGGACGCTCACTCGGTGAACTCCTCGGTGACGAAAACGATCATGGGTCGGTTCGTGACCACCAGGAACTGGACGAAGAGCACGGCCAGCACGCCGACCAGCGCGGGGGTGACGGCGGCCGCGAGCACGATCACGCCTAGGAGCACCCCTGCGTTGCCGAGCGTCACCAACGGCAGCCGCGGGATCAGCTCCCAGGACAGGCGCAGCGCGTCGCGGGTACGGAAGTCGAACAGCGACGTGATGACGAGGGCGTTGGTGAGCCAGAGTAGCGCCAGCACCCCGACGATCGCGAGCAGCACCGCCCACCACCCGGGAATGCCGGCGATCCAGAAATTCGCGATCGTCAGAATGACGATGGTCAACCAGAGGAGGCCGATCAGCCAGACGGGCAGGACCGCGCGCCAGTTGAGCCGGTAGCCATGCCAGAACTGACGGCACGGCTTGAGGTCGGCGAGGTCGCGGCTGCGGCGGTGCAGGGCGTAGACCGCGGCGGACAGGGCAGGCCCGAACGGGATGGCGCAGGCCGCGGCCAGGGGGATGTTGCTGACGACCGGGGCGAGCAGCAGCAGCGGAACCAGGCCCGGCAGGCTGGCGACACTCAGCATGACCTGGACGACCAGCAGCGTGTAGACGAAGGCGGACGCGCGGGAAAGCGGCCCCTCGCCGAACTGCCGCGGCGGCATCGCCCCGGTCACGGCACGCCCAGGCCGAGCAGCCGGCTCTCGTCCCACCACGGTGGTGTCTCATCCACGACGGGGGTCAGCTCCACCAACGTCACCTCGTGCCGCGCCAAGGTGAGGTCGATCGCGACGCGCCCGCCGCTCACCGGCGCCCGGTGATGCTCCCGTACGGGTTGGGCCGCCTCGCGCAGCATGTCCAGCTCCCGGCGACGCGGTGAGGCGGGCTGGCCCATCTCCCCCCAGGCGGTCCACGCGTTGCCCGCCTGCTCGTTCACCCGCGACCGCAGCACGAATACCGCCGCTCCCGCCAGCGGGACCGACAGCGAGACGACATGAGTATCCACAATGTCCTGCCCCGTGACGTCCACCGGCGCCCACGCCAGAATCGCGACTCGCCCGTCCGCATGCCGGGCGACGAGGTGGTCCTCGCCCCGAGCCAGTACCTCCTCGCCGAGGCGGGCGAAGAAAGCGTACAGGTGGTAGGTGGGCTTGGGCAGCTGCCGGTGGGTGAGCAGCCCGAAGCCACCGTGGAACAGCGCGGTGGGAACGCCTGCCTCCTCGAACATGTCGCTGAAGGTCCAGTACGAGAACGAGTCGACCAGGTCGCCGCCGGAGGCGAGCACCGGGGCCAGATAGGCGGCGTGGAACGCGGTGTCGTGGATCGGGTTGTCCGGCCGGTAGGACGAGTTGAACTCGGTGATGTGCACGGGCAGGTCCGCGAGCGGCGTTCCGGCGAGCTGCTCACGCGGGCGGGCGAACTGCGCCAGCAGGTCACCGGCCGGGTGCAGCGTCTGGTGCACACCGAACGGCACGTGCTGCGCCGGCTCCGACGTGTACGCGTGCCGGCTGATGAAATCCACCGGTACGTCCGCGTCGAGCACGAACTCGGCAAACCGGTCCAGGAACTCGTCGCTGCCCGGGGAGATGGCCGGACCACCGACCTGCAGGGATGCGTCGATGTCCTTGATGGTGGTCGCGGTGACCTCGTACAGCCGGTGATAGGCGGCCTGGTCCGCGCCCGCCCAGAACTGGTCGAGGTTGGGCTCGTTCCACACCTCGATCGGCCAGCCCCGCACCTCCTCCAGGCCGTACCGGTCGATCAGGTGGGTGATGCTCGCCCGGACCAGGTCGGCCCACTCGGTGTGCGACGAGGGTGGCGTGACGTTGCCGCGCCACCAGAAGACGGTCTGGTCCCCGGAGGCCAGATCCGAGGGCATGAAGCCGAGCTCCAGGAACGGCCGGATGCCGAGGTCGAGATAGGCGTCGATCACCTGGTCCAGGTAGGTGAAGGCGTGGCGGACCCGGCGTTGCCCATCGTGCTCGTACGGCCGGTGGATGCCCACATCGTCGGAGAACACGCCGTGCCCGCGAATGAACCGGAAGCCGATGTCCCGCTGCGCCATCGCCAGCGAGTCCTGGTAGTCGCGGCGCAGGGCGAGGGCGAACCGACCGGTGCCCACACATTCCCGCCACGCGCTACTGAGCCGGCCGACGCCGGTGTCGGGCACCGCGATGCGCATTTCGGGTGGCTGGGTGGGGTGGGATGGCCGGTACGTCATATCCGTCCTCAGTGGAGGCACGGCCCCGGCGCTAGTGCGCCGGGGCCGTACAGGATCAATTACATACGGTCAGTTGCTCTCGAACCGCTCCTTCGCGGTGTTCACCAGCTCGAGGTAGTCCTGGGCGCCCAGGCCGTTGACCTCCTCGACGAAGGCGTCCCACTCACTGAGCGACCGCTGGCCGAGAATGAACTGCAACGTCTGGGTCATGACGTGGTCGGTCAGCGGGGTCCGGATGAACGTCGCGTCCTCGGCCTCGTCCTCGGTGAACGGTGCCGGCGGCGCCACGGGCAGGACCTCCCGGCCCTCTAGCGCGGCGCTGATGTACTCGGCCTCCTCGTCCGAGTAGAACGAGTGCATCAGGTCGATGGTGCCGCCGTAGACGAAGGCACCGTTGTAGACACCGTAGTCGATCTGCAACTGCTTGTCCGCGTCCGTGTTGAACCCGAGCATCCGGATGTCCGGGTTCAGCGTCCGCGTACCGTCGCTCGCCTTGGTGTAGGTCTCACCCTCGACGCCCCACTTGGCGAACTCCTGGCCCTCCTCCGAGTAGTACAGCCAGTCGATGAACTGCAGGAGCGCGACGAAGTTCTCGCTCTCCGCGATGCTCGCGGGGAAGATGAGACCGTTCTCCAGCCGGCCGCCCCCCGGCAGCAGACGCTCACCGAACGGCCCCGTCAGGATCGGGATCAACGACATCTCCGCACCGGGGATGGCCGCGATGTCCTGACGGTAGTTGTTCACGATCGTCTGTGGGTTGCTGCTGACCACGAACGACCGACCCTGCGCCAGCTTCTGCCGGGCCTGGTCGTCGGTTTGGGTCAGGCTCTCGGGGTCGAGCAGGCCTTCGGTGACCAGGTTGTTGAGGTACTCCAGCGCGTCGCGGTAGCCGTCGGTCGTCGCCGTGACCTCGAACTCCTGGGTGTCGTGGTTGTACGACACGGTGTCGTAGTCCCAGCCACTCATCACGCCGAAGCCGGCAGCGACAGACCGGATCAGGTTGCCACCCGGCCGGTCCGGTGGCGCCTGGTTGAACAGGTCGGACATCGGGTAGCAGTTGGCGACGCCCGCGCACTCCGCCTTGAGCTCGACAAGCATGTCGTGGAACTCGTCCAGGGTCCGCGGGGGGTCGATGCCGTACTTCTCCAACAGGTCGCTGCGGACTGCGAAGCCGTACTCGTACCGCTTCTCCTCGTGCATGCCGGGCAGGACGTAGTACTTGCCATCGTCCTGAGTGTGGGTGTTGAGCTCCGGCTGCATGTTCCACTGCTGCACGCGCTGCGAGTAGTTCGGCATCAGGTTCACGTAATCGCTGACCGGCAGCAGCACGCCGGAGGCGACGAACTCGTTCTCCTGGTTGCCGTAGACGCGGGTGATGATCTGGGGCGGGTCGCCGCCGGTGAGCTCCGCGGTCCGGACGGTGTTGAAGTCGCTCAGCGGTGCAGGCTCGAAGTCGAACTTGACGTTCGTCTTCTCCTCCAGCCACTCCCAGAACGGCCAGTCCTCGTTGAACGGGTAGGCCGGGTGGTCGTTGATCAGGATGCTGAACGTCAGCGGTTCCTCGGTCGTCGCCCTGAAGGAGACCCCGACGTCGTAGTTGTCCATCGCGCCGACGCGGCCGAGGTTATCGTCCGGCGTCTCCTCATCACTGCCGCACGCGGCCAGCGCGAGCGCCGCGGCAACGGCGAGGGCGCTGGCCGCAGCCAGGACGCGTCGCCGGTTCCGGTGGTACATCTCGTACTCCTTTGATCGGGACAGGTGGGACACACGGGCCGGGCAGGCCGATGGCTTCGGCCAGCCCTCGTCTGCGGGATCAGCCCTTCACCGCGCCGAGCATGACGCCGCGGACGAAGTACTTCTGGATGAACGGGTACACCATCAGGATCGGGACGGTGATGAGCACGATCGCGACGGCCTGGACGTTGGCCTGGACCTGCAGGTCGCCACCGAACTGCGCGCCGAGGCTCTCCCCGCTGACGGCGCCGGCGTAGAGGTTGCGGAGGTAGAGGGTGACGGGCTGCAGATCCGGGTCGCGCAAGTAGAGCAGGGCCGAGAACCAGGAGTTCCAGTAGGTGACGCTGTAGAACAGCGTCATGGTGGCGATGACAGCCTTCGACAGCGGCAACACGATCCGCAGCAGGATGCCGTAGGTGTTCAGACCGTCGACCTGGGCCGCCTCCTCAAGCTCGGTGGGCAGGTTCTCAAAGAACGCCTTCATGACCAGCAGGTTGAAGACGAAGATCGCGTTGGGCAGGACGATCGCCCAGAGCGTGTTCTCCAGGTTCAGGACGTTCGCGACCAGGATGTAGTTCGGGACGATGCCGCCGTTGAAGAAGAGCGTGAAGACCGCGACCCAGATGAGGAACGTCCGCCCCTTGAGGTGCTTCTTCGAGAGCACGTAGGCGTACGTGGTCGTGAGCACCATCGCGATCAAGGTGGCGCCAAACGTATAGATGACGGTGTTCTTGTAATCATTCCAGAAGGTTGCGTCTCGCATAACAAAGGTATATGTGTGAAGATTGAATTCAACTGGTATGAGGTTCACCCGCCCGGTTCGGATCGCGGTCTCCGAGCTGAACGATCGGGCGATGACGTTGACGAACGGCACTAGTGTGGCGACGACCACGAGCGTCAGCGCGACGGCGTTGAAAACCTGGAACACCTTGTAGCCGCGAGTGTCGTAGATGCGGCCGCGGCGCTTCCGGCCACCCGCGACGCCGACCCGCTTGGCGAGCGGCGCCGGTGGTTGGGACGGCGCCCCGGTTGGCGGAGTCCTCTCGACGGTTACCACAGGCTCGTCCCCACTGTGCGGCGCGCGATTATGTTCGCGCTGGCGATCAAGGCGAGACCGATCACCGCCTCGAATAGGCCGATGGCGGTGGCGTAGCTGAGCAGGGTCGGCGACTGGGTGAAGATCCGGTAGACGTACGTCGCGATGATGTCTCCGGTCGGCCGGGTCAGCCCGTTCACGAGCAGCAGGGCCTTCTCAAAGCTGACGTTCATGAACGTGCCGATGTTGAGGATCAGCAGCGTGATCATCATGGGCCGGATTCCGGGCAGCGTCACGTGCCAGGTCTGGCGCCACCGGCCGGCACCGTCGATGCGCGCCGCCTCGTACAGATCCTCGTCGATGGTCGTCAGCGCGGCGAGGTAGAGGATCGTTCCCCAGCCGACGGTCTGCCACACCTCCGACGTGACGAAGATCGTGCGGTACCACTCCTGCCGCTGGATGTACGGGATCGGGTCGGCGCCGAATGCCCCGGTGACCTGGTTGACCAGACCGTCGAGCGAGACGAACTGGGCGATCATCGCGGCCACCACGACGATCGAGAAGAAGTGCGGCAGGTATGACACCGACTGGACGAGGCGCTTCCACGCCTGGTTGCGGACCTCGTTGAGCAGCAGCGCCAGCATGATCGGCAGCGGGAAGGTGATGAGCAGGACCAGCCCGCCGAGGATGATCGTGTTCCAGAAGACCCGCCAGAACGCCGGGTCGCCGAACAGGAGCCGGTCGAAGTAGCGCAGCGTGAAGTCGCCGTCCCCAAACATGTTGCCGCCGGGCCGGTACCGCCGGAATGCGATAACGTTACCGATCATCGGTAGATAGCGGAAGATCACGAAGAAGGTCAGCGGGAGCAGCGCCAGCGAGTAGAGCTGCCAGTCGCGGCGGATGGCCTGGCGCCAGGTCTTCTTCTTGGCCCGCCGCGGCTCGCCGGCAAGGGGCGTCGACGACAGGACGTCGGACCGTTCGATCGTCGGGTTCGGGATCGGCATGAGGGTCATGACTCGACCGCCCCCCCGCTGCCCCTGGACGAGCGGCGGCCCCGACCGACCGGGCTCGCCGGGGCGGGCCTGCCAACCGGCACTGTGCGTGTCATGGCACCGCCTTCGTGGAGGATGTGTCGGAACGCGAACCGTCTGAAGCTGCCCGTAACCTGCTTCTTACATTTGGGCTGCAAACGTATGCGCCCCCATACACGCATGTCAAGGGTCGGCCGTCAGGACACGCGGTGAGAGGGCGCGGTGGCAGCGAGATCGCCCGTTCCGTGCCGGTTAGGTGGTGACAGAGTCCGGCCAGGATAGGCCCTGCGCGCCCCATTGGTCAACGCATGTCGATCTTCCTGGGTGGCGCCGCTCGGGGCCGCCTTTCGTTACCGTGCCGCGACCTTACAGCGCACTGGCCGGGACCGGTGCTGGGCGTCAGTCGAGCGTGACCAGCAGGGCGGCGGCGCCGTCGCGACGCAACGCGGTGAGCCGGTCGGCGACCAGCTCCACCAGCGTGGCGTCGGCGGCCAGCCCGTCCGACGCCACGGCGGCGACGCCGAAGACGGCTCGAACTTCGGCGATCGCGTCATCCCCCGCGCCCGCCACGGCGTCGCGTAGGGCGGTCGCGAGCGGGTCGTCCAGCGGCAGCGGTCGGCCGTCATCGCTGACCCCGCCGATGAACCGGATCCAGGCGGCGAGACTCACCGCGAGGTACCGCGGCTCGGCACCCACCGCGCGCCGGTCCGCGACGGAGGCGAAGATCCGCTGTGGCAGCTTCTGAGATCCGTCCATCGCGACCTGGATCGTGCGGTGCTCGATCGCCGGGTTGGCGAAGCGCTCCAGCACGCTCGAGCCGTATGCCGGCAGGGATACGCCGACGGGGGGCGCCACGGTCGGGGCGATGTCGTCGCTCATCAGCTTGTCGACGAAGGCCGCCATCCCCGGCAACTCGAGCGCCTCGCGGATCGTGCCCGCGCCGGCCAGGCACCCCAGGTAGGCCAGTGTCGAGTGCACGCCGTTGAGCATGCGTAGCTTGAGCCGCTCGTAGGCCGGCACATCCGGGCTGAAGGTGGCGCCACCGTCCTCCCAGGCGGGGCGTCCGCCGGGGAACAGGCGCGTCGGATCCGACTCGTCCTCCTCGATGACCCACTGCGAGAAGGGCTCCGCGTCCACCGCGGCGAGGTCCTCGCAACCGAGCGCGGCGGCGGCCCGGGCATAGGTCTGCGGCGTGCTCGCCGGCACGATGCGGTCCACCATCGTGGTCGGGAACGACACCCAGCCACCGGGCTCCTCCCCCAGCGCCTGGCCGAGCGCCGAGCGCAGCCGCTCACCGTTGGAGGGCAGGTTGTCACAGCTCACGAGCGCCAGCGGTGCTCCACCGTCGGCGGCGCGCCGGCGCAGCGCCTGGACCAGCAGGCCGATCACCGTCATCGGTGGACTGTCGCCGGTGAGATCCGCGCGCAGGTGGGGGTCGTCCAGCAGCCGGCCGGCGCCGTCGATGAGGTAGGCCTTCTCGGTGACGGTCAGCGTCACGACCCGGGTCGCCGGGTCGGCGAGCCGGTCGAGCACCTCCTTCGGTTGGGTCGGCAGGTGCAGCGCGCCCACCATGGACCCGATCACGTCGGTGACGGGCGGGGCGGCCGAGAGCGTGGTGACGCTGAACAGCCCGTCCTGGTCGTCGACCGCCGTCACCACTGCGGTGCTACGCGGCGCGACGGCCACGATGCCCCAGTCGCCCCCGTGCTTGCGCAGCGCCGCTTCGGTGTAGACCGCCTGGTGCGCGCGGTGGAAGGCGCCGAGTCCGATGTGGACGATGCCGGGCCGGGCCGGCGGCGCCAGTGGCTCCCGCGTGGGCGGCGGCGCCGTCCGGCTCAGTCGCACGCTGCCACCCGGCCTCGGCCCCAGGACGTGGCCTGCATCCCCGAGGCGGGCGACCGCTCGTGGTCAGGCACCGGAGTCCTCCAGCCGGAACACCCGCTTGGGCAGGTGGTACGCAAGGTCGGCGATCGTCTCGTGCGCCTCGTCCAGACCCAGCCGTCCCTCCGCCACCAGGCGGGCGAGGTAGCCGGCGTCGACCCGGCGCGCGACCTGATGCCGCACCGGGATCGAGCAGAACGCCCGCGTGTCGTCCACGAAGCCCGCCGTGTTGGCGAACCCGGCGGTATCCGTGACCGCCTCCCGGAACCGGCGCAGCCCGTCGGGCGTATCGAGGAACCACCAGGGCGCGCCGAGGTACACGGCCGGGTAACCGCCGGCCAGCGGGGCGAGCTCGCGGCTGTAGGCGGTCTCGTCCAGGGTGTACAGCACCAGCCGCAGCCGCGGGTCGTTGCCGTAGCGGTCGAGCAGCGGCCGCAGCGCCTGGGTGTACTCCGTGGCCCTCGGCACGTCACCGCCGATGTCGCGGCCGTGCGCAGCGTGCAGGTCGGTGTTGTGGTTGCGCACCGCGCCCGGGTGCAGCTGCATGACCAGACCGTCCTCCACCGACATCTCGGCGAACCGCAGCAGCATGTGACCGCGGAACGCCTCCGCGTCGGCCGGATCGACGGGGCCGCGGCGCAGCCGCTCGAAGAGGCGGGCGGCGGTCGCGTCGTCGATGTCCAGCGTGAACGCGGTCGGGTGGCCGTGGTCGGCGCTGCGCGCGCCGGCGGTGCGGAAGGCGGCCCGGCGCGCCCGTATGGCCTGCATGAAGCCGGCGTACGTCGTCGTGTCCTCGCCCGTCATCTCGCCCAGCCGGTCCAGGCGTTTCCCCCAGCCGGTCCACTCGGGGTCGACGACGTCGTCCGGACGGAAGGTGGTGATCACCCGTCCGCCGGGGCCGCCCCAGCTGTCGGCGGCGAGCTTCGCGTGCGCGGCCAGATCGTCCACAGGGGACTCGGTGGTCGCGAGCACCTCGATAGCGAATCGCTCGAACAGGGCGCGCGGGCGGAATCTCGGCTCGGCCAGGCGCTGCGCGAGGCGGTCGTAGACCTCGTCCGCGGTGTCGGGGCGCAGAGGCGTGTCGATGCCGAAGATCTGGTCCAGGGTCAGCTCGAGCCACAGCCGCGACGGCGTGCCGCGCAGCAGGTGCCAGTGGTCGACGAAGGTGCGCCAGATCCTCCGTCCGTCGGTCTCGACCGGTCCCCCGTCCAGTCGGGTCACGCCCAGGCGGTGAAGCGGTATGCCCTGGCTGTAGAGCATGCGGTTGATGTAGTGGTCGGGCACGATCAGGAGCTGCGCCGGGTCAGGGAAGGCACGGTCGTCGGCGAGCAGCCACGGGTCCACGTGCCCGTGCGGTGAGATGATGGGGAACCCGGCCGCGTGCTGGTACAGAACGCGGGCGACGTCGCGCAGCCGCGGCTCGGCGGGGAAGAGCAGGTCAGGGTCGCCTCCGGGCGCGGCGGGTCGGCTGGGGGTCACGAGGCTCCTCGGGCACAACAGGATGGGGCCCGCGTCGGTGCAACGGCCGCGCCGCTTCGCCCCAGCAAACGATCGCAGTGATCCTATCCCCACCCACTTGGGCCGCTCAAGGATCCACCGGCCACAGTGTCGTAGGCCAGAAACCGTTGTCTGCCTCAAAGTCGTTGCTCGCGGCTGCGGGGCTCGCTGGCGCTCACTCCTCGCGCTCGCGGCTGAAATCCAAAGAATGTCCGGCTGGCCCGTTGACAGTGGCACAAACGTTTGCACTAAAGTCTGGACAACCCTGGCGTCAAGCCGGTCGCGGGCCGTCCCCACCCGCGCTGGCGGCAACGAGTGCGCAGGGCCTGACACCACTGAAGGGAGCGTGCCGTGCCCGCGACAATCCGGGACGTTGCCCGGGCCTGCGGGGTGCACGTGTCGACAGTATCGAGGACGTTTTCGGCACCCAACTTGGTCAACCCCGATACCCGCAACCGCGTCCTCGCCGCGGCGGAGCAACTCGGGTACCGGCCGAACCGGGCGGCGCGGGCGCTCATCACCGGCCGGACCAGCAATCTCGGCCTCATCGTCGCCGACATCACGAACCCCTACTTCCCACCAATGATCAAAGCGGCGCAGAGCCAGGCGCGCCTGCACGACCACCACGTCTTCGTCGCCGACACCGACGAGAACCCGGCGGTCGAGGAGGAGTTGGTCCGTACGCTCGCCACGCAGGTCGACGGCATCCTGCTGTGTAGCCCCCGCATGGCGAGCCGGGCCCTGGAGGCGCTCGCGCGCGAGGTGCCCATCGTCGTCGTCAACCGCGCCGTCGACGGGATCCCCGCCGTACTGATGGACCTCGCCAGCGGCGCCCGGCAGGCGGTCGGCCATCTCGCCGACCTGGGCCACCGGCAGATCGCCTATGTCGGCGGGCCGGCCGTGTCGTGGACCAACCGGGAGCTGCGGCGAGCGGCGGTCGCCGCCGCCAAGGCGCGGGGTGTCGGGCTGACCCTGCTCGGACCGTTCACTCCCAATCACGCCGGCGGCATCGCCGCCGCGAAGTCGCTGCGCGAGACCGCGGCCACCGGGGTGTTCGCCTTCAACGACAGCGTGGCGATCGGTGTGGTGGAGGCGTTGCGCGACGCGGGCATGGATGTGCCGGGCCAGATCAGTGTGATCGGTGTCGACGACATCCCGCAGGCCGAGATCATGCGGCTCACCACCGTCGCGACTCCGACCGACGCCGCCGGGCGCGCCGCGGTCGACATGCTCCTGCAACGCAAGCGCGAGTCGTCGTGGCGGCGCGGCGCCGAGCCCACCGACGTGCCGCCGGACCCGGCCGACGTGCCACGCCGGCTCCTGCCGACGAATCTGGTGACCCGCGAGTCCACCGGCCCGCAGGCAATGCTCGACGTCAGTGCGAAGGGCGGACCAGGGTGACCGCCGTACGGCTGGTGACACCACCTCGCTCGTCGAGCTCCACCCGCTCGTTGGGGCGCACCGCAAGCTCGACCCGGTAGGCATCCGTGGCCAGAGTGCCGAAGACCGTACGGGCACAGACGCCGACGACGGCGCGCACCGCACCCGCCGGGTCCGTGACCAGACGCCACCCGTGCGGGAACGTCGCGTGCTGCTCGCGGTCGCGGTACACCACCGCACCGGTGCCGTCGTGCACGAACTCATAGGTTGAGGAATCTATATTCCTGCCGTAGGCGACGGCCTCGGCCACGCCCGCGTGGTCCACGCCGTACGGCAGCAGAGCGGTGAACCACACCTCGCCCTCGGGCCGGGGCAGGATGCCGGCCAGCCGCTCCACCGCGTCGAGCGTCCACAGGATCGCGGGCGAGTACTGCTCGGTGTAGCCCGGCTCACCCGACCAGGGGCTCAACGTCTGGGGGAAGCGGGTCATCCTTGACACCGCGGCGAGCACCGGGATGAGGGCCCAGGTCAGCTCCACGTGGTGGCCGTGGCGCTCGAAGGCGTGCGGCGCGCGGATCAGCGTGAGGAAGTTCGTCGGCCCGCCCCACGAGTTGCGGGAGAAGTCGTGGTCGAAGCGAGGATCATCCAATGCGATCGACGTGAACGGATACCTGGCGAAGAACTTGCGGGTGTTGAGCAGGTAGCGGTGCAGCGCCCGGACGAAGAACTCCGCATCCCCGGCCTCGCACGCGAGCACCCGCAGCAGCACGTCGGATTGGACCCGGACGAACTCACCGCCGCGGTCGCGGTCGTAGAACATGCCGTCGGCCTCGTCGTAGCAGTACTCGAACAGAGCGGCGAAGCTGTTGAGCGACCCGTACGACCACAGCATCGGGTCGTTCTCTCCGAGCTCGGCGACGATCTCGCCCAGGTACCGGCGCTGGCAGGCGACGTTGGCGGTCAGATCCGGGGCCAGGTATGGCAGCACCGGCGAGTCCGGATGGAAGTGGGCGGGATCCTCGCCGTGGGTCGTGTCGGGCACGAGCCAGAACCGGGGCGAGCCGTCGTGACCGGTATCGAAGGTGCAGAATGCCTCGACACATCCGGTACCGCGGGTGTCACGGTGCCGGGCGAGCCAGAAGTCGTTGCGCTCCATGGCGTCGTACATCCGGCGCAGGAACGACCGGTCGTGCCCCGCCAGCCGGTAGTGGTTCCACACGCTGCGTGCCAGAGGAGTGACTATCTGGATATGGCGGTAGGCCGGCCCGTCGTCGGTCACCTTGTACGGCAGCAGGCCGTCGGCGCGGATCCGATCGGCGAAGAGCAGGAACGTGTCGCGGGCCACGGTCGGCAGGAACCGCCCGAGCACTTCGGCACTGATGGTTCCGGTGCTCTCCAGCCACGTTCCCCGGTAGGCACCGCCCTCCTGCAGTACCGGCGGACCACTGTCGCCGGGGTGGATGCACGCCACGAGGTCGAGCAGGGCCCGGTGCCACACGTCCTCGAGCGGACCCCCGGTCGCCGCCAGCCGTACGCCTTGCGCCTCGAGCTCCGCCAACCGTACGGCTGCGGGCGACCCGGGCGCGATACCGGCCCGCGTCAAGGGATCGTTGGCTCGCAACCGGTCCAGTAGCTCGTCCATGATCCAAGTCTGCGGTGGGGATTCCTAGTTTTCTCGGAAATCTGACCGGTCAGCCGGCGAGGTGGTCGCGGAGTGTCTCCATCAGACGGGTGCGGACGTCGCAGTTCTCGAGGCGGAACGACGACGCGAGCTCCCGGGCCTGCTCGGGCGCCATGCCCCGGAACAGCTCGCCGTAGCGCTGCGCCAGCGGCTCGGCGAGCAGGATGTGCCGCACCAGCAGCGCGACGTGCTGCTTGCGCCCCCACGGCCACGGCTGGTACTCGGGGAACTCCCGGTCCAGCAGTGTCTCGATCGGACCGAGCAGGTCCCGCACGCCGGTGTCCCGCCCGGCCCACGCGTCCACACCGAGGCGTGCCTTGGTCTCCAGGATCGGCTTGACATGGCGCAGGTACGGGCTGTCGCGCCGGGCGTGGGCGATGCCCTGCAGCCCGATGTCCTTGTACGTCCACAGAGCCCAGCTCGCGCCGTGCTCCCGGTAGATGTCGAGCTGGTCGCGCAGCAAGCGGTAGCGCCACTCGTCCTCGTGCGGGTAGACGGGCCCGAACTCACCGATCCATATCGGTGTCCCCGTCTCGCGCATGAACCGGGTGCGGCGCAGGAAGTTCTCCTCCAACACGGCGCGGTCGAAGTGCTCACCGCGCACCGGGCCCGGGTACCCGGTCGCATCGCCGGCGATGCCGGGCAGCGCGTAGTCGTGGGCCGTGTAGACGGTGTTGGGCAGCGGGTCGGCGGTGTCGAACACCGAGAAGTCGCTGGAGTACTTGTTGCCGTCCAGGAACAGGATGTGGCGCGGGTCGATGGCTCTGATCGCACGCTCCAGCCGCTGGTAGAAGGCCGGCAGCACCTGACCCGTACGGTCGGAGGGCTCGTTGATCGGGTTGTACCCGGCGACCTCGGGCCGATCCTTGTACCGGTCGGCGAAGGCCTCCCAGAGGTGCACCACGCGGTCCTGGAAGTGCCGGTGCACCCAGAAGTCGGCCGTGTGCGTAGGGTTGTCGCTGTGCCAGTGCTCGTTCTGGTGGCCGGGCAGGGCGTGCAGGTCGATGACCGAGTAGAGGCCGTTGCGGGCGAGGACGGCGATCACCCGGTCCAGGTGGGCGAACCCCTCCTCCTTCAGCTCGAACGGGGCCGCGTCGTCCTCGAAGTGGCGGTAGTTCACCGGGATGCGGACGGAGTTGAGCCCGATGCCGGCGAGCAGGGCGGCGTCGGCGTCGGTGAAGAAGCCCTCGAGGAACTCGGTGAAGAACGCCTCGTACGAATCCGAACCCATCGCCTCCCGCAGAACCCGGCGGATGTTCTCCTCGTTGCCCGGGTAGCCGGTGATGAAGTTCTCCATGTTCATCCAGCCACCGAGGCCGAAACCGGTCAGCGCCACGGTCGTGCCGGCCTCGTCGGCGAGACGGTCGCCGTCGACACGCAGCCACGGCAGGGGGGATCGAGTGTCCACTCAGGACTCCTTGAGCAACTCGGGGGCGATGAGCTCCGCGACATCGTACGCCCGCCCCCCCGCGGCGGACGCGTTGGCCGCCAGGCCGGTGAGCAGGGCCAGCGCACCGTCGATCTCGGTGGCCCGCCGACCCAGCGGGTCGACGGTCAGCGCGGTGCCGGAGAAGAGGTCGGCGGTCAGCCGGGCGTCGCCGCCGCCGTGCGCCGCTGGGTCTCCCCCTCCGCGCACCTGCGCGTGGCTCGGGACGGGACTGGCTTCCGGAATCTCCACTGTGTACGGAGGTTGCCAGTAGGGGTGCAGGGTGAGCTTCGTCCAGCCGTTCTCGATGCCGGAGTGCCCGGGGTACAGCGAGGCGATCGTCATGTTCGCTGCGGGTGGCTGGGTGGGGGTGGAGGGCATGGAGTTCGTTATCGCCGCCGGGCCCGGGTCGCCTGACGGCGGCGGTGCCACGTGGGCGGTCTCGACGACCTCCAGCTCCAGCCGTCCCCGCGATCCGTTCACCATGAGGCGGTAGCCCTCCCACGGCGCGTACGCGTTGAGGTGGTACGTCATCGTGGCGCCCGAGTCGTAGGTCACCAGCACCGACATGTCGTCGTCGATGGTGACGCCGGGGGCGAAGACGTTGCGATCCCGGACATACCCGTCCTCGGCCTCGGCGTCGACGTAGAGCTCCCGCATCCGCGGCTGGCGGTCGAGGTTCAGCGCGAAGGGGTCCCCCTGCGCGGCCGGCGAGCCGTACGCCCGTTCGTAGCCGCGGTCGTAGCCGTGCCGGGCGCCGGCCTCGGGGCCGTAGAAGAAGAGCCGGTTGCAGGCGTAGACCCGCACCGGGCGGGCGGAGAGCCACCAGTTCACCAGATCGAAGTGGTGGCTGGACTTGTGCACTAGCAGTCCGCCAGAGTTGGCCCGGTCCCGGTGCCAGCGACGGAAGTAGTCCGCGCCGTGGCGCACGTCGAGCAGCCACTCGAAGTGCACTGACCCGATCTCGCCGATCTCGCCGCGGGCCAGCAGCTCCCGGACCTTGACGTGGGTGGGGTTGTACCGGTAGTTGAACGCGACCGCCACGGTCGGCGCGGGCCGTCCCTGGGCATCCGCCCTCTCCCGCGCCCGACGGGCCGCGGCCAGGATGCGGGTGCAGGACGCGGCGGTGATGGTCATGGGCTTCTCGGTGACCACACTCCGGCCGGCATCCAGCGCCGTCACGATGTAGCCCTCGTGCGTGGAGTCCATCGACGTGACGATCACCGCGTCGACGCGCTCCTTCTCGAGCATGGTGGCGAACTCGCCGGCGGGGTACGCCGCCACCGGCGGGTGACCGATCTCCCCGAGCCAGCGGTTGTGCGCCCGCATCCGCGCCTGGTTGGTGTCGACGAAGGCGACGAGCTCGGTCGTGTCCGCGTGCGCTGTCACCAGTGACTGGACGAAGGTCTCGGCCCGAGCCCCGGCACCGACCACGGCGTAGCGCTGGCGAGTCGTCATGATCAGCTCCCTGCGAAACGTTTCAACCGGAGCCTAGACGGATCACGCGGGGGCGATCAACACCACGAGACGGCTAACGCGCGTTGGCGGGCCAGCCAGCGGAGGCGTCGGGCTCGCCGACGGAGGCGTCGGGCTCGCCAGCGGCGTCGGCCTCGCCCAGCGCGCGCTGGAGCTCGGCGCGAGCCCGTCGCTGCGCGCCGCGCACGGTCCGGGTGACCAGCTCCGCCAGGGCGGCGTTGTCGTCGCGCTGCAGCACGTTGTCGCGCAGGCGAACTCCGGTCAGGCATCCATCACCGCGGACCCGGGCCTGCACGCGCTCGTCGGGGCTGGAGTCGATCAGCTCCCGGACGGCCAACCGGAGCGCGCTCGTCCAGTGTCGCGAGTGGCTGGAGGACCGGGACCAGGATGTGCTGGCCAAGCTGCCGAGGGCGACGGAGGTCGCCGTGCCGCAGATCGACTTTCAGCGACGGAGCCGGCGACGTCACCGGGCCGACGCCGGGAACCCCGGCGAACGGCCAGATGCCCACGTTCGGGCCACGCCACCGACACGTGGCCGAGGCCGCTCGGCCGCATCCACATCGATGTTCGTAGCCGAATGAGGGGTCGAATTACCTAGTAATCCGGTCGAATAATCGAGTTGCCCGGTCGAATTACCCATATGAAATCATAGCTATTACGTTTCACGCGTGCAGGACTGGGCATCTGTACGGCACCCTGGCGTTGTGCGCCCGGGTATTCATCGTGCGACCCTCAGGTCGAGCTCAAGACGGCTCGGACCCGGCGCATCGACGCGACAGACTGCCCACACGCGACACACCTGTGACCGGGAGAGCACGATGGCCACCACCCCACCCGCGCGTCGCCCGCCCGCGACAACGCCGCTCATCGAGCTCCGACGGGTCAACAAGCACTTCGGTCACCTCCACGTCCTCCGGGACGTGGACCTCGTCGTGACCCGCGGTGAGGTGCTCGTCGTCGTGGGTCCGTCCGGCTCCGGCAAGTCCACCCTGTGCCGGGTGGTCAACCGGCTGGAGACGATCGACTCGGGTGAGATCCTCTTCGATGGCGAGCCGCTACCCGAGGAGGGCCGGGCGCTGGCCCGCCTGCGCAGTCAGGTCGGCATGGTGTTCCAGTCGTTCAACCTGTTCGCGCACAAGACGATCCTGGATAACGTCGCGCTCGGCCCGATCAAGGTGCGCCGGGAGAGCAAGACCGTGGCCCGGGACCGGGCGATGGACCTGCTGACCCGGGTCGGCATCGCCGACCAGGCGCGCAAGTACCCGGCCCAGCTCTCCGGCGGGCAGCAGCAGCGGGCCGCGATCGCACGGGCGCTCGCCATGGCGCCCAAGGCCATGCTCTTCGACGAGCCGACCAGCTCGCTCGACCCGGAGATGGTGGGCGAGGTGCTCGACGTGATGACGAACCTCGCGGCCGAGGGCATGACGATGATCGTGGTGACGCACGAGATGGGTTTCGCGCGCCATGCCGCCGACCGCGTGGCGTTCATGGCCGACGGCCAGCTGGTCGAGCAGGCACCGCCGGCGGAGTTCTTCGCCGCACCGACCAGTGAGCGGGCGCGCGACTTCCTGTCCAAGGTCCTCACTCATTAGTGCGTGTATGAGCGTCGTTTGTTGGGTCCACCGATCCCCTGGCCGCGACACCGTGCCCCATGGGGAGAACGCAATCTCCGGCGCGGCACACCGCGTCCGGTGACCGAAGTAAGTGGAGGGAGAAAGAGAATGCGATCGTTGCGCGTAGCCGCCATCGGCGCGACGCTGGCCCTGGGGCTGGGTCTGCTGACTGCCTGCGGTGGCGAGGAGGGCGGCGGGCCCGCCCCCTCACCGTCCGTGAGCTTCGCGGCCGGTACCACGATGGCCGAGCTGAACGAGGCTCAGGCGATCACCATCGGTACCAAGTTCGACCAGCCCGGGTTCGGACTGGCCAATCTGGAGGGCGTGCCGGAGGGCTTCGACGTCGAGATTGGAAAGATCATCGCTACCGAGCTCGGCATCCCGGTGGAGAACATCGAGTGGGTGGAGACGCCCTCGCGCGTGCGTGAGGAGGCCATAGAGACCGACCAGGTCGACATCGTGGTGGCGACTTACACCATCAACGACGCCCGCAAGGAGCGGATCGACTTCGCCGGTCCGTACTATGTGGCCGGCCAGCAGATCATGACCCGCGCCGACGACGACTCCATCGACGGACCCGAGGACTTCGAGGCCGGCGACAAGAAGGTCTGCTCGGTCACCGGCTCCACGCCGGCGGCGAACATCGTCAACTACCTGGCCAACGAGGCCGAGCAGCTCGTGCTGTTCGACACCTACGACCGTTGTCTCGACCCGCTGCGCAACGGTGACGTGGACGCGGTAACCACCGACAACGTCATCCTGCTCGGCTACGTCTCCCAGACGCCAGAGGACTTCAAGCTGGTCGGCACGAAGTTCACCGAGGAGCCGTACGGCATTGGCGTCAAGAAGGGCGACGACGAGTTCCGCGACTTCATCAACAACGTGCTCGAGGAGATCTTCGCCGACGGCCGATATGCCGCGGCCTGGACCGCCACGGCCGGCGAGTTCGACCCGACGGTCCCCGAGGCCCCAGTGGTCGATCGGTACTAGCCCCTGATCCGACCTGATGTACGGCCCGGTGCCACGCTGGTGCCGGGCCGTATGGGCTGACAACCCAACGACACGACCATCGAGAGTTGATCAGAGGCGGCACCGATCATGGACATACTCATAGATCAAGTTGGTCTGTTCTACCGCGGCTTCCTCCTCACGCTGCAGCTGAGCGTGGTCGCCGGGGTCCTTGCCCTGATCTTCGGGACGGTCGCGGCAGCGCTCCGGATCTCGCCCATCGCGCCTCTCCAGGCCCTCGGCGCGGGGTACGTGACAGTGTTCCGCAACGTCCCGCTGACCGTGGTGCTGTTCTTCACGGTCTTCGCCCTGCCAGCGATCGGGTCCCGCGCCGAGTTCCTCAAGATCCCGGGACTCGACGTGCTCTTCCCGCGCCTGACCATCGACCTGCCGTACTTCCGGCTCACGGCGCTGGGGCTGGCCATCTACACCGGAGCCTTCGTCTGCGAGGCGATGCGCAGCGGCATCAATGCCGTCTCCGCCGGTCAGGCTGAAGCTGCCCGTGCCATCGGCCTTACGTTCACCCAGAACCTGCGCCACATCGTGCTGCCCCAGGCGTGGAAGGCGGCGATCGTGCCGCTGGGCACGGTGCTCGTCGCGATGGCGAAGAACTCCGCCCTGGCCGGATTCTTCGGCCTCGTCGGCGACCTTTCGTCCACGATGGAACGGCTCGTCTCGCAGGAAGGGCAGCCACTGATTCCGGTCATGATCGGCGTCTCGTTCTGGTACCTGCTGATGACCATTCCAGCCAGTCTCCTGCTGGACCAGGTCGAGAAGCGGAGGAGGCTCGCGTGAGCGAACCATCGGGCACTGCATCGATCGACGCCGAACTCGCCATTCGTACGGTGCCCCTGCGGGAGCGGGCCGCCGGACGGTCGCGGCAGATGAGCGTCCTCTACGACGCGCCCGGCCCCCGAACCCGGCGGATCACCCGGATCGGCACCGGGCTTGCCGGTGTGGTGGTGATCGGAGTCGGGTGGCTGTTCGTGTACCGCCCACTCGCGGCCCAGGGCCAGTTCACGATGGAGCTCTGGGGTCCTTTCATCGATCCTGACAACGAAGACTTCGTGGCGCTCTGGAAGCGGCTCGGCAGCGGCCTCTGGAGCACGCTGAAGGCGGCCGCCCTTGCCATCGTGGCCTCGCTCATCTGTGGCCTCGCATTCGCGGTGCTGCGCCTGCAACTCAAGCACCTCATCACCCGTCGCTACCGACACTTGGCGACGCCGATCGCCTGGGCCCTACGCACGCTGAGCTGGGTCGGCAACGTGGTCTCCCGAGTCTGCGTTGAGGTGCTGCGGGGTATGCCCGTGGTCATCACGATCTTCTTCGTCGCCCGCGGCCTCCCTGAACTCGGCCTGCGCATCGACGACCGGATGTGGTACCTGGTGGTGGGGCTGACGCTCTATAACGCGATCGTGATCGCCGAGATCGTCCGGTCCGGCATGGAGGGTCTGCCCCGAGGGCAGCGCGAGGCGGCGTCTTCCATTGGCCTTTCTCCGGCCCAGACAACCGTGCTCGTCCTCCTGCCCCAGGCCGTTCGTATCATGCTGCCCGCCATCATCAGCCAGCTCGTCGTCGTGCTCAAGGACACCTCGCTGGGCTTCATCATCAGCTACCCGGAGCTGCTCCGGGTCGGCACGCTGGCCGCGCAGTTCCTGGGCAACCCGCTCCAGATGTACGTCGTGATCGGCCTCATCTTCCTGACGTTCAACTACGCCCTGTCCCGCCTCGCCGACTGGACCCAACGGCGGCTGGCGCGGAGCAGGGGCTAAGTCCCGTGGCCCGGCGCCGGACCCGCCCCGTCCGGTGCCGGGCCACGGGCACTGCCTGCGGCTGGGTGGCGGCGGTGCACGCCGGGCGCACGACCGCCACCCGGCGATCATTGGCCATGATCACCGGGTGGCACCGATGCCACGAACCGCGCCGAAGCGCCACCCGCGCGCCGGGCGTGGCCGCTACTTGATGCCCGTGGTCGCGATGCCCCGGATCAGCCAGCGCTGGCCGAACAGGAAGATGAAGAACAGCGGAGCGAGGGTGATGACCGACATCGCGAACATCGAGCCGAAGTCCGACTGCCCCGACGCATCCAGATACATGTTGAGCGCGACCGCCGCGGTCTTGTTCTCGGTCCTCGTCAGGTAGATCAGTTGGGTGAAGAAGTCGTTCCACGTCCAGATGAACGTGAAGATCGCCGTCGTCGCCAGGGCGGGCGTCATGAGCGGGAGGATGATCCGGTAGTACGTGCGGAAATGCCCGGCGCCGTCGATACGTGCCGCCTCGTCGAGCTCGCGCGGCAGGGCCCGGATGAACTGCACCATCAGGAAGACGAAGAACGCGTCGGTGGCGAGGAACTTGGGCACGATCAACGGATAGAAGGTGTTAATCCAATCGAGCTGACGGAAGACGATGTACTGCGGTACGACCACGACCTGGTACGGCAGCATCAGTGTGAGCAGCATGATCGCGAACAGGATCCCGCGGCCCCGGAACCGCATCCGGGCGAAGGCGTAGGCCGCGAGCGAGCACGAGATCAGGTTGCCGAGGATCGCCCCGACGGCGATGATCACCGAGTTCCACAGGAACCGGCTGAACGGGTACTGGAACGCGCTCCAGCCGTTGCCGTAGTTCTCGAGCGTGAAGTCCGTCGGGATGAGGCCGATGTCGCGGAAGATCGCGTCGGTTGGCTTGAACGAGCTGGCCAGCAGCCAGAGCAGCGGATAGATCATGCTGATCGCGAGGATGGCCAGCAGGAGGTGCTTAACGATCCCCCGCCACCGGATGCGGAAGCGACGCAGGCGCTCCGGGGACAGGACCGGGTCCGGGGTACGCACGAGGGTGTCGGTGCTCATGATCTCCTCAGTCCTCGTAGAAGACCCAGAACCGGGACGTGGCAAAGAACAGGGCCGTCACGAGGGCGATCGCGGCCAGCAGCACCCAGGCCATCGCCGACGCGTAGCCCATCCGGAAGCTCGTCCCGAACCCCTGCAGGTAGAGGTAGAGCCCGTAGAACAACGTGGAGTTGGCGGGCTGACCGGCACCACCCGAGATCACGTACGCCTGGGTGAAGGACTGGAATGCGCCGATGGTCTGCAGCACCAGGTTGAAGAAGATGATCGGGCTCAGCAGCGGCAGCGTGATCGAACGGAACATCCGCCACCGACCGGCGCCGTCGACCTCGGCCGCCTCGTAGTACATCCGCGGGATCTGCCGCAGCCCGGCCAGAAAGATGATCATCGGCGAGCCGAAGGTCCAGACATGCAGCAGGATGATCATCCATAGCGCCGTGTCCGGGTTCGAGATCCAGCCGATCGTCTCGTAGCCGAAGACCTCGCTCAGCGACGGCCAGGTGCCGAACGGCTTCAGCTCGAGGAAGGAGTTGAACAGGCCCTCGTAGCCGAACACCTGCCGCCACAGGATCGCGACGGCGACCGACCCACCGAGCAACGACGGCAGATAGAAGACGGACCGGTAGAAGGCGAGCCCGCGCAGGCCGCGGTCGAGCATCAGCGCCAGCCCCAGCGCGACCACCAGCTGCAACGGCACACCGAAGATCACGTAGCGCAGCGTCACGAAGACCGAGTCGAGCCAGTCCGGGTCGTCGAGCATCCGCTGGTAGTTCTCGAAGCCCACCCACTCCGGTGCGCGCCGGCGGTTGAGCCGGTAGTCGGTGAACGACAGGTAGAGCGAGGCGAGGATCGGGATGATCGTGATACCAAGGATGCCGACGATCCACGGCGCCAGGAACAGATAGCCGCTCCACTCGTTTCGCTGCCGCCGCCGGACCCCTTTACCTTCGCCGGAGCGGGCCCGCCGGACGATCGTCCGGAGCTCGCCCAGACCACTCATCTGTCACCGTCATCTCGCTCGGTCCGGCGCCGGTCGTCCGCTCCTGCCTCCGCAAGCTCGCCGCGATGCTGCTGGCGCCGGCGATGGTCGGGCATGCTTCCGCTGTCGTGGTCCGTACCCTAGCCTCGGCACTACCTCGGTCGTCCGGCACCATGGCGTGAAAGCGTTTTCTCGGGCAGCATGGTAAACCACGCCTCACAGGCGGTCAATCGGCCGTAGCCAGACGGGCTGGGTGGCACGGGAGCACAGATGAGCAAGGATTCCTGGGGGCCTCGCCCCCAGACCCCACGGCAGGGTAGGCAGCGGGCCTCGACCATCGCCGAGGTGGCGCGGCGCGCCAGTGTCTCGCCGGCCACGGTGTCGCGGGTGATGAACGGGCGCTTCGTCGGTGACCCGGAGGTGGCCGACCGCGTGCGGCGGGTGGCGGCGGAGCTGAACTACTCGCCCAGCCCGCTCGCGCGCAGTCTCGCGCTGGGCGAGACCCACACGATCGCCTTCGTCGTGCCCGACATCGGCAACCCCACGTTCCAGGCGATGCTGAGCACCCTGTCGAAGAGCGCCGCCGCCGACGGTTACCGGGTCCTCGTCGCCGACTCCGCCGAGGATCCGGAGGAGGAGGCCGTCCTCGCGGTGGAGACCCGCCGCGGCTGTGACGCGCTCGTGCTCTGCGCGCCCCGCATGTCCGACGAGCGGCTGGGGGCGCTCCTGCCCGCCCTACGACCCGTGCTCCTGATCAACCGCAGCGGCCTGCGGTTCGACGCGCCATCCATCTCGGTCGATTATGGTACGGGCATCCAGCACCTGGCCGAGCACCTCCACGGGCTCGGCCACCGCCACCTCGCCTACCTGGAGGGCCCGGCCCCGAGCAGCTCCAACCAGTCGCGGCTGGACGGGCTGCAGTCCTTCGCCGACCGCGTGGGCGACGTGCGGATCGACCGGATCCCCGCGGGCTCGTCGTCGGCCGACGGTTACCAGCGGGGCGCGGCGGTCCGTGACACCGGTGCCACGGCGGCGCTGGCCTACAACGATCTGGTCGCCGTCGGTCTGATGAGTGCCCTCATCGACCTGGGGGTCACCGTGCCGACCGACATCTCGGTGGCCGGCTTCGACGACATTCCCCTCGTTCGTTACGTCACTCCGCGCCTGACCACAGTGTCCGTCCCTTATGGACCGCTGGGCGCGGAGGCGTGGAAAAGGTTGCACGCTCTCATTAACGGCGAGACGCCGTCGCACAACGTGGTCTTCCAGCCCCGCCTGCAGCCGCGGGAATCGACGGCCACGCCGCCCACGCGGGTCCGGGTTGAGGACTGATTGGACCTTGTCCAGCCCGATGCCGACATGCAATCTGCCGACCTTGACAGGGACGCAATCTGCTCTTAACTTGCGAGAAAGCGATTTCTCCGGACCGCCAGCCGCCACCGGGCCCGGTCCGGCGTTCCGTAGCGTGGCCTCGCCCGCACCTGGGCGGGTGAGGCATCGCCTGCAGATGTCGCTCCGCAGGCGTTTGCTGGACCTGGCACGACCACGCAAGGCCCGTCACACGGCAATCAGCGGTACCGGCCACCTGATCCGAAGGGAAAGGAAGGGGCATCCGCAGTGAAAGGTTTCAACAAGACTCGCAGAGGGCTGCTCGCGGCGGGCGCCGCGGCGGTACTCGCCGTCGGCGCCTGCACCACTGGTGGGGACGGCGGTGACGCCAACGGCCCCGGGCCACTGCCCACGGACCCGGTGGAGCTCACGTTCTGGTGGTGGGGTAGCCCGGCCCGGGCCGAGACCACCCAGAAGGTCATCGACCTGTTCGAGGACGAATACCCATACATTGACATCATTGGTGAGCCGCAGGACTTCGCCAACTACTTCCAGAGCCTCTCGACGAGGTTCGCGGCCAACGACGCGCCCGACATCATCACGATGGGTGGCTCGTTCGTGCTCAGCTACGCCGAGGGCGGCAACCTGCTCGACCTTCGCGACCCGGACCTGGCGGCGGAGCTCGATACGACGGTGTTCACCGAGTCGATCCTGAAGTCCTCGACCTTTGAGGGCACGGTCTACGGCGTTCCGACCGGCGGCAACAGCCTCGCCGTCTTCGCCAACCCGGCACTCTTCGAGGCGGCCGGCGTCGACCTGCCCGACGACGCGTCCTGGACGTGGGAGGACTTCGCCGACATCGCGGCCGAGATCTCCGAGAACAGCGACGAGGGCATCTACGGTGCCGAGCTGCGTTCGTACGACATCATCGGCGCCTATGCCGGCCAGCAGACCCCCCTCTACGACGAGGAGGGCAACCTCACCGTCACCGCCGACACGCTCGAGGGCCTGTGGCAGCTCGAGTCGGACATGATCGAGAGCGGCGCATTGCCGCCGGCGGACCTGATGCAGCAGGTGATGACGGTCGAGCCCGCGCAGACGCTGTTCGGCCAGGGCCGCTCCGCGATGTTCTTCGGCTACACCAACCAGCTCGGCACCTACGCCGAGGCGGCCGGCAACCCGGCCGGCGGTGAGGAGGACTTCGTGCTGCTGCGGATCCCCGGCGAGACGCAGTACGGCTCCCCCGGCACCACGCTCCTGCCGTCCCAGTACTACACGATCAACGTCGATACGGCGGCGAAGCGGCAGGCGGCGCTCTTCGTCAACTTCCTGGTGAACTCCCCCGAGGCCGGCGAGCTGATCCTCACCGACCGGGGTGTCCCGTCGAGCCCGGAGGTGCTGTCGCACATCACCCCGCTGCTAGAGGGCTACGGCCAGGCGGTCGCGGAGTTCCTCAACGCCAACCTCGCCACCTTCGGCCCGAGCTTCCTGCCGCCCGCGTGGGCCACGGAGCTCAACACCATTACGCAGAACATCGACAGCGAGGTCATCTTCGGCCGCATGACACCCGCCGAGGCCGCGACCGAGTGGATCGAGCGGATGGAGGCCTCGAAGGAGGCCAACTCCTGACAGCACTGCCCGGGTGCGCCGTACCACGGTGCGGCGCACCCGGTCTGGGCCCGGTGATCCCGGTCGTGGACGGTATGGCGTAACGCGATCAGCGGGACTGGCGCGGGAGGGCCTCCTCGGCGGGGCGCAGCCGGCCGACGGCAAGCGTCGATGCGCGAGCGACCAGGTCGGGCTCGAACACCAGCTGCTGGTGCTGGTGACGAGGACTGGTCGCCTCCTCGATGACGAGCCGCGCGGCCGTACGGCCAAGCTCCAGCCGGGGCTGGCGGACCGACGTGAGCGGGATCGCGGCGGCCGCCGCAAAGTCGATGTCGTCGTAGCCGACGATCGCGAGGTCCTCGGGCACCCGGAGACCGGCCGAGAGGGCGGTGCGCAGCACGCCGAGCGCGAGCAGGTCGTTGGAGCAGAACGCTGCGGTCGGCCGGCGGCGCGAGGCCAGGCCGACCAGCCGCTCCCCGGCCGACGCCCCTTCGGCCACGGTGAGCGCCTCCGTCGGCAGGTGGACGAAGGCGTCGTCGGGTCGGCCCGCCTCGTGCCACGCCGCACGGGCTCCCTCGATGCGGTCGTGAACCTGGCCGATCGTCAGCGGTCCGCCCACGAACGCGATCCGCGTGTGGCTCAGGTCGACGAGGTGCTCGACGGCGAGCCGGCCCCCGCGTACGTCGTCGACGGAGACCGAGCACAGGTCCGCGTGCTGCCGGGTACGGTCGACCACGACGAGCGGGGTGCCCCGGCGCGCGATCTGTTCCAGCGCCTCGGCCTCGGAGTCGACCGGCGTGATGAGGATGCCCTGCACCCGTTGCTGCTGCAGCCGAGCGAGGTGGGAGTATTCCCGGGTCGCGCGCCCGTCGCTGTTGCAGAGGAACAGCGACAGATCCAGGCCGTCGGCGGTCTCCTCGATGCCGCGGGCGACGTCGGTGAAGAACGGGTTGCTCGCGTCGAGCATGACGTAGGCCAGCGTGCGGCTGGTCCCGGCGCGCAGTTGCCGAGCCGACTCGTTGCGGACGAACCCGAGGTCGGCCATCGTCCGCTCGACCCGGTAGCGGGTCGTCGGGCTGACGAGCTCCGGACGGTTCATCACATTGGACACGGTGCCGATCGATACGTGCGCCGCCGCCGCCACGTCCTTGATGGAAGGGATGCGCGATCCCGCAGCCGCCGGCCGCCGTGCCACCGCCGCCCCTCCCAGTTCGCGCCTTGGGCGCGAATCACGAAGGCAATTCGCCGCCACGTCAACGACCTGATGCTAGTCGAGTTCCGGCGATGGTTGCGGAGCGGAATCAGTGGCACCGCCTCGACGTCCCCCGGCTCGGACATCCTCGGCCCGGCCGGTCCACCTGCCCCGTACGGTCGGGCGATCCGATGCGGGGACGGGATGCTGTGCCTGTGATCGCGGTCGATCCGGCCGACGGCGTCGCACCCTGGGCCGGCTTGACAGGGCGCGTGAGCTCCGCCTAGGTTCACGGCAGCGCCCCGGTTGAAACTTTTCAAGTGAGACGACACGATGCGAGTCGCTCTATTCGCCACCTGTCTCGTGGACGCCCTGTTCCCTGCCGCGGGCAGGGCGACAGTGGCGCTGCTGGAGCGGCTCGGGCACGAGGTCGCGCTGCCTTCCGGCCAGACCTGCTGCGGGCAGATGCACATCAACTCCGGCTATCCGGAGCAGGCGCTGCCCCTGATCCGGCGACACGTGGAGACATTCGAGCCGTTCGAGGTGGTGGTTGCGCCCTCGGGATCGTGCGTCGGGTCCGCCCGCCACCAGCACGCCACGGTCGCGGCATCACTCGACGACACCGCACTCGCCGAGCGGGCGCGCGCGCTGGCGGCGCGGACGTACGAGCTGTCGGAGTTTCTCGTCGACGTCGTCGGGATCACCGATGTCGGCGCGAGCTACCCCCATCGGGTCACTCTGCATACCACCTGCCACTCGCTGCGCATGCTGCGCACCGGCGACCGGCCGCTGCGACTGTTGCGGGAGGTGCGCGGGATCGACCTCGTCGAACTGCCCCGCTCCGACGGGTGCTGCGGCTTCGGTGGCACGTTTGCGCTCAAGAACAGCGACGTCTCCACGGCGATGCTGTCGGACAAGCTGCGCGACATCCTCTCCACCCGGGCCGAGGTCGTCACCGCCGGCGACGTGTCGTGCCTCATGCACATCGACGGCGGCCTCACCCGTCTGCGCACCGGCACCCGCGCCGTGCACCTCGCCGAGATCCTCGCGACCACGGACCGCTGATGACCGCCACCCCACCGTTGATCGCCGTGTGCAGTCCGGGCCGTTTAGTGGCACCGGTGCCACACGGTGATCTCGAAACAAGATCACCGTGTGGCGGAAGCGCCCCTCTGTTGGCCTCGGGCGCACCCGCCGATCATGGAGGGCGGTGGGCATGAGCACGACGTTCCTGGGTCTGCCGACCGCGCCGCGTGGCGTGGGTCGACTGCGTGGGGATGAGCCGTTCCCGGTCGCGGCCCGGACGGCGTTGGCGGACACGCAACTGCGCCGCAACATCGGGTACGCCACCGAGACCATCCGGGGCAAGCGGGCCGCCGTGGTCGGCGAGCTGCCGGACTGGGAGGAGCTGCGCCGCGCCGGCGAGGCGATCAAGGCCGGCACCATGTCCCGCCTGCCGGAACTGTTGGTGCAGCTGGAGGAGCAGGTCACCGCGGCGGGTGGGACGGTGCACTGGGCGCGCGACGCCCACGAGGCGAACGCGATCGTCGCATCGCTGGTTTCAGCGGCGGGGGCGGACGAGGTCGTCAAGATCAAATCGATGGTGACCCAGGAGATCGGCCTCAACGAGGCGCTCGCCGCCGCGGGCATCACGGCCCACGAGACGGACCTGGCCGAGCTGATCGTGCAGCTCGGTCACGACCGGCCCTCGCACATCGTGGTCCCGGCGATCCACCGCAACCGGACCGAGATCCGCGACATCTTCCGGGCCGCGATGCCCGGCGTCCGGCCCGACCTCACCGACGACCCGCCGCAGCTGGCCGAGGCCGCCCGGCGGTACCTGCGGGAGAAGTTCCTGGCGGCGAAGGTCGCGGTCTCCGGGGCCAACTTCGCAGTCGCCGAGACCGGCACGGTGGTCATCGTGGAGTCCGAGGGCAACGGGCGGATGTGCCTGACCCTGCCCGAGGTGCTCATCAGCGTCATGGGCATCGAGAAGCTGGTGCCGACGTTCGCAGATCTGGAGGTGTTCCTCCAGCTGCTGCCCCGCTCAGCCACCGGGGAACGAATGAACCCCTATACGTCGATGTGGACCGGGGTGACCGAGGGAGATGGTCCACGGGAGTTCCACCTCGTGCTGCTCGACAACGGCCGGACCGCGGTGCTCGCCGACGAGGCGGGGCGCGCGGCGCTGCACTGCATCCGGTGCGGGGCCTGCCTCAACGTCTGCCCCGTCTACGAGCGGGTGGGTGGGCACGCGTACGGCTCGGTCTACCCGGGACCGATCGGCGCCGTGATCTCCCCGCAGCTCACCGGAGTGAAGGACAACGCCTCGCTGCCGTTCGCGTCGACACTGTGCGGAGCCTGCTTCGACGCGTGCCCGGTGCGGATCGACATCCCATCGATGCTGGTCCATCTGCGCGCCCAGGCCGTGCGGGCCAAGGGCGTCACCGCCGAACGTACGGTCTTTGCGGCGGTGGCCTGGGTGTTGCGCTCGCCGCGCCGGTTCGCCGCCGGGCAACGCCTGGCCCGGCTCGGGCGCCTCTTCGGGCGGCGCCGCGACCGGCTGGAGCGCCTGCCCTGGCCGCTGTCGCGGTGGACGGCCGCGCGGGACCTGCCCCGCCCGACGCGACAGAGCCTGCGCGAGTGGTGGCGGCACCGATGAGCGCCGACGTACTTGCCTCCGCGGCGGCGCCGGTATGAGCGCCGACGTACTTCTCTCCGCGGCGGCGCGGGTATGACCGCCGACGTACTTCTCTCCGCGGCGGCGCGGGTATGACCGCCGACGTACTTCTCTTCGCGGCGGCGTGGGTATGAGCGCCGACGTACTTCTCTTCGCGGAGGCGTGGGTATGAGCGCCGACGTACTTCTCTCCGTGGAGGCGTGGGTATGACCGCCCGGGAGGTGATCCTGGACCGGGTGCGCGCGGCGCTGGCCCGCGGCAGCGCGCCGGTCGCCGTGCCCCGCGACTACCAGCAGTCGTCCACTGTGGAGTCTCCCGGGCGGCTGTTCATCGAGCGGTTGCGCGACTATGGCGCGACGGTGGTGGTCGTCGGCCCCGACGGCGTGGCGGCGGCCATCGAGGAAGCGGTGCGAGGTGTGGTCCGCGTCCCCGCCGGTTTTGGTTGGCCAGTGCCGCACGCCGATGTGGACGGTTCCGGTCCGGTCGTGGAGCTCGACCAGGTCGACACCGCGGTCACCGCGTGCGCCGCCGCCTGCGCGGCCACCGGCACGATCGTGCTGGACGGCTCACCCGACCAGGGCCGGCGGGCGTTGACGCTGGTGCCGGACCGGCACGTGTGCGTCGTCCACAGTGGTCAGGTGGTGGGCACGGTGCCGGAGTTGCTGGCGCGGCTGAACCCGCGGGGTCCGCTGACCTTCGTCAGCGGACCGTCGGCCACCGCCGACATCGAGCTTGCGCGGGTCACAGGCGTGCACGGGCCGAGGCAGCTTGTGGTCATCCTCGTCGACGAACAACACAGCGAGCACTGGGAGGGCTGAGATGGTGGTGGCGAGCGCCGTGTTCGATGCGTTGCGCGCACAGCGGATCGAGACTCCGTCGTGGGCGTACGGCAACTCGGGGACCCGGTTCAAGGTCTTCGGCCAGGACGGTGTGCCGCGCGACCCGTACGAGAAGATCGCCGACGCGGCGACCGTGCACCGGTACACCGGCG
>JBQGBY010000068.1:0-8060 GCA_052038195.1 Micromonosporaceae bacterium | reverse complement strand
CCTGGAAGTCCACCCAGGCGGCGTCGACCCTGGGACCGAGATCCATGGTGGCCGGGTCGTCGGGCAGGTGTGGCTCGTCCACGGGATGCCTCCAGGGTGGGGGTGGGCGGCCCTACGATAACGAATCCCTACGTTCCGGCGCCGACCGTCCGCTCCTCGCTCCGCACGCTCCGCTGCGATGCTCCTGGCGCCGGCAATCCCTACGTTCCGGCGCCGACCGTCCGCTCCTCGCTCCGCAAGCGGTCAGAGCTTCGCGACCGTAAGGTCGGACCCGCCCGGCCGTTCGGGGTCGCCCGGCTCTTCGGCCTCGGGCGCCGGCGCGGCGAGGCGGCCGAGAACCCCATCCACACCGGGCGTAATGAGCGTCAACAGATCATCGATCGGCACGGCGCGGCCGAAGAGATGACCCTGGCCGGCCGGGCATCCCATCTCCACGAGGGCGCTCCGCTGGTCCTCCCGCTCGACCCCCTCGGCGACCACGAGGCGGCCGAGCGTCCGGCCGAGTTCCACCGTGGACCGGACCACCGCGAGCGACTCCAGCGACACAGCCATCGCGTCGACGAACGAGCGGTCGATCTTGAGATCGGTGAACGGGACCCGGGCCACCATCGCCAGCGGCGAGAACCGGGTGCCGAAGTCGTCCAAGGCGAGCCGCACCCCGGCCGCGCGAAGATCCGCCAGCGCCGGATCGGCCAGCTCCAGGTCATCGAGGGTGAGCTTCTCGGTCAGCTCGACGATCAGGTCCTTCCCGGCGACACCGTGGCTGGCCAGCGCATGGCGCACGCGTCGCGCGTACTCCGGGTCGAGCACACTGCGCGGCGAGGCATTCACGGCGACCGGGACGTCGAGGCCCGCCGCCCGCCAGCGCGCATGGGCCGCGAGGGCCTGCTCGAGGACCGCCGCGTCGAACGACGGCAGCAGCCCGGAGTCCTCCACGGCGGCGAGGAAACGCCGCGGGTCAAGTTCGCCCCGTACCGGGTGGCGCCACCGGGTGAGCGCTTCGGCGGCGATCATCATGCCGGTGCGCAGCTCCACGATCGGCTGGAAGCAGACCGTGAACTCGCGCTCGGCGATGGCCCGTGACAGCTCGCCGCCCAGGATGAGAGCCTCGACGTCGGCCGGGTCTCGGGCCGGCTCGTAGCGCACCACGCGTGGTCCGCCGCGCTTCGCTTGGCGCACCGCGACGTCCGCGCGGCGCAGCAGCTCGGCCATGGCCAGCGAGGTGGCGGCGACAGTCACCGGCGGTGCCTCGGCCGGACGTTCGGCGAGACCGACCGTCGCGTCGACGCGCACCCGCACGCCACCCAGCTCAACCGGCGGCTCGAGGCTCGCGAGCAGGGCCGAGGCCCGCTCCCACGCGTCCCGGGACGACGTGACGTCGGCGAACATCACCGCGAAGACGTCGCCGTGCAGCCGGGCCACGACGTCGTTGGGATCAGCCACAGTGGACAGTCGCCGGGCGACTTCCACGATCACCCGATCGCCCGCGCCGAGGCCCAGCGACTCGTTCACCTCCCGCACCCGATCGACACCGATCGCCACCAAGGCGACGAGCCCAGGCTCGGCCAGCACCCGTTCGCCGTGCTCGTGCAGGCCGTCCCGGTTCGCCAGGCCGGTCAGCGGGTCGTGCCGCTGCGCGTCGGCCGAACTGCGGGCCATCTCGTCGGCCACTGCGTGGGCCGAGGCGTTGCGGGCGGCGGTCCGCACGGCGGAGGTAAAGGCGCGCAACGTCAACAGTTCGCGCTCGGAGAGCATCACCCCGCCCCCGTAGTGCAGGCGAACCTCGCCCATGGTCCCGTCGTCACCCAGCATCGGGGACGTGACCATGAAGCCGCTCCGGACCGGTGGCGGCGCCGCCGCCGGGTCGCCCGACCACACCGCCCCCTCGGCGTCGCCGCGGGCGAGCCGCGGGCCGAGCGGACCTTCGCGCAGCAGGACCTCAGCCTGCTCAGCCGCGAACAGGGACACCGCGTTCCCGGCGGCTGAGGTGAGCACAGTGTCGAGGTCCGCGCCGTCAAGCTGCTCGGTCGACCGGGCCAGCCGCTGCCAGGCGACGCGGTCGGAGCGGGCCCGCAGGCGACTCGCGATGAGCATGTGCAGGCACAGCGCCACCGGCGGCACGAGCGCGAGCAGACGGGGGTCGGGCGCGAGCATCGCGAGCGTCAGGATGGTGACCGTCAGCTTGCCCGCGAAGAACGCGGCCTTGATGTCAGCGTCGTCCCGGTGCACGCGGTACCAGGGTGTGCGCGAGACCAGCGCAAGCACCGGCACGCCGATCGCGAACTCCACCACCGTGATCGTGAGGGCGACCAGGACCAGCTCCAGCGGGTGGTCGCGGACCACCTGCATCGGACCCGCGGCCGAGGTTAGTCCGAAGTGGATCGCCACGAGCAGGCCGGCGGTTGCTGACAGCGCGTCCTTGCTCGCGTTATAGAGCGCCTTGTATGGCCGGACGCGGCCGATGAGCTTGCCGAGGAACACCCCGGCGAGAACGTCGGGACCCACCCAGCCCGACGGCAGGGACACGATGCAGATCAGGATCGCGGAGTCCGTCCAGGAGGTGCCGGCGATCGCCGAGCGCACCCGGATGCGCATCACGGCGGCACTCGCCGCGGCCACCATGAATACGTGGACCGGCACCACCCACGGCGGCTTTCCGTTCAGGTGCGTGCCGAAGAGAATCGGCGCAACCGCGGCCGCCACCAGCCCGGCCGCGATCACCGCGCCCGTCAGCCACGGCAGCGCCCCCTGGAGGGCCTGGTCATGTCGATGAGCGCGCGAGCCAGGTAGCAGGCCACCTCGACCAACTCGCGCGCCGAAACGCCGAGCACTCTGGCGAGCTCGCCCGCCGAACATGCGAGCGCTGTCGGCCACCCGTGCCTGTCCCTTCGCCGCCCCCCGGCCGTCCTCAGGGAGGGAAATCCCTCGGGCGACCGTAGGCCAGCGTAGGACGGTTCAGCCCAGAGCAACAGCCAAGTAACCGCACGGTGACCGCGAAACAGCCATCCGGCCGACCGCTACTCGTCAACCGGCTACGCTCGGGCAATTGGCCATCACAGCCAGTCGTTGATTGGGCCCACCTCCCCTCGACGAGACTGCAGTTCTCGCCAGCTCGCCTGCTGAGTTCGAGAGGATCTGGCCGGCCGCGTCGGCCAGTCCCACATCCGTGCGCGGAGTCCGTTCGCCGATTCAGTGACCGACAACAGTACGTCCGACAGGCGCCGCCCCGCGACAGCGGAGGGTGACCGATTCGTCGCACCCAGGCCGTCTGCGGCGTACCCTCGGCGCGTGACCTCGCCAAGTACGGAACTTACGCACGTCGACCCATCAGGAGCAGCTCGGATGGTCGACGTCTCCGGCAAGGACGTGACCGTACGGGTGGCCATGGCCGCGGGCACGGTCCGGACCAGCCCGCAGGTCGTGGCACTCCTGCATCACGACGCGCTGCCGAAGGGGGATGCCCTGGGCGTCGCGCGGATCGCGGCCATCATGGGCGCCAAGCGCACCCCGGACCTCGTCCCGCTCTGCCACCCGATCGCGCTGCACGGCGTCGAGGTGGCGTTGCAGGTCAACGAGTCGAGTGTGGACATCACCGTGACGGTCCGGACCGCCGACCGGACCGGCGTCGAGATGGAGGCGCTGACCGCCGTGGCAGCGGCCGGGCTCGCCCTCATCGACATGATCAAGGCGGTCGATCCGGCCGCCGTGCTCGACGATGTCCGGGTGCTGCGTAAGGAGGGCGGCAAGACCGGGCTGTGGATTCGGCCGGAGGCGTCGTGAGGGCACGGGTCATCGTCGCCAGCAACCGCGCCTGGGCCGGGGTCTACGCCGACTCCAGCGGACCGATCCTCGTCACTGGACTGCGGCAACTCGGGTTCGAGGTCGACGACCCGGTCGTGGTGCCCGACGGCGAGCCCGTCGGCGAGGCGATCCGGGCCGCGTTGGCCGACGAGGTGGACGTCATCCTCACCAGCGGCGGCACCGGCATCACACCGACGGACCGAACCCCCGACGTCACCCGGTCCACCCTCGACTATGAGATCCCGGGCATTGCCGAGGCGATCCGCGCCTACTCCCGCGACCGGGTGCCGACCTCGGCCCTCTCCCGAGGGATCGCGGGCGTCGCCGGCCGCACGATCGTGGTGAACCTGCCCGGATCCACGGGGGGCGCCCGGGATGGTCTAGCGGTGCTCCGCTCGGTACTCGTGCACGCCGTCGAGCAGCTCGGCGGCGGCGACCACCGGCGCTCCTGACGGGCAGAGCGCCGGGCCGAGGTGTCTGGACCCAGGTGACTGGACCCGGGTGGATTTCTCGCCGCGTAGGTAGGGTCGGTCCATGCAGCAGCCCCTCACCTGGCCCGAGGCGCGGCGAGCCGCCCATGCGGCCGGCCTCGCCGCCCGGCCGGGGCCGGTCGAGGTACCGCTCGCGGCCGCCGACGGGCTCACCCTCGCTGCCCCGCTGGCGCCGCTCACCGACCTGCCCGCGTTCCCGACGTCCAGTGTGGACGGTTTTGCCGTCCGCGGCGCCGGCCCGTGGAAGATCATGGGTCGGGCGCTAGCCGGGTCGGTACCCGCACCGCTCGGCGAGGGGGAGGCCGTCGAGATAGCCACGGGTGCGATGCTCCCCGACGGCACCGAGCAGGTCATTCGCATCGAGGACAGTCAGTCGGACGGCAGCGGTCTGGTCCGGGGCGAACCCCGGGCCGTGCCCGACTGGCGCGACCGCGGTGACGAGGCCCGCCTCGGCGAGGAGCTCCTCCCGGCTGGCACGCCAGTCACCCCGGCCGTCGTCGGGCTGGCCGCCGCGTGCGGCCACGACACCCTCGTGGTCACGCCGCCGCCTTCCGCGACGGTCGTCGTCTTCGGCGACGAGCTGCTGACCTCCGGCCCACCCGACGGCGGCCGGATCCGCGACTCCCTCGGCCCGCAGGTCCCGGCCTGGCTGGCCCACCTGGGGGTTTCGCCGGGGGCGGGATACACCGGCCCGGTGGCCGACACCCTCGAGGCCCACGTCGAGGCGCTGCGCGAGGCGGTGTCGCGCGCCGACCTGGTGTGCACGACGGGTGGCACGATGCACGGGCCCGTCGACCACCTGCACCCGGCCCTGGCCGCGATCGGCGCGAGCTACATCGCCAATGCCGTCCAGGTGCGCCCTGGGTTCCCGATGCTGCTCGCCTCGGTTCCGCGGGAGGGTCGGTCGCCGGCGTTCGTCGCCGGACTGCCCGGCAACCCGCAGTCAGCGGTTGTCGCTCTGGTGTCGCTGGTGGCACCGCTGCTGCTCGGCCTGGCCGGCCGGTCGCTGTCCCCGCTGCCCCGGGTCCGGCTTGGCGCGGCCGTGCGCGGCCGTGGCGAGGCCACCCACCTCGCGCTCGCCCGCGTGCTGGAGACCGGACTCGCTGAGCCGCTCGGACACGCCGGCTCCGCCATGCTCCGGGGTCTGGCCCGGGCCGACGGCTTCGCCGTGATCGCGCCGGGCACCGAGGGCGCACCCGGCGATGAGGTCTCGTTCGTGCCCTTGCCTTTGCTTCCGGGAGGCCGTCCATGATCGAGCGTCAGCGAGCGCGGCTATGACCAGCATCCGGACGGTTGTGACGTCCGAGCCACTGTCGGTGGCCGAGCACGAGGCCGCCGTGGCGCACGCCGGCGCCGGCGCCGTCGTCTCCTTCGCCGGGGTGGTCCGCGACCACGACGGGGGGCGGGGGGTCGCCCGGCTCGTCTACGAGGCGCACCCCAGCGCGGCCGCGGTGCTCGCCGAGGTGGCCGCCGAGATCGGCAAGGACTCGGCCGTGTACGGGATCGCGGTGTCACACCGCATCGGCGAGCTCGGCATTGGCGACGTGGCGCTGGCTGCGGCCGTGGCCACCGCGCACCGGGGCGAGGCGTTTGCCGTCTGTGCCCGCCTGGTCGATGAGGTGAAGGCCCGCCTTCCGGTGTGGAAGCACCAGCACTTCACCGACGGGACCGACGAGTGGGTCAACGCCGCGTGAGGCCCCTCACGGGCGGGAGAAGTCGTCCAGGCAGTAGAAGTAGTCCATCGCGTCGTTCTCGCTGTTCAACCCGAAGAACGCGTCCCAGGCGAGCCCCTCGCACACCGGATCGGCGGTGATCTCTCTGGTGAACTCGCCGTCCTCGGTCTCGGGGATCTCCTCGCCGCTTCGGATCCGCAGCACCTTGAAGGCGTCCTCGCGGTCGCACGGCGCGATGTACATGTCCGGTCGCTTGGTCGGGTCGGGTTCGAGGTTGACCAGGCAGGTGCCCACGGCGACCTTGCTCGGGTCGAACCGGGTGAGCGACGGGTCGGTCGGGGTTGGGCTGCTGGAGGTGCTTGGGCTGGTGCTCACACCGTTGCTGGTACCGGAGCCGCTCGGGTCGTCCGTGGGGGTGGGGAAGTACTTCGTGATCGCCCACCACGCGCCGTAGCCGCCGCCACCGCCGAGCACCAGGACCAGGATGACCACGAACACATAGAGGCCGGCCCGACTCCGGCCGCGGCGGTACGGGTCGTGGGTGATCGTCTCCTGCTGCCAGACGACCGGCGCCGGCGCGCTCGGCGAGGCGACCCCGGGGGCGAACTGACCACGGGCCGGTGCAGGAATGGGGTCCGTCGGTGCGGACGCGACGCCCTGGGTACCCGACCACGGGTCCTGGGGTGGCGTGTACGAGGGCTGCTCGCCCGGCTGGTACGTCATCTGTCCTCCTGCCCGCGCTCACCGTAGCGTGACGGGGCCACGGCTTCCCACCCCCGAACCGACGCCTTGCCGACCGCCGGCGCCGTGTCGGAGTTCCGACCCGAACGCAGGGGCACCCCGGGTTCTCCGGGGTGCCCCTGTCGTTGGTGTCGACCGCGTCAGCCGGGTCGACCGTAGCTGTGGATAGGCGACGTGTCGATCGGTGACATCCGAACCACGTCTCCGGCCTGGGGCGCCTGCATCACCTTTCCATCGCCCACATAGATCGCGACGTGGTGCAGGTCCTCGTAGTAGAAGACCAGGTCACCGATCTGCAGGTTGGCCGCGTCGATGTACGGCATCGAACGCCGCTGGGCCGCGGCGTTGTGCGGCAGGTAGATGCCGACCTGCTCCCAGGCCCGCATGGTCAGGCCGGAGCAGTCGTACCCGCTTGAGCTCGCGCCCGCCCACACGTACGGAATGCCGGCCTGCGCACACGCAAACGCGGCTGCCTGGTAGCCGGGGGTCGGCGCGTACTCGGCCGGGCACGGCCACGGCCGGTACGACCCCGTGCCGCCGGACGACGCATACGTCTGCCGACGCAGCGCCTGCAGGTCGGCCAGCTTGCTCTCGATCTCCGTCTTGCGCGCTGTGAGGTCGGCGTCCTGGGCGGACAACTGCACGACGAGGGCGTCGATGGGCGCCTTCTGCTCGTCGTACTGCCGCTTGAGGTCGATCACGTCCTCCAGCTCGCGCTGCTGCGACAGCGAGAGAGCGTCCAGATAGGACAGACGATCCGCGAAGTCCGCAGGCGACCCGCTTGCCAGCAGCATGGCCATCTCGCTGGCCGCCGACCCGCGGTAGACCTGGGCCGCGATGGCTCCGACCCGGTCCTGGGCCTCGCGGAGCTGGGCCTCCAGCGGCGCGATGGCGGCCGCGAGCTCGGCCTGCCGGGCGAGGTTCTGCTGGTACTCCGCGTGCACCGCGTTGTACTGCTCGATGAGTGGCTCGGACTCGGCCCAGAGTTGGCTGATCTGGGCCTCCACCTCGGTCACCGACGGGTCGGCGTGCGCGACCGACGGGGGCGCGAGCACGGCGATGGAGAGCGCCGCGGCGACGGTCGCCAGCCACGTCAGCCGAGGCCGGCGCGACTTTCGGGGAGGGCTGAGCTGGGATTCAGCGAGTCCGCCCTGCAGTGGAGGGGGTACCACGCACTGTCTCCTTTGTCCGGGCCGCCGACCGGGTGACCGCGGGGGCGCGAGTTGTCGCGCCGGGGGTGGGGGATGGTGGTCTCCCGGCTCGCCGAGGGTGCGGGGCACGTCAGCGTGGCTGCGTCGGCCGGTGCACGGCGCCCTGGGTTCCAGCGACGCCTGCGGAGCGGAATCAGCAGGCA
>JBQGBY010000067.1:0-62887 GCA_052038195.1 Micromonosporaceae bacterium | reverse complement strand
CCGGCCCCGCGGCGGGGCGGTGGGCCGGGGCCTGTCTGTGCCGGGCCCGCAGGGGCACCCGGCGGCCGGGGGGGTATTTGGGCCCCGCCCGGCGGCCGCGTCACGCAGCGGTTGTCTCGGCGTCGTCCTCCCACTCCTCCTTGACCGTGCTCTGCGGAACGCCGCCGACACAGGTGATGGTCATGACCACCTCGTAGTTCCGGCTCTCGAACTTGACCCGGGCCCGTTCCGCCGGCCCCCGGACGACGTCCTTGGCGTGGTAGCCCTGGGCCGGAGTCCAGAACTCGAGATAGGGTCCGCCCTCGACGCAGCGCGCCTCGACCGTTCCGCCGATCGAGGAGAAGGACTGGGCGGCGGGCGTGATGCTCGGATCTTGAGAGGGACCGGGCGCGGGCACGGGCGTCGCGCCAATCGGTGCCTGCGCCAACGGATCCGCCGGGCCACCAGTGAGCCCGGCACCCACCGAGGACAACGCCAGAAGCCCGACCGCGACCGCGGTGGCGGCGCCGACCAGCCAGGCGGACAGGGCAAGTAGCGCAGGCCTGGTCCATCCACGCCGGATCACGCCACGATGCTGCCAGCGTCGGCCCTAACGGCGCCTTAATGGTCGCTTGCCCATCGTCAAGGACGGGACCGCCCGGTACGGTGACCCCCGTGGCCGAGGTCCTGTTGGTCGAGGACGACATGGAAATCCGCCGCGCCCTGATCCGCCTGCTGACCGAGCGGGGTCATGTCGTCCGCAGCGAATCGTCCGGCCTGAGTGGATTGCAGGCCATCACGCAGAGCCGGCCGGAGCTGGTCATTCTCGACCTGGGGCTGCCCGACATCGACGGTGGGGATCTGCTGCGCATGGTGCGGGCGGTCAGCCAGGTGCCGGTCATCGTGGTCACGGCCCGCAGCGACCAGGCGACGGTCGTCGCGGCGCTGCGCAACGGCGCCGACGACTACGTCGTCAAGCCGTTCGGCCCGGACGAGCTCGATGCCCGCATCGGCGCCGTGCTGCGACGCGCCGCGACCGGCCAGCGCCAGCCCGGGCCGCCCATCGTGGTCGGCGAGCTTCGGCTCGACGTCGCGGGTCGGGAGGTCACCCTTGGCGGTGTCCCGCTGGACCTCACGCCGCGCGAGTTCGACCTCCTGACCTATCTCGCATCCCGGGCGGGCACGGTGGTGTCGCGGCGCGAGCTGTTGACACAGGTCTGGCGGCAGGCCTTCGGCGGTCCCGACGACACCATCGACGTGCACCTGTCCTGGTTGCGGCGCAAGCTCGGCGAGTCCGCGCACCAGCCGCGCTACCTGCACACCGTGCGCGGCGTGGGCGTGAAGCTCTGCCCACCGGCCGATGCAAAGCTGGCCGCCCCGCCGACCCAGCCGGCGTCGTGAGAGCGAGGATCGTCGCTCTCGTCGGCGCGACCAGCTCGCTCGTGCTGGTCGCCTTCCTCATCCCGTTGGCCCTCCTGGTCCGCGCTTCGGCCGCGGATCGGGCGCTCGGCGCGGCCGTGGTCCAGGCGCAGGCGCTCGCACCAGTGGTGGCCACCGACTCCGGGACCCGGCTCCCGCAGGCCATCGCGGCGGCGAACGAGGGGTCGCCCCATCCCTTCACGGTCTTCCTGCCCGACGGCCGGACCGTCGGTGCGGCCGCCCCGGAGTCGGCGGCCGTCGCCGCGGGTCGAGCCGGCCACAGCCTGACCGCGGACGTCGATGGCGGTCGTGAGGTGATCGTCGCCGTCGAGGGTCTGCCGGGCGGCACGGCGGTGATCCGCAGCTTCGTCTCCGAGCGGGAGCTCACCGCGGGCGTGGGCCGCACGTGGATGGTGCTTGCGCTGCTCGGACTCGGGCTGCTGGTGGTCAGCCTGGCGGTCGCCGACGCCCTGGCCCGGCTGCTGACCCGGCCGCTGACCGCCGTGGCCGGGGTCGCCACCCGGCTGGCCGACGGCGCGCTGGACACCCGAGCGGACGCGCACGGGCCGTCCGAGGTGCGGCACGTCAGCGCCGCCCTCAACCTGTTGGCCCACCGGATTGTCGATCTGCTCGCCCAGGAACGGGCGACCGCGGCCGACCTGTCACACCGGCTGCGGACCCCGCTCACCGTGCTCCGCATCGATATGGAGTCGGTCGATGACCCGCAGACCCGGGCCCGGCTCGTCACGGATCTCGACGGCGTCGACCGTACCCTCGACGAGATCATCCGGGACACCGAGCGACCCACCTCGATCGCGCTGGCCGTGGCCGGGGACATCAACGCCGTGGTGCGGGACCGAGTGCGCTTCTGGTCGGTGGTGGCGGACGAGGAGGGACGGCAGCTCACGGTCGCGCTCGACCCCTCGGACGGTCTGGTCGCGGTCGGGCTGCCCGCCGACGACCTGGCCGCCTGCCTGGACGCGTTGATCGGCAACGTGTTCGCGCACACGAGACCGGGCACGGCGTTCGCGGTGAGACTGACCCGGGCCGCGAGCGGTGGCGCCACGCTCGTGGTCTCCGACGCTGGGCCCGGCATGCCCGACGGCCTGCGGCCGCGGCGCGGTCAGAGCTCGGGCGGCTCGACCGGGCTCGGTCTGGACATCGTGTCCCGGATGGCGCAGCGATCCGGCGGATCACTACACATTGGACGAAGCGAGCTCGGCGGGGCGGAGGTCCGCGTCGTGCTGGGCCCGCCGCCGGAGCGGCTGATCCGTAGTCACCGGCGCACCCGGTCGACCCGGCCCGCGGCCACGCCCGTCCCGCCCGAGCGGACCGGAAAACCCGCGGAGACGTAGCAGGCCCCGTCCTCGGTGACCACGGCCGAGGCGTATCCATCCAGCCGCGCCAGAAAGGCGAGCGCGGCGGTGCCCATGGCGAGGGCGGCGGTCGCATAGGCATCGGCATCGGCGAGATCCGGGCCGACGAGGGTCACCGATCGAAGCTGCGTCGCTGGCGTCCCGGTCCGGGGGTTGACCACGTGCGCGCCCCGTTCGTACGTCCCGGAGGTAGCTACCGCGAGATCCGTGCCGGCCAGCACCCAGGCCACCTTGTCCAGGTCCCAGGGATGGCGGACCCCGACCTCCCACCCCCGATCAGGCGCTGGTCCGCCACGGGTCTGGATGTCGCCACCGGCATCGACCAGGTGGTTCGTCGCGCCGGATGCGGTCAGCAGCTCCGACGCCCGCTGGACCGACCAGCCTTTCACGTAACCGGACGGGTCGAGCCGTCCGGTGGCGTAGGCATCGAAGTACCCGTCTGTCTCCCGCCAGAGCCGGGCGCACTGGTCGAGCACGTGCCGCAGGTCGTCGGAGCAGTCGCGCTCGGTCAGTTCACCGCGGTCGAGCCGGTTGACCTCGCTGTCGAACCGGTACGTGCTGAACCGCCGGTCAACCTCGTGCAGCCAGGTGAATACGCCATCGAGGATCCCGATGTCGGGCACCGGGTCGGCCAGCTCGACGGTCGCCAGAGTGCCCATGACACGTTCCTGTCGGCACCGGCGGTGCGGCGTGGTCACACCGGAAGGCCCGCACGGCGCATGGCGTCCTGCGCCGACAGCTCCCAGGCGTTGCCCGAGTACGTCGCGCCGGAGACCCGGCCGAGGTTCCAGGTCTGGGCCGAGAGGATAGCCTGGCTGAGCCGGTTGTTCGCCTGGTTGGCGTAGGAGAGGCTCCCGCCGGGTGAAGGGTTGTAGGCCACGCTCGTCGCGGTGACGCGGCCATCGGTCACCGTGACCGTGACCGAGATGGTGTAGTCGTGACAGTCGCCGCACGGCTCCGACTTGCTGGTTGGTGACTGGGCCGTGCGTACTTCGACCGCTGCTCCGGTGACGGTTGTGGTCTGCGGAGGCGGAGGCGGAGGCGGTGCCGCGCTGCTCGGCGCAGGGCCGCCGGTCGGCGCCGGGCCACTGGTAGCGGCCGGGCCCGATGCTGTCGGGCCGGCCGGCGGCGAGCCGGAGACCGCGGGCGCGGCCGCCCCCGAGGGGTCGGGGGTGGCGCCGTCGGGGACAGCCGCGCCGGTCGGAGGGAGGCCGGAGGTGCCATCGGGCCCGAGACCCGACTCCGCGGACCAGCCGAGCAGCGAAGCGGCCGGACCGGACTTCAGCCCGATCAGAACGGTCACCATGACCGACAAGCCGACCAGGGCAAGGAAGGTACGTCGCACCGTCCGCCTCCCTAGAACTCAAAGGGATCAAGGTGTATCTGCTTTCGCGGCACGCGCAGTCGGGTCAGGACGGCAACCGCCGAGGTCACGAAGCCCTCCGGCCCGCACAGGTACACGTCTCGCCGGCTCACATCCGGGACGACCCGCCGGAGCCCCTTGGGCGACATGAGCCGCCGCGGGCCGGGGTCGTCGCGGCCGCCCAGGACGTAGAGGACCTCGGCGTCACGCATGTCGGCGAGCCAGTCCAGCTCCTCCCGGAAGATGAGGTCGTCGACGCTACTGGCCCGGTAGATGACCACGGTGCCCCGGGGCAGCTCTTCCAGCAGCGCCCGGATCGGCGCGATACCACTGCCCGCGGCCATCAGCAGCGCCCGGTGGCGTCGCCGGTGGTCGGCCGTGAAGACTCCGGACGGCCCCTCGGCGAAGACGCGCACCCCTGGATCGAGCCACTTCAGTTGCTCGGTGTGGTAGCCCACCGCCTTGACCGTGAGGCGCAGCCATCGGCCGTTGGGCGCCGCGGAGAGGGAGAAGGGATGCGCCTGCCACCACATGCCCTTGGCGAGGAAGCGCCAGCGGAAGAACTGTCCCGCCCGAACGCGGATCTCGTCGACACGACGTCCCTCGATGTAGATCGAGATCACGTCCACGCCCTCGTTGACCACCTCGGCGACGCGAAGGCGGTGACGGAGGTTGAAGCGCAGGGGTGAGATCACCCGCCCCTGGACCAGACACGCCACGACGAGACCATAGGTACCGGCCCAGACCCAGGTGACCGGCCCGTCACCGGCGAGCTCGCGCCCCACGGCGAACTGGTGCCCATAGCTCAGCAGCAACACCGCGTAGCTCGACAGATGCAGGAAGTGCCAGAGTTCGTAGGGCAGCCGGTTGCGGACGACCCGGACCGCGAGGAGGCCGATGGCGACGAGCATCCCGGTGGCGACCACGGCGCTGACCATGTCCTCGAACGAGGTCAGCATGAGCGTCGTCTCCTCGACGAGCGAGATGCCGGACAACCTCGCGTACCCGACCACCGACAACGCGGCGTGCAACAGCACAAGCACCAGCAACGCGAACCCGAGGTCCCGATGGGCCCCCAGCAGGTTGTTCGCGCTGATCGTACGGTCAAGCCAGGCCACCCGGCTCATCATGAGCACCTGCACCAGGAGGACGTAGCCCGCGATCATGCCGGTGATCCGGGACGCCTCGACCAGGGCGCCACCGACATCGACCACCGACCCGGTGGGTGTGTTGAACCACCACGACGCCACGCTCGCAGCGAGCCCGAGCCAGAAGGCGGCCACGACCACTTGGCCGGCGCGGCGACGCCGGCGGGGCCGGCGGCGGTACTGCGCGGTCGGCTCGAGCATGGTCGAGCGCGAGTCCAGGGTCGGGTGGGCGCGGAGCGCGGGCAGCTGGCCGGTCCCGACCAGGGGTCGAGCCCGGCCGGGCGTGCGGACCTCGCCGTACGGCGGCATCACGCGGGTCAGTCTGGCCAGGGGCGACCCCGCGCGCGAGCACACTGGGCGGTTTTGCCTGATTATTGGGCGCGCCCTTGGTTCGCCTTAAGGTTCGGACCCGCTACACCCGGATGACCTCCACGTCCCGGCCGACGAAGGGTGCGACCTGGTCGTCAGTGGCGTCCTTGTCGGTCACCAGCGTCGATACCTTCTCCGTCGGGCAGACCCGGGCGAACGCGTGCTGCCCCAGCTTGGACGAGTCCGCGATCACCACGATCCGCCGCGCCCGCGAGGCGAGCAGGCTGTTCATGGCAGCCTCGCCCTCGTGGTGGGACGCGGCACCGAGGGTGGCGTCGAAGGCGTCCACGCCGAGGAACGCCAGGTCCAGGGTCAGCTCGCGCAGGATGCCTGTGGCCAGCGGCCCGACGAGCTCGTAGGACTGGGGGCGGATGACCCCGCCGGTGACGACGATCTTCATCCGGGACCGGACAATCAGCTCGTTGGCGATGTTCAGGGCATTCGTGACGACCGTCAGCGACGGGCCATCCGGGCCCGCGCCGGACAGGTCGGGCCGGGAGGCCAGCGCCCGCGCGACCTCGGTCGTGGTGGTGCCGCCGGTCAGGCCCACGACCATGGCCGGCTCCACGAGTGCGGCCGCGGCGACCCCGATGCGCTGCTTCTCCGGGGCGTGCTTGGCTGACTTATACCGCAGGGGCAGGTCGTAGGAGACCCCGTTGACCACCGCACCCCCGCGCGTGCGCGTGATCATCTGCTGTTGGGCCAGCTGGTCGAAGTCGCGCCGGATCGTGGCCTGCGAGACCAGGAGCCGTTCCGCCGCGTCCTCCACGCTCATTCGACCGGTTTTCGTCAGCAGCTCCAGGAGCGCGTTCCACCGCGCGTACCGGTCCACCCCAGGCCTCCTCACCCGAGCGCGGGAAACCAGCTGCGCCGCTGCACGCGGGTCTGCGCGCTCGTGCACAATAATGCGCGAATCAACACGGGACCGTCGAACCGGGTGCGCACATGACGACATCAGTGACCACTGTCGGTAGCAGCACGCCGACAGCGGTGCGAGGCCGTGTGGTCACGTCCGAGGGCGTCCTGCAGGACGCTTTCGTACGGCTTGCGGGCGACCGCATCGAGGATGTGACCCCGGCCGCCCCGGGGCGCGGGGAGCAGCTGCAGGCCGCCTGGGTGGTGCCCGGCTTCGTCGACCTGCACGTCCATGGCGGCGGCGGCTACGCCTTCACCACCGGCAACGGGGAAGAGGCCGGCGGCGCCATCGCGTTCCACCGCTCGCACGGCACCACGACCATGCTGGCGAGCCTCGTCACGGCGTCGCGGCGGGACACCCTCGACCAGACCCAGGTGCTTGCCCCGCTGGTCCACAGTGGAGACTTGGCCGGGCTGCACCTGGAGGGTCCCTATCTGTCCACCGCGCGCTGCGGCGCCCAGAATCCGGCCCACCTGCGCGACCCCGACCCGGCCGAGCTCGCGGACCTCATCGCGGTGGGTGTGGTCCGGACCGTGACCCTGGCGCCGGAGCTGCCCGGGGCGCTGCCCGCGATCGCCCAGCTACGCAGCCACGGCATCGTGGCCGCGGTCGGGCACACCGACGCGACGTACGAGCAGACGCAGGCGGCGGTGCAGGCCGGGGCGACGCTCGCCACCCATCTGTGCAACGGGATGCGACCGGTGCACCACCGCGACCCGGGACCGATCATCGCCCTGCTCGACAGCCCGGGCGTCGTCTGCGAGGTGGTCGCCGATGGAGTGCACCTCCACGACGGGATGCTGCGCCACATCGTCGACACGGCCGGCGCCGACCGGGTCGCCCTCGTCACGGACGCGATGGCGGCCGCCGGCATGCCCGACGGGCACTGGGGGCTCGGCGGCCTGGAGGTGACGGTCACCGAGGGCGTGGCCCGACTCGCGGCGACCGGCGCCATCGCCGGCAGCACGCTCACGATGGCGGCCGCGTTCCAGCGCGCGGTCCGCAGTGGAGTGTCCATGGTGGACGCCGTCCGGCTGGCGTCGACCACGCCGGCCGGGGTACTCGGGCTCGGTGGTGAGATCGGGGCGATCGCCCCGGGACTGCGGGCCGACCTCGTGCTCCTCGACGAAGACCTGCGGGTCACCGCGGTCATCCGGGCGGGCGAGCCGGTCACGTCAACGTGAGTGCCGATTCCCGCCAAGGCCGGCTTCCCTCGGCACAGGGAAGCCGGCCCCAGATCAGGCGTCGGCTCAACTGATGCGGTTGTCCCGCTGATCGGTGACGCTTGCCACGTTCCGGCGGAACCGGTACTCCCGCCAGGCCGTCCGCACCACGCCCGCCAGCATCAAGGAGAGCGGGACGAACCAGTTCAGGTTCCGGTCGCCGGCAAGATAGAGAACGGCATATATAGCAAGAAGGATGCCGGTGAATATGGCTGTCTCGCGCAAACCCTGCCGGCCAATCGGCGACACGTCCACTACCCTCCTTGCCATCGGGCCGCACTGATACAACCAGATCTATGATAGGCGCCCCGTACCGCCCCTCGTATGGGCCCTTGGACCTAGAGTCCGGTGATGCCGTTGGCGCGATCTCGGCATTAGATTGATGTTGGTCAGTGGATCACGCATGCCGACAGATGTTCTTGCTGCAACCCGGCTAGGCCAACCGCGCTTGCTCGAGGAAGCGTCGGTGCCTGGCCGGTCGGCGAGACCGCCGACCACCCTGACGTCCGAAACCCGCCAGCCGTCCTGTTCCGGCTGGGACACTGTGGACGCATGACGTTCCAGATACATGCCATTCCGGAGGCGGTGCTGGCGGCCGTACGGGCTCTCGGACGCGACGTCTCGGGTAACCCGGTGGTACCGATGACGGCCGAGGGCGAGGAGCCGCTGCGCTGCTGCCTGCGCGACGCGCGAGCAGGCGAGGAGATCATCCTCTGTGGACACGAGCCGGTCCTGCCGGCGAGCCCGTACCGTGAGGTCGGCGCGGTCTTCGTCCACGCCCAGTCCTGCGACGGCCCCGTCTTCAGCGGCGCCTACCCGCCCGACTGGTTCGGTCGGCGGCAGATCCTGCGTGCGTACGACCGTCGCGGGTGGATCCACCCGGCTTCGCGAGCGCACGACGGCACCGACCCGGTGTCGGCGATCGCCGCCGTGCTGGCCGACCCCGAGGTCGCCGTGGTGCACAGCCGCAACGTCGTCTACGGCTGCTACATGTTCGCAGCCACCCGCGGCGGCTCGTGACGGGCCAGCGACACCCGTCGCATAGGCGACTCAGCGGTGTCGGTGCTCGCTTGCGTCCAGGGACTAACCTAGTCTGCCCGATGTGGACGCCCGCACCGTCATTGGACTCGAGCGGCCGGCGCCACCGACGGTCAGCCCGCCGCCTCCCCGCACCCCATCGCCCGCTGAGACGACTCCGCCCGCGCCACTCGAGCTGCCGCCTGAGGTCGCGCGCGATGCCGCGGCCATTGTGGACGCCGCCCTGAGCGACTCAGCGCGCGCAATGCTCGACTTCGAGCGGCAGTGGTGGCGGCGCGGGGGCGCCAAGGAGCAGGCGATCCGCGACACATTCGACATGACGCCGACCCGGTACTACCAGAGCCTCAACGGGGTGCTCGACCTACCGGCCGCGATGAGCTACGACCCGACGCTCGTGCACCGGCTGCTGCGCCTGCGCACCGGGGCGACCCGCGGCCGGCGCGGCCTCGACTGACCCCCGTCAGGGACCAGCGTTGTCGCTTTGTGGCCCTTGGAGAGGCCGCCAGGCGACAACGCTCGGGGGGGCCGCTGAGCGCTTGCTGAGTAGTCAACGACCATCGTCCCGGCCGGCCCGGCCGCGCGCCGTAGCCTGGTCCGCATGCCGGTACACCTGCCGAGGATCACCAGACCCAGCCGCCGGACGGTCCAGCGACGCCTGGTCCCCGCCGCCGTCGCACTGGCGCTGGTGGGCGGCCTGATCGGGTGGGCCGTGGCCCCCAAGCCGCCCTCGTACACCGCCACCGAGGCGATGCTCACGGTGCGTACGGGCCCGGCCGGTGACGAGCCCGTCACCCTCGACACCACTCTCTACCTGCCGAAGTCGGCCAGTGCACAACGCCCGGTGCCGGCGATCCTGCTCGCGCACGGATTCGGTGGGTCGAAGCACAGCGTGGCCACCGACGCCGGGGACTTCGCCGACCGCGGGTACGCCGTGCTGACCTACAGCGCGCAGGGGATGGGGCGCAGCGGCGGGCTGATCCACCTCAACAGCCCGGACTACGAGATCCACGACGCGCAGCGCCTGCTCGACTGGCTCGCCACCCGGCCGGAGATCCTGCGCGACGGCGAGGGCGACCCGCGGGTGGCCGCCGTGGGCGGCTCCTACGGCGGCGCGCTCGCCCTGATGCTGGCCGGGGTGGACGACCGGGTCGACGCAATCGTCCCCATGATCACCTGGCACGACCTGGCCGACGCGTTCCGGCCCGAGGCCACCGGCGCCGGTGCCGAGGACGGTGTGTTCAAGAAGCAGTGGGCCGGGCTGTTCTTCGGCCGCGCGGGGGCGGCCGGCCTGGGCGGTGCGGCCGACGACTTCGGCCAAGGTCCGGACTTCGGGGAGGAAGACAGTACGGCCGCCGACCGTACGGACGGCGAGGTTCCCTTCCCCATCGATCTGTCCACAATAGACCTCGCCAACCCGTCGTGCGGGCCCTTCGCGCTCGACGTCTGCGCGGCCTACCTCGACGTGGCGACCACCGGCCGGGCAAGTCCGCAGACGATCGCCCTGCTGCGCCGGTCGAGCCCCGCGCCGACGCTGTCGCGCATCACGGCGCCCACACTGCTGATCCAGGGTCAGGCGGACTCGCTGTTCACACTGGGCGACGCGGTGGCGAACTACCGCGCCATCGCGGCGACCGGTACCCCGGTGCGGATGGACTGGTTCGCCGGTGGCCACGACGGCGGCGACGGACCCCGCCGCGATCAGGACCGGGTGCGGTTCCTCACCATCCGGTGGCTCGACCACTACGTCAAGCAGACGGGCGAAGACCCCGGCACCGGCTTCACCTACTCCCGCGTGTCGGGCTTCGACACGGAGAGCCGACGGGTCAGCACCACCGGCTTCCGCACCGACGCCTTCCCGGACACCGCCAGCGCTTCGGCGCGGATCGAGCTGACCGGGCCGTCGCAGCCCGTCTTCAACCCGCCCGGCGGCAACCCGGCCGCGATCAGCACGCTGCCCGGCACCGGGGCCGGGGTACTCGCTACCGCGCTCGGCGGCGCCGCGCTGGAGATCCCCGGTCAGCACGCCCGCTTCTACTCACGGCCACTGCCGGCCAACACCGACGTCGTCGGCGCCCCGACCGTGCGGATCCGAGCCGCCTCCCCGACCGGCGAGGCCGTGCTGTTCGTCAAGCTCTACGACGAGGACCCCGACAGCGGCGACAGCCTTCCGTTCGGGCTCGTGGCACCGGTCCGGCTGACCGGGTTGCCGACCGACATCGACGACGCGACCCCGGTCACGGTCGCACTGCCGGCCATCGTCTACCGGTTCGAGGCGGGTCACCGACTGCTGCTCACGGTCGCGACCGCCGACCAGGCGTACGCCGGGCCGAACGAGCCGGCGGTCTATATCGTGGCGCTCGACGGCGGCCGGGCGACCGTCACGCTGCCCGCGCTACCGGGCACGCCGATCACCGACCCGGACGTCGTCTGGCGCTACCTGCTCGCCGCAGTGGTCGCGTTCCTCGCGGTCGGGATCCTCACCGCACTGGTGGTGGCCCGCCGGCGGCGCCGCCGCCGTACCGTCGCGGTCGTCGCGGAGCACGAACGGACCCCGCTGGTCGTTCGAGGGCTGCGCAAGGAGTACGGCGACTTCGTCGCCGTGGAGAACGCCGACTTCACCGTCCACCGTGGACAGGTGGTAGGTTTGCTCGGCCCCAACGGCGCCGGGAAGACCACGTCGCTGCGCGTGCTCATGGGCATGACCCGGGCGACCCGCGGCGAGGTGCTGATCTTCGGTCACCGCCTGCACCCCGGCGCCGACGTGCTCCGGCGGGTCGGCACGCTCGTCGAGGGCCCCGGGTTCCTGCCGCACCTGTCCGGTGTGGACAACCTGAAGTTGTTCTGGCGCACCACCGGGCGACCCATCGAGGAGGCCCGGCTGGACGAGGCGCTGGAGATCGCCGGTCTCGGCACCGCGATCGATCGCAAGGTCCGCACGTACAGCCACGGTATGAAGCAGCGGCTCGCCGTCGCCCAGGCGATGCTCGGCCTACCGGAGCTGCTGGTGCTCGACGAGCCGACCGACGGGCTGGACCCACCGCAGATCGTCGAGATGCGCCGCGTGCTGCACGACTACGCCACCGATGGGCGCGCGGTGCTCGTCTCCTCGCACCTGCTCGCCGAGGTCGAACAGACCTGCACGCACGTGGTGGTCATGAACCGGGGAGTGGTAGTGGCCGACGGCCCGGTCGAGGATGTCGTCGGCGACTCGCCGGTGTCCCGGTTCGATGTGTCCGATGTGGACGCCGCCCGGGACGTGCTGGGCCGGATTCCCGGCGTTCGAGAGGTCTACCCCGACGGTACCGACCGACGGGCGCCGGAGCCGGCGCGCCCGGGTGGGCTCGTCGTCAACCTCGACGGGACCTCCCGCACCGAGGTGGTGGCGGCCCTGGTCCGGGCCGGAGTCGGGGTGGACCGGGTGGTACCCCGGCGGCGCCTCGAGGACGCGTTCCTGGCCCTGGTCGGCGGCGACACGAAGGCGAGTGGAGAGAGATGACGAACCGGGGTCTGGAGCATCGCAGCGGAGCTAGCGGAGCGCTCGGAGCCACGAGCGGACAGACGGCGGCGGAACCAGCGGTTATGTCCACAGTGGATGTTCAGCCCGGACCGGCGCGGGCTCGGGCTCCGTTCACGCTGGCGACCGAGCTGCGACGGCAGGCGAGCCGGCCTCGCACGCGGATTGCGCTCGGTTTCATGGTGGTGCTGCCGCTGATCGTGCTGCTCGCCTTCGAGTTCGGCGGGGACGGCGACGACGAGGGCCCCGGGGGCGGTGCGTTCACCAGCCTGGTCGACCTGGCCACCGCCGGCGGGCCGAACTTCGCCCTCTTCACGATGCTGGTGAGCTCGTCGTTCCTGCTCGTGGTCGTCGTCGCGCTCTTCTTCGGCGACACCGTGGCGAGCGAGGCGAGCTGGGGCAGCCTGCGCTATCTGCTGGCGATCCCGGTGCCGCGCGCCCGCCTGCTCGGCGTGAAGCTCGTGGCCGCGCTGCTCTACTCCGCGCTTGCCCTCGTGCTGCTCGTCGGTACGGCGCTGCTCGCGGGCACGATCCGGTACGGCTGGGAGCCGCTGCGGTCGACCGTCGCCGACCAGCTTGAGCCGTGGCCCGCGCTCGGCCGGATCGCCGTCGCGGCCGGATACATCTTCGTGACGCTGCTCATCGTGGCCATGCTCGCGTTCCTGCTCTCGGTCTCCACCGACGCCCCGCTCGGGGCGGTCGGCGGCGCCGTCCTGCTGCACATCCTGTCGAGCATCCTGGACCAGATCCAGGCGCTCGGCGTGATCCGGAGCTTCCTGCCCACCCACTTCGCCGACGCGTGGGTGGGGCTGCTGTCGACACCGATCCAGGTCGACACGATGGTGCGCGGCGCGATCTCCGCCCTGGCCTACGCCACGATCTTCGGCGTACTCGCGTTGTGGCGGTTCCTCCGCAAGGACATCGTCTCCTGAGTACGGGCGGGTCGTCCGACGTGCGCGACGTCGAGTCGGTGCTAGCCTGCCTGCCGTGAGCGGCTGGAACGCGGAGGACGTCGAGTCGATCCTGGTCGGCGACCGGCGGATGCGGGTGCGGCGCCGGCGCACGCGGCCCAAGCGCGTGAACCCGTGGATGGTGCTCGCCGTGGTGGTCGCGCTCGCGGCGGCCGGCGTGGGCGTCTTCGCCTTGCTGACCCGGACCAGCGGGTCAGATGCCCCGACCGGCCCGACGATCGTGGCGCCCGGCGGGTTCCAGGCGAAGATCGGGGCGGAGGGCACCATCACCGTGGCGCTGGAGATCCGCAACGTCACCGACGACTCGGTCACGGTCATCGGGGCGCGGGTCGTGACGCCGTCGGGCCTGACCCAGATGGAGCTGGCGGTGATGCCGCTCGGCGAGCAGAACCAGAACCTGAACCTCGACGCCGAACTTCCCCCCTCCGCTCCGGTGACCCTCGGCACGATCGCCGGGGACCGCAACGCGATCGTCGCCGCCCGGTTCCGGGTGGACTGCGACCGCCTGCCGCCGACCACGGGCGCGACCGGCGAGCAGATCTTCGTGACCGTACAGCTGGGCACCGGCGAGCGGGAGGAGGAGCTGACCCCGCCGGTGGTGGGCGGCATTCCATGGCTCACCGCAACCGCCCGTAACGCCTGCGCCCAGCCGACGGTGACCGGCTCGGCCGAGCCTCCGCTGCCGCCGCTGTAGAGCGCCGCCCGCCCCGTAAGCGGTCGCGGGAACATCGCCCGTGACCGGCTGCGAGCGCATCCCGTAGACTCGTCGTCGAGCCGCGCGTTCGCGCGGCTTGCGCATCCAACTGAATACCTCATCCAGAGGGGCAGAGGGACCGGCCCGATGAAGCCCCGGCAACCACTCGCACGGCCAGCAACGACGCCGCAGCGCGAGCAGGTGCCAAGTCCGTCCCACGCGCGACCGCCGTGGGGAAGATGAGAAGGGAAACCGAGAGATGAATTCCGGCGACGCCCGCGGAGCGGAATCAGCTGGCACTTCCGGCGACGCCCGCGAAGCGGAGTCAACTGGCACTTCGGCGAACTCTCGAGCCGACCATGCAGGTCGTTCAGCGGCAACCTCACTGATCTGTCGCAACTGCGGCGCGCAGGTGCCGCTCCGTCCGCAGCATGCGTGTTACGAGTGTTTTGGTCCGCTCGAGGTCCGCTACGACACCACGGCGCTGGCCCGGGTCACGCGCGCCGACATCGAGGCCGGCCCGGCCAGCATCTGGCGTTACTCCCCCCTGCTGCCGGTTGGCCAGGATCCGTCGAGCCGGGTCACGCTCGACCCGGGTCTGACCCCGCTGGTCCGAGCGGACGCTCTGGCCGAGGCGGTCGGCATGCGCGCACCCCTATGGGTCAAGGACGACGCGGCCAACCCGACCCACTCATTCAAGGACCGGGTGGTCTCGATCGCGCTCACCGCGGCCCGCGGCTTCGGATTCACCCGCTTCGCCTGTGCCTCGACCGGCAATCTCGCCAACTCCGTCGCCGCCCACTCCGCCCGAGCGGGGGTGCCCTCGATGGTCTTCATCCCGGACGACCTCGAGGCCGGCAAGGTGCTCACGACGGCCGTGTACGGCGGTGACGTCGTGGCTATCGATGGTTCGTACGACGACGTGAACCGGCTCTGCTCCGAGCTCACCGAGGCCGACGAGTTCGAGAAAACTGCATTTGTCAACGTGAACATCCGTCCCTTCTACGCCGAGGGCTCCAAGACGCTGGGCTACGAGGTCGCCGAGCAGCTTGGCTGGCGGGTGCCGGCGCAGGTCGTCGTTCCGATGGCCAGCGGCGAGCTGCTCACCAAAGTGGACAAGGCGTTCGCCGAGTTGGCCGACGTCGGCCTGGTCGAGCCGGCCCGGTGCCGCGTCTTCGGCGCGCAGTCCCGTGGCTGCAACCCGATCGCGACCGCGCTGCGCAGCGGTACCGACGACATCGTTCCCGTGAAGCCGACCGGGATCGCGAAGTCACTCAATATCGGCGACCCGGCGGCGGGCCGGTACGCGCTGGAGTCCGTGCGCCGCAGCGGGGGCTGGATGGACGACGCGGAGGACGACGAGATCCGCGCGGGGATCCGGCTGCTGGCCGCGACCACCGGGATCTTCGCCGAGACCGCGGGGGGCGTGACCGTCGCCGTCCTGCGCAAGCTCATCGCCACCGGCCGGCTGGATCCCGCCGCAGAGACGGTCATCTACAACACTGGTGATGGACTCAAAACCCTCGACGCCATCGAGGGGGCTGTCGGCCCGACCTACCGGATCCGCCCGTCGCTGCGAGCCGCCCGCGAGGCGGGCCTCGTCTCTTAACCGATCACCCCTGCTGGTCACGCACCGTGACCGTCGAGCCGAGCTGATCGGTGCGCACAATCGTGCGAGGTCTGCGTAACGAAAACGTTGTCGGACAGTTTCCGAAAACGTTCTCGACAACGGTCGCGGAAACAGGGTGCTCCAACGGAGCGTGACGGGAGGGGCGCGGGCCGTCAAAATGGTGCGCCGCAAGGACTTGACGGCCGGCCCGAGGCGGCGCAGGATTCTGCGTGCGGGAGGGTATCGCCGCGAAGCCGGCAGGGCGGCGTGCAGACTCGACGTCAGAGATGGGGTCGACGCGATACACCTCCCGACCAACGTTTCCGGGTGTGTGCAGTAGGAGTTCCACGCCCGCCCGTGCGCCCCCGCCCAGCAGCTTGCGGAGCGACCCGAAGGCCTCTCGACACCCGGTGCGCCGCGTTCTCAGGCCGTACGGCTAAATCGGTCGCCGCGCAGCGGCGCGGCCGGCAGGCTGTCTGCTATGGGCACGACCCTGCACCCCATTGCTCCCGCCGATGACGCGGCCATCGACGCCTATCACGGCGTCGTCGCCGCCTGTGTCGCGGTCGACCTACCCGACCTGCCCGTGCCGACCCGGACCCAGATCGCTGCCGCGGTGCGGCATCCGTCCCCGGCGACGATCCAGCAGTACTTCCTCGCGCAGCAGGACGGCGAGCCCGTGGGCGGCCTCGAGGTGCGCCTGCGCACGGCCGACAACCCCCACCTCACCGGAGTCGACCTGAGCGTGCACCCCGACCGGCGCCGACAGGGCATCGGGCGGCAGCTGTTCACGGCCGCAGCCGACTACGCCCGCGCACACGGCCGGAGCGTGCTCCAGGGCAGCTACTGCGAGGCGCAGGAGTCCGGCCCGAGCCGCGACCCGGCGCCGGCGGCGTTCGCGGCGTCGGTCGGTGCCCGGCCGGCCCTCACAGAGGTCCGGCGCCGCCTCGATCTGGCCACAGTGGACACGGACGACTGGCGGGTGCGGTACGACGATGCGCACGTCCAGGCGAAGGGCTACTCGGTGCTCTGGTGGGCCGGTGCGGCGCCCGACGACGGCATCGCCGGCGGCATCGCCTACCTCGAAGGGCGGATGGTGACCGACATCCCGATGGGCGAGCTCCGCATGGAGCCCGAGAACTGGGACGCCGAACGGATCCGGGCCACCGAGGAGTCGTTGCGCCGCCGCGGGCAGCCCCACTACCACGCCGGGATCCGCGACGACGAGACCGGCCGCCTAGTCGGCTGGAGCGCGTTGTACATGGAGGCCGACGAGCCGACGCACGCCTGGCAGGGCACGACCATCATCGATCCTGACCACCGCGGCCACCGGCTGGGCCTGCTCGTGAAGCTGGAGAACCTCTACCGCACCCGCGAGGTCGAGCCCGACCTGCGGCACGTCGACACCTGGAACGCGGTCGAGAACGCGCACATGATCGCCATCAACGAGGCGATCGGGTTCCGGCCGGTGGACACGTGGGTGAACTGGCAGTGCGAGCTGCCCGGGGCAGGCGAGCCGTCGTGATCCACAATGGACGGCCCCCGACGCTGGCGGGCCAACCGGTCCCGGCCACCCAAACGATGGCTTACCCGGCGTCACCAAATCGAGACTCTGAAGTGACGGACTGTCCGGTTTGGGCGGGTGCGGTGCCAGAGAGCTTCCTGTAGCGTGCGATATCGGTCGCCTTGAAGGGCTCGCCGGCATTCCGGCACCGGCTTGCCGAGCCGGAGCGGGCATTGATCCGTGGGCCTACCGGCGGCCGGAAGGGTCGCCCCGGCGACATTGGCACGGCAAGAAGAGGAAGTGCGCAGTGGCACAAGGCACTGTCAAGTGGTTCAACAGCGAGAAGGGCTACGGCTTCATCGCCGTCGACGGCGGGCAGGACGTGTTCGTCCACTACTCCGCCATCGACATGGAGGGATACAAGTCGCTGGACGACGGGGCCCGCGTGGAGTTTGAGATCGCGCAGGGCCAGAAGGGTCCGCAGGCCGAGAAGGTCCGGCTCATCTGACCTAGCGACGCACGCCACCGCGCGCCGCATACGTCCCCACATCATTCGTCGCCAGGCGCCGCCCCTCCGGGGCGGCGCCTTTGTGTTGCCGCCGGAACCAGAAGCTCTTCCGGCCGCGCCCCGAGGGCCCGTGGCACGAGCACCCGCGACCCCGACCCCGACCCCGACCCCGACCGCCGGTGATCATGCACCGTCGGGTGCCGGGACCGCCCGTGCGGGCCCGGACCGGGCGTGTGGCTTGCACTCGCCTGGTGAGAGTGCTAAACAGAACCTTGGCACTCGCCCATGCTGAGTGCCAACCGTCCGGCTCGACGCGGGGCGGTGTGGTCGGGACGGTGGGGCTCCGTCCGATCTCGGAAGTGCAGCCGGCCGGTTCGCAAGCTCGGCGGGAGGCGTCCGGGGGTGGGTGGAGCGGTCGTCGCGGGCTGATCCGGCCCGACCGACGGGCGCGCCAAAGGCTGCGCTCGAAGGTCCCAACAGACACTGTCCAGGAGGACAACGGCGAATGGCCAAGATTATCGCGTTCGATGAGGATGCGCGCCGCGGGCTCGAGCGGGGCATGAACGTCCTCGCCGACGCCGTGAAGGTGACGCTCGGCCCCCGGGGCCGCAACGTCGTCCTCGAGAAGAAGTGGGGCGCCCCCACCATCACCAACGACGGCGTGAGCATCGCCAAGGAGATCGAGCTCGAGGACCCGTACGAGAAGATCGGTGCCGAGCTGGTCAAGGAGGTCGCGAAGAAGACCGACGACGTGGCCGGTGACGGCACGACGACGGCGACCGTCCTGGCGCAGGCGCTGGTCCGCGAGGGTCTGCGCAACGTCGCGGCCGGCGCGAACCCGATGAGCCTCAAGCGGGGCATCGAGGCGGCTGTGACAGCGGTGGCGGACGAGCTTGCCAAGATCGCCAAGGACGTCGAGACCAAGGAGCAGATCGCTTCCACGGCTTCCATCTCCGCCGGCGACACCACGGTCGGCGAGATCATCGCCGAGGCGATGGACAAGGTCGGCAAGGAGGGCGTGATCACCGTCGAGGAGAGCAACACCTTCGGTCTGGAGCTGGAGCTCACCGAGGGCATGCGCTTCGACAAGGGTCACATCTCGGCGTACTTCATCACCGACTCCGAGCGCATGGAGACGGTGCTCGACGACCCGTACCTCCTCATCGTCAACAGCAAGATCGCGTCGGTGAAGGACCTGCTGCCCATCCTCGAGAAGGTCATGCAGTCCGGCAAGCCGCTCGCGATCATTGCCGAGGATGTGGAGGGCGAGGCCCTCGCCACGCTGATCGTCAACAAGATCCGTGGCACCTTCAAGTCGGTCGCCGTCAAGGCCCCCGGCTTCGGCGACCGCCGCAAGGCCATGCTGCAGGACATCGCCACCCTCACCGGTGGCCAGGTCGTCAGCGAAGAGGTCGGGCTCAAGCTCGACAGCATCGGGCTGGACATGCTCGGGCGCGCCCGCAAGATCGTCACGACGAAGGACGAGACGACCATTGTGGACGGTGCCGGCGACGCCGACCAGATCGCCGGTCGGGTGAACCAGATCCGGGCCGAGATCGAGAAGAGCGACTCCGACTACGACCGCGAGAAGCTGCAGGAGCGGCTGGCCAAGCTCGCTGGCGGTGTCGCGGTCATCAAGGTCGGCGCCGCTACCGAGGTCGAGCTCAAGGAGCGCAAGCACCGCATCGAGGACGCCGTCCGCAACGCGAAGGCGGCCGTCGAGGAGGGCATCGTGCCCGGTGGTGGCGTGGCGCTGGTCCAGGCCGGCAAGACGGCCTTCGACAAGATCGATCTGCCCGGGGACGAGCAGACCGGTGTGAACATCGTCAAGGTGGCGCTCGACGCGCCGCTGCGGCAGATCGCCGTCAACGCCGGCCTCGAGGGCGGCGTGGTGGTCGAGAAGGTCCGCACCCTCAAGCCGGGCTTCGGTCTCGACGCCGCGACCGGCGAGTACGTCGACCTCATGAAGGCCGGCATCATCGACCCCGCGAAGGTGACCCGGTCGGCGCTGCAGAACGCGGCCTCGATCGCGGCCCTGTTCCTTACCACCGAGGCCGTGGTGGCGGACAAGCCGGAGAAGGAGAAGGCCGCCGCGGGTGCGCCCGGTGGCGGCGACATGGACTTCTAGCCGAGGTTCGTGCGGGATCGCGAGCGTAGCGAGCGGTCCCGCACGGTGGCAGTCCACAGGCACACGAGCGGGCGGGTCGCGGTCGACCCGCCCGCTCTGCGTCGTGATCTCGGCATCCTTCAGCCGCGGGCGCGCTGGTTGAGTGCGGCCGCCTCGGCGATGGCGGCGACCCGCACCGCGCGCGTCGCCGGACGCCGAGCGGAAACGACCCACCAGAGCATCTGCTTGCGGGCCGAGGGCGGGAACGCGGCGAAGTTGGCGGCGGCGGGGGGCTGGGCGGCGAGCGCGGTGGCCAGGTCGTCCGGGATTTCGAGACGCTCGACCGCTTCAAGGATCTCCCAGGAGCCGTTGGCCTTGGCCCGCTCGATGGCGGCGAGTCCCGCGCTCGCCATGCGCCCCTGCGCGATCAGCCGCTCGATCCGCGCCTTGTTTGATGCCGCCCAGGCGCTGCGCGGGCGGCGGGGTGCGAAGTAGAGCCTGACCCGATCGTCGTCGTACCGACCGCCGGTGCTGTCGACCCAGCCGAAGCAGAGGGCCTCCTCGATCGCCGTCTCGTAGTCGAGGCTCGCGCCTTCGGAGCGCCGGCGACGAAGCAGCAACCACGCGCCGGGCGTGGTCGCGTGGTTGGCCTCGAGCCAGGCACGCCAGGTTTCGCGGTCGTCGGCGGGCACGATCGGGGCGTCGCCGAGGGCGGACACGGGGCGGAGTCTACCCACCGATGCCCGGACGGGTCCGGCCCGACGGGGCGCCGCTGTGCCGGCGGCGGTCGGATAGCGTTCCGGCATGCGTGGTCGGATCCATACCCTGCTGGCCGAGGCGCCGGTGGTCGACGGTCACAACGACCTGATCTGGGAGCTGCGGCAGCGCTTCGACCACGACCTGGACGCGATCGACCTGGCCACCGACCAGTCCGGCATCGGGCTGCACACCGATATCCCCCGACTGCGGGCCGGTGGTGTGGGTGCGCAGTTCTGGTCGGTCTACGTGCCCAGCACGATCGCGAACCCGGTCACCGCGACGTTGGAGCAGATCGATGCCGTACGAGCGGTGGTGGCGCGCCACCGCGACGATCTCGTCCTGGTGACGACCGCTGACGAACTGGAGGCGGCGCGCTCCTCGGGGCGGATCGCGAGCCTCATCGGCATGGAGGGCGGTCACAGCATCGGCTCCTCCCTCGGCGCCCTGCGGATGATGCACGCGCTCGGCGCCCGCTACCTGACGTTGACCCACTTCAAGAACACCGAGTGGGCCGACAGCGCCACCGACGAGCCCGCGGTCGGCGGCCTGAACGACTTCGGCCGTGAGGTGGTGCGCGAGTGCAACCGGCTCGGCGTCATAGCCGACCTTTCGCACGTCGCCGACACCACCATGCACGCCACGCTCGACGTCTCCACGGCGCCGGCGTTCTTCTCCCACTCCTCGGCCCGCGCGCTGTGCGGCCACCCTCGCAATGTGCCCGACGACGTGTTGGCCCGCGTCCGTGACAGCAACGGGATCGTCATGGTGACGTTCGTGCCGGGGTTTCTCACCGAGGAGTGTCGGGAGTGGATAGACGGGCTCATCCAGGAGATGGCCCGGTTACAGGCGGAGCACGGCGACGCCCGCAGCGTGCTCAAGGCCGGCGAGCGGGCGTGGCTGGCGGCGAACCCGCGGCCACCGTGCTCCGTCGTTGACGTCGCCGACCACGTGGAGCACATCCGCGGGGTGGCCGGTGTCGACCACGTCGGCCTCGGCGGTGACTTCGACGGCGTGGTCGCGACCCCGGACGGTCTGTCCGGTGTGGACGGTTACCCGGCGTTGTTGGAGGTGCTGGCGGACCGGGGCTGGTCGGATGCCGACCTCGCCAAGTTGACATGGCACAACGCGCTACGCGTGCTCCGGGACACGGAGTCGGCGGCTCGGGCGGCGCCACGCCAGCGCCCTGCGTCGGGGGCGAGCCCGGCCCCGGCCGGCCTGCCGATGGGCCCGCGGCAGCCGCCGTTTGCCGAGCAGGGCGTCAGCCGCCCGATCGGCGTGGAGCCGTCAGCTCCTCGGTGAGCTCGGCCAGTGCGACCAGGTCGAGGTCGAGCACCCGGGCCAACGCGGCGACGGTGAAGAAGGCCGGTGTCGCGATCGCACCACGCTCGATCTTGCGGAGGGTGTCGAGGGAGATCCCGGCGAGCACCGCCACCTCCGCCGCGCTGCGGGTTCCCCGGGCCGCCTGCAGGGCGCGGCCGAGCGCCAGCCCACGGGCCCGCTCCTGCGCGGTCAGAGGCGTCCGTACCATGGCGCTGATTCTAATCCTGGTATTAGAATCCTAGCCATGGTCGTCCTGAGATCCGCCGGCGAGATCGCGACCCTGCGGGAGGCGGGGCGGATCGTGGCCGGCACGCTGGGCGCAGTCGCCGCCGCCGCCAAGGCGGGGGTTCGTCTCGTCGACCTCGACCGCATGGCTGCCGATCTCATCGCGGACGCCGGGGCCAAGCCGTCCTTCCTGGGCTACCGGCCGTCCTGGGCGCCCAGGCCGTACCCGGGCGTCCTGTGCCTGTCGGTCAACGACGCCATCGTGCATGGCATCCCGGACCGCCGGGTGCTTGCCGACGGCGACCTCCTCTCCATCGACTGCGGGGCATACATAGATGGATACCACGGGGATGCCGCCGTCACGATCGGCATCGGTGCCATCGACACGGCCGGCGAGCGGCTCATCGAGACGACGGTCCGGGCGCTCGAGGCCGCCATCGCGGTCGCATGGCCCGGAGGGCGGCTGGGCGATATCTCGCAGGCCGTGCAGACCGTGGCGCGCGACGACGGGTACGGGCTGCCGCACTCGCTCGGCGGACACGGCGTGGGCACCGCGATGCACGAGGACCCCCATGTGGCCAACACCGGTCGGGCCGGAAGAGGCCTCGTCCTGCGCGAGGGCCTCGTGATCGCGATCGAGCCGATGCTCGTCGAGGGCGGGGGAGACGACCGGCGGCTCCTGCCTGACGGGTGGACCATCGTCACCGCCGACGGCAGCCGCGCCGCGCACGCCGAGCACACCATCGCTGTGACCGCCGACGGGCCCGTGGTCCTGACCGCCCTGTGAGCGTCAGGGGCGCGTCATGCGCAGGACGTCGAGGATTTCGTCGAGCAGGTCCTCAGAGACCTTCCCCGTCTCCACGTGCCCGCGGGCGACGACGATCTCGCGGATCGTCCGGTTCTCCCTCAGCGCCTGCTTCGCGATGGCGGCCGCCTCGTCGTAGCCCAGATGGCGATTGAGCGGGGTGACGATCGATGGCGAACCCTCCGCGTACAGGCGGCAGACCTCCTCGTCGGCCTCGAGGCCCACCACGCAGCGGTCGGCGAAGACCCGGCTCACCGCCGCGAGCAGGCGGATCGACTCCAGGATGTTGCGGGCCATGACCGGCAGCATGACGTTGAGCTCGAAGTCGCCCTGGGACCCGGAGAAGGCCACGGTGGCGTCGTTGCCGATGACCTGGGCGGCAACCTGCCGTACAGCCTCGCAGGCGACGGGGTTGACCTTGCCGGGCATGATGCTCGACCCCGGCTGCAGGTCCGGGATCCGCAGCTCGCCCAGGCCGGCCCGCGGTCCGGAGCCCATCCAGCGAATGTCGTTGGCGATCTTGTAGAGCGATACGGCCACCACCCGCAACTGCCCGCTGCACTCGACCAGTGCGTCGCGGGCGCCCTGAGCCTCGAAGTGGTCGCGCGCCTCCGACAGCGGCAGGCCGGTGATCTGGCGCAGGCGCTTGATGACCCGGGCCGCGAACTCGGGTGGCGTATTGATGCCCGTGCCGACCGCGGTCCCGCCGAGGGGCAGCTCCGCCAGCCGCGGCAGGCCGGACTCCAGCCGCTCGATCCCGAGCCGCACCTGGGCGGCGTACCCACCGAACTCCTGGCCGAGCGTGACCGGGGTGGCGTCCATGAGATGGGTCCGGCCCGCCTTCACGACGACGCTGAACTCGCTGGCCTTTGCCTCCAATGTGGACGCCAGGTGCGCCAGGGCGGGGACGAGGTCGTGGGTGACCGCCTGCGTCGCCGCCAGGTGGATCGATGATGGGAACACGTCGTTGGAGGACTGGGACGCGTTGACATGGTCGTTGGGGTGCACATTGACCCCGAGTGCCCGGGTCGCGATGCTCGCGATCACCTCGTTGGCGTTCATGTTCGACGAGGTCCCCGAACCGGTCTGGAACGTGTCGATCGGGAACTGGTCGTCATGCCGGCCGTCGACGACCTCCTGGGCGGCGGCGCCGATCGCCGTGGCCAGATCGGCTGTGATCACGCCGAGCTCGCCGTTCACGGCCGCGGCCGCCGCCTTGATGGTCGCCAGCGCCCGGATGTGGGTCGGCTCCAGGCCCCGGCCGGAGATCGGGAAGTTCTCCACGGCCCGTTGGGTCTGCGCGCGCCAGAGGGCCGTCGCGGGGACCCGGACCTCGCCCATCGTGTCGCGTTCGATGCGGTACTCGCTACGAGCTTCGGTATTGCCGTGCCGGCCCTCCGCCCCCGCCCAGCCACCCGAACTCGCTCGCTGACGCTCGCTCATGGCCACATCCTGCCAGCCTTCGCCCGGCCATCGACGCACCTGCGCGAACATCCGACGCGCGCGGTGGCACCGGGGAGCGGTGCCACCGCGCGTGGTCTGGTCTGGTCAGGTCAGGCCGAGATCCTCCAGGATGTCGAGAATCTCCTCGTCCGGCGGTGCCTCGACCGTCACGGCCTCGCCGAAGCCCGAGAACACGAGGCTCTTCTCGCCCTCGGCAGTGATGTCGAGGACATACGGCTCGCCGACCATGGCCACGTGGTACACGACCCCGTTCGCGTCGGTGACCGTGATCGCCTGGGTGCCACCGGCCGTGGTCACCTCGCCCTTGGTCAGCGGTCCCGCCGGCTCTCCCACCAACTCCTCGGCGGTAAGCGGGAGTGGCAGCAGGGTTTCTACCAGGTCGAGGTTGATCTTGATCCACTTGGTGCTGAAGTCGGGCATCTGGGCCTGCTGCTCCGGGGTGAGGAACTGTTCGAAGAGCGCGGCGTCGGCCTTGAGATAGAAGTCCCCGCCGACCTTGATGACGCTGACCAACAGGCCGAATGCGTTGACCGTGCCGGTCATGTCCTCGCCCACGTAGGTCAGGTCCAGCGTCAGCCCGAGCATCCCCTCGCCGACGGTACCGGCGACGTGGACCGACTCCGCCTCGCCGAGCGCCTGGGTGGCCTCGCCCAGGATCGCGTCGGGTTCCTTGGCCTCGACCCCGTTGGAGGCCGGGCTCGGCGTCGCCGGACCGCCCACCAGGTTGCAGCCAGTGAGCAACGCCGCGGCGGCCGCCACGGCAGGGACGAGCAACAATCGTGATCGCATAGCTGTACCCCCCAGGTCTTCGGTTGAAAGTCCAGCCCAGTGTCACGAACCGGCGCAACCCGCGCAGGTCGTACGAGACGGCGGCAGCAAACGACCGTGGCACCGGGGAAGTCCCGGTGCCACGGTCATTCGGTCGTCAGGCTGGGATCAGGCCAGGCCGAGCATCTCCATGATGTCGAGGACCTCGTCCTCGGCCGGCGCCTCGATCTCCGGGCTCTCGTCGAAGTCCGAGAACGTGATGGCGCCGCCCTCGACGGTGATGTCGAGCAGGTACGGCTCGCCCGGCTCGATGGAGACGTGGAACTCGGCGCCGTCGGCGTCCGTGACCGTGATGGCCTGGGTGCCGTTGACGGTGGTGACCTCACCCTTCTCGAGCGGGGCGGTCGGCTCGAGCACTGCCTCGAGTTCCAGCGGGACCGGGATCACGCCCACCACGAGGGTCTCGTTGATCTTGACCCACTTGCCCTCGAACATGGGCAGGAGGCTCTGCTGATCCTCCGGAAGGAACTGCGCGAAAAGCTCGGGGTCGGCCTTGACGTACACGTCGGCACCGATCTTGATGAGCTCGGCGTCGACGCCGAAGATGCCGACCGTGCCGGCCACGTCGTCACCGGCGTAGACCAGGTCGAGATCGATCGTAAGGTCATCCGCACCGACCGTGCCGGCCACGTGCACCGACTCGGCCTCGACCATCGCCTCGGTGGCCCGTTCGAGGATGGCGTCGGCTTCGAGGGCCTCCACGCCGTTGGTTGTCGGGCTCGGTTCGGGCGTGGGGGTCCCGGTGCAGCCAGCCAGCAGCGCGGCGGACGCGACAACAGGGACGAACAACATCCTTAAACGCATCACTGAATCTCCCGGGGTGTCCGATGTTTCGCAGCACAGTGTTGCGCCCCCAGGCAACTCGGCGCGCCTCCGACGGCCGATCGCGCCGCAGCCGTGGCCAAACCGTTAGCAAGCCGCCGGACGCTACCGGCATCGCAACGGACGTGCGGAAGAGGAAGAACGGTACGGTCGGCGCCGCGGGTGGGGAGGAAGAACCGTACGGTCGGCGCCGCGGGTGGGGAGAATGTGTGGCGCAGGTCACGGCGCGCCGCCGTGGGTCCGCTGACTCGGACACATCACGCCGGACAGATGAGCGCCGCGGGGCTCACCGGAACCAGGCATCATGGTCTCGTGCGTTGCCATGCTCCCGGGCGGAGCCCCACCCTCGACGCGGCCGGGCGCTGATGGCATCTCCCGTCGCCGCTCAGCTGATCCTCTGTGACGCCGCCCAGGCGGACCCCGCGACCGGCAAGGTGCACATGCTCGGCGCCGGATGGTCCATGACGCGCAGCCCCACGAGCCACGCGGTCGCGATCCTCATGAAAATCCCGTGGGATCGGGCGAACGAGCCCATCACCCTCACCGTGAAGCTGCTCGACGCCGATGGGCACCGGGCCCAGCTCATCACCCCGACCGGAGTGGTGCCCGCGATGCAGGCCGAGGGCAAGGTTGAGGTCGGTCGCCCAGCCGGCATCGCCCCGGGCAGCGTGCTCGACGCATCGTTCGTTCTCAATGTCCCGCCGCTGCCGCTGGCGCCGGGTCGCTACGAATGGCGGCTCGAAATCGACGACACGAGCTACTCCGCGCCGTTCACCGTGCTCGGCTGATGTCCACAGTGGATCAGACGCGCTAACGGCGACCGACCGTCAACACAGGTCGGCTCGACTCGGCGAAGAAGTCGTTGCCCTTGTCGTCGACCACGATGAAGGCCGGGAAGTCTTCGACCTCGATACGCCAGACGGCCTCCATGCCGAGCTCCGGATACTCCAGCACCTCGACCCGACGGATGCAGTCCTGGGCCAGCCGCGCCGCCGGGCCGCCGATCGAGCCCAGGTAGAAGCCGCCGTACCGCTGGCACGCACTCGTCACCTGGCCTGACCGGTTCCCCTTCGCCAGCATCACCAGCGACCCGCCGGCAGCCTGGAACTTGTCCACATAGGAGTCCATCCGCCCGGCAGTGGTGGGGCCGAACGAGCCGGACGCGTAACCCTCCGGGGTCTTCGCGGGGCCGGCGTAGTACACGGCGTGCTCGCGCAGGTACGACGGCATCTCGCCCCCGGCCTCGAGCCGCTCGGCGATCTTCGCGTGGGCGATGTCCCGGGCGACGACCAGCGGCCCGGTCAGCGACAGCCTCGTCTTGACCGGGTAGCGCGACAGCTGCGCCCGGATCTCGGCCATGGGTCGGGTCAGGTCGACGCGCACCACCTCGTGGTCGAGCTGGTCGTCACCGACTTCCGGCAGGAACCGGGCCGGGTCGGTCTCGAGGCGCTCCAGGAAGACTCCCTCGGGAGTGATCTTCGCGAGCGCCTGCCGGTCCGCCGCGCACGAGACCGCGATCGCCACGGGACAGGACGCGCCGTGCCGGGGCAGCCGGACGACTCGTACGTCATGGCAGAAGTAGCGACCACCGAACTGGGCACCGATACCGAACTGGCGGGTCAGCTCCAGCACCTCGGCCTCGAGCTCGAGGTCGCGGAACCCGTGCGCCCGCACGGATCCGGACGTGGGTAGGACGTCGAGGTACTTCGCCGAGGCGTACTTGGCCGTCTTGAGCGCGTACTCGGCCGAGGTACCGCCCACCACGATCGCGAGGTGGTACGGCGGGCACGCCGCGGTGCCGATCGCCCGCAGCTTCTCCTCCAGGAACTGCATCATCCGCGTCGGGTTGAGCAGCGCCTTAGTCTCCTGGAACAGGTACGACTTGTTGGCCGAGCCACCGCCCTTGGCCATCATGAGGAACTTATATGCATCGGGATGCCCGTCGGGGTCATCGGCGTAGATCTCCACCTGGGCGGGCAGGTTCGACCCCGTGTTGCGTTCGTCCCACATGGACAGTGGCGCGAGCTGCGAGTAGCGCAGGTTCAGCCGGGTGTAGGCGTCGAACACGCCCCGCGAGATCGCCTCCTCGTCGGTGCCGTCGGTCAGCACGTGGCGCCCCCGCTTGCCGGCGACGATCGCGGTCCCGGTGTCCTGGCACATGGGCAGCACACCACCGGCCGCCACATTGGCGTTGCGCAGCAGGTCAAGCGCGACGAACCGGTCGTTGGGCGACGCCTGCGGATCGTCGATGATGCTCCGCAACTGGGCGAGGTGGGCCGGGCGCAGGAAGTGCGCGATGTCGCGCATCGCCTCTTCCGTGAGGCGACGCAGCACCTCGGGCTCCACGGTGAGGAAGGTGCGCCCGCCCGGACCGGGCACGGGCGCGATGCCGTCGGTGGTGAGCAGCCGGTACTCGGTGGTGTCCGGACCGGTCGGCAACAGGGGACTGAACGAGAACGCGGGGGCGGCCATCGCACCAGCCTAGAGACCGCCCAGTGGCACGTAGCCGATGCTCCGGCCGGTCGTGAGCACGATCGCGCTGCTGCCGTAGCCGGCGATGTCCGCCTTCGTCTTCAGGTCCAGCGCCAAGGTCATCGACCCTCGGAGCAGGACGAGCAGCTTGCCACGGTCCTTGTCGCGCAGGATGACCATCGTGTCGGTGATCGCGGCCTCGGGGTCCATGCCGAGCTCCTGGGACCAGACCGTACCGCCAGCGGCCGAGATGGCATCGATGATGCTCACGGTCTTGCGATCCGGTCCGACGACGACGGCGAGCCGGCCGTCGGTGGCGAGCACCCGAGCCCCCGGGGGACCGGTCCAGATCCGCTCCGCCCGGTCGGCGCCGACCAGCATCGGCCGGGCATCGCTGCCGTTGACCACGAGCTTGCTGCCCGCACCGATCGGGTCCTCCCGCTGCTCGCATCCCGCGCCCCGGGCCGTGTCGAGGTCGAACCCGTTCTCGACCCACACCGACGCCCCGGAGGAGACGTCGAAGGCCTCGACACGGAACCGGCAGCCGGCGTCGGCTCGCTCGGCCCGGACGTGCAGCATCCGGTCGCCGAGGAATGTGACCCGCGTCTCCCGGTCCGGCGCCGTTGCCTCGCGGACGACCCGACGCTGCGCGGTGTCCACCACGTAGATACGGTCGTCGAACACGAGCGGCATGACCGCCGGGAGCATCGACGGGGTGCCGGCGGCGGCCGTGTCGAACCAGCCGGCGGGATCGCGCACCGTGGCCAGCCGCGGGTTCGGGCCCCGGATCGTGCGGGCCGAGCCCGGCAACGGCACCTCCCACCGGGTGCGGCCGGCGTGGTCGCGGTCACGCAGGACGCACCGCTGGTCGTCGGGACAGGTCAGGTCCACGATGTCGTCGAGGTACACCCACACCGCGATCGCCTCGGCATCGCTCCAGCGCGTGGTGCCGCTACCGGGATGCACCACCTCGAAACCGCGATCCGGGGTCGGGTCAGCATCGGGATTCTCGGGCCGGCGTTGGAAGACCACCACGTCGCCCGCGGGAAAGCCCCAGTGCGCCGACTCACGCCAGACCGGTTCGCCGTTCGCGGTCCGGTACGCCTCAACGAAGCCACGGCTGGCGACCACGACGACCCGGAAGCTCGGCAGCACACCGACCACGTCGGGCCGGCCATCGATGCGCTCCGTCCACGCGGGCTCGGGATCCGAGAGCCGCGTCAACTTGTGGAGCAACTCGTTGAGGTAGGGCAGCGGGCTCCATATGTTCGTCGTCATCAGGACGGTCAGGACGAGCCCCGTCGTCACCAGCGCGAACAGCACGCGAAAGAACCGGGCCGCGCGCGAACTCCCCGCCACCGGCTCACGGTACCGACGCCACGACGGCGCACCCGTCACGTCCGATCTGTCCGTGTCAATGGGTTCTGACCAATAAGTGCGGTCTGCGTGTCGCCGTCCCCTGGCGGACTACGGCATGATGACGGGCGTGACGACGACCCCTCCCCCCGCTCCCGGAGAACCCTCAGGCGGGCCTCAGCCGGCGCCGCCACCGATTCAGCCACCCCCGACGATCCCGCCCCAGCCCGCACCGCCGCCGACCCCGCCGCAGCCGGTGCCGCCGACCCCGCCCCAGCCTGTGCCGGCCGCGCCCGCGGTGATCGCCGCCACCGGTTACCAGGTGCCGCCCGCGTACGTCGCGCCGCCCGCCTATCCCTACCTGCCCGCGCCGACCAGCCCGGGCGGAGCGCCATTGGCGGAGTTCGACAAGCGCCTGATCGCCTACATCATCGATACCCTGATCCTCGCGGGAGTCGCGTCCGTGCTCATCCTTCCGCTGTTCTTCTGCTTCGCCTTCGCCTTGCTGGAGCCGACCACCACGGTCAACGGCGAGGTCGTCGACGGCGCCGCCGGAGTCTCCCTCGTGCTCAGCGTGCTGGTGTTCTGGCTCGTGATGTTCGTGCTGGTCATCGGGCTCCAGTACGTGTACTTCGTGGAGCTGGCGTTGCGGGGCGGCGGCCAGACCTTCGGCAAGCGGAGCGCGAACGTCCGGATCGTGCCGCTCGACCCGGCCGAGACGCTGACCCGCCGCCACCTGGCGATCCGTTTCCTCGCCACGCTCGGCCTCGGCCTGGTGACCCCGGTGTGGCTCATGGACGGGCTGTACCAGCTCTGGGACAAGCCGTACCGGCAGTGCCTGCACGACAAAGCCGCCCGCACCGTGGTGGTTAGGCTCAGCACGTGAGCGAGCGTCAGCGAGCGAACCATCAGGCAGAGCGCGCGGGTGCCTCATGCCCGCCCGCAGCGGAGCGAGGACGGGCATGAGCGCCATCGCGCCGGGGTGGTACAAGGACCCCGCCGACCCGACGACGCAGCGCTGGTGGGACGGGGAGGGCTGGCTGGGCGACCCGATCCCGGCCGACGCGACTCCCCCATCCGGCCCGCCCACCGTGGCCGAGATGACCGCGGTCGCGGCGCCGACCACGCCGGGGACCGCGATCGCCGGCGGGCCCGCGAGACCGGAGACCGTGACCCACCCGGACGCCGGAGGCGCCGGGGGCATGGGTCCGCTGGCCCCCGGTGCGGCCGCCGGGACGGCGGAGCCGCCGGTCGCGTGGCCGATGAGCCACCGTTACCCGGTCGCGGCACCACGCCCGCACGGGTTCATGCTCGCGGGCGTCGGCGCGCGGTTCATGGCGCGGGTGGTGGATGCGTTGGTCGTGCTGCTCCTCGCCTCGGTCGCCAACGTCTGGTTCGCGATCGAGTTCTGGCGCAACTTCGAGCCGGTGCTGTCGTGGGCGATGACACAGCCGGTGAACATGGAGGCGGTTCCGGCGAGCGTCGACCGCGCGGTGGAGCTGTTGAGCCTCATGCTCCTGGTCCTCACCGCGGTGTGGTTCGCCTACGAGGTGCCGGCGAGCGCCAACTCGGGGCAAACCCTGGGCAAGCGGATCTTCGGGATCAAGGTGGTGCGGGTCGACGCGGACGCGCGTCTCGGCTTCGGTCGCTCGTTCTTGCGCTGGCTCCGCCTCGCCCTGCCGACACCGTTCTGGGTGATCTGCTCGGGCGTGCCGGTCCTGCTGCAGGTCGTCGACTGCCTGTTCGTCCTGATCGACCGGCGCCTGCACCAGGCGCTGCACGACCGGTCCGCCCGCACCGTCGTGGTGCAGGTCCCCCGGGCGGGCCGGCCGGAGACCGCCCGCACTCCAGTGGACGAGTCCAGGGACGAGATGGCCGCCTCGGCACCCTCCAACCCACCGCAGACCCGCCCGTGAGCAACCGTCGTCGAGCCAACCACGAGAGCGGGTACGCGCGCCGCCTCGGGTCGCACGCGGCGACGCGAGCACAGGGCATGAGCACGACCCGGAGGCGACCATGCTGACCCGTGCGGACCTTGCCGCGCTGCCCTCGTACGTACCCGGCCGGACCGTCGCGGGCGCGGTCAAGCTGGCCTCCAACGAGGTGCCCTACGGTCCGCTGCCCGGTGTCGTGGAGGCGATCACCCAGGCCGCCGCCGGCTCGCACCGGTACCCGGACATGGCCGTGGTCGCGCTGCGGGAGCGCCTCGCACAGCGCCTCGGTGTGAGCCCCGAGCGGGTCGCCACCGGCTGCGGATCGGTCGCGCTGGCCGAGCACCTCGCCACGGCGACCTGTCGGGACGGCGACGAGATCGTCTTCGCCTGGCGCTCGTTCGAGGCGTACCCGATCATCACGGCGACCGCGGGGGCGCAGGCGGTGCGGGTGCCGAACACGCACGGGCACGGACACGACCTGCCCGCCATGGCCGAGGCGGTCACCGGGAAGACCCGGCTGATCTTCGTCTGCAACCCGAACAACCCGACGGGCACGTCGCTGTCGGCGGCGGACCTGACCGGACTCCTCGACGCCGTTCCCCCGGATGTGCTCGTGGTGCTCGATGAGGCCTACCGCGAGTTCGTCACCGACCCGGCCGTGCCCGATGGCCTCGAGATCCTCGGTGAGCGCCCGAACGTGGTGGTGCTGCGGACACTGTCGAAGGCCTGGGGTCTGGCCGGGCTCCGCATCGGCTACCTCGTCGGCGCTTCCGAGGTGGCGGCCACCGTGCGCAAGGTCGTCACCCCGTTCTCGGTGTCGGGGGTCGCCCAGGCGGCGGCGCTCGCCGCACTCGAGGCCGACGAGGAGATGCGCCGCCGTGCGGCCCTGGTGGTGGCCGAGCGCGAACGGGTAGCGCAGGCCGTACGGGCGCTGCTACCCGAGGTCCCGCCCACCCAGGCCAACTTCGTCTGGCTGCCGCTGGCCGGCGACCGGGCGACCGAGCTCGCGGCCGCGTGCGAGGCGGGCGGCGTCATCGTCCGCCCGTTCGCCGGCGACGGGGTGCGCGTCAGCATCGGCACCCCCGAGGAGAACGACCTGTTCCTCGCGATTGCGGAGAGGTTCTTCGCTGCGGTGTAAGTAAGCCCTTGCTGATAGCTCAGGTACAGCCAGGGCCCCTTCCTGACATCGGGGACTGGACCGCTAGACCCCGGGTGCGCAGGCGGCGAACTTGCCCGGCCACTGGGGCAGCTTGGTCGGCGGGTAGAGCTCGACGAGCGCCACCGGCCGGGGGCCGAAGTAGTAGGCCTGGTCGTCCGCGCCAGGGGACGCGCTCGGGTTGAGCCGCTCCAGGGCGAGGTAGGTACCGGTGCCGGTGGGGTAGATGTGCCCCAGGCGCCAGTCGTCGTTGGGCGCCGCGGCGCAGCCGACCGCGACCAGGTGCCCGGTGGCCGGGCTCAGCTCGAGCACCGTGCGGTCGCCGGTGAGCAGGTACACCCCGGCTGAGTCGGCCGAGACGAGCTGCCCGCGGCCCTGCCAGCTCCACAGTGGATCGAGGTCGGTGATCCGCCGGGCGGCCACGCCCACGCCGGTCTGGTAGATCACCCGCTCCCCGGCGAGCTGGGCTCCGCGCTCCAGATCGGGCACGGCGGTCAGCGAGGCGTCGGCGCCCAGCAGCCAGGCCTTGTAGCCCACGGTCACGACCCGGCACTCGGTGCGGCTGCGCTCACACAGGCCCGGCTGCGGGGCGGTGTCCGGGTTGGGGGAATCCCACGAGCCACGCTCCACGCCCGTGCTGATGTCGTAGAACTTCAGGCTCGGCGCGTCGCACGCCGGCACGGCGACCAGGCCGGCACCGGTCCACACGGCCGGCTCGCATTCCGCCACCAGGTCGCGCTGCCACAGCCGCGAGCCGGTCGTTGCATCGAAGCCGATCAACTGACGAGGCGCCGTGGCGATCAGCACCGTACGGTCGGCGGCGCGGGCGGTGACGAGCGAGCGCGGCGTGTAGACGACCGCGGCGCCGGTCCGCCGACCGTCGTAGCCCCGGTCGCCGGCGATCGGCGCGGTGTCCCGCCACGCGATCACGCCTCGACGGGCGTCGATTGCGATGATCTCGCCGTCGGACCACTGGCTCACCACCAGGGTGCCGCTCGAGGTCGGCGCCAGGAGGACGCCCACCACCTGGTCCGGCCAACGCCGGAAGGACCAGTACGGCGTCGTCTCGTAGCGGACCCCGACCGGGGAGTCGGACCACACCCGCCACTGCTCGGCGTAGACGCGCAGTCGGCCGTCCACGACCAGTGGGGCCGCCCGCAGCTCACTGAACGGGCGTTCGTCCGTGATCACCTCGACCTCGGGATAGGGCACCGTGGGCGAGGTGAGCACCTCCTGCGGTGCGAAGACCCGGTAGGCGATCGCTCCGCTGCCGGCCAGCAGCACCAGCACGCCGACGCCGGCGAGGGTCCAGAGCCACCACCGCCGCCGCCCGTCGCGGGCGGCGCCGTCTTCGCTGCTCGTCCGCGCCTCGCCCGTCTCGGCCACCATGTCGACGTGCCTACCCTTCCGTCCCCGCCCAGCGACCCATGCGCACCTCCAGGTCAGTCAGGCAGCGTACCGCCCGGGAGGCTCGCTCAGGCAGCGGTGCGGGTGATGATCCGGGTGGTGCAGGCCGCGGCGAGAGCGTCGAGCTCCTCCCGCACGGCGCCCTCGACCGTACGGGCGGCGAAGCCACCCACCACCAGGTCCAGCAGGCGCTCGGCCAGGCCGGGTGCGCGGTCATCGACCACGGTGACGATCGTGCTGCCCCGGTGCGGGCCGACATCGACAGGCGTGAACGCGTACTCGCGCTGATACGAGGACTCGGACTCGAGGAGGCGGACGGCACACCGGCGACCCGGCTCGAGCACGGTCACGCGCACCCTGTTCCCGTCGGACGTCCACTCGGCGCGCCGCGCGGGGTCGACGAAGGCCTGCCACACCCGGTCGAGCGGCGCGGCGATCACCCGGCTCACCATGGCATCCACCTCAGCTCCGGTGCCGCTCCCCACGGCACTACCCACCTCCAACGACGGTAGCCCGCGGGATGGCTCAGCTCCCGCAACTATCAAATGCCGTACTCGCCCGACAGCACCTCGAACAGCTCGAGGTCGGCGATCGTGTCCGCCACCCGGCCAGAGGTGAACGCCGTCCACAGCGGTCGCGCGGCACGGGCAGCGCCGACCGCCTCGACCAACGGCCCCGGGTCCGCCATCGCGAGCCGTTCGGCGACCGCGGTGTTGCCCGCGCCGGCAGCAGCGGCCAGGCTGGCGGCGAGCACGTTGAGCACGCCGTGGTGCGCGAACCCCGTCTCGTGGTCGTTGTGCCGCAGCGCCTTGCGTAGACCCGCGCTCACCGTGAAGCCCAGGCCGCGGTCGCGGCAGGCACAGATCACGCCGGCAAGGGTCGTCGGCGGCGGGAACAACTCCCCCGCCAGCCCGCCGACACGGAACGTCACTCCCACCGGCCCCGCGGGTTCCGGGTTCTCCGCGATCACGTCGAGCGCGTCGAGCAGACCGCCCGTCAACGGGATCTCGGCGTGCACGGTGAGGCCGTCCGCGCCCCGGAGATCCTCGGTCGCGGCGAGCAGGCGGCGCACCCCGGGCACGGGATCCTCGCCCCGCTTGGCGACGGCGAACTCCACCCGTCTCACCCCAGCCCCGGCGTCCCGCAGCGCCGCTACCGCGCCGGCCAGCCGGTCCAGCCCGGTGTCCGCCACGACCGCGACGCCCAGCCCGTTCGACATGCCCGTCCGGGCCAGTTGCATAGCCGCCGAGGCGCGCACCACCAGCAGACCCAGGACCCCGCCGTACCAGGCATCCCGATGGCGCCGGAAGTCGGTCACCGCCTCCGCCAGCCGACGACCACCATCGATATCTGTCGTCGCGCCGTCCACGAGCTGGGCGAGCAGCGCCGGTGTGGTGGCCACGATCACCGAAGATATCGGGGCCGACTGCCCAGTGGGTGGGCGAGTCTTGGCCCCGGCTCGGGTCGGGGTCGGGACCGGGGGCTAGCGGGCCAAGACCAGGGCGACGGCGATCGCGGCCAGGCCCTCGCCCCGCCCGGTGAGCCCCAGCCCGTCGGTCGTGGTGCCGGCGACTGACACCGGAGCGCCGACGGCGGCCGAGAGTACGGCCTGCGCCTCGTCGCGGCGCGGACCGATCCGGGGCGCCACGCCGACGACCTGGATCGACACATTTCCGATGGTGAAGCCGGCGTGCCGTACTCGTATCGCCGTCTCCTCGAGCAGCGCCACTCCCGAGGCGCCCGCCCACTCCGGGCGGTCGGTGCCGAAGTTCGATCCCAGGTCGCCGAGGCCGGCGGCCGAGAGCAGGGCATCGCAGGCTGCGTGCGCGGCGACGTCACCATCGGAGTGGCCAGCGAGGCCCGGCCCATCCGGCCACAGCAGCCCCGCTACCCAACACGGGCGCTCGGGCGCGAAAGCATGCACGTCGGTGCCGACACCGACCCGGGGAAGGTTCACCGGCCGAGAGTATGGCCGGCACGGGCGGCTGGGTGGGGGAGGAGGGCATGGAAATCCGGCCGTGCTGAGCAAGGCCGTCAGGGCGCCGACGTGGCCGGCTCGGTCGTGGCGAGCAGTTCGGCCGTGACGAGGTCGGCGGGCCGGGTGATCTTCAGGGCGGCGTCCGACCCGGGCACACAGAACACCCGGGCGCCGAGCAGTTCCACGAGCGCGGCGTCGTCCGTGGCTGGTCCCGCGCGGCCGTCCACCGCCGCGCGATGCGCCCGCTCGAGGAGGGCGCGCGCGAAGCCCTGCGGGGTCTGCACCGCCCTCAGCGCCGCCCGCTCCGGCGTCGCGGTCACGTAGCCTGCATCATCGACCTGCTTGATGGTGTCCACCACCGCCAGCACCGGGATTACCGCCTCATGCCCGTCCCGCACGGCGCCGGCGACGCGTTCGACGAGTTCGGGTGGGGCGAAGGCCCGAGCGGCATCGTGCACCAGGATGACCGGGTACCCAGCCGGTACCGCGGCGAGTGCCGCGGCGACCGAGTGCTGACGCGTCGGCCCGCCCTCGACGACGTGCACCCGCATGTCGCCGGTGCCCAATGATCCGCTCTGCAGGCCGCTCTGAAAGCCGCCGCTCTCAGGGCCGCCGCGCTCAAAGCCGCGCCCAGAGTATTCGTCCCGAGCGGTCGGGTGGGGGCGGAGGGCATGGAACTCGGCCCGGGTGGCTAGGTGGGGGACGGCATGGAACTCGGCCAGGCCATCGGCGACGCGGGTGAGCTCCCCGACCGGGGCCGCGACCACGATGTACCCGACACTGGGCGCCCGCGTGAGCCGACGTACGGCGTGGGTGAGCAACGTCGAGCCAGCCACCTCGCGCAGCGCTTTGGGTGCACCCGGGCCCAGCCGGGTACCAAGCCCCGCCGCTGGGACCAGGACAGCAACGTCGCCGCGCACCGAGCGTTGCGCGGTCACGTCACGATCCTGTCGGGTGCGGCAGAGCCGGTGGGTCGTGGGCTATGCCTGGGTGAGCACCTTGTCGAGCAGGTTCTCCGCCTCGTCCTTGGTGCTCTTCTCGGCGAGGGCCACCTCACCGACGAGGATGTCGCGAGCCTTGGCGAGCATCCGCTTCTCACCCGCGGAGAGGCCACGCTCCCGCTCCCGACGCCACAAATCCCGCACGACCTCGGCCACCTTGAGCGGGTTGCCGGAGGCCAGCTTCTCGAGGTTCGCCTTGTACCGACGCGACCAGTTGGTCGGTTCCTCGGTATGCGGAGCGCGCAAGACATCGAAGACCTTGGAAAGGCCCTCCTCCCCGACAACCTCCCGGACACCTACCATGTCAAGGCTGTCAGCGGGCACCCGGACGGTCAGGTCACCCTGGGCGACACGGAGTACCAGGTACTCCTTTGGTTCACCCTTGATGACCCGAGTCTCGATTGCCTCGATGAGTGCGGCCCCGTGGTGGGGGTAAACAACGGTTTCGCCGACACTGAAAACCATAGGTTCGAAACCCCTTTCCGTGTGGCTAGCCTAACACGCCCCGCCCCGATCGTCGCGCCGGGCGGACGGCCATATGCGCAGGTCAGGTGGCCTGTGGGTGGATTGGCCCCAAAGATGACATGAGTGATTCATGACCGTCCGCGCGGGCCGGCGCAGCCAGTTGGTCGGGGCTGGCCGCCACCCGGACACACCACCCCGCCGGGAACGGGGCATGTCACGCGAAGGCTATGGCGCCGGCCACAGTGATAAGCGAGAGTGGAGGGTGCCGCGAGTGCGCAGGCAGACGTGGTGAGGCGCCCCATCGCATCGGTGTAGACATCTGGGGTAGAGCCGAGGGTGGAGGTCCGCACGGCGCAGCAGAAGGGGCGCGCCGCGGCGGCGAGGAAGGCCCCGACGCTACGGCGTGGCGAGCCGGCAACAAGGCAGGGGAGGCGCGGGTCATGGGCGATCTCCAACCCGACAACGGCGGGGTGCCGCCCGACGACAGCGGCTCCTTCCGCGGCGGGCTGCCCGACATGCCGCCCGAGTGGGGCACCGTCGTCATCCCGGACAACGCCGCCGAGCTGGACGCCGAGGCCACCGTCATTCGGCGTGAGCTGCGCCGGCAGGTGACGCGCACCCGGCTGCGAGCGCTCGTCGGGCTCGGTCCAGGCCGTCGCGAGCCCTCGTCACTCGGCATTCCTATCGTGATCATGGCGGTGGCAGTGATCACCACGCTGCTCAGTCTCTTCGTGGTGACCTGGGACCACCGCCGTTCCGCCACCGAGCCGGTCGGTCCAGATGCCGCGCAGCAGACCTCGGTGCCGCTCGCGGACGTCTCGTTGCCGGACGCGTCCGGCAAGCTCGTGCGGCTGGCGGACGTGCTGCCCGCGCTCCTGCTGCTCGTCGAGGAGGACTGCGACTGCGCCGGGCTGATCCGCGCCATCGCTGCGGCCGCACCGCCGGTCGTCACGGTCATACCGGTGAGCACCCACGCCGCCTGCCCGGTCGGCACCCAGCGGAAGGTGCTCTGCCTCGCCGACCCGGCCGGCACGATCATCAGCCGGTACCCGACCACACCGAAGATCTCCACATCGGAGAGCGCGGCGGACGGCGGGCCCACGGCCGCGGCGTCAGCCTCGGCGGCTGCCGCCGACCCGTCGTTCTCGCCGCCGGTGCCGGTTCCGAAGGCGACGGCCGTGCCGGTGGACGGCAACGGCGTGGCCGGGGACCCGATCAAGGTCACCTCCGCCGACGACGTGGCCGACGCGCTGGCCACCCTGGCCACCAGCGAGTGACCGCAGGCCGCCGGAACGGAGTCAGCCGGCACCCTCCGGCAGGCCGCCGGAACGGAGTCAGCCGGCACCCTCCGGCACGCCGCCGGAACGGAGTCAGCCGGCACCCTCCGGCACGCCGCCAGAGCGGAGTCAGCCAGCAACCCCGCGCCGCCGCCGGAACGGAGTCAGCCGGCGCCTCAGACCAGTAGCGCGGCGTAGAGGGTCAAGCCGGGGCCGAAGGCCATTGCGACGGCGGGCCCGCCAAGACCGCCGGCCTGGCGCAGCAGGTCCTCCAGGATGAGCAGCACCGTGGCCGAGGAGCAGTTGCCGTGCTCCGCCAGCGCCCGCGCCGAGGGTTCCAGCGCACCCACCTCCAGGCCCAGCCGCTCCCGCACCACTTCGAGAATGCGGGGGCCGCCGGGGTGCACGGCCCATGCCGCCACGTCGCCAGTGACGAGACCGGCGCCGCCGAGCAGCTCGTCGATCGCCGGCTGCACGTGGCGGGCGAGCGCGTCCGGTACCAGCGGTGACAGGCCCATCCGGAAGCCGAGGTCGGTGACCTGCCAGCTCATATGGTCGGCGGTGGTCGGGTCCGTACGGGCGACGAGCCGGACCACCCGCGGCCCAGGCCCGTCGGGCAGGAGCACCGTGGCGGCGGCCGCGTCCGAGAACAGCGCGTGCGCGACGACCTGCTGCGGGTCGCGCTCGGACGGCTGGACGTGCAGGCTGGGCAGCTCGACGCAGAGCAGGGCGGCCGGGCGGCCGTGCAGGGCGACGTAGTCGGCCGCCACACCGAGCCCCGGCAGGGCGGCGTAGCAGCCCATATGCCCGACGAATACCCGACGGGTGTCCGGTGCCATCGCCAGGTCGCGGGCGAGCAGGATGTCCAGGCCGGGCGTCGCGTAGCCCGTGCAGGAGCAGACCACGAGCAGACCGACATCGCTCGCAGCGACGCCGGCCCGGTGCAGCGCCGATGTGAGCGCGTCCTTGCCCAGGGGAAGGGCCTCGACCTCGTACCGCCGCATCCGGTCGCTGGTGCTCCACCGGGACGGGTCCTCGTGGATCGGGTTCACCACGCCGTGACGGGTGCGCACGCCCGAGTTGGCGAAGATCCGCTTCGCCAAGCCCGGCGCCACACCTGCGTAGTGCGTGGCGAAGAACCCGTGCCACAGGTCATCCTGCGAGGCGGATGGGGGGTGCGCGATCCCGATGCCGGCGACCGTGACCGCCACCTTGGTCCTCGTCGCCGGGTCCGGCGAAGCAGCGGGTGGTCGGTTCAGCCGCGTCATGGTGCCTCCTTGATGCCCCAGGCCTGGTAGAGGGCGGCAGTCGAGCCCGTGGGCACGATCGGCACGGTGCCGCGGCGAGTGAGCAGCCACCGACCGAGGCGGAACGCCGCCGGCCGGATCCCCCGTACAGTCAGGCGCACGCCGTATTCGGCGCATGCGTTCAGCAGCAACTCCGGCGGCACGAAAAGTCGAGGATCGTGGATCCCCGGCGGCGCCAGACCGGGCACCCGCTCGGCCATCGTCACCGCGAGGAACCGCCCCCACCAGGTCGCATTGATGGTGTCGAGCACGAGCAGGCCACCCGGCCGGAGGATCCGGCACGCGTGTCTGACCACAGTGGACGGATCGGCGACGTGTTCGAGGATCTCCCCGGCACTGACGACATCCACTGATTCATCTAAGATTGGAAGAAAATGAACGTCAGCCCGTACGGCCTGGACGCCATGGTCGCTCGCCTGGTCCAGTGATGTCGCGACCACATCGATGCCCACGTGCCGGTAGCCGAGCGGCGCCACATGCGGGGCGAGCAGCCCGGCCCCACAGCCGAGGTCGACGAGCACCGCGCCGGGACGGGAGGCGGGTGGAACGAGCGCCGCCCGGGCCGCGGCCAGCCAGTGCAGCATCGCGAACGCGCCTGAGGGCCGCCACCACTCGTCGACCAGTAGCTCGTACTGCCGGACGTCGTTGCGCGGGAGCGGACCGACCCGCGCTGATGAGTCGTCGCGTGGCAGCGCGAGCGCCATACCGACGAGTGTGGCACGATCGCCGACAGTTATGACGGATGCGACCGCGGGCTCCGGCGCGGCGCCGCCCACCCGGTCGCGGACCCTCGCGCTCGTGACGGCCAGTCACCCGGGCCCGTGTCTGGCCATCACCGCGATCACCGTGTTGATCGCGGTAGCGGCCGGCGCCCCGGACACGATAGGCATCGGGGGACTCGCGTGCTTCGCCGGCGCGGTGCTGGCCGGGCAACTGTCCATCGGTTGGTCCAACGACTTGGCCGATGCGAGGCTCGACGCCGCGGCGGGGCGTATCGACAAGCCGCTCGCCGCCGGCGACCTGCGCCGCGGCCCGGTCCTGGTCGCCGCGCTCGGCGCACTGGCGGTCTCGTTCGGTCTGGGCCTGGCGCTCGGGCCGGTGACGGCGACCTGGCTCGTCCCGGTCGTCGGCGCGGGCTGGGCCTACAACGCCGGCCTCAAGGCGACGCCGCTGTCAGGCCTGGCCTACGTGGCGGGGTTCGGGCCGCTGCCCGGGCTGGCCACGAGCGTGCTGCCCGGCCACCCCGTGCCCCGTCCGTGGGCGCTGACCGCGGCTGGCCTGCTCGGCCTGGGCGCGCACTTCGTCAATGTCTTGCCGGATCTCGCCCGCGACCGCGCGGCGGGCGTACGCGGCCTGCCGCAGGTCGTGGCCGCGGCCAGCGGCGAGCGGGCCGTACGGTCGATCGCCCTCATCCTGTTGCTCAGCGCCTCGGCACTGATCGCTCTCGCGCCCGGCACGCCACGGCGAGGAGCCGTCCTCGCCGGCTTCGCGGTGGCCGTGGTCCTCGGTGCGGTGGCCGCACGAGCACGGGGCCGCACGCCATTCCGGTGCGCGCTCGCCATCGCCGGGATCGACGTGGTCATGTTCACCCTCGGCGGCGGCGACCTGACCTGACCGGCACCGATCGGGCGACGCCTGGTGCCGGTGAGGCGCATGGTCACGGGTCCTGGCACGGCGCCGCGAGGCCGCCATTACGCTGTTGCCCGTCTGCGACCGCATGTCGGCCGGACAGTGCCACCACGCCCGGTTGATGGAGGAGGCCCCGTGACCCCCAGCGGAACCACCCGCCGCTTGGCCGCCCGAGCCGTAGCGCGGGTGCCCCGCGCGGGCGGAGCCCGGGCCTGGGCGGCCCTGGCCGCCGGCGCCGGCGCGGTCCTGGCGCTCGCCGGGTGCTCGGCCGGACAGGTGACGCAGACGTCGGAGCAGGTCGCCGCCGTGCCCGGGACGGACGCCGACGCGGGGAGCATCGCCCTACGCAACCTCGTGATCGTCTATGACGGGCCGGAGGGTTACCCCGCCGGCGGCGACGCGCCGCTGGTCGTCCGGCTGTTCAACAACGGCCCTGAGGCGATCACCCTCACGGGGGTGACGGCGGACAAGGCCGCGTCGGTGCAGCTCGTCGGCTCGCCTACGGTCGAGCCGACACAGACGCCGTCGGCACCGCCGCCGGAGGCGACCGCCACGTCCCCCGCCCCCGAGGCATCTCCGACGGCGACCGGGTCGCCGTCGCCGGAGACGTCGCCCACGGGGTCACCGTCCCCGGAACCGACCGCCGAAGCGACCACGCCGCCGCCGGCGCCGCTGCCCCTGTCGATCACGATCCCGCCGCAGTCGTACGTGCTGCTGGTGCCGGGGGAGGCCGACGGCCATCTCGTGTTGACCGGCCTCGCCGAGGAGATCACCCCGGGCGAGTCCATCCTGGTGACGTTCACCTTCGACGACGGCGTCACGGTGACCGTCGCGGTCCCGCTCGCGCCGCCGCAGAACCAGATCCCGCGGGCCACGCCCGTGGTCGAGCCCGAGCACTGACGCCAGCGGCCCGCGGAGGCCGCGCCGCCGAGGAGGCGGCCGGCCCGATGTCGAGCCGGCGCTCAGCCGGTCGGTGGACCGCCGGACCCGATGACCCGGCGGTCTCACCATCCGCGGGTCGCGGAGGCTACTCGGCCCGGACGTAGTCGAGGTCGAACTCACCCGGGCTGATCCAGATGAACATTCCCCGCACGTCGTGGCTCTCCTCAGCGAAGATCAGACCCTGTTCGCAGTTGACGCTGTTGAGCAGATCGATCTCGACGGTGATGTCCTGGTCCTGGGGCACCCACGCCCAGGTGCCCTGGCACCAGACGAAGCCCTGACCGACCTGCAGCGCCACGTTCGCCGACGTGCCGGCCGCCGGGCCGGTTCGGATGTCGTACTTGAGCGTGATCTTGCCGGTGAGGTCGACCGGCTGCGGGAACGCCACCCCGAACCAGGCGCCGCCGTTGGAAACCACGTGCAGCCCCGCGTTGCCGTGGGTGTGGTAGTCGGCGGTCTGGGCGACGGTGCCGGCGTCGGGTTGCCAGTTACCCGGCGCCCAGCCCTCGACGCCGTCCTCCCAGTCGGCCAGCAGCACCGCCGCGGTTGGGTCGGGCAGCACGGTGACGGTCACATCGGCCACATTGGACGTACGACCGGCCTGGTCGCGGATCGTGTAATGCGCCGTGGCCCGGCCGGCGAAGCCCTCGGTTGGCGTGAACACCACCGTGCCGTCGGGCTGCAGGACGAAGCTGCCATCCACAGTGGACACCGTGGACTGCTGGCCCGCGGTCATCTGGTCGAGGTCGATGCTGGCCGGGCGAACCTTCGTCCGGTAGCCGATGTCGTTGGCCGCCGGCGTCAGCGAGATCGCGGTGTTCGCTGGTGTCACCGCCGTGTCGTGGTCGGCGACGGGCGGGCGGGAGCGCTCGGCTCCGGTGAGCTCCTCCCCGGCGTTGCTGAAGGTGATGCAGACAGGGCTCGGACAGTAGACTGTGAAGCCGTCGAAGTCGGGATAGAGCGTGCCGTCGTCCTGGCTGCCGGAGAGGATCCAGTACAGCCAGCCGGTGCCGCCCGCCTTGTCGAACAGGTGCAGCCATCTCGCGTAGGTGGGGTTGCGCGTGGACTTGTCGAGCCAGCCGAACTCCCCGAGCATCGCCGGCTTGCCGATCCTTCGGGCTTCGGTCACGTGGCGGGTGATCCACGCGTCGGCCCAGGCGGGGTCGGACGCCTTGCCCCAACCGTCCGGGTAGAGGTGGTAGGACATGACGTCGACCGCGGGCAGCCGGGTGAAGGCGAGGGTGTCGACACCGTCGACGCAGTTGGTGGTCCAGTCCGGCGAGTTCGGGTCGTCGCAGAAGAAGCCCTCGTCGCCGACGCTCGCGAGGTGGTTCGGATCGACCGACTTGATGTGTCGGGTCATCTCGTCGGCCCAGTCGACCAGCCTCGTGGTGGTGCAGTCGGGTGACCGCGGGTAGGCGCCACCGCCGACACAGCGCGGCTCGTTGCCCAGCTCCCAGGTCATGATGGCCGGCTCATCCTTGTACGCGACGCCGGTGAGGGTATTGACGCGGTTGAGGACGTGGGAGATCCAGTCCCGGTACCAGCCACGGATCACCGGGTCGGAGTAGAACTCGTCGTGGAAGGAGCCGCCGCGCCAGCGCACGTACTGGTCCATGCCGCCGAAGTCGTTCCAGTTGTTGGTCAGCGGTATCACGAGCCGGATACCGGCCTGCTTCGCGGCGTAGATCACGTAGTCCAGCCGCTGCAGCCCGTTCTCCCCGTCGTTGTACGCCGGCGAGTCCCCGTCCCAGTACTGGAAGTAGACGCCGTCGGCCGGCCCGCGCACCGAGTTGCTGCCATCGGCGTTGCCGATGTCGAGGAATCCCCAGGTACGCAGCACCGTGAAACCTGCCGCCTTCGCATCGGCGAACACGTCGTCGACCATGAACCGGGACTTGTACATCAGGTAGTAGTTGTTCGCACCGGAGAACGTGAAGATCGACGATCCGAGCCGCAGGGAGGCGCCCTGACGGACGACGAACTGGTCACGGGTGGCTAGGTGGGAGTGGAGGGCATGGGATTCGTCGACGGTATTCGGCGGCGGGGTGGTCGTGGCCACGGCGCCGGCCGCGGTGGACAGGCCCACGGCGACCATGGCGAGCACAAGGATCGCGACCAAGGGACGTCTGGACATGGACACTCCTTACTGGCCTGCGGGCGGCGCGGGCGAGGGACGGCGGAGCGACTGGCGGCTCAGGGCGTACTGAACCGGATAAGCACACCTAACGTAGGACCAGGGCAGGAGCCTGTCAATGGCTGAACCTGGCAGTACAGTGATTGCTGCCGCTTTCTGCTTAACCGTGTAATCCACCGGTAGGTCGGGCGAGCCCCGCGCGCCTGGCGCTGGGGGTCGGAGGATCGGGTTAGCCTCGCCTCCGTGACGACGACCAGCAGGCCGAGCGGCCCGGCGAAGACCACCCAGGCGCGCGGCGCCGGCCGTACGGCCTACGAGTGCGAGGTCTGCGGGCACAGCACCCCTAAGTGGGTCGGCCGTTGCCCCGGCTGCGACGCGTGGGGGTCCATTGTGGAGGCCGCCGCCACCCCGGTCGCACTACGCACCGTCGCTGCCCGCCGCCCCGCCGAGCCCGCCCGTCCAATCGCGACGGTCAGCGTCGAGGCGGCCCGGGCCCGCCCGACCGGTGTGGGCGAACTCGACCGCGTGCTGGGCGGCGGGCTGGTGCCGGGCGGCGTCGTGCTGCTCGCGGGTGAGCCGGGGGTCGGCAAGTCCACCCTCCTGCTGGACGTCGCCCAGCAGTGGGCAGCGGGTGCCGCCGCCGAGGCCGGCCCGGCCCTGGTGGTCAGCGGGGAGGAGTCGGCTGCCCAGGTAAGGCTGCGGGCCGAGCGCATCGGCGCTCTGCACGCGCGGCTCTACCTCGCCGCCGAGACGGACCTGTCCGCCGTTCTCGGCCATCTCGACGACGTACGGCCGGGGCTGCTCGTCCTCGACTCGGTGCAGACGTTCTCCGCCCCCGGAGCGGACGGCGTGCCCGGCGGGGTGACCCAGGTCCGCGCGGTGGCGGCCGCAATCGTGGCGGTGGCGAAGGAGCGGGGCATCGCGACCGTCCTCGTTGGACACGTGACCAAGGACGGCCAGGTCGCGGGTCCGCGGGTGCTCGAGCACCTGGTCGACGTGGTGCTCCAGTTCGAGGGGGACAAGTTCTCCTCGCTGCGCCTCGTCCGCGGGCTGAAGAACCGCTTCGGTGCCGCCGACGAGGTCGGCTGCTTCGAGATGCACGAGGCCGGCCTGACAAGCCTGCCCGACCCATCGGGGCTCTTCCTCAACCGCTACGCCGAACGCGTGCCCGGCACCTGCGCGGCCGTCGCGATGGAGGGCCGCCGGGCGCTCGTCACCGAGGTGCAGGCGCTGGTCGGGGCCCAGATGCCGGGGTCGCCGCGACGTACGGTCAGCGGGCTGGACTCGGCACGCCTGTCGATGGTCCTCGCCGTACTGCAGAGCCGGACAGACCCGCAGGCCCTGGCCGCGGGGCCGGGCCTGACCCTGCACGACCGGGAGGTCTTCGCGGCCACGGTCGGCGGCATCCGGGTCGTCGAGCCCGCCGCCGACCTGGCGCTGGCGCTGTCGGTCGCCTCGGCCGCCAACGTGCTGCCCCTGGCCGCCGATCTGGTGGCGATCGGCGAGGTCGGCCTGACCGGCGAGGTCCGGCGGGTCGGGGCGGTGCCGCGGCGGCTGGCCGAGGCGGCCCGGCTCGGCTTCCACTACGCCCTGGTGCCGCCCGGCTGCGGACCGGCGGCCAGCGGGGAGATTCCGGCCGGGATGACCGTGCTGGAGGTACCGACCGTACGGGCGGCGCTGCATGCGGCCGTCCAGCATTCCTCCACTGAGGACTGACTCGGCGCTACCCCGACGAGGAACGGATCGACACCTGCATGGGCTCGCTGAACTTGGTGCCCAGCCGGGCGACGAGCCGGTAGGTGCCGGCGGGAGGCTTGAGGCTGTCCAGGGTCTCGCAGGTCTTCGTGTCGTTGCCGGTGCGGGTCAGGTATCCGTACCACATGATGTCGAAGGTCAGCTCTTCCGCGGGGGCGAGCTCCCGATCGAAGGTGTACGAGTCCGCGGCGCAGTCGTCGGACGACCAGTAGATCGCCTCAGCCTGACGGAGCTGCAGCTCCTGCGGTTGGCTGCCGACGTCTCGAGTGCAGGTACGAGCGGAGATATTCTTGATTCTCAACGTAAAGGTAGCCGGCTGACCCATTGTCAGCGTGTCGGGCGACGCCACCGCGGTGAGCTCGATCTCGTCGTCGGTGCAGCCGCCACTGGGCTGGGCCGAGGCCGGAGGAACGGCCGACGGCAGGGTGAACGCCGACGGCGAGGGTGAGCGGGTCGGGGACGGCGCCGCGGGAGTGGTGGGCGAGGGCGTCGGGGTGCCGGTCGGCGGCGCGAGATCCGGGGCGGTCTGGTTGCCCGCACCGGGGCCGCCGGTGCAGGCGTAGACGATCACCAGCACTGCCAACGCCAGGGCGCCCAGCACCAGCAGTCGGCGCCGCCAGTAGACGGCGGCCGGCAGTGGACCGACAGTCAGGCGCACGATTCCCTACCGTATCGGGATCGCCGGGCGGGTTGTCGCAGCCGCGCCGACGCCGCCTCCCTTTCCGCGATCTTGGGGTTAGCAACGTGATTGGAGATCCACTCACGTTGCCAGGACCAAGATCGCGGAAAGAGAATGCAGGGATGGTGGCCGAGCGGGTGATCCGCTGGTACGACGGCGCGGCTCGGGACCTGCCGTGGCGGCGGCCCGGCACGAGCGCCTGGGGCGTACTGGTCAGCGAGGTCATGCTGCAGCAGACGCCGGTAGCCCGGGTGACGCCGGTCTACGAGGAGTGGCTGGGTCGCTGGCCGCGGCCGGCCGACCTCGCTGCCGAGCCGGCCGGCGTGGCCATCCGGGCGTGGGGGCGGCTGGGCTACCCGCGCCGTGCGCTGCGGCTGCACGAGTGCGCCGGCGCGGTCACCGCCCGGTACGGCGGCGCGGTGCCGCGGGACGTGACCGACCTGCTCGCCCTACCGGGGATCGGTGCGTACACCGCCCGCGCCGTGGCCGTGTTCGCCTACGGAGCGCGCGAGCCGGTGGTGGACACGAACGTCCGGCGGCTGGTGGCGCGGGCCCGGCTCGGGCGGGACAGCGGGGGTGCTGCAACGACCACCGCCGATCTCGCCAGGGTCGCGGCGCTGCTCCCCGCCGACCCCGCGCGCGCCGCGCGGGCCAGTGCCGCACTCATGGAGCTGGGTGCGTTGATCTGCACCGCGCGGAAGCCGGCCTGTGCCTCGTGCCCACTGCGGCGCGACTGTGCGTGGCTGCTGGCTGGGCGGCCCTCCTCCGGACCGGGGCGCAGCGCGCAGCGGTACGAGGGCACCGACCGACAGGCGCGTGGCGTGCTGCTCGGTCTGTGCCGCGACCACCCCGCCGGCGTGCCCGCGTCGAGACTCGATGCGGCGTGGCCCGATGCGGACCAGCGCCGCCGGGCCCTGGCGGGTCTGCTTCGGGACGGGCTGGTCGTTCGCGTTGGAGCGGGCCGTTACGGGCTTCCCGGGTTCGGGCGGGCGTAGCCGTTTGGCGGGCAGCGAGATGTGCGGCTGTCCGGATAGCATCCGCGCGTGACCCCTCCGGCCCCCCGGTCGGCACGCGTGCGCCCCCTTGTCCTGCTGGCCATCGTCGCGACCGCCGCCGCTGCCCTGGTCGGCTGCGCCTCGTCGCGGACGCCCGAGCCCACGACGATCGCGCCGACCACCGCGCGCCCGCGTCCCGATCGGACGCCGGCGTCCATCACGCCGACCGCGGCGCCTGACGTGGCCCCGTCCCCCAGCCCCACCCCCACGAAGGACCTCGCCTACTACCTGGCCCAGATCCCCCGCTTCGACCCGGCGCCCGCGGCGGCGCCCGTGTGGCTGTCGCGCTACGAGGGCCAGGCCGCCATGGCGTACGAGGTCCCCACGGCCCAGCCCGTCGCGTTTCTCACCATCGACGACGGTGCGTTCAAGCACCCGATGACGCTGGAGCTGGTGAAGGCGGCCAAGGTGCCGGTGACCCTCTTCCTCACCACCAACATGGTCGGGGACAGCACCGACTTCTTCCGGGCGCTGCAGGACACGGGTTACGTGACGATCCACAACCACACGGTCTGGCACCCGAATCTGAAGAAGGAGGGGTACGACGTCGCGGCCAGCCAGCTCTGCGGGGCCAGCGACACCCTCGCCTCGTGGTTCGGAGCGCGACCCATCTTCTTCCGGCCCCCGTTCGGGGAGTACGACGACAGCACGCTGCGGGCAGCGTGGGAGTGCGGGCTACAGGCCGGGTTCCACTGGCGGGAGACCGTCGACAAGGGCAACGTCTTCTACCAACGCGACCACGGCCGGATCCACGCCGGGGACATCATCCTCATGCACTTTCGGCCGGCGTTCCCGGACGACTTCGTCGCGGCGCTGAACGCCATCAAAGCCTCGGGGCTCACCCCGGCGCGGCTCGAGGACTACGTCCGGGTCGGCGCCGGCACGCCGCTGCCGACCACGCCGCCGCCCTCGCCGGACCCCTCGCCCTCGCCGAGCCCCTCGCCGAGCCCCTCGCCGAGCCCGTCGCCGAGCCCGTCGCCGAGCCCCTCACCGAGTCCATCGCCGACGCCGTCCCCGTCGTCATCACCGAGCCCCTCGGCCGTACCACCCGCGCAACGGGTGCTCTGACGCGCCCCGACACGAACGAGGCCCCCGCCCAAGGGCGGGGGCCTCGTGTCGTACGGGCTGTGGCTCCGCTTGCTCCGCTGGCGCAGGGCAGCGCGAACGCCGGAGCTAGGCGGCGCCGGCCTCGCCGGCCTCGGCGGCCGTGCCGAGACCCGCGGGCAGCGAGTCGGGCACCTGGCCACCGCCTTCGGCACCGCGGAAGACGAGCTTGGTGGTCTCGAACTTCTCCGGGTCGCCGTCGGTGTCGACGACCACGATCTGGCCCGGCTTGAGCTCGTTGAAGAGGATCCGCTCGGAGAGCGCGTCTTCGATCTCCCGCTGGATGGTCCGGCGCAGTGGCCGGGCGCCCATGACCGGGTCCCAGCCCTTCTTCGCCAGCCACAGCTTGGCGTTGCTGGTCAGCTCCAAGCCCATGTCCTTGTTGCGGAGCTGGGTCTCGATGCGGGCCACCATGAGGTCCACGATCTTAAGGATCTGAGGCTCGGTGAGCTGGTGGAAGACGATGGTGTCGTCGATCCGGTTGAGGAACTCGGGCCGGAACTGGTTCTTCAGCTCGTCGTTGACCTTCTGCTTCATCCGCTCGTAGTTGGACTCGGTGTCGTTGGCGCCCTGGAAGCCCAGTGACACCTCCTTCGCCACGTCCCGGGTTCCCAGGTTGGTGGTCAGGATGATCACCGTGTTCTTGAAGTCCACGATGCGGCCCTGGCCATCGGTGAGGCGCCCGTCCTCGAGGATCTGCAGCAGCGTGTTGAACACGTCCGCGTGCGCCTTCTCGATCTCGTCGAAGAGCACCACCGAGAACGGCCGGCGACGGACCTTCTCAGTCAGCTGTCCGCCCTCGTCGTACCCGACGTAACCGGGCGGGGCACCGACCAGCCGGGACACCGTGTACCGGTCGTGGAACTCCGACATGTCGAGCTGGATCAGCGCGTCCTCGCTGCCGAAGAGGAACTCGGCCAGCGCCTTGGACAGCTCGCTCTTCCCGACCCCCGAAGGCCCGGCGAAGATGAACGAGCCCGAGGGGCGCTTGGGGTCCTTGAGGCCCGCGCGGGTGCGCCGGATCGCCATCGAGACGGCCTTGACGGCGTCCTCCTGGCCGATGATCCGCTTGTGCAGCTCATCCTCCATGCGCAGCAGGCGGGAGGTCTCCTCCTCGGTGAGCTTGTACACCGGGATGCCGGTCCAGTTCGCCAGCACCTCGGCGATCTGCTCGTCGTCCACCTCGCTGACGACGTCGAGGTCGCCGGCCTTCCACTCCTTCTCGCGCTGCGCCTTCTGGGCGAGCAGGGTCTTCTCGCTGTCGCGCAGCTGCGCGGCCCGCTCGAAGTCCTGCGCGTCGATGGCCGACTCCTTGTCGCGGCGCACCTGGGCGATCTTCTCGTCGAAGTCGCGCAGGTCCGGCGGCGCGGTCATCCGGCGGATGCGCATGCGCGCCCCGGCCTCATCGATGAGGTCGATCGCCTTGTCCGGCAGGAACCGGTCGGAGATGTAGCGGTCGGCCAGCGTGGCGGCGGCCACCAGCGCGGCGTCGGTGATCGACACGCGGTGGTGCGCCTCGTACCGGTCGCGCAGACCCTTGAGGATTTCGATGGTGTGCGCGAGCGACGGCTCACCGACCTGGATCGGCTGGAACCGGCGCTCCAACGCCGCATCCTTCTCCAGGTGCTTGCGGTACTCGTCGAGCGTCGTGGCGCCGATGGTCTGCAGCTCGCCCCGGGCCAGCATCGGCTTGAGGATGCTTGCCGCATCGATCGCGCCCTCAGCGGCGCCCGCGCCCACCAGCGTGTGGATCTCGTCGATGAACAGGATGATGTCGCCGCGGGTGCGGATCTCCTTGAGCACCTTCTTGAGGCGCTCCTCGAAGTCACCGCGGTAACGCGACCCGGCGACCAGCGCGCCCAGGTCGAGCGTGTAGAGCTGCTTGTCCTTCAGGGTCTCCGGAACTTCGCCCTTGATGATCTTCTGGGAGAGGCCCTCGACGACGGCGGTCTTGCCGACGCCGGGCTCGCCGATCAGCACCGGGTTGTTCTTGGTACGGCGCGAGAGCACCTGCATCACGCGCTCGATCTCCTTCTCGCGCCCGATGACCGGGTCGAGCTTGCCCTCGCGCGCGGCCTGCGTCAGGTTTCGGCCGAACTGGTCGAGCACCAGGCTGGTCGACGGGGTGCTCTCACCCGTCGCGCCGGTGCCGGCCGCGGTCGGCTCCTTCCCGCCCTGGTAACCGGAGAGCAGCTGGATGACCTGCTGGCGGACCCGGTTGAGGTCAGCGCCCAGCTTGACCAGCACCTGTGCCGCGACGCCCTCCCCCTCGCGGATGAGGCCGAGCAGGATGTGCTCAGTGCCGATGTAGTTGTGCCCGAGCTGCAGCGCCTCGCGCAGCGACAGCTCCAGCACCTTCTTGGCCCGGGGGGTGAACGGGATGTGCCCACTCGGCGCCTGCTGCCCCTGGCCGATGATCTCCTCGACCTGCTGGCGGACACCCTCGAGCGAGATCCCGAGACTCTCCAGAGCCTTAGCGGCCACACCCTCGCCCTCGTGGATGAGGCCCAGGAGGATGTGCTCAGTGCCAATATAGTTATGGTTCAACATCCTGGCCTCTTCCTGGGCCAGGACCACCACACGCCGGGCTCGGTCGGTAAACCGCTCGAACATCCCTTGTCGCTCCTTACCGCAGCGCCCATGCCGCCGCGTCGCACCGCCTTGCCCCCGGCTCGCACCGCGGGCGTGGCCCTGGATGCCAACTCTATCGCCGACAACGCCGGCACCGATGCCGCGCGCACGGCCCTACGAGTCAACTGCGGCGTGTCAGGATCGCCACTCCGCCGGCAGGAATACCACCATACCGGGACACAACCGCCCGATTGCCCGGATCCCACTCGTCGGGCCCGGTGCGCGGCGCCACCCGCTACGCGCACAGCGTAATCCGCCCGGGCCGTGGGTAGCGGCGCGCACGCCCTCCTCCGAGCAGCCTCGGCTGTACCGGCCAGACGGTCACCGCGGACAAGCCGGCCGTATATGGCAGCAATCGCCGAAGCTGTCACACTGAACTAATCGTGCACCGCGATCATCAGCACGCAATCCGCTATCGCACAGCGAAGATGCGGGAAGCAACCTGCACAAGGCTGATTGACCCTGACAACTGGCTTGTTGCTGATCGATAGCGCCGGACACCCGCATACAGCATGGGCCGTGAAGGCGGAACTCTCCCTAGGGCGAAAGACCCTTTGCCGGTGCTTGAACGCGCTGATTCTCCCGCGAAGGGGCGACGACATGATCTGCGAGCATGGTTCTTGTGCCTAATGATTGGCAATTCCGTCGGTGGTTGCTACATTCATCGCGGGATCTGGCGGATCGTTGGACGCCGCCTATCGCATCCCATCAGAATCGCCGCACTTCTGATGGAGGAGCCAGGATGGCGAAGACCACTATAGTTCAACTTGTCGATGACATCGACGGGTCCGAGGCGCACGAGACCGTGAAGTTCGGGCTCGATGGACTCTCGTACGAGATTGATCTATCGAATCGCAACGCCGGCAAGCTGCGCACGGCTCTACAGCCGTTTGTCGACAAGGGCACGCGCATCTCCGGACGCGCCGGAGTCGCCCGCGGTGTAGCCCGCCGCCCCGCAGTCGCGGAACGTGAGCAGAACAAGGCGATCCGTGCCTGGGCGATCCGTAAGGGCCTCGACGTCGCGCCGCGGGGTCGGATCCGGTCCGACATTGTCGAGCTTTACCACCGGGAGGCGGGCCGCTGACCGGCGGCTCGTGCCACTGCCGGCCCTACCGACCTCTCCCATGCATTGCTCCGCGCACTGAACCCCGCGGAGGGCGTCAACCCCTCCGCGTGTTCAGTTCTCGCCCTACGCTCGCCGCCGGAATTCGTCACGGGTGGCGGGCTTGGAATCCGTCATGGGTGGCGGGCATGGATTTCGTGACGGGTGGCGGGGTGGGGGAGGGCATGGATTTCGCGCGGTAAGCTCCTTCGCTGCCCTCAGCGCGACCCCTCAGCGCGACCCCTCAGCGCTCGACTCGCTGCCCTTTGGCGGAGCGACCGGATTCGGAATGGCGCCGCCAAACCGGCGGTCCCGCTGCGCAAAGAGCTCGCAGGCATACCAGAGATGGCGTCTGTCGAAATCTGGCCACAGCGTGTCGAGAAAGACCAACTCAGCGTAAGCGGACTGCCAGATCAGGTAGTTCGACGTACGCTGCTCCCCCGACGGGCGCAGGAACAGATCCACGTCCGGCATCTCGGGGTGGTAGAGGTACCGTGCGAAGAGCTTCTCGTCGACCTTGTCCGGGTGCACTTTTCCGGCCGCGACATCGCGGGCGACAGCGGCAGCGGCGTCCGCGATCTCGGCCTGTCCGCCGTAGTTGACGCAGAACTGCAGCGTCATGGTCGTGTTGTGGGCCGACATCTCCTCGGCAGTGCGCAGCTCATGGATGACGCTCTTCCACAGCCGCCCGGGCCGGCCCGACCACACGACCCGGACCCCGAGCTCCACGAGCTGGTCACGCCGGCGCCGGATGACGTCGCGGTTGAAGCCCATGAGGAAGCGCACCTCTTCCGGTGAGCGCTTCCAGTTCTCGGTCGAGAACGCGTAGGCCGACAGGTACGGGATGCCGAGCTCGATGGCGCCCTCGATCGCGTCGAAGAGCGAGTACTCGCCCATCTCGTGCCCGCGGGTCCGCGGCAGCCCGCGCTCCTTCGCCCAGCGGCCGTTCCCGTCCATCACCATCGCGATGTGCCGGGGCAGGACCTGCGGCGGTAGGTCGGGTGGCCGCGCGCCCGAGGGGTGGGGCGAGGGCGGCCGCACTGCCCGTACGGCCTCGCCAGCCCGAGCCGCCTCGCCTTCCCCTCGGCGCAGCTGAGCGTGGCCCGGGGCCGTGGGCGCGGGCCGGCGGAACACCCGGCGACGCGGGGAAACCATCATTGAGCTCCGTCGCTGTAAGGCCGGCTCACGGGTTGCGCTCGACCAACGGCAGCGAGCGTAACCCGCGTTCCAAGTGCCACTGCAGATGTGCCGCGACCAGGCCACTGCACTCCCGCCGGTGGGCGTGGTCGCTTGCGTCGGCCCTGCCCCAGTCGCCGGCGACGAGGGCAATCATGAGCTCGAGGGTGGACGGGGCCGGGTGGGTGGCGCCGGGCGGCCGGCAGTCGCCGCAGACCGCGCCGCCAGCGGCGACGGAGAACGCGGCGTGCCGGCCGGGTGTCCCGCACACCGCGCACTCGCGCAGCGCCGGCGCCCAGCCCGCGTTCGCCATCACCCGCAAGAGGTACGCGTCGAGCACGAGCGTGCCGGCGTGCGAGGCCGCCGACAGCGCGCGCAGCGCGCCGAGGGTGAGCTGGAAGAGCCGCAGCGCCGGTTCGTGCTCGACCGGGGTCAGCCGCTCCGCGGTCTCCGCGACCGCGCTGGCGGCCGTGTAGCGCGGATAGTCGCGGGCGAGGTCCTTGCCGTACAGCTCGATGCTCTCGACCTGACGGATCGTGTGCAGGCTCCGGGCATGGTTGCCCAGATCACCGGCGATCTGCACGTCGACGTGGCCGAAGGGTTCCAGGCGGGCCCCGAACCGGGACTGGGTACGGCGGATCCCCTTCGCGGCGGCCCGGACCCGCCCGTGGCGCCGGGTGAGCATCGTGATGATCCGGTCGGACTCCCCGAGTTTCTGCACACGCAGCACCACCGCGTCGTCGCGGTAGAGGGGAAGCCGTACGGGCACCGACCCATTATCCGGCCCGTCGGTTGGGCCGCCCGAACCGGCGGGCTCAGAAGCCGAGCTTGCGCAGCTGCCGAGGGTCGCGTTGCCACTCCTTGGCGACCCGTATGTGCAGGTCGAGGTAGACGCGCGTGCCGAGGAGGGACTCGATGCCCGTACGGGCGCGGGTACCCACGTCGCGCAACCGCGACCCGCCGGCTCCGATGACGATGGCCTTCTGGCTCTGTCGCTCAACGTAGATATTGGCGTAGATCTTCATGAGATCGTCCCGCCCCTCGGCCGGGAACATCTCCTCCACCACCACGGCGATCGAATGGGGCAGCTCGTCGCGGACCCCTTCCAGCGCCGCCTCGCGGATCAGCTCAGCGACCATCACCTGTTCCGGCTCGTCGGTGATCATGTCGTCGGGGTAGAGCTGCGGGGAGACCGGCAGATGCCGCGCCAGCACGTCCACGAGCACGTCAAGCTGCTCACCGGTGACCGCGGAGACCGGCACCACGTCGGCGAACTCGGCCAGCCGCGACACCGCGAGCAGTTGCTCGGCCAGGCGCGGGCGCGGCACCAGGTCCGTCTTCGTCACCACCGCGACAACGGTCGCCTTCAACGACGCGAGCTCGCCGGCGATGAACCGGTCGCCGGGGCCCACCGCCTCGTCGGCGGGCACGCAGAGACCAATCACATCGACCTCGCTCCACGTCTGGTGGACGAGGTCGTTGAGCCGCTGACCGAGCAACGTCTTCGGCTTGTGTAACCCCGGAGTGTCGACGAGCACGAGCTGGGCGTCGGCCCGGTGCAGTACTCCGCGCACGACGTGGCGGGTGGTCTGCGGTCGGCTGCTCGTGATGGCGACCTTCTGCCCGACGAGCGCGTTGGTCAGCGTGGACTTGCCCGCGTTGGGCCGGCCGACGACGCAGACGAAGCCCGCCCGGAACGGCGGCTCGTCACTCACTCTGCCAGCCTCTTTAGGTCGCAACTGCGGTGCTCCGCTCCGCTTCGCTCCTCGTGCTCACCAGTGCCAGCCATCCGTTCGCAACTGCGGTGCTCCGCTCCGCTTCGCTCCTCGTGCTCACACTGGTCCGACCAGGGTGCCGAACGGGGTGCCGTCGGGCCGCACGGCGTACACCGGGGCCACGATCGAGATGTCCCGCACCGCGGCGTACCCGGCGGTGTCCACAGTGGACGCCTCCGTGACGACGGCGGCCGCCTCCAGCGTGCGGGCCCCCGAGGCGACCGCGGTCGCGACCGCGAGTTGCAGGGCGGAGAGGCTGAGGGAGGGCAGCACCACGGTGGCGGCGGCATAGGTGCGACCGTCCTGGTCGCGTACGGCCGCGCCCTCGACCGCGCCGACCCGGGCCCGGGCGGCGCGGGCAAGCGTAACGAGCTTGGCGTCCTCACCCTCGAGGGTGTCATCGGGCATTGGCGATCTGCCTCTGTTCGTCACGGAACTCGTGTGGGCGGGCGTTGCCGTGGTTGGGACCATTACCGGTCCGCTGGTCCGGCTGGTTGCCCTCACCGGTGGGAAGGCGGGTGACGAGCACCGCGTCGATGCGGTTACGCCGGCCCGTGGTGCCCTCGGCCTCCAGCCGCAGCCCGCCGACGGTCGCGGCCGCGCCGGGGATCGGCACGCGGCCCAGCGCCTGAGCGAGCAGGCCGGCCACTGTCTCGACGTCCTCGGTGTGCAGCTCGACCTCGAACAACTCGCCGAGATCCTCCACCGGCAGTCGGGCGCTGACCCGGATCCGGTCAGCGTCGAGGCGCTCCACCGGCGGGCGCTCCACGTCATACTCGTCGGTGATCTCTCCGACGATCTCCTCGAGGATGTCCTCGATCGTGACCAGGCCGGCCGTCCCACCGTACTCATCGACAACAATCGTTATATGAGTCCGCGCGGCCTGCATCTCCCCCAGCAGGTCGTCGACGTGCTTGGACTCCGGCACGTACGTCGCGGGGCGCATCACCTCGGCGACCTCGATCTCCTCCCCATCGGCCCGGGTCCGCCGGACCAGGTCCTTGAGATAGACGATGCCCAGCACATCGTCGATCGTCTCGCCGATCACCGGCAGCCGGGAGAAGCCGGACCGCAGCGCGAGCGCGAGCGCCTCGCCGGCCGACTGGTGCGCCTCCACCCAGAGCATCTCCGTACGCGGCACCATGACCTCGCGGGCGATCGCCTTGCCCAGCGCCAGCACGGAATGGATCATGTCGCGCTCGCCGTGCTCCACCACGCCGCGCTGCTCCGCGAGGTCCACCAGCTCGCGCAGCTCGACCTGCGTCGCGAACGGCCCCTCGCGGAAGCCCCGACCGGGGGTCACCGCGTTGCCGATCGAGATGAGCAGCGTGGCCAGGGGGCCGAGCGCCCGGCCAAGCCGGTGCACGAGCGGCGCCACGAACCGGCCCACCGCGTACGCGTGCTGCCGACCGATGGTGCGTGGGCCCACCCCGACCACCACGAAGCTCACCACCGCCATGCTGACGGCGGTGACGAGCACCGCGACCCAGCCCGTGTCGATCGCCGTGATGAGAACCAGCGCGACGAGCGTCGTGGCGGTGAGCTCACAGATCAACCGCAGCAACAGCAGCAGATTGGTGTACCGGGGTGGATCGGCTGCGATCGCCTGCAGCGCCCGCGCCCCGCGCACGCCCTCGCGATGTAACTCGCCCGCGCGGGCGGGGGAGACCGTCGAGACGGCGGCGTCGGACATGGCGAAAAAGCCAGCGAGCACCACCAGTCCGGCAGCGATGAGGATCAGTGTCGTCGTATGCACGTCGGCCCCGGGAGTCAGGGATGTCGGGTGGCGCGCCAGCCGTCGAGCAGCTTGGCCTGAAGGGAGAACATCTCCCGCTCGTCGTCGGGCTCGGCGTGGTCGTAGCCAAGCAGGTGCAGCACGCCGTGGACGGTGAGCATGTGCAGCTCGTCGGCGGCCGAGTGGCCGACGCCCTGGGCCTGCTTCTCGGCGACCTCAGGGCAGAGCACCACGTCACCCAGCAGCGTCGGCTCGCCGCCGGCGAGGTCCTGCGGTCCGGGATCGATGGTGCCCTCCTCCATGGGGAAGGCGAGCACGTCGGTCGGGCCCTCGCCGCCCATCCACCGGTGGTTCAACTCCGCCATGTACGCGACGTCCACGAGCAGGATGGACAGCTCGGCGAGTGGGTTCACGCCCATCTCGTCGAGCGCGTACCGAGCGCAGTCCAGTACCGCGTCGGTATCGACGTCGGTGCCGGACTCATTGGCGATCTCGATGGACATGCGGGTACCCCCGTGCACAGGTTAACGTCGGCGCGCGCTGCGGCCGGCGGGCCCGGGGTGCGCGCCCCGACCGGGTACCGCCCGGATGGGCGGCTGGCTCGCCTCCTGCGCGGCATCCCACCGGGCGTAGGCATCGACGATGTCGCTGACCAGCCGGTGGCGCACCACGTCGGCACTGGACAAGGCCGCGAAGTGCACGTCCTCCACCCCGTCGAGGATCTCCCGCACGACCTTCAGGCCGCTGCGGGTTCCGCCGGGAAGGTCCACCTGGGTGACATCGCCGGTGACCACGACCTTGGAGCCGAAGCCGAGCCGGGTGAGAAACATCTTCATCTGCTCGGGGGTCGTATTCTGAGCTTCATCGAGAATGATGAACGCATCGTTGAGTGTCCGGCCCCGCATGTACGCCAGGGGAGCGACCTCGATCGTCCCATTCGCCATCAGCCGGGGAATCGAGTCAGGGTCGATCATGTCATGCAGCGCATCATACAGTGGGCGGAGATATGGGTCGATCTTTTCGAAGAGTGTGCCGGGCAGGAACCCGAGCCGCTCGCCGGCCTCGACCGCTGGCCGGGTAAGGATGATCCGGTTGACCTGCTTGGACTGCAGTGACTGCACGGCCTTCGCCATGGCGAGGTAGGTCTTGCCGGTACCGGCCGGCCCGATGCCGAAGACGACCGTGTGTTTGTCGATCGCGTCGACGTAGCGCTTCTGGCCGAGGGTTTTCGGCCGGATGTTCCGGCCGCGCCGGGACAGGATGTTGAGGGTCAGTACGTCGGCGGGCCGCTCCGCTCCGCCCTGCTCGAGCATGCCCACGGTACGTCGAACGGCGTCCGCGGTCAGGGTCCCGCCCTTCTCGACCAGCTCGATCAGCTCAGCGAAGATCCGCTCCGCCTTCGCGTTGTCGGCGGGCGCGCCCGAAATGGTGATCTCGTTGCCCCGGACATGGATGTCGCTGCGCACCGTGCGCTCGATCAGCTTGAGGATCTCGTCATGGGAGCCGAGCAGGTTCACCATCAGCTTCGGATCCGCAACAGTGATCTTGGTCTGCACGCGGGCGGTGTCTCCTGTGCCCCTCGGCACACTGGCAGTCAGTTCCGCCGCGTCTGGTGGGCTACCGGTCATAGGTCGGCCGTACGGCCTGGACCACATCCTTCCCAGTCGTTGGTTGCCTTCCCGCGCCGGCGGCCCGGGTGCAAGACAATCCGAGTTCCAATCCTAACTGCCGCGGCGACCGACTTCCGGCGACGGCTTACGGGACATAACGCCCATACGGCGCCGGGAGTACCCAGCGGGTCAGCGTTCGCCGCAGCAAGCGGTGGGCAGCAGCCACCCGCCTCGCCGGCCGACGGCGGCCCTCGCCCGCCGACGGCGAGGGTCGCTCGGCCCGTCGGCGGTCGCTCGGCCCGTCGGCCGGTCGGCGCAGCGCGGGCAGCCGGAAGCAACGCGTGCCGGCCGCGACCGGAGCGCTGGCGAGCCTGAGCGCGCCAGCGTCACCGGTTACTCGGCACGGTTGAGGGACACTGCCCACTGTGGACGGTCGCCACGGGCGTCAGGAAACGCGCAGCCGGTACCGGGGGATGTCCGTCCCGGACGAACCGGTCGATCGCCGTGGTTTCGTGGCTTCTGCAGGACGGCCTGGGTCAGGTAGTCACCCCCTGGTTGCGCGACCGGGTCCGGCGTCTCACTGGCCCCGGCTCGCCGGGTCCACGCGGGCAAAGCGCAGCAGGTCAGCCATCCGGAAGGTGCCGGGAGTCGTGCTCGGCAGCGTGGGTCGCCACGTGGGCTGTACCCGCAGGTACGAGTTCGGGTCCAGCTGCAGCAGGCCGATGAAGACTTCGCCCACGATGCGCCCACCGGTGGGGCCAAGCGTCAGACCGTCCGCGCGCTCCGCCTCCGCCAGCACGTAGTACCACAGTGGAGTCTGGTTCTCGAGCGCGACACCGTAGTGCGCCAACTCCTGCAGATGGAGCATGGGGAAACCCATCACCTGCGAGATGCGCTGACCCGCCGGGATCCCCCAGGTGAGGTGACGCAGCAGGTTCCGCTGCGGCAACGCGGTCGGCAGGTCGCCGCTGGCGATAGCGCCGAGTGGCAGGTTGAACAGCGGCGTCGAGATCTTGGTATCGATGCGCTTGTTCGGCCGGACGTTCTGGGTCTGGTCGCCTCCGAAGTCGAAGAAGGTCTGCCAGCCCACGAACCGGCGCCGGGCTCGGCGGCCACCACGCAGGTCCACGGGGTCGGCCTGGTTCTCGCCGGCCGGGTCGAAGATGAACCCGAAGAACGGCGTTCCGTCAAGGTTGCCGGCGAGGTTGAGCCGGTACGACGGCCGGACCATGCTGTGGCCGAACCGGTAGGCGGCGCCCTGGAACTCGACCGGGATGAAGGCCGGACCGGGCTCGGGCCGGTACCAGCGCCGGCCCTGGGTGAGGATCTGCTGGGTCATCGACGACCCGATGATCGCGGGCAGGAACTCATTGAGGATGATCCACTGGTAGTGCCAGGTGATCAGCCGCCGCGCCTGAGTGAACAGCTGGAACGTCGGCACGCCCTGTTGGGCGAGCTGGTCGACCGCGCGGTTGTGGGCAAGGATGATCGCTGCCTGGATGCCCGCGATGATGGCGTTCTCGTCGTTGCGGGGATCGGCGATGATCGCGGCCCCGTTGGACATGCGCGGCAGGTCCTCGAAGAGACCGCCGGACTCGATGCGCAGCTTGATCCGGTCCGCCTGGTAGAGATGCGGACTCGCGGTTGGTCCGCCGCCGTAGACCGAGTCGAGGTCCAACGATGGCGTCCGTGCGTTCTGAATCGACTCGGGTGGGGTCGGCACACCAAGCTGCGACGTCGTGTCGAACGTCATGTCGTGGTCGAGGAACTGGCCGAGGAAGGTGATGCCCGCCGTGTGGTTGGGGTTGTCCCGGTTGTTCGGGCTGAGCGCCGGTTCGGTGATGAGCCGGATCGGTCCTACCTCGAGGGGATCACGCGCATCCATGATCCCGCCCGGCTTGCCGATGTCGGCCAGGGCGGCCCGACGCCGGTCATCAGCCGGGATGAATGGTGGGAGGTCGGGGAACATCCGACCGAACCGATCGGCCGGAGTGAGGGTCGCGGCCGTGGCCGCGTCCGCGCCGGTGATCGCCGGAACCGCACTGACGGCGACAGCTCCGGCGGCGGTGACGCCCGCACCCAGGAATCCGCGACGGCTGACTCCGCCGCGCGGCCGTGGATGACTTCGAGGTGGCTTGGTCATGGCAGCACCTTTCGCTGTGAGCGGCCGCGGGACGGGCGGCACATCGACTCACAGCCCTATTTAGACCCTGGCCCAGTCTGGTCCGGAGCGCAACCACAACCACGAATTTCATAGTGTCGTTATGGAGAAATGTAGCTCAATCAAGGTCACCGCGTCGGTTGAGCCGGCGCAGCCACCTCCGTTGCCAGGGTGTCTCGACGGCGCCACGCCGGTAGGCCACGCGGGCCCAGGCGACCGCAGCGTCCGGCGCCAGACCGTCCAGCACCGCGAGGGCGGCCAAGGCCGTGCCAGTACGGCCGGCGCCCCCGCGGCACGCGATCTCAACCCGCTCGCCCGCGTAGGCCCGGCGGTGCGCCTCCCGCAACGCGTCCACCGCGTCGGCCGCGTCGAGTGGGACCCAGAAGTCGGGCCACCGTATCCGCCGGTACGGCCACGCCGGGACGGGTCCGTTCGCCAGCACCAGGGCGAAGTCAGCCGGGGTGATCGGGTCGGTGAGCCGCCGCCCTCGCACGCGGGCCCCGCCGGGCAACGTCACCACGCCCGGCCCGTCCCAGGCCGGCAGCGGCCGGTCCGACACGGATCAGCCAGGCGGCCAGGTGAACGGGCGCCCGCCCAGCAGGTGGCAATGCACATGGAACACGCTCTGCCCCGCGCCGCGCCCGGTGTTGAAGACCAGACGGTAGCCGGACTCGGCCACCCCCTCCTGCGCCGCCACGGCGCCCGCGGCCGCGAGCATGGCACCGGCGAGCGCGGGGTCGGCCTCGGCGAGCGACGCCGCGTCGGCGTGGTGTGCCTTCGTGATCACCACCACGTGTGTCGGCGCCTGCGGCTTGATGTCGCGGAACGCCAGGATCTGGTCCGTCTCATGCACCACTGTCGACGGGACCTCTCCCGCGACGATCCCGCAGAACAGGCAGTCGGAGCTCACCGCCGCATCGTAGTGCGGGCGCCGCCAGCACCAGGGCTCAGGCCACAGGACCTGCCCTTCTCACCCGGCCCAGCCACCCGTGAAGCAGGACCTGCCCTCCTCCCCCGCCCAGCCACCCGTGAAGCAGGACCTGCCCTCCTCCCCCGCCCAGCCACCCGTGAAGCAGTACCTG
>JBQGBY010000066.1:0-34153 GCA_052038195.1 Micromonosporaceae bacterium | reverse complement strand
CGCTCTGTACCGCCCCCCGGGGGGCCCGGTCCGGGGGGGGGTGGGGGGGGGGGGGGGGTGCCCCCGCGCCCCCCACGCCATTGTGTTGCAGGATCGTACTGCCGAGCGGGTTACTCCTGGACCAGCGTGATCTCAGCGTAGGCCGCACCCGAGATCGGGTTCCAGACGAAGTTGTCGACAGTCTCGGCGTAGACCGCCGCGGTCTGGCCGAACCACATCGGGAGGATGGGCAGTTCCTCGACGATGATGTCCTCTGCCTGCTGGTAGAAGCCGATGGCGTCCTCAGTGGACGACGCGGCGTTGCCCTCGGCGACCAGGTCGTCGAAGTCCGGGTTCGAGTAGCCCGAGTTGTTGCTCGAGCCACCGGTGCCGTACAGCGGGCCGAGGTAGGTCTCGAGCACCGGGTAGTCCGGGCCCCAGCCGAGGCGGAACGGGCCGGTGAAGCCCTGGTTACCCGCGGTCTCGAGGTACTCCGGGAACTCGAGCGAGATCCGCAGCGTGTAGTCGATACCGAGGTTCTCCTTCAGCTGGTCGCCGACCGCCTGCACCCAGGCGTCGTGACCGGCACCGGCGTTCGCCCACAGCTCGATCGGCCCGCCCTGCCAGCCGCCAGCCTCCTCGAGCAGCGCAGCCGCCGCCTCGGGGTCGAACTCGCAGAACTCGCAGACGCCCGGCCGGTAGCCGTCGAAGTTCGGGCTCACGACGCCCTGGGCGACGAAGAACCGACCGTCGAAGACCGCGTCGATGATCGCCTGACGGTCGATCGCCATCGACAGGGCCTGGCGGATCCGGACATCCTCGAAGTTCGGGTTGTACATCGGGATGCCCATGTAGGTGAAGGAGTTGCTGGGCCGCGTGTACAGCCGCTCACCAAACTCCGCCTGCGCGTTCTTGAACTCCGACGGCGGGATGGTGTACATGACGTCCAGGTCACCGGCCTGGAAGGCCGCGTAACCAGCGTCGACGTCCGCGTAGATCGTGTAGATCAGCTTGTCAGCCTGGCCGGGCGTGCCGTTCCAGTCATCGTTCTTGACCAGGACGATCTGCTCGTCGTGCTCCCAGGCGCCGTCGATCTTGTACGGGCCGTTGCCGATCGGGACCTCGTTGCAGGCGTCCATGTCGTTGAGGCACTCCTCGGCGATCGGGAAGAAGCCCGAGTAGCCGACGGTGGCCGGGAAGGCGGCGAACGCCTCGGTCAGCTCAACCTCGAAGGTGTAGTCATCGACCTTCGTGAGACCAGACAGCTCCTCGGCCTCGGGCTCCTCGCCAGAGACCTCGTCGATGCCGGCGATCTTGCTCATGAAGTACGCGTTGTTCTGGGCGTTCGGGCCGTAGGCCGCGTAGTTCCACGCGCGGATGAACGAGTCAGCGTTGACCGGCTCACCGTTGGTGAAGGTGTGGCCCTCCTGAATCTTGATGGTCCAGGTGACTCCGTCCTCGGACTCGATCGACTCGGCGAGGTCCAGCTCGTCCTTACCAGTCTCGGCGTTGTAGGTCACCAGACCGCGGTAGAGCTGACGGATCACATAGATCGACGGCTCGTCGTCGGCCGATGGCGGCAAGAGGAAGGCCGGCTCCGAGGCGTAGATACGCAGCTCGCCTCCGCCGGTCGGTTCCTCAGCCGGCGGCGTGGTCGTGCAACCGGCCGCCAGCAGGGCGACGGCAGCGGTGCCGATCGCCAACCTAAATGGGGTTCTCCCACGCATGAAGTAGCCTCCTCAAGGCACACGGGGGTGTGAGGTCTCCACACTGTTACACCCTGCGGTTGGGGCGTACAGATGCCGTTATCAAGCCGATATCGGGTCGGCACGGCCCTGAGACGCGACAAGGGATTCCCCGCATAGGCCCTGACCTGCGGTAACGCAAATCCGCCCGATCTGAGACATCGTCGAACCACGATCAACTACGAGCGCGCCGTAAGGGCCGATATATACGCAGAGTCACGAAACGACCGCGTTAGGTTGAGCCCACAATCGTCCAATTGGGACGATTATCAAGATCGCGTTTGGGTTCGCTTCGAGCCCGGGTAGTGGCTAAGGTCACTCCACGCGGCGGCCGAGTCGCGATCATGTCAACCGAGAATTGGTCCACCGCCGGCACGGACGGCGCCGCCATGGGCGGGAGAGAACGGAGGTCGCGGTGGACCAGATGGCGGCGCCTTGGATGGGGCCGCAGGGCCGCAAAGGCCCGGAGGCAGAATCCTTGGCGGCGCCTTGGATTGGGCCGCAGGGCCGCAAAGGCCCGGAGGCAGAATCCAGCGGCGAGCGCGAGGAGCGAGCGCTAGCGAGCCCCGCAGTCGCGAGCAACGGATCATTGGCGGTGGCCCTGCTCACGTACCGGGGGAACCCCTTCAGCGGTGGTCAGGGGATCTACGTACGGCACCTCAGCCGGGAGCTGAACCGCCTCGGCCACGAGGTGACCGTTCTGTCCGGTCCGCCCTACCCGTCGCTCGACGACGGCGTGGCGCTGGTGAAGATGCCCAGCCTCGATCTCTACCGGGAGCCGGACCCCTTCCGCATGCCGCGCCGGCAGGAGTACCGCGACTGGATCGACGTGCTCGAGGTCGGCGTGATGATGACCGCCGGCTTCCCCGAGCCGCTCACCTTCTCGCTGCGGGCCCGCCGGTGGCTCGCCGCCGCCGGGCAGGCCTTCGACGTGGTGCACGACAACCAGGGGCTGGGTTACGGCATGCTCGGGGTCCGCCACCCGCTGGTGACGACGGTGCACCACCCGATCCAGGTCGACCGCGACATCGAGCTCGCCGCCGCGACCCGCGCCCGCCGGATCTCGCTGCGCCGCTGGTACGGCTTCACCACGATGCAACGCCGCGTCGCCCGGCGGCTGCGCCACGTCATCACGGTCTCGCACTCCTCGGCGGCACAGAACACCGAGCACCTCGGCGTCGCGCCGCACCGCCAGACCGTGGTGCCGGTGGGCACCGACACCAGCCAGTTCTCGCCGGACCCGTCCGTGGCCCGCGTGCCCGGGCGGGTGGTCACGACCGCGAGCGCCGACGTGCCGCTCAAAGGGCTGGCCGTCCTGGTCGAGGCGATCGCCAAGGTACGGACGGAACGGCCGGTCGAGTTGGTCGTCATCGGCAATGCGAAGCGCGGCGGGCCCGTGCTCGACGTCGTCGACCGGTACGGCCTGGTGGGTGCCGTCCGGTTCACCGGTCGGGTGTCGGACGCCGAACTCGTACACCACCTGCGCAGCGCGCAGGTCGCGGTGGTGCCGTCGCTCTTCGAGGGCTTCTCGCTGCCCGCCATCGAGGCGATGGCCTGCGCCACACCGCTGGTCGTGACCACAGGGGGTGCGCTGCCCGAGGTGGTCGGCCCCGACGGCCATGCGGCGCTGCACGTGCCGCCGGGCGATGCGCAGGCCCTCGCCGGGGCGATCGGGCGGGTCCTGGACGATCCCGAGCTCGCCGGGCGGCTGGGCGGGGCGGGGCGCACGCGGGTGGTGGAGCGCTTTACCTGGCGCGCGGCCGCCGCCGGTACGGCCGAGGTCTACCGGCGGGCCGTCGCCGAGCATCGCGCCCAGGGGCGGGCGGCGATTTCTCCCCGACTGGGGCCGTGATCCGTGCTGACCGTGGACTTCGGGCGATTCCCGATCTCGCCGGGCGAGCGCGTGCTCGATCTCGGTGCCGGCGGGGGACGGCATGCCTTCGAGTGCTACCGGCGGGGGGCGGAGGTCGTCGCCCTGGATCTCGACGCGGGCGATCTCGGGGGCGTCGCGTCGATGTTGCACGCCATGCGGGCGGCGGGTGAGGTTCCCCCGAAGGCTGCCGCGGCGGCCGTACGGGCGGACGCGTACTGCCTGCCGTTCGACGACGGCGCCTTCGACGTCGTCATCGCCGCCGAGATCCTCGAGCACATCCCGGACGACCGGGCCGCCATCGCCGAGGCGGTCCGGGTGCTCCGCCCCGGCGGGCGGCTCGCCGTCACCGTCCCCCGCTGGTGGCCGGAGCGGATCTGCTGGGCGCTGTCGGACGCCTACCACGAAAACGAGGGTGGGCATGTGCGCATCTATCGCGGCGACGAGCTGCTCGACCGCCTGCGGGCGGCCGGCCTCGTCGATGTCGGTGGCCATCACGCGCACGCGCTGCACTCGCCGTACTGGTGGCTCAAGTGTCTGTTCGGCCCGGACAATGACCGGGTGCTCCCGGTCCGCCTATACCACCAGTTGCTCGTCCACGACATCATGCGGGGGCCATGGTGGACCAGGAGAACGGAACGCCTGCTCAACCCGGTGCTCGGCAAGAGCCTTGTCCTGTACCTGGTCAAGCCCGCATGAGGGAACTCCACAGTGGACTCATGCGGGTGGAGGTCGAGGCGACCGGCGCCGCCATCGCCGCGGTTCAACTGGGCAACGGTGCGATCCCGTGGTTCCCGGGTGGACAGACCGACCCGTGGGACCACGTCGAGTCGGCGATGGGCCTCGACGTGGCGGGCCGGCACGACCAGGCCGATGCCGCCTATCTCTGGCTGCGGGACACGCAGAACCCCGACGGGTCGTGGTGCCGCTCCTACCGTCCTTCCGGCGGGGCGGGTCCCGGGCGGGGAGGGTCTATTGTGGACGACCCAGTGCGGGACGCCAACTTCTCCGCCTACGTCGCGGTCGGGCTGCTGCACCACGTACGGACCACCGGAGACCACGCGTTTCTCGACCGCATGTGGCCGACCGTGGTGGCGGCGATGGACTTCGTCCTCGGACTGCAGCAACCCGGCGGCGAGATCCGGTGGGCCCGCTCCCCCGACGGCACGCCGGCCACCGAGTCGCTGCTCACCGGCTGCGCGAGCATGTTCCACAGTCTTCGATGCGCGCTCGAGCTGGCGCGGCTGCGCGGCGAGACCCAGCCGGACTGGGAACTCGCCGCCGCCACGCTCGGCCACGCGGTCGCGGCGCATGCCGAGAGCTTCTCACCGCGCGACCGGTACTCCATGGACTGGTACTACCCGATCCTCGGTGGTGCGCTACGCGGACCCGCCGCCGCGCAACGCATCGAGGAGAGCTGGGACGAGTTCGTGGTGCCCGGGCTCGGCGTGCGCTGCGTGAACGACCATCCGTGGGTCACCGGGGCGGAGACCTGCGAACTGGTGCTCGCGCTGTGCGCCCTCGGCGAGCGCGCCCGGGCGGCGCAGATCTTCGCCGACGTGCAGCACCTGCGCACCGACGACGGCTCCTACTGGACCGGGTACGTGTACCCGGACGACGCGTTCTGGCCGGAGGAGCGCACCACGTGGACCGCTGGCGCCGTCCTGCTCGCCTCGGCGATGCTCACCGGCGACCCAGTCACCACGCACGTCTTCACGGGCACGGGCCTACGGGTCGCACCGGATGAGCTCGCCACCGCTTGCGACGCCTGCCCTTCGATGCAAGGAAGGGTCCCTTCCTGACACCCGACACCTGACATCCGATGTACGACGCTGAGTCACGCCCAGATGCGGACGGTGCCGTCGACGCTCCCGGTGGCAAGTCGGGTGCCGTTGGGCGACCAGGCCACCGTCCGCAGCTCGTCGGTGTGGCCGGCGAGGGTGTAGACGAGCTCGCCCGTGGTGGCATCCCAGACCCGGGCGGTGCCGTCACGGCTCGCGGTGGCGAGCCGAAGGCTCTCCGGTGACCACGACAGCGCGGTCACGATGTCGGTATGGCCGGCGAGGGTGTGGATGGCCGCGCCGGTCATCGAGTCCCAGACCCAGGCGGTGTTGTCGGCGCTGACGGTGGCGAGTTGGGCGCCGTCGGGCGACCAGGCCACCGACAGAACCCAGCCGAGGTGACCGGCGATGGTGTGGACCGGTACGCCGGATGTGGCGTCCCAGATCCGCGCCGTCTTGTCGTCGCTCGCGGTGGCGAGCCGCGTGCCGTCCGGCGACCAGGTCACCGTGTACACCCAACCGGTATGCCCGATGAGGGTATGGATGGGCTCCCCCGTGGCCGCGTCCCAGATCTCGATGGTCGTGCCGCTGACGGTGGCGAGCCGGCCACCGTCGGGCGACCACGCCAGAGCCTGTACCGGGGCCCCGTGGTCGAGCAGGTGGATGGTCCCGCCGGACCCTGCGTCCCAGATCCGCGCCGTGTAGTCGTTGCCCGAGCGGTCCCCGCGGGCGGTGGCCAGTCGGCTGCCGTCGGGGGACCACGCCACCGCCGCCACGCCGACGGTGTGGCCGACGAAGCTGTGCACGGGCTCACCGGTGGCGACATCAACCGTCATGACGGTGTTGTCGTCGCTGGCGATCGCGAGCAGTGTGCCATCGGGTGACCACGCGACAGTCACCCGCGCGGAATGATTGAAGGTCTGGATGGCCGTCCCCGTCGCGACGTCCCAGACGTGCGCGGCGTGATCGCCACTGAGGACGTGACCGCTCGCCGTGGCGAGCCGGGTGCCGTCCGGGGACCACGCCACCGCCCGGACCGCGCCGATCTCGGTCAAGGTGTTGACCAGCTCACCGGCGAAGGCGGCGCTGCCGTCAGCTCCGACGGTGGGACTGGGTGTGCTGCCGCCCGCGGCCGGGACCTGAGGCGTCGAGCAGCCACCAGCGGCGACGGCGCCGGACGCGGCGACCACGATACTTGACGCGGCGGCCAGCAGCCGCCAGGCGCGGGACCAATGCTCCGGGACGCTCTTGGCCATCAGGACCTCCGTGCCCGCGCATGCTATCGCCTCCGGCAAAAATGTCAACATCGGCAGAGATTGCCGCCGATGTCGACCGGAGCGGTTGGCGACGCCGGGCCGGGGCGCGAGTGCGGCTACGTGCGCCGGAGTACGCGCAGTGATCCGTTGACAAGCTCCTCGGCGAAGTGTCCACTGTGGATGGCTTTGAGGTAGATATGGTATGGTGCCTGGCCGCCGTCGGCGGGGTCGGGGAAGACGTCGTGGATGACGAGCAGCCCACCCGCCACGACCTTTGGAGCCCAGGCATCGTAGTCACGCTGGGCCGCATCCTCGGTGTGGCCGCCGTCGATGAATACCATGCCCAGCGGAGTGGACCACAGGCCCGCGACCGTCGCCGAGTCACCGACCACCGCGATGACCACGTCCTCCACCCCGGCGTCGTAGAGGGTCCGGCGGAGCACCGGCAGGGTGTCGATCCTGCCCACCACGGCGTCCACGAGCGACGGATCATGGTACTCCCAGCCGGGCTGGTGCTCCTCGGACCCGCGATGGTGATCCACGGTGACGACCACGCCGCCGCCCTCCCGCGCCGCCGCGGCCAGGTAGAGCGCTGACTTGCCGCAGTAGGTACCGATTTCCAGCAGCGGCCCGAGCGATGCCACTGTCAGTGCCGCCTGGTAGAGCGCGATCCCCTCCTCCGGCGGCATGAAGCCCCGCGCGGATACGGCCGCCGCCCGAAGCCGATCGTCCACTTACGACACCTCCGATGCCGCCGCTGTGAATTCCATGCCCTCCTCCCCCACCCAGCCGCCCGAAGCGAACTGAGCCTCGTAGAGGCGCGCGTAGGCGCCGTTCGCCTCGATCAGCGTCTCGTGCGTACCCTGCTCGACGACCCGGCCCTCCTCGATCACCAGGATCACGTCCGCGTCGCGGATCGTGGAGAGCCGGTGCGCGATCACGAACGAGGTCCGGCCGGACCGCAGTGAGCTCATCGCGCGCTGGACAAGGACTTCCGTACGGGTGTCGACCGAGCTGGTCGCCTCGTCCAGCACGAGGATCACGGGCTCGGCGAGGAAGGCCCGGGCAATCGTCAGCAACTGCTTCTCCCCGGCGCTCAGGTTCGACCCCTCCTCGTCGAGAACGGTGTCGTAGCCGTCGGGAAGGGTGCGGATGAAGTGGTGGGCATGGGCCGTCCGCGCCGCTTCGACCACCCGCTCCCGGCTCGCGTCGGGATCGCCGTAGGCGATGTTCTCCGCGATGGTGCCGCCGAAGAGCCACGTGTCCTGCAGCACCATGCCGATGCTGGACCGCAGTTCCTCCCGGCTCATCGTCGCGATGTCCACACCGTCCACAGTGATCCGACCGTCGTTGACGTCGTAGAAGCGCATCAACAGGTTCACCAGCGTGGTTTTGCCAGCCCCGGTGGGCCCGACGATGGCGACCGTCTGGCCGGGCTCGGCCGTCAGCGAGAGGTTCTCGATAACGAAGGGCCTGCCCTCCTTCTCCACCGAGCCGCCCGCGGGCGGGCGCTCCGGTTCGTAGCCGAAGGACACGTTCTCGAACCGTACGGCTCCCCGCACCGGCTCGGGACGCCGCGCGGCTACCGGGTCGGGCTCCTGCTCGGGCTCATCGAGCAGCGCGAACACCCGCTCCGCCGACGCCACCCCGGACTGCAGCAGGTTCGCCATGCTCGCGACGGCCGTGAGCGGTTGGGTGAAGTTGCGGGAGTACTGGATGAACGCCTGCACGTCGCCGAGCGAGATCGCTCCGGAGGCGACGCGCAGCCCGCCGACCACCGCCACCAGAACGTAGTTGATATTGCCGACGAAGAACATCGCCGGCTGGATCAGGCCCGAGATGAACTGGGCGCGGAAGCCGGCCTGGTAGAGCCGCCGGTTGTGTCCGTCGAAGGTCGCCCGGGCGGCCCGCTGCTGGCCGAAGCTCTTCACCAGCCCGTGACCGGTGTACATCTCCTCGATGTGGCCGTTCAGCGCGCCGGTCGTGGCCCACTGCTTGACGAACTGCGGCTGGGCCTTCTTGCCGATCCGCATCGTCGTATAGACCGATATCGGTACGGTCACGAGCGCGATCACGGCCAGCAGGGGCGAGATCCAGAACATCATCGCGAGCACACCGACGATCGTCAGCAGCGAGGTGACGAGCTGGCTGATCGTCTGCTGGAGCGTCTGCGCGATGTTGTCGGTGTCGTTGGTGGCCCGGCTGAGCACCTCACCGCGCTGCTGCTGGTCGAAGTACCGCAGCGGCAGGCGGGACAGCTTGGCCTCCACCTGCTCTCGCAACCGGTATGCCGTTCGTTGCACGACCTTCGCGGCGAGCCGGCCCTGCACCAACGCGAACAGCGACGAGGCGACGGCGACGACCAGGGCCAGCAGCAGGGTACGGCCGAGGGCACCCGTGTCGATTCCCTGACCCGGCACGATGGGCAGCGCCGCGACCAGGTCGGCCAGCCGAGGGTTGGCCGCGCGCAGCCCTTCGACGACCTGCTCCTTGCTGACCCCGGCCGGGAACTGCTTGCCCACCACGCCGGTGAAGATGACGTCGGTGGCCGAGCCGAGCAGCTTGGGCGTGAGCACCGCGAGCACGACGCTCGCGACACCAGCGCCCAGGAGCAGGGAGACGATGCCGCGTTCGGGCCGCATCATGCCCAGCAACCGCTTCGTCGACGCGACGAAGTGCAGCGACTTCTCCGGCGGTATCCCGCCAGCCATGAAGCGCATCGGTCCCATGGCCGGCATCGGCCGCTGCTGCGGCGCCGGCAGGGTCTGGGGCCGCGTCACCGGTGCCCGCCTTTCGTTCGCAACTGCGGGGCTCGCTGGCGCTCACTCCTCGTGCTCACCGTGAAGCCTCCGCCTCGGTCAGTTGCGAGAGGACGATCTCGCGATAAGTCTCGTTGCTGGCCATGAGCTCCGCGTGGGTGCCGGCGCCGACGACGGTCCCCTCGTCGAGTACGACGATCCGGTCCGCGTCGCGGATGGTGGCCACCCGCTGCGCCACGATGACCACCGTCGCCCGGTCGGTCTCCCGCGCGAGCGCGGCCCGCAGCGCCGCGTCGGTGGCGTAGTCGAGCGCCGAGAACGCGTCGTCGAAGAGGTAGATCTCCGGCCGTCGGACCAGCGCCCGGGCGATCGCCAGGCGCTGCCGCTGTCCACCTGAGACATTGCCGCCGCCCTGGGCGATCGGCGCCTCGAGCCCTCCCGGCATCTGCTCGACGAACTCCCGCGCCTGGGCCACCTCCAGCGCCTGCCAGAGCTCGTCGTCGGTCGCGTCGGCCCGGCCGTACCGGAGGTTGGAGGCGACCGTACCGGTGAACAGGTACGGCCGTTGCGGCACGATAGCCACCATCGCCGAGAGCAGGTCGGGGTCGAGGTCGCGCACGTCCACCCCATCGACGAGCACCTCACCCGCCGTCACGTCGAACAGCCGCGGCACCAGGTTGACCAGGGTCGTCTTGCCACTGCCGGTGCCGCCGACGACCGCGGTGGTCTGCCCGGGTCTGGCCACCAGGTCGACGCCGCGCAGCACCGGCTCCTCGGCGCCGGGATAACGGAAGTCCACGCCGCGTAGCTTGAGCGTGCCGTGTTCGTCCACAGTGGTCACAGGGACGGCCGGCGGCATCACGCTCGTCTCGGTGTCGAGGACCTCCTCGATGCGCTCGGCGCAGACCTCGGCCCGCGGGATCATGACGAACATGACCGTCGCCATCATCACCGACATGAGGATCTGCAGGAGGTACATGAGGAACGCGGTCAGCGCGCCGACCTGCATCTGTCCGCTGTCGATCCGGCCCGCCGCGAACCACAGCACCGCGATGCTGGAGGCGTTGATGACCAGCATCACGATCGGCATGGCCAGCGCCATGAGGCGACCCACCGCGAGTGACACATCGGTCAGCTCGGTGTTGGCGACACCGTACCGGTTCCGCTCGTACTCGTCGCGCACGAATGCCCGGATGACCCGGATGCCGCTCAACTGCTCGCGGACGATCCGGTTCACGGAGTCGATCCGATCCTGCATGACGCGGAACAGCGGCCGCAACCGGGTGATGAGGAACGCGATCGCGCCGACGAGGAGCGGTACCACGACCAGTAGCAGCGCGGAGAGTGGGACGTCCTGCTGCAGCGCCATGACGACACCACCGAGCCCCATGATCGGAGCGGCGACGGTCAGGGTGAAGGTCAGCAGCACCACCGTCTGGACCTGTTGCACGTCGTTGGTGGTGCGGGTGATGAGCGACGGCGCGCCGAAGTGGCCGATCTCCCGCGCGGAGAACTCCTGCACCCGACCGAAGACGGCGGCGCGGACATCCCGGCCGAGGGCCGAGGCCGTACGGGCTCCAAAGTAGACGGCGGCGACGTTGCCGGCGATCTGTACCAGGGTGACCGCGAGCATGACGGCGCCGAGGCGGACGATGTGGCCGGTGTCGCCGGTCACCACGCCCTCGTCGATGATGTCAGCGTTGAGCGTGGGCAGGTAGAGCGTCGCGATCGTGGCAAGGAACTGGAGCACCGCCACGAGGACGATGTCCGTCCGATAGGGACGGAGATGGGTTTTCAAGAGCCGGAGCAGCAAAGCGCCTCCCGGAGCGCAGCCGTGACGGATGGGTCGGGTACCGGTGGGTGGGTTGGGGCCGCTACCGATGGGTCGGTCACGCCGGGGCCGCTGCCTCGGTGAAGGTGCCTCCGCTGGAGGAGGCAGGCTCTTCTGGGCGTATGAGCAGCCCGTCGAGGACGACCGAGACGACCTCCTCGTCGTCGAGTTGTTCGTCGAGCACACCGAAGGCACCGCGGGGAGAGCCGATCAGGGACATGAGCAGGCGCGCCGCCGTGGAGGGGTTGCGCCGCAGCAGCCTCGCGTCCGGTTCGATGAGGGTCGCGAGCTCGTAGAGGATCAGGTACCGCGATGCCATCAGGTCAGCCAGCGACTGCCGGTCGCCGGCGAAGAGCTGCCCGCGCACGACGAAGAACAGCGCCCCGTGCGCGGCGACGTGCGCTCGGACCAGTGCGGTGGCCGCGACCAGCCGGGCTCGCAGCGGCAGCGCCAGATCGATCGCCCGCAACTGTCGCAGCAGGGGTGCCGGGTCGAGCGCCGCCAGCACGGCGGCCTTGAGCAGTGACGCCTTGTCCTTGAAGACCCCGAAGATCGTCCCCTCCGCAACCCCGGCCGCCTCGGCGATCTGGCGGGTGCTCACGTCCGTACCGTGCTCGCGCAGCAGCGGGATGGTGGCGGCGATCAACGCCGCCCGCCGATCCTCCGGCGACAATGCCGGCACCCGCTGCCGGCGCGAAACAGCGGGCGGAACCCGCTCGGTGGCGTTCACGGCCGAAAGAGTAACTGAGTGAGTACTCACTCGTCCACTGCGAAACCCCGGCGGCGGGTGGCGCTACGACGAGAGGGTGGATCGGCGGTACGCGAGCAGGCCGAGCGCCAGCCCGGCGAGCCCGAGCACGACACCCGCGATGCCGAACCCGAGCGCCACGCCGCTCCCATCGCCGCCCCCGCCGGTGGCCCCGTCGTCGCTCTGTGCGTCGGCGGCGGCCGGCTGCAGCCGCAGCACCGGGGCCGGGTACTGCAGGTCGATCCCCTCCTGCGGCTCGTCGATCCAGCGCACGATCTCGCCGTCGGAGTAGTGCTGCAGCGCCTTGAAGATGATCTGCTCGATCTCCGGCAGCGGGCCAGCCGTGATATCAAACTCCTGGAACTGGCCCGGACCGATCTCCGACCCGGGCGCCGCGGTCCAGGTGATCGAGCTCACGACCTCGGAGATCTGGGCCCCGTGGCCCGCGTCCACCGGCGTATCGAGCGTCCGGCGCTGCACCTCGACGGTCCAGCCGGGTATCGGCCGCACTGACACGGAGGCGATCGGCGCGTCCTCCGGCAGGACGATCTCCAGTGCCGCGGTGCTCGCGGTCGCCTTCTCGTTCGGCACTCGGAAGGTCAGCGCGGCGACCCCACCCGGAGTGGCCGTGCTAGGAGTCACCGAGACGTGGGCCGAGGCCGGAGCGCCGAGGCCGAACACGGTTGTCGCGACGACGGCGATGACGACACCGGCCCTGACCAGACCGCGACGGACCATTCGTGGCTCGCGACCGCGGGGCTCGTGGGCGTTCGCTCCTCGCGCTCGCGGCTGAGCTCGGGTGGGGCGCATACCTTCTCCTTCTCGGCGCACTCGTTCGGGGCGGAACCTGGGGTTGGTCGCCCCTGGCCGGAGAGTAGTTCCAGGGCATCACCTCCGCGACGCGGTGACCGAGCAGGCCTGGTCATGGCTTGCGGCCATGAGCGATCTTCACCGAGATCGGGAAGTCGAACCCACCGTCAGCCGCGTACGGCCCGCAGAGACGATCGAGAGCCGCCCGGATCCGCGCTTGCGTCGCCTCGGGCTGGCCGAACACAAGGGCCCGGGCGCGTACGGTCCCGTCGACCAGGCAGTCGTAGAGATCGCCGGTGAAGCGGTACGTGAAGGTGACCGTGCCAACCGCGACGTCGACGAACCCAGCGCCCCGGAGCAGACGGGCGAACTCGGCCTCGTCGGCGAAGCGGTAGAAAGAAGGCCCCGCCGGCAGGTTGGCCGGCGAGGGCGCGCCAACCTCCTGGACGGCGTCATAGAACGCGCCGGGCAGCCGGGAGGCGCTGGGCACGTCCCAGGTCGAGAGGGCCACCGTTCCACCCCGCGAGAGCACCCGCGCGAACTCGTCCGCCCCCCGCTCCGGTCGCCCGAGGTGCGGGATGGCGAAGTTGCCCACCACCGCGTCGAACGAGCCATCGACGAACTGGAGTTCCTCAGCGTCGCCCTGGACAAACTCCAGCGACGCCTGCGGAGCGGAATCAGCTGGCGACTCGACCTTCGCGTGAAGCGTGCGGGCCAGCGCGACCATCGCCGAGGCGACGTCGACTCCCGTGGCTATCGCGCCCCGCTCCGCCGCGGCCGCGGCCACGTACCCCGGTCCGCTGCCCACGTCGAGCACACGGCTGCGCGCGTCGACCGCGGCAGCATCCAGGAGCGGCTCGATGAGCTGTCGCGTCAGCGGCAGGAACACGCGGTGGTAGGTGGTCGCGCGCTCCTCCCACCCCGTGGCCTCGAATGCGTTGAAGGCATCAGGATCAATCGGTGTAGTCATACCTCGATGGTCGTGCTAAGACCCCACACCGGGATCAGGAAGGTTGCCTTATCTGCTGCACGGTCGGGCCGTAGGTGATGCCCAGGCCGGTCGTGCCTTCCACTGGCGCAGGCGCCCGCCGTGATCGCGGGTTCAACCGCGAACTCGAGGAGCGGGCGCTGGCGAGCCCGCAGTCGCGAGCAACAGAATCAGACCCGAGCGCTGAGCCCCGCAGTCAGACCTTGATATAGAAGCGCAGGGCGAACCAGCCGGTGACCGAGCTGACGGTAGCGCCGGCCAGGGCCAGCACCGGCAGCATCAGGTTCACGTTTGTCCATGGGACTTCCGTGATCACCTGGGACAACGGCGCCAGGGCGCCATCGAAGATATATATCTTCGCGAGCACAAGCGTGCCGTAGGCGAGGATCGCGCCGATGATTCCGGCCGCGACCGCCTCTAGCACGAACGGCGCCTGGATGAACCAGTTCGACGCGCCCACGAGCTTCATGACCGCCACCTCACGGCGCTTGCTGTAGGCGGCGACCTGGATCGTGTTGATCACCAGCATGAGCGCGGCGACGCCCTGCACCACTGAGATGATCAACGCGAGCTTCTGCAACGAGCCGAGCACGCTGAAGACCTTGTCCAGCAGTTCGCGCTGATCGAGGATGAGATCCAGGCCGCCCTCCTCGCTGATGAACGGCCGGTACTTCGTGAGGAACTGCGGGAACGTGTTGGGGTCCTTGAGCTTGACCCGGTACGACTCCGGCAGGTCCTCGGCCCTGGTCAGCTCCACCAGGTCCGGCGTGGAGGCGAAGAGCACCGAGTACTTGTCGTACGCCTCTTCCTTGGTCTCGAACTCGAACCGCTCGACCAAAGGGTCGCTGCTCAGTGCGGCTTCCAGCGCGTCCTTCTGCGCCTCCGTCGCATGCTTGGTCTCCTCCGTGTCCCCCACCCGGAAGAACATGTTGACCTCGACGTCTGCGCTGTACGCGTCGCGCATCCGGTCGACCTGCTGGTACAGCAGGAGGCTGGCGCCGAGCAGCGTGAGCGATACCGCCATGGTGATGATCATGGCAATGGTCATGGTCACGTTGCGCCAGAGGCCAACCATGACCTCGCTGAGGACGTACTTGAAACGCATCGGGGGGAGTTCCTTCCCAGGGGTGTGGACGAACGCAGGGATTGGCGGGGATCGAACTGTTGCCGAGCGGCGCGGGCCCGGCGAACAGCCTTAGCCGTACACGCCCCGGGGCTGGTCGCGGACGATCTTCCCGCTCTCGATCTCAACCACCCGCCGCCGCATCTGGTTCACGATGTTGGAGTCGTGGGTCACCATGACGACGGTCGTCCCCGTCCGGTTGATGCGGTCGAGCAGGCGCATGATCTCAATCGAGGTGTCGGGGTCCAGGTTTCCGGTCGGCTCGTCGGCGAGCAGGATCAACGGCCGGTTCACGAACGCCCGGGCGACCGCCACCCGTTGCTGCTCGCCACCGGAGAGCTCCTGCGGGTAGCGGTGCTCCTTCCCGCCGAGGCCGACGAGCTCGAGGACCTCCGGTACCACCCGCCGGGCGACCGCCTGCGTCTTGCCGATCACCTCGAGGGCGAACGCCACGTTCTCGTACGCCGTGCGGTTGGGCAGCAGCCGGAAGTCCTGGAAGACACACCCGATCGAGCGCCGGAAGTGGGGGATGCGCCACGAGCGCATGCCGCCGACCTCCCGGCCGTTGACCATGATCTTGCCTTTGGTCGGCTGGATCTCGCGCAGCAGCAGCTTGATGATCGTCGACTTCCCGGAGCCCGACGGACCGATGAAGAAAACGAACTCGCCCTTGTCGATCGCTACCGAAACATCGCTGAGCGACGGGCGCTGGGCTTTCGGGTAGGTCTTCGTCACGTGCTCTAGCGCAATCACGGGTCGGAAGTCTACGCGCCGAAACCAGGAGGCAGGCAACCATCGTGGCGAGCGTCGCGCCGGTCCTGCGAACTCTGGCGCGCTCGTACGGCCTCCACCGATCGGTGGCGCAGATCACAGTCGAGTGCCCGTCACGCTAGGTAACCGGCTGCTCGACAGCTCGTACGGTCTAGGCGGGGCTCTGGGCGCGCTGCCGACGCCAGCGGATGCCCGCCTCGATGAACGCGTCGATCTCGCCGTCGAAGGTGGCGGCAGGGTTGCCGGTCTCGTACTCGGTGCGGAGGTCCTTGACCATCTGGTACGGATGCAGGACGTACGAGCGCATCTGGTCGCCCCACGAGCCGGCCACGTCACCGCGCAGCGCGTCCATCCTGGCCGCCTCCTCAGCGCGCTTGCGGTCGAGCAGCTTCGCCTTGAGCACGCCCATCGCGGTGGCCTTGTTCTGCAGCTGGGACCGCTCGTTCTGGCAGCTCACCACGATGCCGCTGGGCAGGTGGGTGATCCGCACCGCCGAGTCGGTGGTGTTCACGCCCTGACCGCCCGGACCCGAGGACCGATAGACGTCGATGCGCAGTTCGTCCTCGGGGATGTCGATCTGGTCGGTCTGCTCGACCACAGGCACCACCTCGACCGCGGCGAACGAGGTCTGCCGGCGGCCCTGGTTGTCGAACGGGCTGATCCGGACCAACCGGTGGGTGCCGGCCTCGACTGAGAGGGTCCCGTAGGCGTACGGCGCCTTGACCGTGAAGGTCGCGGACTTCAGACCCGCCTCCTCCGCATAGGAGGTGTCGTAGACGTCGGTCGGGTAACCGTGCCGCTCGGCCCACCGCAGGTACATCCGCAGCAGCATCTCGGCGAAGTCAGCGGCATCGACCCCGCCCGCGCCCGATCGGATCGTGACGAGCGCCTCCCGGGAGTCGTACTCCCCGGAGAGCAGCGTGCGTACCTCGAGCTCGTCGATCGCCTTGCGCAGGGCCAGGGCCTCGGTGGCGACCTCCGCCGCCGCCCCGGCGTCGGACTCCGACTCGGCGAGCTCAAGCATCACGGTGGCATCGTCGAGCCGCGACCGCAGGCGCTCGACCCGGTTGATCTCGCTCTGCACGTTGGACAGCCGCGAGGTGACCGTCTGTGCCTTGGCCTGGTCGTCCCAGAGGTCGGGGGCCGAGGCCTGCTCCTCGAGCTCCGCCTTCTCCTTGCGCATGCGGCCAAGGTCCAGCACGACCTCGATGTTGCGCAGGGTCGCGTCGAGATCGGTCAGCTGTTCGGAAAGATCGGCGGTGGTCACGACTGTCAAGCCTAGCCGGCCTCCGGAGCACTGCCCCTGTCCCCCGCTGGACCGCCGCCAGGGATCTTGACCGGCGGAGCCACGGCTCCGACCGTTCGGGGACGCCGCCCGCCGGGCGCCCCTCGATCGTCGGTCGGCTCAGCGGGTCGGGGCGGACTTCAGCCAGGCGAGCGCGGCCCGGTGGTACCCGACCGCGAACTCAAGCGCGGCGGCACCGTAGTTGTCGCCGTCCGCCTTGACCAGCCGGGCCTGCTCGCGGATCTCGGCCAGCGCCTTGTTGTGCGCGTCGGTCGCCTTGTCGTAGAGCTCCTTGAGCGCGGCCGCGCCGTGGTGGGAGCCGAACGCCACGCGAAGGGCGATCGGGTTCCGCAGCGACTCGCTGCCCGGCTCCTCCGACAGCCATCGGGCGAAGGCCCGCTTGCCGGCCGGCGTGATCGAGTAGGGCTGGCTAGCCCGCGGGCCCGGCTTGCCCAGCTTCACGTAGCCCAGCTCGGCCAGGGCCGGCAGCTCCCGGTAGACCTGGCTGCGGGTCATCGACCAGTAGGGTCCGAGCCGGCGCTCGGCGGCGGCCATGAGCTGGCCACCGGTCATCGGCCCCTCGTGCAGCAGCCCGAGCAGAGCGGCCGCGGTTGCATTAACTGTGTCTGCCATGTTGCCTACGCTGCCATCAAAGTGGCTCTGTGTCCAGGATTTGGTCAAATCTATTCCACAGTGCACTGTCCCGACTGGACCGTCGCACGGCGACTGTCGCATCCGCGATCACGCGCCGCCGCGCCGGCCACGATCGCGTGATCGGGCGGGTCGCCAGAGATCCACTCACGAAGCCTCCGGGCCGATGGTGGCGCGGCCCGGGGCCTCGTGTAATGCTGTAAGCACTGCAACGGCGTAAGGGAGGACGAGCGATGTACGAGCGGGGATGGGGCCGAGGCCGAGGCGGGGCGCACGCGGAGCCGCCGCCAACCGACGACGCGGTCGCCTGGATCGGCGGTGCGCTGCCGACGGATTGGTTCACCGGTGCGCCGGAGGTGGTGATCGACCGGGACGAGATCGTGATCGTCGGGACGCTCGCCGCGCCGCCGGTGGCCGACGGCGCGAGCGAGGCTGACCGGGCAGCCGCCGAGCAGGGTCGGATCGCGGCATTCCGGGAGGAGACCCGCGACCGCCGGGTGCGCCTCGCCCAGCAGCTCGAGCACCGGTACCGGCGCAAGGTCGCCTGGGGGGTGGTCGCGGGAGACACGCGGCAGATGTTCAGCACCTATTCCGCGCCGGTCATGACCCGGCTGCGCCAGCCCGAGCGACAGGTGCTCGACACCCTGGTCGATGCGGGCGTCGCGCGCTCCCGCTCCGAGGCCCTGGCCTGGTGCGTCCGCCTGGTCGGGGAGCACGGCGACGAGTGGCTCACCCGCCTGCGCGAGGCCATGGGCACCGTCGAGCAACTGCGCCGCCGCGGCCCGACCCCGACCGACGACGGCGACGGCGACCACGAGGGCGAGGGCGAGTAGGTCGGCGACGGGCGATCCGCACGGCGGCGGCGGTCAGACGTCGTCGAGCTCCTCGGGCAGGTCGCCGTCGAGCCCGTCCAGACCCTCCACGGTGGACAGTTGTGTCGGCGTCCACACCGTCGCCGCCGACGCCACGCCGACGAAGTCGGCCGGGTCGTACTTGGTGATGCCGAGCTTGCGCAGCGTGGTCCAGAGCGAGGCGAGGGCGGCGTCGGAGTCGTAGGTGAACTCGCTCTCGCGCACCCGCCAGAACCGCCAGCCGGCGCGGGCCAGCTCGCGTTCCCGGTCCAGGTCGCTCCGGTGCTGCTCGGTGGTTCCGGGCCAGTGCTGGCCGTCGCACTCGACCGCGAGCCGGCCCTTGGCGCCGGTGACGACCAGGTCGAGGCCGCGGCCGTTGACCTGAACCTGCGGCGTGACGTGGAACCCCTTGGCGGCGATGCGACAGAACACCCGCTGGTCGAACGAGGACCGGAACGCCGGGTGCGGCTCGTCCGGGGTGACGTCGGTGAGCTGATCGGCGATCAGCGCCGGCGGGGGGTTGAGCACGTACGAGAGCAACGACCCGCGTAGGTCGATTGTGGACAGTTGGTCCAGCCCCACGGAGTGGAAGAGCCACATCTGGTCCCGGGCGCGGGACGCCGCCACGTTGAACCGACGTTGCCACTCGGTACCGGTGATCGCGGCCCGCTTCTCAGCGACCACCAGCGAGACGAACACCACGTCGCGCTCGTCGCCCTGGAAGTCCGGCGGGGTGCCGACCCGCAGCCGCCGCGCCTCCCACTCCTTGGGGTCCACGCGCTCCAGCAGCAGGCGGTGCAACAGGTGCACCTGCCCGGTGCCCTGCAGCACAACCACACCCATGGTCTTGTCCTTGTACGCGGGATCGGCGAGGCACAGCTCGATCTGGCTCACGATCGCCTCGGCCTCGACCGGGTTACGCAGCCGGGTGTTGCTGCCCTCCGTCACGGCCTGCTCCACCCGCACGGCCCGTAGCGGTGGCAGGCGGTCGGCGCCGAACTGGCGCAGCGGCACCAACGGCTCGTCGGCGTAGAACTGGCGGGAGGAGAACTCGATGATCTCGGGCATACAGCGGAAGTGCTCGCGCAGCGGGATCACCGCGCCGAACCGGGTACGCAGCAGGTCGAACAGGCTCGACCGCGGCGTGAAGGCGTCCCGCAGGTAGGCCGGCAGGTCCGGCAGGTACGACGTCAGCTTGCTGAAGATCGGCTCCAGCTCGCCCAGCCGCACCTGCGACGGAGCACACTGCTTGTCGTCGCCCACGACGATGACCCGCGGCGCGAGCCAGAGCAGGAACAAGTCCTCGATGCTGGCCTGGCTGGCCTCGTCGACGATCACGACGTCGAACGAGTCACGGATCGGAGCGAGCGTCTCCAGCACCACGTCCAGCGGCATGATCCACGCCGGTACCGCCTTGCGCGCCTCGCGCATGGCCTGCCGGGCCAGACCGCGGAACTTGGCGGCGTACTTGCCGGTGCCCTTGCCGAGCGAGCGCATGTGCTGTTCGTACGACTGCAGCGCCTGCGCCTGGTGCGCGGTCATCCGCCGCAGGCAGTGCCCCCACGCTCGGGTCGCGGCCAGCGTGCCCGCCTCCTGGCGCAGCCGGGCCAGGGTGTCCGTCAGCTCCGCCTCGAGCTGCTGCTCCCGCCCGACCTGGCGCTGTTGCTGAAAGAAGGTGTTCGCCCGGGCCCAGACAAACGACTCGTCCCAGTGGGCCACTCGCTCCGCCCACTGTGGACTGTCTACTGTCGACTCGAACAGGTCCGCCAGGGCCGGGTGCCGGGCCCGGAGCGTGCCGAGCAGCTCCTCGCACGCGGCCTGCTCGGCGATCTCGTGCGCCACCGCCCCCAGGCCCGCCATCGCCCTCGCGTAGGCCTCGACGTCGCGGGCGGTCACGGCCGCCGCCGCCTGTCCCAGCTCCGGCGGAGCGTGGGAGGCCCGGGCATCCTCGGCCAGGCGGTCGGCGATGGCGACCAGCCGGGCCGAGGCGGCGTCCGTCTCCAGCCGCAGCCGGACGCCCTCGAGGGCGTTGATGAAGTCCTGCCACTCGGCCGGGGTGGTGAGCGGCAGGAAGGACTCGGTGGTGGTCAAGGCCGTACGGATGGTGGTGACCGCGGCCAGGAAACGCTGCACCAGATCCAGCCGCGCGTAGAGGTCCACCACCCGGGCGACCGACTGGTGTACCGACTCGTCCGGAGCCCCGGTCACGGTGGCGCCGACGATGGTGAACCCGCGGCCGACCAGCTCCATGGCGGCCTGGGCCTTCAACGCCCGATAGAGCAGATCCACCTGCTCGGGCGTGGTGACCGGAAGACCGTCCACTGTGGCCCTTTCCAGGACCGGCTCGGCCTCACGCTGCTCGCTCGACTTGAACGCCGAGCGGAGCTTGCCGCCCGCCTGAAGGTGCTCGTGCAGGGCCCGGATGAGGCCGAACCGTGCGTTCGGCGCGCCCGGCGCGCCCGCACCGACGGCGATGTCGCGGAAGCCCATCTCCTGCAGCGAACGCTGGGCCTCGACAAGCTGGGCCCGGCCGTCGGCGATCTGCTTCCACAGCGTCGCGTTGTGTCCGCCCAGGCCGTCCCGGATCGCCCGGACGGCCCAGTCGTCCAGGTTCCAGGCGGCGGCGTCGGTCGCCAGCCCGAGCAGGCTGGTGAGCTGGCGAGCGCTCTCCACCTGGCTCCGAAGCGTTGCGAGCATCTGACCGTCCAAGCTGGACAGATGGCGGGATACCTCGGTGGCGCCCCGCTCCGCGACGTCCCGGGCCGACGCCTCCGCCGCCACCAGGGCCGACAGGTCGGAGACGGCGGGGTAGTCATCGACGGCGACCGGGCGCTGCCGGGTGCGAGCCAGGCGCTGCGGCGTCTGCGTGCTCAGCAGTCGCAGCAACTCGCGCGCCTGCTCGTCGGTCAGGGCCGGACCGCGCAGGTCGGCTGGGAGCGGCACCGGCACCCACCCCAACCGGGGCGCGGCGTCGCGAAGGCGGCGGGCGATCTCGGTGAGCGTGCCTTCGTATCCGGGCACCACCTCGGGCTGCGCAAGGGTCTCCGACTCGCGCAGGCGCAGGACGGCCTCGGTCAACTCATCGACCTTGGCCATCAGCTCGCGGCGACGCTGCTCGCCCTTCGCAACCTGGGTATCGTGCGCTGCCGGGTCGAAGTTGGCGTACCGGTTGGACATCGCCTTGACGCTGCCCTCGAGCTCGGCCGAGCCGCCACGGTCGAGGTCGGTGATGGAGACGCATAGCCTGGCCACCTCCGCCGGCAGCTTGTCCCGCAGCACGCGCAAGGCCTGTGCCTTCTGGCTCGTCACCAGCACCCGCTGGCCCTGGGCCAGCAGCGCCGACATGAGGTTGGCGACGGTGTGGGTCTTGCCGGTACCGGGCGGACCCTGCACCACCACGCCGTTGTTGCCGCGCAGCCGCTCCATGATTCGCATCTGCTCGGGGTTGGCCGGCAGCGGGAACAGCGGGTCGGCGCCGAGCACCTCGCCGCTCGCTGCACCCTCCTCCTCCAGCCACGCCAGGCGCTCCTCGGCCTCCATCGACGTGACCAACTGGCCCAGACCGAGCGGCGCCTGCGCCTTCGGGCCCCGAAGCGCCCGCAGCATCGCGTCGTAGTAGCCGATCAGGCTCGCGCGCTCCCGCCGGCGCAGGATCACCGCCGGCGCAAGTCGCACCTCCGGCGGCACGAGGAGGTCGTCATCCTCCTCCGGCCCGTCCGTGCGCCTGGCGAACGGCGGCTGAGGCCGCCAGTCCGGGATGAACGGAGTGTCGACGTCGAGCGCCTTGTCGGCCCACGTCTTGACCAGGCTCTCACCGTCGACGAGCGGCGCTACCACCAGCTCGTCGCGGATCTGGTCGTGCACCGCCTCGACGCGCGTCGGGTCGTAGCCGGTCTCACCGTCGAGCAGCTCACGGTCCTGCGACCGCGTCGCCGCGTCGGGGTCGATGACCAGGCGCACCTCGTCCTTGGCCGCATCGATGACCGCCTGTAGGCGGGTGGTGAAGAGGTGGTTACGCACCAACGTGCCAGCCGGCGTACGCCAGGTCAGCAGGCCGAAGCCGAGCACAAGCTCGTACTGGTCCTCCTGCTCGGACACGAGGTGCGCGGCCTCGGCCAGTGCCTCGTACCAGTCCCGGTACGGCTTCTGCTTACGGTCGCGGGCCGCCCACGCCTTCCACTGATCCAGGTAGGTGTAGTAGGCCTCGACGACGCCGGCGTCCTTCTCCACGACGCCGGCTCGCACACCTCGCGACCCGTCCTGGTGCACGATCTCGTACCCGGCCCCCTTGTCCCGCAGCGTCGGTTCCCGCAGGTCGGAGTTGAGCAGCTCCTTGGAGTCGAGGAATCCGGTGAGCACTGCCTGCGGCTTGGGCGGCGCAACCTGCCGCAGCCGGGGGATCGACACCAGCGTGTCCCCGGGGCCGGCGTCGTGCTCGACGCGGACCCCGTCGGGCAGGCCGTCGAGCCACTGCACCTGCTTGTAGGTGGACACATCGACGACCCGCTTCTGCCGCGCCATCGCCACATCGCGCAGGAACTCGACGAGGTTCGCGGTCGTGGCGATCAGCTCGCGATCCTTCGACCGGGTCGACATGCTCTCCTCCCCCAGGTGCAGGCGCGCACGGCGTCGGAGCGTGCTGCGCGATCGACCGTAACGCCTGAGGGCCGCGGCACCGGGTTACGACACCGGCGAATTCACGCACGCAACTTCCACTCGTACAGGCGTCAGAGACGGCAAACGAGCACGATACCACCGACGCCGGTAACCGTCCAAGTCGGACGGTCGAGCAGCCGTACGGTGGTTTGATCAGCCCATGTAGGGGTAGCGGTAATCGACGGGCGGCACGAACGTCTCCTTGATGACCCGCGGCGTCACCCAGCGGATGAGGTTGTGCCAGGAACCGGCCTTGTCGTTGGTGCCGCTGGCCCGGGCCCCGCCGAAGGGCTGCTGACCAACCACGGCACCGGTCGGCTTGTCGTTGATGTAGAAGTTGCCCGCGGCGTAGCGCAGCGCCTCCGACGCCCAGTCGATGGCCCGCCGGTCGGTCGCGAAGAACGCGCCGGTCAGAGCGTAGGGCGACGCGCTCTCCGCCTGGCGCACCGTGGCCTCGAACTCGTCGTCGTCGTAGACGTAGACGGCCAGGATCGGGCCGAAGTACTCGGTAATGAACACCTCGTTGGTCGGGTCGGTGCACTGCACGATCGTCGGCCGGACGAAGAACCCCTCGGCGTCGTCGCCACTGCCACCCGACAGCACCGTGCACCCGTCAGTGTTCTTCAACCGGTCGAGCACCACGACCAGCCGGTCGAAGGAGCGCCGGTCGATGACCGCGCCGCCGAAGTTGCCGAAGTCCGCGACGTCGCCGTACCTGAGCCCGTCCGCCGTGGCGGCGAGCCGGTCGCGCAGGCCGCCCTCCCACAGCGACCGCGGCACGTATGCCCGCGACGCGGCCGAGCACTTCTGGCCCTGGTACTCGAACGCGCCGCGGATCAGCGCCGTGTGCAGGGCGTCGGCGTCGGCGCTGGGATGCGCGATGACGAAGTCCTTTCCTCCGGTCTCGCCGACGATCCGCGGGTAGGACCGGTAGTGGTCCAGGTTGTCGGCGATGGTGCGCCACAAGGACCGGAACGTCGCGGTCGAGCCGGTGAAGTGCAGCCCGCCGAAGTCGGGGTCGGCCAGCGCGACCTCGCCGAGCGTGCGGCCATGTCCGGTGACGAGGTTGATCACGCCAGGCGGCAGCCCCGCCGCCTCGAGCAGCCGCATCGTGTAGTGGGCGGCCAGACTCTGGGTCACCGACGGCTTCCAGACCACGGTGGCGCCCATCAGGGCCGGCGCCGTCGGCAGGTTGCCAGCGATAGCGGTGAAGTTGAATGGAGTGATGGCGAGCACGAAGCCCTCGAGCGGGCGGTGGTCGAACCGGTTCCAGGTGCCCCGGCTGGACATCGGCTGGTCACAGAGCAGCTTGTGTCCGAAGTGGACGTTGAAGCGCAGGAAGTCGATGAGCTCGCAGGCGGCGTCGATCTCGGCCTGATGGCAGGTCTTGGACTGGCCCAGCATGGTCGCCCCGTTGAGCGTGTCCCGCCACGGCCCGGCGAGCAGGTCGGCCGCGCGCAGGAACACCGCCGCCCGCTCCTCGTACGGCAGCTCGCGCCAGCCGGCTGCCGCCGCCTTCGCGGCCGCCACCGCCGCCGCGGCGTCGTCGACGGTCGGGTTGTGGGTGATCCCGAGAACCTGCCGGTGCCGGTGGGGCTGCACCACGTCGATCGGGTCACCGCCCGCCATGCGCTGGCGGCCGCCGATGGTCATGGTGAGCTCGACCTGCTCGGAGGCGAGCTCGCCGAGGCGGCGCTGCAGGGACGCCCGCTCGGGGCTGCCCGGGGCGTAGGTGGCGACCGGCTCGTTGACCGGCACTGGCACTGTGAAGGCGGCGTCCATTACGTGCTCCCTCGTCGGATCGCGACGACACTGTCGAGCTCCAGACCCGCCTTCCCAGCCCAGCCACCCGAGACGGGTCCGCGCCCATCCTGCCACGCCGACCGGGGGCACGGGACGGCGTACGCGCGGGCCGGTCACTCCCGTCCGGCTAGGATCTGCTCGTCGCCGACCGGATGGACCCAAGCAGCCGTGGACGAACAGGCCCAGACCGCCACCGAAGAGGCCTCACCCGACGAACCGCGAGTCGGCCTCGTCACAACCGGCGTCGTGTCCGCCGCCGGGCTCGTGTGGCTGGTGGCGACGGTGGCCACCGCCAACGCCTCGGTCCTTGGCAACTCGAACAATCCGGACGTGGCGCTGGGTGCCGCGGCCTTCGCTCTCCCCAACCTGGTGGCGGCGAGCCTGGTGGCCGGGGCCGCAGCGGCGCTCGGCGCGACCGTCCGCACCCGGGTCGACGCGCCGCCCGTGCGGCGTCTGGTTCCCGGGCTCGCGGCCGGTGCCGTGCTCGGCGGGCTCTGCGCGGGGCTGGTGCTCTTCGGCTACGGGACCTACGCACAGGTCGCGGCGCTGGCCGCCACGGTCGGGGTGGCCGCGCTGCTCGGCGGCGCCACGGCGGCGCTGCCCCGCCCGGTCCTCGCCTCCAGCCTGCTCGCCACCTTCGGCGTGCTCCTCCTCGGTCTCGTCGCCGGCTTCGTCCAGCCCGGCCTCGTGGGCTTCTTCGGTGGCGGAGCCACGCTCGCCTCGCAGGTCAACGCCAGTTGGTCGCTGGCGTACGCGGTGGCGATCGTGGGCGGGGTGACGGCAGGGCTGATCGCCTTCGTGCTCCTGCGGCGTCACGGCCCCCGGGCCTGGCCGTGGTACCTGCTCGCCGGCGCGCTGCCGGGGGTGCTGCTGCTCGTCACGGAGGTGCTGACCCGGATCGGCGGCGCCTCGCTGCTCGACGTGGTCCGCAGCCTGTCCGAGGGTGACCGCCTGATGGTCGACTTCACGGCGTTCTCGCGACTGCGCAACGCCATGATCGTCACCTTCGTCGGCGGGCTCGCGGCCATGCTCGCGGTCGGGCGCACCCTGCGCGCCGGCGCCTGACGTACCGCTCCTCAGGAGTGCCGGCGTGGCGCGTGGCCCAGCACGCCACGGCCAGGTAGGACGTACGCAATCCGAACGGATCGCAGGAGGCGCTGGTGTCGGCAGCGGTGAGCCGGGTCTACCTCCCGGCGACGATCGCGCTGGTGGGGCGCCTGCGGGAGCAGCCGTACGAACTGCCCGCCGACGTCTACGCGCACGCCGTGACCCCGTCACTGCGGGAGTGGTACGCCGACGGCGACGAGGAGGAGCTGGAGTACGTCGCCTTCACCCGGGCTGCTCAGGAGTCGCTGGTGCTGCTGCACCGCGACCCGGCTACCCCGCGCCGCCGGGCCGTGCTCGCCGTCGACCTCCCGGCGACAGCGGCGGTCAGCGTCAACGACAGCCTCGGGTCGAGCGCGGTGCGCCTCTCCGGTCCCGTGGCGGTGGCCGATGTGGCGGCAGTCCACGTCGACGACCCGGCGGCCGAAGCCGATGTGACGGCCGCGGTCGAGGCGGTGCTCGCGGCCGCGGCCGGCGACGCCGATGCCCGGTTCACGGTCGACGGCGCCGAGGACCACGAACTTCTGTGGTACGACCCGACGGAGCTCGACCAGTTGCTCGGCCGCCCGTAGCGTCCGCCGAGGCAACCGATGGCAAACGCAGGGATCCGGCCCGAACGGGAGTATGGTTCCGGGATGACCAGCCGGTTCATCACGCTCGAGGACGTCGCGGATGAGCTGGCGATTACGAAGTCGCAGGTCTACGCCATGGTCCGGGACGGGGAGCTTCCGGCTATCAAGATTGGCAAGAAGGGTCACTGGCGGGTGGAACGGGCGCGGCTCGAGGAGTACATCGCCGCCAAGTACATCGAGACCGCCGAGTACGTGCGCAGCCACCCCTTGATGGACCCCAGCGACTCCTAGCCCGCGGGCCATTCGGGCCAGCCATCCGCGCCAATGCTGTCCGAAAGGCACGGCTTGGTGGTGATCTGCCCACCCACCGGGCTCCCGGTGCGGCAGAAACGTCTTGCGATCGCCCCCGCCGATCAGCTACAAAGGGAAACGGAATCAACCGAGGGCAACCGTAAGGAACTGCGAGGTGAGCCGTGACGGCGATGCTGAGCAAGCCCCATGCGACGCGCACGGCGGGCAGGGACACCACGCACCAGACCGGCTCCCGCGCGGGTGACGCCGCACCCCACGCCCCGGGCGCACCGGTGCTGCGGATCCGGCCGGTGCCCCGCTCCGAGCCGCTCACGGACGACGAGCGCGTCTCGGCCCGCATGGCGTCGACGGACCTGGCCACGGGGGTACGGGTCCGGCGGAATGTGCGGGCGCTGGGGGGTCAGCCGGGGGGGAGGACGCGGGGCGCGGCGGACGCTGTGGATCGGGTGGGCACCGTGGGTGCCGTCGATGGGCCGTCGGGGCCCGGCGGCGGTGTCCTCGGCACTGGGCGGTCACCGGGCCCAGTGGCTGCATCCATGGCTCAAGGGTCGGGCGCAGGGGACGAGCCCGCACGCACCCCGCCGTCGCGCCCCGCCGCGGCCGTCCGCGCGGCGGCCACCTCGGCGGCAACGGTCACGGTGCCGACCGTGCTGCTCGCGCCGGACACGGTGGCGGCGGTAGTCACGGCACCGTTGCACGTGGCGGCCCGCGGTTCGGTGTCGCGGGCCGGCGGCAGGACACGCGCGGCCAGGCCTGGCACATCACCGAAGGCCGAGGCGGTCGCTCAGCCGTACGGAGGGGCCGAGATCGTATCGGTGGTCGCGCCCGGTCTGGGCCACGCCGCCGCCGTGGGCAGGGCGACGGACACGGCACCCGAGAGCGCCCCGCCCGCGGGCGCGCGGGAGTTGCGCCTGGTCGCGCGCCGGCTGCTCGGCACCTGCATCGAGGTGCTCGGCGGGTTCCGGCCGATCGCCCAGCTGCGCCCCTACTGCGCACCCGAGCGATTCGAGGCCATCGCCAACCGGTTGCTCCGTCCGGTGGGTACGGGCCACGGTCACGGCGCAACCCGGGGTTCGCTCATCGCCGGCAGGTCCACAGCCTCAGGCCCGGGGCGCCCTGGCCGGTCGGCGCCGGAGGACCGGGTGACCGTGCGGCGGGTGCAGATCTGTGACGTCATGGAGGGCGTCGCCGAGCTCGCGGTGGTCATGTCGCGTCGCAACAAGGTCTGGGCCATGGCGATGCGGATGGAGCAGAGCCGGGGCCGGTGGCAGTGCATGCACATGGAGGTCCTGTAGATGTTGCCGTACCGGCCCTCCACCCCCGCCCAGCCACCCGAACTCCGGCGACCCCTGCGGAGCGGAATCAGCTGGCATCGTCCTGTCGACCCGCAACCCTCCGCCCCCACCGAGCCGCCCGAACCCCCGGAGCGCCCGTCGTGGCATCGCGCCGCCGCTGGGCCTACCCCCACGGAATGACGCACACCAGCGTCGGCACCTCTTAGCCGGCGGGCGCTCCGGGTTCCACCGCGGTGACACCGCGGTCCCACCCCCGACCGCGGTCCGACCTACCCCCTGGGCGCCTATGAGGCGTTGGGGGCGCCATGGCAGAACTTGTACTTCTTGCCCGAGCCGCAGGGGCACGGTGCGTTCCGAGCCGGTGCGGAGCCGACCGCCTGGCCGACCGCCGGCCGCTTGCTCGCGGCCTGCGCGCCCGGCGACCCCGGTGATACCGCCGACCGGCGACCGTTCGGCCCGCCACCGCCCCGCAGGGCCGTCGGCGCCTCCTGGACCAGTACCGGCTTCTCGCCTCGCCCGGCCTCGCCGTCGATCGCCGGCGCGCTGTAGAGCAGTTGCTGCGGCTGTGGCCGTGGCGCCGCCAGACCCCGGCCCAGCAGCCGGGGGACGGCGCCGACACCGGCGGCCTCCCGCTGGGCGGGCTCGACCTGCACCTCGACGCGGAACAGGGTTCCGACCGCCTGCTCCTTCACGCCCTCCAGCATCTGCTGGAACATGTCGAAGCCCTCGCGGTTGTACTCGACCAGCGGGTCGCGCTGGGCGTAGGCCCGCAGGCCGACGCCGTCGCGCAGGTAGTCCATCTCGTACAGGTGCTCGCGCCACTTGCGGTCGATCACCTGGAGCAGCACATGCCGCTCCAACTCCCGCAGCACGGGGGCGGTCAACTCCTCCTCGCGCTTGGCGTAGGCGGCCTGGATGTCCTCCGTCAGGCGTGCCTTGAGGAAGTCGGCGTCGATGGCGTGCCGACCACCCGACTCCTCCTCCAGCTCCTCGAGCGTCACGCCGACCGGGTAGAGCTGCTGGTTCAGGCTCGTCCACAACTGGTCGAGGTCCCACTCCTCGGCGTAGCCACCGGCCACGGTGGCGCCGCTCACGTAGGCGGAGATGGTCTCCTCCATCATGTGCTGCACCTGTTCGTGCAGGTCCTCGCCGTGCAGCACCCGGCGCCGTTCGGCGTAGATGACCTGCCGCTGCTTGTTCATCACCTCGTCGTACTTGAGCACGTCCTTACGGATCTCGGCGTTCTGCGCCTCGATCTGCGTCTGCGCGCTGCGGATCTGGCGGGTGACCATCTTGGACTCGATCGGCACATCATCAGGGATGTTGAGCCGGTCCATCACTGCCTCGACGGCTGACGCCCGGAACCGCTTCATCAGCTCGTCCTGCAGCGAGAGGTAGAACCGTGACTCGCCCGGGTCGCCCTGGCGGCCCGACCGGCCGCGGAGCTGGTTGTCGATACGTCGCGAGTCGTGCCGCTCGGTGCCGAGGACGTACAGCCCGCCGGCCTCGATGACCTCTTCGCCCTCCTCCTCGCACTGCTGCTTCCACCGCTCGACCCCGACGGCCAGCGCCGACTCGTACTCCTCGGGCGACTCCTCCGGGGTGATGCCGCGGCCGCGCAGCTCGGTGATGGCCAGCGACTCCGGGTTGCCCCCGAGGATGATGTCGGTACCGCGGCCGGCCATGTTGGTCGCGACCGTGACCGCGCCGCGGCGGCCCGCCTGCGCGACGATCTCGGCCTCCTTCGCGTGGTACTTCGCGTTAAGCACGGAGTGCGGGATTCCCTTGCGTCGCAGCATCTGCGAGAGGATCTCGGAGTTCTCCACCGACACCGTGCCGACCAGGACCGGCTGCCCACGGTAGTGACGCTCGACGATGTCCTCGACGACCGCGTTGAACTTGGCCTTGACGGTCTTGTAAATGACGTCGGACCGGTCTTCGCGGATCATCGGCCGGTGGGTCGGGATGGTCACCACGCCCACGTTGTAGACCTTGTTGAACTCGCCGGCCTCCGTCTGCGCCGTACCGGTCATGCCGGAGAGCTTCTCGTAGAGGCGGAAGTAGTTCTGGAGGGTGATCGTGGCGAGCGTCTGGTTCTCCTGCTTGATCTGCACGCCCTCCTTGGCCTCGATGGCCTGGTGCATGCCCTCGTTGTAGCGGCGGCCGTACAGGATGCGCCCCGTGAACTCGTCGACGATCAATACCTCGCCGTCGGTGACGATGTAGTCCTTGTCGCGCCTGAACAGCTCTTTGGCCTTGAGCGCGTTGTTCAGGTAGCCCACCAGGGGCGTGTTCTCCGGCTGGTACAGGTTGTCGATGCCGAGCTGGTCCTCGACCCGGCCCACCCCGCGCTCGGTGATCGCCACCGTCCGCTTGGCGTGGTCCACCTCGTAGTCGCCATCGCCGTCCTTGCCCGATTGCAGCCGGGTTACCACCCGCGCGAACTCGCCGTACCAGCGGGCCGACTGCTCGGCCGGACCCGAGATGATCAGAGGCGTCCGAGCCTCGTCGATGAGGATGGAGTCCACCTCGTCCACGATGGCGAAGTGGTGGCCCCGCTGAACCAGGTCCTCCTGCCGCAGCGCCATGTTGTCGCGCAGGTAGTCGAAGCCGAACTCGTTGTTCGTGCCGTACGTGATGTCCGCGCCGTAGGCCGCCCGGTGCTCCGCCGACGGCCGGTTGGGCAGGATCACGCCCACCGACAGGCCCAGGAACTGGTGCACCTGCCCCATCCACTCGGCGTCACGGCGGGCCAGGTAGTCGTTCACGGTGATCAGGTGCACGCCCTGCCCCGCGAGCGCGTTGAGGTACACCGGCATCACGCTGGTAAGGGTCTTGCCCTCACCGGTCTTCATCTCGGCGATGTTGCCGAAGTGCAGTGCGGCCCCACCCATCACCTGCACGTCGTACGGCCGCTGGCCCAGCACCCGGTGGGCCGCCTCCCGCGCGGTCGCGAACGCCTCGGGCAGGAGGTCGTCCAAGCTCTCCCCGTCGGCGTAACGCTCCCGGTAGACGTCGGTCAGCTCGCGCAACTCGGCGTCGGTGAGGTCGGTGTAGTTGCCCTCGATCGAGTTGACCGCGTCCGCCAGACCCTTGAGCCGGCGCAGCGTCCGACCCTCTCCGGCACGCATGATCCTATCGATGATCGACACGAGTGAACGCTCCCCAACTGCCCAAGAAGGTACAAACCGGCCAGGCATCCAGGCGACAAAGTCAACAACCAGTGTTGCGCGCCAACCGGCGGGCCGCCACAGCGGGGTTACATCCCATCGCCCGCCGCAATATGAGTTGTGGAGCCGATCATCTCATGGGGGAGGATGACCAGCCGTGGAACCCTCCGGGCAGGCCGAGCCGTGGGTTGGAGGCGCAGTGGAGCTGCGCGAGGGCGGGCTGCTCCTGCGTTCGTGGCGCCCGGAGGATGCCAAGGCCATTCGACGCGCCGTCGAGGATCCGGCGATGCCCCGCCTGCTGCGCGAGCACGCCCTCGCCTCGACGCACCACGGGATCAGCTCAACCGCCCTCGCGCTGGGGGTCTTCGACGCGGACACCGGCGAGCTCGCCGGAACCTGCGGACTCGTCCACCACGACCCGGCGGCACAGCAGGCCGAGATTGGCTACTGGACGGCGCCGGCGGCGCGTGGTCGCGGCATCGCCACACTCGCGGCCCGTGCGGTTGCACGGTACGGGCTGGACATCCTTGGTCTGCAGCGGGTGCTGTGGCGGGCCCGGGTCGGCAACCACGCGTCGCGGCTCGTGGCGGCGCGCATCGGCGTGCGGTTCGAGGGGATCGCCCGCGGCACGCTCATCGGCCCGCTACGGACGGACGCCTGGGTCGGTGCGCTGCTGACGGGTGAACTGCGGGAGTCGGATGCCCCTGACGACCCGGCGCTGAAGCGGGCGGCCGTACGGTGCCACGTCTTCAGCCGTCCCCAGCCGACCCTGCAGACCACGACCCGGAACGGAGAGCCCGTACGGCTGCGGCCGCTCGAGTCGAGGGACATCCCGGCCTGTGTGCGGGCGTGTCGTGACCCGCTGGCGGTGCGGTACACGACCGTGCCGGACCCGTACGACGAGACACATGCGGAATCATTCATCTCCACCTATGCACCGGGAGCGTGGGCCCGCGGCACTGAGGCCGTGTTCGCTGTCGCGGACGGCGCCGACGACCTCCTCGGGACGATGGCCCTGCGCCTGCCGCGGGACGAGCTCTACACCACGACCGGGGACGTCGGATACCTCATCGGTCCGTGGGGGCGGGGGCGGGGGTACGCGAGCGCGGCACTGCGGACGCTCACGGACTGGGGCTTCGCCGAACTGGCACTGCACCGCATCGAGTGGAAGGCGTACGTCGGCAACACCGCGTCCCGGGCCACCGCCGAGCGGGCCGGCTTCCGGATGGAGGGCGAGCTGCGCCAGGCGCTGCCGCACCGTGGGACCAACCAGGACGCCTGGATCGGGGCCCGCCTCGCCACCGACCTTGAGTAAGCGGGCACCGTGCTGACATCTCATGTATAGGAAGTGCCCCGGCTGACATCTCATGTATAGGAAGGTGCCCCGGCTGACATGGATGAAGGAGTTCAGGCGATGGAGGTCCTGCGCGGTGATCACGTCCTGCTCCGCCCGTTCCGGGACGGGGATGCCGCCGCCGTCGCGGCCGGCTGTGCCGACGAGGTCACCCAGCGGTTCCTGCCCGACCTGCCGGGTCCGTACACCGTCGACGACGCCCGGTGGTGGATCAGCGAGGGCGCGCCGGCGGGAGTCGCCGCGGGTGGATGGTCGTACGGCCTGGCCGACCCCGGCACGGACCAGATCATCGGCGGGGCCGGTGTCCAGCGGACGGGGACGCGGACCGGAGAGATCGGCTACTGGGTGACCCCGGAGGCCCGCGGTCGTGGGGTCGCCACCGAGGCGACCCGCCTCCTGGCGGCGCACGCTTTCGCGGAGGGCCTGCACCGGCTGGAGTTGCGCACCCACCCGGAGAACGTGGCCAGCCAGCGGGTGGCGATCGGTGCCGGCTTCACGCGCGAGGGAGTGGCTCGGGGCGCCGGCCGGGCCAGGGACGGATCGAGCTACGACAAGATCCACTGGGCTCGGCTCGCCACGGATCCGGATGCGCCCAGCGCGCGGGCCATCCCGGACCTGCCCACGATCGCCGGTGCGGGGCACGGGTTGACCGACGAGGTGGTCATCCTGCGTCCGTTGACGGCCGCCGATGCTGATGACATCCACGCGCTACGATGCCTGCCCGAGTGCGTGCTGCGATCGGTGCCGGCGGTCGAGCCGGAGCGCGAGGACACCCGGCGCCGCTGCGCCCATGCCCCGTCGCACTGGCTGGCGGGATTCCGGGCGGACCTGACGATCCGCGACGCGGCCACCGGGACCTTCGCCGGGGACATCGGGCTCTACTACGCCGAGGGCGCAGTACAGCAGGCCATGATCGGGTACAGCATGACCCGCGAGTGGCGCGGCCGCGGGTACGCCACCCGGGCCGTGAACCTGCTCGTGGACTGGGCCTTCACCGCCCTCGGCGTGGTCCGGGTCATCGCCGGCACCGCGCCCGACAACACGCCGTCGCACCGGGTGCTGGCCCGCGCCGGTTTCGTGCGCGAGGCGTATCTGCGCGACCGACTGCCCGGCCCCGACGGCACCCGCGTCGACGACGTCCAGTGGGTGCGCCTGCGCCCGTGACGGGGCCCCGCGCCGGGCGGCGGGCCGCGTTCGATGCCACTTGCGGGCGTACGGCCTGGCCAGCTGGCCGCTCAAGATCCCACTCCGCGGTCAGATTTCCGAGTTTCCTCGGAAATCTGACCGGTCAGCGCGGGCTAGAGGCCGGCGACGTCGGACTGCTTGGACCGTACGGCCTCGGCGGCTGCGCGCAGCGAGGCCAACTCGGTGTCGGTGAGTGGGGTCTGCACGATGCTGCGCACACCGGAGGCGCCGAGCTCGGCCTGTACCCCGAGGTA
>JBQGBY010000065.1:0-34750 GCA_052038195.1 Micromonosporaceae bacterium | reverse complement strand
CGAGTACGCCGGCGACCCCGTGACACCGGTCAGCCCGGCCGAGCGCGCCGCCCACGCCCGGGGCGAGCGGCCCGGCATCCTCGGCCCGTCGCGGTGGACCGACATCCACAAGCCGACCATCGCGGCGGTCAATGGCCTGGCCTACGCTGGCGGCCTGGAGTGGGTGTGCTGGACCGACCTCGCCATCGCCGACGAGCACGCGACCTTCGGCGTGACGTGCCGGCGGTGGAACATCGGACTCGGCGACGGCGGCACCCAGCGGCTGCCCCGGATCGTGGGCTACCGCCGCGCGATGGAGCTGGTCATCACTGGCCGGGTCATCGACGCGGCCGAGGCACTGGCGATCGGTCTGGTGAACGAGGTCGTACCCCGGGGCACCTGCCTGGCCCGGGCGCGCGAACTGGCCCACCAGATCGCGGCCCTGCCCCAGCCCGCGATCCGCACCGACAAGGAGGCGATGGCCCGCGGGTTCGGCCGCCCCATCGAGGAAGGCTTACGCATCGAGGCGGAGTGCTTCAACCGACTCCTCGACACCCCCGAGATCGTCGAGGGCCTGCGCCGCTTCAACGAGCGCGACCACCCCGACCTGCGGCGAGCCGCCCCACCTCGCTGATCTTTGGCGTGACAACGCGAGTTGATCACCGCAACCCCCCGAGTAGTCGTCCTTGATCCATGCCCGTGAGCACCACGGGCTCGGTGCCGCGCGGCGCCGCCACGATGTTCTGTGCCGTGGCGGTCGCGTCGCCGGGCACGTAGATGTTCTGGCGCACAAAGAACTGAGCGAACAGGGCGCAGATCGCGACGGTCACGTACTAGCAGCCGGCGACTCGGGCCTGGCGCTTGGACGGCCTCATATCGGGTGGCTGGGCGGGGCAGGAGGGCATGGAATACATTACGGGCGGCCGGGCGGGGGCAGGAGGGCATGGAATTCATTACGGGTGCGTCCTCACTGTTCCGGGTACTGGAAGACCTCGTCGAGCCGCACGCCGAAGACGCGCGCGATCTGGAAGGCCATCTCCAGTGACGGTGAATAGCGGCCTCGCTCAATGGCGATGATGGTCTGGCGGGTGACGCCGATGCGGTCCGCGAGTTCCGCCTGGGTCATCTCGCCGTGCGCGAAGCGCAGCGCCCGGATCGAGTTGATGACCTTGGTCGGCATCCCTAGAACCCCCGGCGGTAGGCGATGAGTTTGAGCACCGAGCTCACGCAGCTCGAGAGCACCAGCGCGGCGTAGATCGCGTTGGCGATCCAGAACTGGTCGACGTCGACGAGCGCGAGCCCGAGCGGCACGACCATCGAGCCGCCGAGCACGATTCCGCCCACGTACTCGCCGAAGCGGTTGATCTCCTTGTCCCGGGCGTCAACGCGCATCCCTTCCGGGGTGCGGGTGATCTCACGGCTGACGGCGCTGACGATCTCGACCACGATGCGGCCGACGATGTTGACGGCGATCGCGATGCCGATGGTCCACAGCAGTGTGGCCACATAGGACACATCTGCCAGCGGTGTGCCATCAGCGCGGCCGAGGATGATCGCCACGTAGGCGGCGTAGGTGCCCACGGTCACCGCGAGATAGACCCAGATACCTCTCTCTTCGTACGACATGCCAGCTCCCATGTTAAGCAAACTTGACATGAGAGAAGGTAAAGCACACCAGACATCATGTCAAGTTTGCTATACACGTCGAGCGCTGATCTTGGACTGAGCAACGTGAGTGGATCTCCTTGCACGTTGCTCAGCCCAAGATCGTGGCGAGGGAGTGGGCGAGGAGGGGTAGATGCCGGGGCTACGGCACGGGGGCGTAGCCGGTGGGTCGAGTGCTGAACGTGCCGCGGCCCTGCGTGCGACTGCGCAACTGGGTCGCGTAGCTTCCGAGCCGGTCGTTGGGCTCGCGAGGGTCGCTGAAGAGGGCGGCGAGCGGCACCGTCGCCGTGACGACCACGGTGCCGGACCGGATGGTCGACCCGTTGACCCGACCGCGCCGGGCCGTCAGGTCGCCGAGCACCCCGCCCACGTACTCCTCGGGCACGGTCACGGTGACCTCCACGATCGGTTCCAGCACCACGAGGACGCACCGGCTCAGCGCCTCCCGCAGGCCGAGCAGGCCAGCGGTGTGGAACGCCAACTCCGACGAGTCCTTCACGTGGGTCGATCCGTCGGTGAGCGTCACTGCCACCCCGGTCACCGGGGCCGCGCGTAACGGGCCGAAGGCCAATGCCTCCCGGCAGCCGGCCTCGACGGCGCGGATGAACGGCTTCGGCACCCGGCCGCCGACGACCGTGTCACGGAAGACGAAGTCCACATCGGACGGTTCGACGTCGAGCACGATATGAGCGAACTGACCGGCGCCGCCGTCCTGCTTGACGTGCCGGTGGGCGACTCCCGCGACCCCCTCGACGACTGTCTCCCGGTAGGCGACCTGTGGCCGTCCAACGTGGACCTGCACCGCGTGGTTGCTCCGCAGGCGCTCGACGGCAACCTCCAGGTGCAGCTCGCCCTGACCGGAGAGCAGGGTCTGCCCGGTCTCCGGGTCCGTACGTATCGACAGCGAAGGATCCTCTTGGACCAGTCGGGACAGCGCCACCACCAGCCGGTCGGTGTCCGTACGGCGACGGGCCTCGACCGCCACCGACACCACGGGATCGGTCAGCCTCGGTGGTTCCAGCACCAGCGGGGCGTCCTGCGCGGAGAGCGTCGTGCCGACGTGCGCGCTCTTCAGCCCGACGAGCGCGACGATGTCCCCGACCTCGGCCGATCCAACCTCCGTGTGCCGGTCGGCCTGTACCCGCAGGATCCGGCCGATCCGCTCCCGTCGCCGGCCGTCGAAGACCGCGTCGCCCGCCCGGACGGCGCCCGAGTAGACCCGCGCGAGCGCCAGCCGGCCGGTGGCCTCCGCGTGCACCTTGAAGACCAGCGCGGCGAACGGCGCGGCCGGGTCGGCGGGCCGCTGCTGCTCCTGGCCGTCCCACGTGCCCCGCACCGGCGGCACGTCCAGGGGCGAGGGCAGGTAGGCCACCACGCCGTCGAGCAACGGCTCGATCCCCCGGTTACGCGCCGCCGCACCGCACAGCACCACGAGTGCCTCACCGGTCAGCGTGAGGTCGCGCAGCGCCGCGGTCAGCGTGGTGTCGGAGAGGGCCGATGTCTCGACGTACTCGGCGAACGCGCCCTCGTGCAGCGCCGCGACCGTGTCCGCCAGCGACTGCCGGCGCTGCACCGCCGTCTCCGACAGTTCCGCCGGCACTGGGCCCTCGACCGGCTCGTCGTCGACCCAGACCAGGGAACGCATCCGGACCAGGTCGACGACGCCGACGAAACCGTCCTCGCGGCCAATCGGGATCTGTACCGCCAGCGGTGTCTTGTGGAGACGGTCCTTTATGGACGCCACCGACAGGTCGAGGTCGGCGCCGACCCGGTCGAGCTTGTTCACGAAGGCGATCCGCGGCACGCCGTACCGGTCGGCCTGCCGCCATACCGTCTCGCTCTGCGGCTCGACCCCCTCGACGCCGTCGAAGACGGCGACCGCCCCGTCGAGCACGCGCAGGCTGCGCTCGACCTCGTCGGTAAAGTCGACGTGGCCCGGAGTGTCGATCAGGTTGATCTGGTGGTCGTGCCAGGTACAGGTGACGGCGGCCGACGAGATCGTGATGCCGCGGGCGCGCTCCTGCGGATCGAAGTCGGTGACGGTCGTGCCGTCGTCGACCTCGCCGCGCTTGTAGGTGGCGCCGGTGAGGTAGAGGAACCGTTCGGTGACCGTGGTTTTGCCAGCATCAACGTGGGCAAGGATGCCGATGTTGCGGAGCATGCTGGTACGCATGATGAGTGCCTTTCGTACGGCTTCACGACAGGGGTCGCTGAGTCCGTGACGACCGACGCGTCACGGACGCCCGGCCGCCCCGAGGGCGCAGCCGGGCACCGCGAAAGACACGAGGATCACCTCGTGCAGGCATGTGGGGACGACGACGGCGGTGACGTACTGCACGGCCGGCCTCCCTCCACAACCAGCAGACGCCTTCGAGTCTACGGAGGCGGCAACCCCGTTTGCCCGGGCCGAAGGTCGTGGCGCCCTGGGCATGCCTGCGGAAGGTTCGGGCGCGGCTGCGCGCCGGCCCACCGCGGTCCCGCTTTGCCGAAGGGCTGTCGGCCGGGCTTGGCCGAAGGGCCGTCGTCCGGGCTTGGCCGAAGGGTCGTCGTCCAGGCGAGCTGCGAGCCCTGGGGCGGTGCCTCGGAGGCTCGGGCGGCCTGAGGAAGGGTTGACGCCGCAGGTCGGTAGGTCTAGCTTCCCTTTGTTAGGAAACTTTCCTAACAAACTCGGGAGGCTGTATGCGCACGCCAAAAAGACGCCTCGTCCCCCTCCTGGCTGGGTTGATCGCCCTCGCGGTGGCGGTGCCGCTGAGCGCGACCGCCTACGCGGACGACAGTCAACCCGCCCAAACCCGCGCCGACGACCACGGTCAACTCCGGCAAGTCGCCTATTTCATCCAATGGGGAATCTACGGCCGCTCCTTCTTCGTCAAGAACGTCGACATATCCGGAGCGGCGCAACGGCTCACTCACATCAACTACGCCTTCGGTGACGTGGCGCCCAACGCCGCCGGTGAGGTGGTCTGCCGCTCGGCCGATCCGTGGGCGGACTACGACCGGCCCGCCAGCGCCGCCGAGAGCGTGGACGGCGTCGAGGACACGTGGGCGCAGCCGCTGCGGGGCAACTTCTTCCAGTTGCTCAAGCTCAAGGCGAAACACCCCCAGCTCAAGGTGCTCATCTCGCTGGGCGGGTGGACGCTGTCCAAGTACTTCTCCGACGGCGCACTGACCGAACAGTCACGGCGCACACTGGTTGCGTCCTGTGTGGACCTGTTCCTCAAGGGCAACCTGCCCAACCTCCCGGGTGCGGCGGCCGGCGTCTTCGACGGGATCGACCTCGACTGGGAGTGGCCCGGCAGCGACGGCAACGCCGGCAACATCATCCGCGCCCAGGACAAGGCGAACTTCACCCTGCTGCTGGCCGAGTTCCGGCGCCAGATGGACGCGTACGGTCGGCAGACCGACCGGTCGTTCGAGCTGAGCGCATTCCTCCCGGCGGCACCGGCGAAGATCTCCGCTGGCTTCGAGGGCAACAAGATCTTTAGGTACCTCGACTTCGCCACCCTGCAGGGCTACGACTTCCACGGCACGTGGGAGTCGACGACCAACCACCAGTCGGCGATCCGGGTTCCCGCCGGGCAGCCGGTACCCGCCGACTTCAGCATCGACGGCGCGGTGAAGGCCTGGCGTACGGCCGGCGCACCCGCGGCCCAGCTCGTGCTCGGCATCCCGTACTACAGCCAGGGCTGGACCGGTGTCACGGGCGGCGGCAATGGGCTCTTCCAGCCCGCGGCTGGCCCGGCGCCCGGTACCTTCGCGGCCGGCACGGAGGACTACAAGGTCCTTGCGCCGCTGGCCCGTGGCGGTGCCTTCCAGGTGCACCGGGACTTCGTCGCGGGTCACGCCTGGCTCTTCGACGGCACGACCTTCTGGACGTTCGACGATCCGCTGGTGGTGTTCCAGAAGACGCTCTACATCCGTACCCACGGTCTGGGTGGCGCGATGGTGTGGGAGCTGTCCGGTGACGACGCCACGGCGACCCTGACCAAGACGATCCACCTCGGCCTCAACGCCGGCTAGCGCTTGTGGTTTGTCAGGAAGGGCACCTTGCTGACACCTGGATTCAGTTCCTCGCGACTGCGGGGCTCGCACGCTCGCTCCTCACGCTCGCGGCTGCCTCCAGCAAGGTGCCCTCCCTGACACTGAGACGGGGCGCTCTACCCTGAAGCCCGTCACATCGACGGAAGGGCTAGCGCACGTTGACCGAGAACTTGTTCGCCCGGCTCGACCGGGCGCTGACCCGCGCCAGCGGACGGTGGTCGCTCAATCTTGAGGGCGAGGACCCGCGCGCATTCCTCTGGGACCTCATCAAGGGGCTGCGCGGCCGTGCCGACGGGTCCGGCAAGAAGATCGACAGCAAGCTGCGATACGTCGGCCTCGGCCCTACGCTGGCGTGGCTGGTCGCGTCGCGGGATCCGTCGTACGTGCTGATGTATGACAGTATCGAGTCATTTGCCCGCTTATGGCAGGCTTGTGCGTCGGCACTCGACGGCGAGCGCTACCACTACGTGAGCCTGGGCGTCGGCACCGGCGACAAGGACCGACAGGTCATGCACGACCTCACCCAGGCCTATCCCGAGATGCTCTACATCGGCGTGGACATCAGCGCGCACATGCTCCGGCTGGGCACCCAGGAGGCGATGCGCACGTGGCCGAACCAGGTCCTGCCAATCGAACTGGACTTCGAGGCCCGGTCCAGTCTGGACGAACTACGGCGACTGCTCGACCAGCTCGTCGGTGACGAGCCGGTGCTGTTCAGCCTGCTCGGCAACACCGTCGCGAACATCGAGGACGACCAGGCATTCCTGCGACACCTGACCCGGGTGCTACGGCCTCAGGACCGGCTGGTTCTGGAGTTCGGTACCACCGACCGACTGACCGCGCGGGCGACCGAGATGGCCGCCGACGAGCGAGCCGGCAGCCGGTCGTACAGCGAGTTCGCCACGGCGGCGCTGGCCACCTACACCGACCTGAGCATCGATACGAACTGGCTCACCTTCCGCGGATCCATTGAGGACGGACGGGCCGTGCGGGTGGAGGGCCACTACGTCAACCGCAGTGGCGCCGACATCCCCCTGATGATGCCGAACCGGGTCACCATCCCGTACCTGGCCGGCGAGAGCATCCAGGTGCTGCTGGGGCGCAAGTACTCGGCGAACTTCATCCGGGAGATGGTGAGCGGCTGCGGTTTCGCGGAACTCGCGTTCGAGTACCACGTGAGCACGCCGACGCTGTCCGATATGGATGATCCCTCGTTTGGTCTGGCCATCATGCTGTTGCGCCGGGACGACAGCCCGCAGCCGGCACCGACCCCGCTGTCGCGAGTCTGGGCCCAGACGCCGATCCCGCGAGCGCACACGCCATGATCCGGATCGCGGTCAGCATCTTCAACACGGTGGCGCTGGTCGTCGCCCTCGTCTTCGCGCTCTGGTGGTGGCTCTCGGTGGCGAGCCAACCGTCGACGGGGCTCGACTGGCTGGAGCCGGCGGCCACGACGCTGCCCCTGCTGGCCGTGCTGAGCGGCATCCGGGCCGAGCGGTGGGCGGCCGAACGGGAGCGGCGCAACCAGAGCTTCGCCGCACTGCGGCGCGAGGCGGAGGCGAACCAAGAGGTGCTCACCGATCCCCGCTTCCGGCCGGAGAACCAGGGCGTGGGTCAGATCTATCCGCGGCTGGCGCTCGGCGCCGTCACCACCACCCTCGTCTCCGGCGCGCTGAACCAGAAACGGGACCGCGCACTCGTACGCCAGCTCATGGACTGGCGTAACACGGTCGATGACTTCAACCGACGGCTCGACCTCACCGAGCTACGCCTGTGCACGGTCGACGTGGTCGACGTCGAGGAGCTCACGCTGCTACGGGAGGTCGTCCGGCGCCCCGACGGGCACTTCGCCGTGGTCGCCCGTGAGCTCGCCGCGCTGCGTCAGGTCCTCGACGCGGCCCGACCCCCGCACCCGCTCCGGCGCGCCGTGGTCAGCGTCCGCGCAGCCGCCGCACGGTGGCCGGAACTGCGCACCGTCCTGTCCGCCCGCCGCGCCCGCTGACGCCAGCCCGCGCCGCCCGCGTGTCGTCAGCTCGCGCCACCTGAGCGTCAGCAGGGGCACCTTCCTATTCACCAGGTGTCAGCAAGGTGCCCTTCCCTTAGCGGGATGGTTCCGTCGACAAAGCCCATCGTCCCAGGTAGAGGGGCTCTTCCATGTCTACGGCACGCTCAACCACTGGCACCTGCTGATGCCCGGGCTGGCGGAGCCGGCCTGGAACTGTAACTGAGTCACGAGATAAGGTCCTGTCCATGGACATGCTGAAGGGCGACCAGATCGCCGAGGCCAACCTGACCGACTGGCGCAAACTGGCGCAGGGACTGCATGCCCGCTACCTGGTTGACGACTTCGGCATCGGTGCACGGTTCGTCGCCGCAGTGGGCGAGGCGGGCGACGCGCTCGGACACCACCCGAGCGTGTCGATCGGGAATGGGTACGTCGACCTCAAGCTGGTCAGCGACGACGCCATCTACCGCGACGACGAGGGCAGCGAACACGTCGTCCAGTGGGTGACCCAGCAGGACGTCGACCTCGCGCGACGGATCACCGAGATCGCCGCCGACCACAAGCTCGGCGCCGACCCGGCCTCGGTCAGCATGATCGAGCTCGGCCTCGACACGGCGCACTCCGCGACCATCGCGCCGGTGTGGGCCGCCCTGCTGACCGGGAACCCCGAGGCCCAGGGCCACGGGTCCCTTAGCGACGAGATCCGGGACGCCACGGGACGGGTGCCGAACCTGTGGTTCGGGGACGCCGACGAGCACGAGACCCCGCGTCAGCGGTTCCACGTCGAGGTCTACGTGGCGCCCGAGGTTGCCGAGCGGCGGATCGCCGCCGCCCTCGCCGCGGGAGGGACCGTCGTCGACGACAGCAACGCGCCCTCGCTCACCGTCATCGCCGACCAGGACGGCAACAGGGGAGTCCTGTGCGTCGACACGTCCGCCGCGAAGAAGGAGTGAACCGCCAACTCGGGTGACCCGCGGCTGGTGGTCGGCCTGTGGTCGCGTGGACCTGACCAGCCTGACCGCCCGCGGCAACGTCCTGGGGGATCGCTCAACTTCGCGTCGCTAATGAAAGCCCCGGGCTAGCATGTCCACCGTGGACAAACCGGAGCTCCTCGCCGCGATCGGCCGGGCCCTCGGACTTCCGCATCCGTACCAGGAGCAGCGCGGTGACCTGACCAGCATCGTGCGCGGCGGAGACGTGGACGAGCGACGAGGTCGGGTCGCCTGGGTCGAGTGGAACCGCTATCTGGGTCCCGATGGCTGGGTCTATGTCTGGGTCAACCTCGCGGGACCCGGGTTCGATCACCTGCCGCACATCCGGGGCGCGCGTTACGCACAGCCGCCGTATCCACGGGTGTCGGTACCGCTCGTCACCGACAAGGAGCACAAGGTCGGCGACGTCGGCTGGGTGAAGCTGCTCACCGGTGACACGCTAGCGGTCGTCTACGGATTCCGCGGCGGCGGCAACTGGACGTTGTACCAGCTCGCGCTCGGCGACCTCGACCCGTCGCGGGTGCAGCCCGTGCTGGTCTACCTGGGAGGGCGCGCCTTCCACGCGTGGGAGGCGCCGGACGGGCACGCCGTGGTGTGGTCCGTCGGCCAGGCGCCGCAGCTGTACGGGCTCGGTCTTCCGCAGCTCACCGCCGAGATCCCGATCGCCTATTGGCGGCCACGCCCCGATCCTGCGGTCGGGATCTACCGGGGTGGGCTGGAGCCCGGACCGGACGGGAGCCTGGTGCTCACCGAACAGCCGTCGTCGTATCCAGCGCGGCCCGACGAGCCCGACCTGACCCGTCGCCTCGTCATCCGCCTGCCGAGTCCGCGACAGCGGACAATCCCCAACCCGGATGACGTGTGCGCCCGGCTGCGCCAAGAGCTGGTTGCTGTCGGCACGCCCCCGCCCGGCGGCCCGGACATCGTTGTCGCCGCGCTGGCGACGCCGTTCTGGGACAGCCGGCGCCTGCGCGACCGGCGCCACCACGCCCTGAGCAACGACATGGCCTGGTTCGTCCACCGGTGGTACGACTGCCTGCGCACGCCGGTACCGGAGGGCGGCGCCGGTCGGCCGGCCGAGGCGGCCGCCTGGCTGGCCTGGCTGGACGAGCTCGCGGCCATGCCCGATCCCCTGGCCGGGCGGGACGAGGAGGGCTGGGATCCGGCCTGGAGCACCGCGGACGGCGTCCACGTCTTCGCGATGTCGTCCATCATCGATGCAGCCGCGGAGCTGTCTTACCGCTGCCGTCACTGGGGGGTGCCCGCCTTCTCGCGCCTGTCCTCCGCGCACCCCACATCCCCGCGCCTGCCGGGTTGGGACCGGGCGTGGGAAGAGCACTGGAGGTTGAGCCGGCCAGCCCCGTGAGCGTCGCGGCCGACTCCGTGCGCGCGACGCCGTACGGCGGGCCAGACCGTACGGTCGAAGTCGTGGTCGAGGGTGGCAATCGGGGGGTCAGCGTCACCGCTGCCGCCGGCGTCGATACGGTCGGCGGTGTGAAGATTGGGTTCGCGCTGCCGGTATCGGGGTCCTGGGCGACCCCGGACAATGTCGTCCACGTTGCCACCCGGGCCGAGGAGCTCGGCTACCACGGGGTGTGGACCTTCCAGCGACTGCTGTCCACTATGGACTGGGCGCCGGTCTACCAACACGTCCTCGACCCCCTGACCACGCTGGCCTACGCGGCCGCGGTCACGAGGCGGGTGCGGCTCGGCGTCGCCGTGGTCAACCTGCCGTTCGTCTCGCCGGCCCTGTTGGCGAAGCAGGGGGCCACGGTGGACGTCCTGTCGGGCGGCCGGCTCGACCTCGGGTTGGGTCTCGGTTGGTCCGACGAGGAGTACGTCGCGTCCGGTGCGAGCAAGCGGAACCAGGGCCGCCGGGCCGACGAATTCATCGCGGCCGTAAGAGCACTGTGGACGGACGCGACGGTGGCGTACGACGGCGAGTTCTACCGCATCCCACCCAGCCACGCCGAGCCCAAGCCGGTCCAGCCCGGGGGTCCGCCGATCCTGCTCGGCGGATTGTCTCCCGGCGCTCTGGCCCGGGCCGGGCGGCTGGCCGACGGGTGGATCAGCAGCAGCCGGGCCGACCTGACGAGCATCGGCGCGCTCGTGGCGGCCGTCAGGAGCTCGGCCGTGGCGGCCGGGCGGGACCCGGAGGCGCTGCGGTTCATCTGCCGGGGCGTGGTCAAGGTGCGGCCCGCGACGGAGCGCGCACCGTTGGCGGGGCCACTGGACGACATCCGTTCCGACATCGAGGCGCTGGCTGAGCAGGGAATCACCGAACTCTTCGTGGACCTCAACTTCGACCCCGAGATCGGCGCCCTGGCCGCCGACCCGGCCCAGAGCCGGGCCCGGGCCGATGACGCCCTCGAGGCCCTCGCCCCCCGGCAGTGAACGCGCCGGTCTCAGTGTCAGGAGGGCACCCTGCCGTACACCGAGACACGCACACCAGCCGCGGGCGCGGAGGCACCCACGCACCGCGGGGGCGAGCTCAGCGGGAGGCGCGGGCGGTGCTGCTGCGGGGGGCGAGGCGGGCGGTCGAATCCTGCACCTGGCCGTGGGGTCGGCCGTCGACGATGTCCAGCAGCATGCTCGCCGCGCGCGCGCCGTAGGCCGGGATGTCGCGCTGCAGGGCCGTGAGGGCGGGATGGACGAGCCGGCACAGGACGGAGTCGTCCCAGGCCACGAGCGAGAGGTCGGCGGGCACGTTCAGGCCCATCTCCTGGGCCACGCCGAGGCCGGCGATCGCCATCACGTCGTTGTCATAGATGATCGCCGTTGGCCGGCGACGTGAGCTCAGCAGCCGCCGGGTGATGCGGGCGCCCTCCTCGCCGGAGTAGTCCGAGGTGACGGAGGTGGCGTCGGACAGCCCGAGCCGAGTGCAGACCTGGCCGAACGCGTCCGCCCGGATGCGGGTGTGCAGGAACGCGGCCTCGCCACCGACCCGGGCGATCCGCCGGTGCCCCAGCGCGTGCAGGTACTCGACCGTCTCCACCACGGCCGCGGCGTCGTCGGACCAGATGTTGGCCAGGCCTCCGGTGTGGCCGGGGCCGCCGATCACCACGGCCGGTAGGTTCAGCTTCTCGATCTCGGGGATGCGCGGGTCGTTCTCGCGGAGATCGCAGACGAGAACTCCGTCGATGCGTCGTTCTCCCCACCACCGCCGATAGATCGCCGCCTCCGCCTCGGGATCGGACGTCATCTGCAGCGTCAGGCCGTACGAGCGCGCCGACAGGGTCGCCTCGACGCCGCTGATGAGCTCCATGAAGAACGGCTCGAGGCCGAGCGTACGGGCGGGCCGGCTCAGCACCAGGCCGACCGCCCGCGCCGCAGCACCGGAGAGCGCCCGGGCCGCGCTGCTGGGGCTGAACCCGATCTCGTCGGCGATGGCGATGATCTTCCGGCGGGTCGCCTCCGAGACGCCAGGCTGGCCATTGAGAGCGTACGATACGGCGACCTTCGATACACCGGCGCGCTGCGCGATGTCGGAGATCGTGGGCCGCCGAACGCCGCGTCGGCGGCCGCTGCGGCTGTCACCCACACTCGTGTCCGCCATGTCTCCTCGGAGCCACCTTCGCTACGCTCATAGGTTCGCCTCGATACATGCCCGTCGCCGGCGGCGGCTACCTCGCCGGGCCACCGCGACGGTCGGCCCGGCCGGACCAGCCCGGCCGTTGCGGCGGACCCATCGTAACCGGCCATGCCGGTACTGATCACGGCGCCGGGCCGACGAAAACTAACCGGTTAATCGGGCATTGACAGAGCCTGGCGGCCAGCCCTAATGTGAGGCCTGCTTATCCGGTTCAGCTATCGAATCCCCGTCTGGCACCGGCGGCCGAACCGGACCAGCGCAACACCGCGCCCAAGGCACAAGCCCCACCCGTTCCCCACCGCACCTGGTGCCGCCAGCATCGTGGCACCGCTCCGCTCGCACCACCCTGCACGCCCGGGGTCGGAGCGAGTCTCTCCGTCGCACAGCATCGGCCCCGTCGCGCGCCCGCGCGCCCGCGTGCCGACAGCCACAAATTCATCGCAGTGGAGGTGGAATAACCAATGAAGAGACTGGCACTGGCCGGCCTGCTCGCCGTCGGGCTGGCGCTCACGGGCTGCTCCGGCGACGGCGACAGCACCGACCTCAACGCCATCACCGGCGAGATCACCGTGCTCACGCAGCGGACCGACATCGTCGACACGGTGTTCCAGGACTACAAGCGGGCGTTCGAGGCCAAGTATCCCGGGACGACCGTGAAGTTCGAGGCGATCACGGACTACGAGGGTGAGGTCCGGATCCGGATGAACACGCCGGAGTACGGCGACGTGCTGCTCATCCCGAACTTCGTCACCCCCGACCAGCTGCCGACCTTCTTCGAGCCGCTCGGCACGGTCGAGGAGCTCTCGCAGAAGTACCGGTTCACGCGCGAGCAGTCGTACGAGGGCAACGTGTACGGCATCGTTATCACGGGCAACGCCTCCGGCCTGGTCTACAACAAGAAGGTCTGGGAGGAGGCGGGCGTCACCGAGCTGCCGACGTCGCCCGAGGAGTTCGTCGAAGCCCTGCAGAAGATCAAGGACAACACCGACGCGATCCCGCTCTACACCAACTACGCGGCCGGCTGGCCGGTGACCCAGTGGGAGGCCAACCGGGGCACGATCAGCGCCGACCCCGAGGCGGCCAACAACCTCGCCAAGATCGACGCACCCTGGGCGCCGGGCGAGGAGCACTACGTCATCGACTCTCTTATCTACGACGTCGTCAAGGCCGGCCTCATCGAAGAGGACCCCACGACGACCGACTGGGAGAGCTCGAAGGCGAAGCTCGGTGACGGCACCATCGCCACCATGCCGCTGGGATCGTGGGCGATCGTCCAGATGCAGGAGCAGGCGCAGGACCCGGCCGACATCGGCTATCTGCCGTTCCCGATCCAGGTCGACGGCGCGTTCCACTCCACCATCGGTGGCGACTACAAGAACGCCGTGAACATCAACTCCGACAACAAGGCCACCGCGAAGGCGTGGGTGACCTGGTTCGCCGACGAGTCCAACTACGCCACCGACCAGGGCGGCATCTCGCCGCTGCTGTCCGGCCCGAACCCTGACACCCTGGCCGACTTCACGGAGGCTGGCGTCGAGTACATCGAGCTCACACCCGCACCAGCGGGCGAAGAGGGTCTGGTCAACCGGATCGACGCCGCGGCGGAGATCGGTCTGTGGGACGTGAAGTACCGCCAGCGGATCATCGACGCGGCTCGGGGCGCGACGAACGAGACCAAGGAGACCATCTTCGCCGACCTGAACGCGAGGTGGGCCGCCGCGCGCGCGTCGACGACGTAGTCCGCATCGCGTTGATCTAGGGCTTCGCATGGTGAGTCGATCTCCCGCAACCATGCGAAGCCCTAGATCGACTGGATCATCGCCGCCTGAGGTCTCGAAGTCGCTCCATCGTGGGGGCGAAGGCGGCTCCAGCATCATCGTGGAGAGCACATGGCTACGACCGCACAGCCCCATCGGCTACGCGCCGAGGTGTCGCCCGCTCCGCCGAGGCGACCGACCCGCCGCCGGACGCGGACCCTGCGCAGGCTCACGCCCTACCTGTTCCTGGCGGTGCCACTGGCGCTGTTGGCCACGTTCACGTACCTGCCCGTCTACAACATGTTCTGGTACAGCCTGACGTCGTGGGACGGGTTCTCCCCGGTGAAGGAGTTCGTCGGGCTCGACAACTACGTGGAGCTGTTCACGCGGCCCGATCTGTTCGACGTGTTCTGGATCAGCCTCTACTACGTAGGCGCATCGTTCGTCCAGATAGGACTGGCGCTCTACTTCGCCACGATCCTGTCCTTCCCGGGCCGGTTCAAGAACTTCTTCAAAGGCGTGCTCTTCTTCCCGTACCTGATCAACGGTGCCGCCATCGGCATGATCTTCCTCTACTTCTTCCAGCCCGGCGGCACCCTCGACGCCACCCTGAACGCGTTCGGGTTGGGCGGCCTGTCGCAGTACTGGCTCGGCGACCGCGACATCATCAACTACTCGCTGGCCGGCACATCAGTGTGGCGCTACATGGGTCTGAACTTCGTGCTCTTCCTCGGCGCCATCCAGTCCATCCCGGACGAGTACTACGAGGCGGCGCAGATCGACGGGGCCAACAAGTGGCAGCAGTTCCGATACATCATCCTGCCCGGCATCCGCCCCGTCGTCGGCCTCTCGTTCATCCTCGCCATCTCAGGCTCGCTGTCGGCCTTCGAGATCCCGTTCATCATGACCGGCGGCGCCAACGGCAGTGAGACCTTCGTCATCCAGACCGTGGACATGGCGTTCAAGTTCCGCAAGTACGGCCTCGCCACCGCGATGGCGGTGGTGCTGCTGCTCATCGTCCTGCTGGTGACCTGGATCCAGCGCCGGGTGGTTCCCGACGACCTGACCGAGCGGAGGCCGCGATGAGCGAGCGCCAGCGAGCGAATCATGAGGCACAGTGTGCTCGGGCCTCATGCCCGCCCGCAGCGAAGCGAGGACGGGCATGAGCACACTGGAACGCAGCGCCGGCCAGGGCGCCTACGAGGGCCAGGGTCGGAGCGAGCGCGTCGGGCGCCGGGTCGCAACCGGGCTGAAGTACACGACGCTGCTGGCCGGCTGCGCCGTCGCGATGCTACCGCTCATCGTCGTCTTCATGGTCTCGCTGAAGACCAGCGACGAGTACGTACGGTCGACGCCCTACTCGCCGCCGCGCAACTGGCTCAACGTCGATAACTACGTGGAAGCCTTCACCCGCGGCGCGATGCTCGACGGCTTCGTCAACACGAGCATCATCCTTGCCGTCTCGATCTGCGGGACCGTCCTCATCGGATCCATGGCGGCCTACGCGCTGGATCGGTTCGAGTTCCGGCTCAAGCGGCTGGTGATCTGGCTCTTCCTCATCGCCACCCTGGTGCCGAGCGTGACCACCCAGGTGGCCACGTTCAAGATCATTGTCGGACTCGGCCTCTACAACCAGCTGTGGGCGCCGATCATCCTGTTCATGGGCACCGACATCATCTCGATCTACATCTTCATGCAGTTCCTGCGCAGCATCCCGCGGGAGCTGGACGAGGCCGCCGCGCTCGAGGGCGCCAACAAGCTGACGATCTACTGGCGCATCATCCTGCCGCTGATGAAGCCCGCGATCGCCACCGTCGTCATCATCAAGGGCGTCGCCATCTACAACGAGTTCTACATCCCCTTCCTCTACATGCCCTCGCGCGACCTGCCGGTCATCTCGACCGCCGTCTACCGGTTCAAGGGCCCGCTCGGTGCGCACTGGGAGCTCATCACGGCGGGTGTCGTCATCTGCATCATTCCCACTCTCATCGCTTTCCTTGCACTGCAACGGTTCTTCTACAACGGGCTGACGAGCGGATCTATCAAGTGACAAGAGTCCTGGTACACGAGAACTGGACAGTCCGCCCCGTGGCGGGCCCGGCCCCACGCGCGATCGTCGAGGCGGGCCCGATCCCCGCCACGGTGCCGGGGTCGGTCCACACCGACCTGCTCGCGGCCGGGCTGATCCCCGATCCGTTCAAGGACGACCACGAGCGACTGCTGGCCTGGGTCGGGCTCACCGACTGGCGGTACGAGACCGTCGTCGACTGGACCCCGGACGGGCACGACAACTCCTCGCCCACCCACGGCTCCGCCCGCCCCCGAGTCGACCTTGTCTTCGCGGGGCTGGACACCGTCGCCCGCATCGAGTGCAACGGCGAGACGGTCGGGAGCACCGCCAACATGTTCCGCACGTACCGGATCGACGTCGGCGACCGACTGCGCCCCGGCGCGAACACGCTCGCTGTCGTCTTCTCCTCCCCGATCCGGTACGCCGACGCCATGAGCCTGCGGCTCGGCGCCCGCCCGCACGTGAACTCCCACCCGTACAACGCGGTCCGCAAGGCGGCCTACGGCTTCGGCTGGGACTGGGGACCCGACCTCGCCGGTGCCGGGATCTGGCGACCAGTGTGGCTGCATGCCTGGAACGTGGCCCGGCTCGCCTCGGTGCGGCCACTGGCCACTGTGGAGGGTGCCGAGGGCAGGGTCACAGTGCATGTCAACATCGAACTCGCCTTCAGCCGCGAGGCCGACCTGGAGCTGCAGGTCGAGGTGGGCGGTGTTGTCCGTACGGTCGCGCTCACCCCGGGTACGGACGGTGCGACGGTCGTCGTGACCGTACCGGCGGTGCGCCGGTGGTGGCCGCGCGGGTACGGCGCGCCGGATCTGTATGACGTCACCGTTCGGCTACGGTCGGCCGGGTCCGGTGAGCAGCTCGACGAGTGGGCCGGCCGGGTCGGGTTCCGCACCGTGGCGCTGGAGCACACCGAGGACGAAGCCGGCACCGGGGTGGCCTTCGTCGTCAACGAAACCCCCGTCTTCATCAAGGGAGCGAACTGGATCCCCGACGACGTGTTCCCGCACCGGGTGGACCGCGAGCGCTACGCCACCCGGATCGCGCAGGCCGCCGGCGCCGGGGTGAACCTGCTGCGGGTGTGGGGCGGCGGCATCTACGAGGACGACGCCTTCTTCGACGAGTGCGACGAGCGCGGCATCCTCACCTGGCAGGACTTCACGTTCGCCTGCGCGGCCTACGCCGAGGAGGAGCCGCTGCGTTCGGAGGTCGAAGCCGAAGCGCGCGACAACGTCACCCGACTGCTGCCACACCCCAGCCTGGTGCTGTGGAACGGCAACAACGAGAACCTGCAGGGCTACGACGAGTGGCAGTGGCCGCTCCGGCTCGACGGCCGGACCTGGGGTCACGGCTACTACCACGACCTGCTGCCCCGGATCGTCGGCGAACTCGACCCCGGCCGCCCCTACACCCCGGGCAGCCCGTGGTCCTGGTCGAGGTCGCGCCCGGCCAACGATCCGGCCCACGGAACCGTGCACATCTGGGACGTGTGGAACCAGCTCGACTACACCGCCTACCGCGACTACCGGCCCCGGTTCGTGGCCGAGTTCGGCTGGCAGGGCCCGCCGGCGTGGTCGACCCTGCGCCGCGCGCTGAGCGACGACCCGCTGACCCCCGAGTCGCCGGGCCTGCTCGTCCACCAGAAGGCGGCCGACGGCAACGTCAAGCTCACCCGCGGCCTGGTTCCGCACCTGCGGGTTCCGTCCACTATGGAGGACTGGCACTGGGCCATGTCGCTCAACCAGGCCCGGGCCATGCGCCTCGCGGTGGAGTACTTCCGCTCGTTGAGTCCACTGTGTACGGGCTCCGTCCTGTGGCAGCTCAACGACTGCTGGCCCGTCGTATCGTGGTCCGTGGTCGACGGGCACGGCCGGCGCAAACCCGCGTACTACGCCCTGCGCCATGCGCACGCCGATCGCCTCGTCACCCTTCAGCCGGCGCCCGGGGGCCTGCTGGTGGCGGTGGTCAACGACACCACCGACGCCTGGAAGGGCACGCTCGCCGTGTCGCGGCGTTCGTACGACGGCGTCGTGCTCGCCAAGGAGGAGTTCACCGTCGGCATGGCCGCCCGTGGCACGGTGCGTGTCGCCGTGCCCGGCCCGGTGGCGGCCGCCGACGATCCCGCCGCTGAGCTGATCGTCGCCGAGGTGGGTGAGGTGCGGGGCGTGTGGTTCTTCGTCGAGGACCGTCACGCCGCACTCCCGCCACCCCGGTACACGGCGACGGTCACCCCGTTCGCGGATGGCACCCCGTTCGCGGATGGCGCCCAGGTGACGGTGACCGCGCAGACTCTGATCCGGGATCTGGCCCTGCTGGTCGACACGGTGCACCCCGAGGCGGTCGTGGACGACATGCTCGTGACCCTGCTGCCCGGCGAGACGGTGACGTGGACGGTGCACGGTGCCGTCGACCCCGATGGCCTGCTCGCGCCCGAGGTCCTGCGAAGCGCCAACCAGCTCGTCGCCGGCGCCGCCGACCGGTGTGGTTTCCGAGGATCCTCGGAAATCTCACCGCGGAGTCGGATCTTGGCCGACGTCGACGTGCACGGGGACGCCGGCGAAGGCGGCATAGCGGGCGAAGGCGGCTGTCACCTCGCGACGGTCCCGAGCGGTCAGCCTACGCAGGGGCGCCACGGTCGCGATGATGGCGTTGGGGCCGGCCTGGCGCCGCCAGAGGGCGGCCAGCTGACCGTCCACAATGACCGAGTGCACGGTCATGTTCTCGTTGGGGATCGTGAACGGCAGGCCGGCGATGTTCACGACCGGCCGGCTCTGCGTGTAGGCGATGACGTACTCGTCGTAGGCCTGCAGCACGTGGGCGACCGGGCCCGGGGCCGAGTCCCCCGCGGCCGGTGACTCGACCCACCAGTAGGTCAGCCCGTCCACCTCGAGGCGGGTCACCTCACCCTCGAGCAGCCCGATCCCGTGCCGGATCTGGGCCTGCGTCAGGCTCGACCACCACGCGAAGTCCTTGACCGTGGCCGGTCCGTGGCTGGCGAAGTACCGGCGGGTGAGCTCCGCAAGGGCCGCCTCTTCGTCGAGTCGGGTCTGGTGCGGGGCCCGCTCCTCGACCAGCGCGTACGTCTGCTGCCTGCCCCGCACCGGACCGCTCGCGATGAGCCCCTCGAGCTCGGCTCGCATGACGGCGTAGGCGAGCTTGTTGCCGGTCGCCGCGGGCAGGCCGGCCTCGGCGAGCACCGCGCCGATCTCGGCCCGGGTCAGCCAGCGCCCGCCCCGCAAGGCATCGACGAGCACCGCAATAGTGCGCTCCGCCACCGCTTGGTCGAGCCCATGCTGGCGGTTGTAGTACTGGTTGAACGCGTGCACCCGCGGACCGGTGAGCGCCTGGATCCAGCGCAGGTCGGGAGCCGCGATGAAGTGCCAGGTCGGCCGCAGCGCGTGGGTGCGAAGGATCAGTCCGTCATCGAGCGCCCGCTGCACCGCCGCGTCGTCCAGGCCGCTCGCCCGCTGCCCGATCGACCACTTGCCGAGGGCATACTCCTGCGCCTGCATCGCGCCGAACCACGCCACCACCGCCGCCGGCTCGGCCGCGGCGGCGCCGGCCAGCCGCTGGTTACGCAGGCGCAGCCGGACTACCTCGTGCACGTCCACCACACGACCGTACGGCCTGGATGCGACATCGCCTCAACGGGTGGGGCCGGCCGGCGGCGGTCGACGCCTCAGGGCCGGAACCTCACCTTCACCGGGACGTAGATGTCGAGTTGGTTGTAGCCCATGGCCCGGGATGCTTCGGGCGGCGTGATGACGTGGAAGAGGTCATAGTGACCTTCACGCTCGTCGATCTCGAAGAACTCGCTTGTCTCGATCCAGCTCCGGATCGCGTCGTACACCTGCGCGCCCTCCTCGTCGGCGTCCCGGGAGGCCGCCGCGGCGTAGAGGCCGCCTTCGAAGTCAACGACGTCGAACCCGTTGGTGTCGGGCGGAACATCCTCCACCGCGTACCACCAGACGACCCCCTTGGTCGGCCGGTCGTACCACATGAAGTCCCGCGGGAAGAACCGGTCCCGGCGGGTGGCGTCGATCGCGGACCACCACCGATTGAACCTCATCAACACGCCGCCCTCGGCGAAGAGGTCCGGGTCGGTCGAGATCCCGGAGGAGACCATCGTGCACCGGGGCAGCTCGACTATCCTGATGCCGTCCATCGGGACCACCCTCTCCTCGCCCTAGACGCTCGGACCAGATGAGTGTCGGTACGCGGCTCGGCCGTTCGGGTAGGGCCGGACGCACCTCGGCACCGGTGCGAAAGTCCTACCCCCAACCTCGACGCCCGCCCACGCCGCGCCGCGTTCGCACGGGCCCCAACCGAGCGCCCGATGCGAAGCTATCGACATACTGTGCGCCCGGGCCTACGCTCGGAGCGGTGCCGGGCAGACGGGTCGCCAGGGTCGAGATCATCACACTGACAGCGGTCGCACTGACGCTGGTCGCCGTGACAACCGTCGGCTGCACCCGGGGCCCCGTCGAGCCTCCGGCCGGTGCGCCGGGCGGGAGCGACGCGACCGTGGTGACCTACGGGCGCGGTGGCACGTTCGGAGCGCTTGGCGATCAGACCCCGTCCGGTCAGTCACTGGCCCAGGTGCCGGTGCCGGAGTGGCAACCCGCCCCCGGACGGCAGGCCCACCGGGCCGTGATCCTCGCTGACGGCACCGTCCTCATGGGCACCCGCCACACCAGCACCATCCTCGATCCGGCCGCCACCACCTCCCCGGAGACAGTGATTGGCGCCTATCGCCCGGGGGCGGCCGCCGCCACGAAGATCCCGATCCGCACCTCGACCGGGCTCGAGCAGGCCGCCGGCGCGCCCACGATCACCGACCTCGAACCGATCGGCGATGGTAACGCCGTCGCGTTCCTGGCCGCGTCACCATCGCCGACCGGCGGCGGCGATTGGCCGGCGTTCGGCATCCTCACCCAGACCGATGGTGGCTGGCAGGTAGCCTCCGGCCCGGGCTGGGCCAACCAGTGGACCGCCGCCGACCTGCCCGACGCCGTCCTGGCCGGGGCCATGACCGAGATGGTGCGGCTGCCCTCGGGCGACATCGTCGTCACCCAGCTCTACCCCGGCGACGACCGCAACGGCGCCCTGCTCGCGCTCCGGGCGACCGGCCCGGACCAGTCGGGCCGGTTCGGCCTCACGGTCACCGGCAGGTACGTCTATCCCGCTGTCACCGCGGCGGGCGGGGCAGCACTGAAGATCTCTCCAGTCTCGATCAGTGCGGATCCGACCGCGCCGCCCGGCAGCGAGCGCTTCGCCGTCACGCTGCTGGTCGCCGGGGTCGAACCGGGCAACCCGCAGGTCCTGCAGGAGTTCGCCTACGACGGCGGGACGGGACACATCACACCGATCTCCGCTCCCGTCATCCCGGGCGATCGGATGGGCGAGGCGCCCACCGACGCGTACCTCGGCTACGGCACCACGTTCTACGACCGCCACGGCAACCTGTGGGTGGGCCGGACGTACATCTTCGCGGGGGGCACGCTCGCTCTCTACGTCACCGACGGGCTCGCGGAGCCGACGGACGGCCAGGGCGGGCCGTCGCCGGGCCGGCTGTGCCCGTACGACCCCGGGAGGTCGCTGTCGAGCTACCTGAGCACGGGGGGCGAGGTTCAGGTGTGGGGAGCGACCTGCCCGCCCGACTACGACATCCTCCAGGCGAGGGCCTACGGCCCGGTACAGGGCATCGCCGAGGACCCGCAGACCGGTGACATCGTCGTCCTGCACGCCGGTGGAGTGCTGCTCCCCATCCGCCAAGCCGGCGCCGGACGGTCCCTGACCTTCGACATCGGAAACCAGGTGGACCTCGGGCAGGCGCTCGTCCCCTTCCCCGAGGGAGGCGTGAGCGAGGGCCGCCTGGCCGGCTTCGACAGCCACGGCCGGCTCTGGATCATCTCGTCGCATCTGAACTTCTTTGCCGAGCAGAACCCAACCGACCACTGGCTCTACGCCATCCGGTTGGCCGACCTCTTCGACCCGCCGCCCGTGCTCCTGCCGGGGGCACCGGGCGAATCCGTCACCCTGCAGGCCGAGTACACCTCGACCACCTCGACGACGCAACACCCTGGACGCTGGGCCACAGTGGACGTCGACTCCGACGCGTACCGGCGCGGATGCACGGACTGGCCACCGGACGTGGGATGCACGTACGACGGCGCCGCGGGCGACGGCTTCGTGCTCGGTGACGACACCGGCTTCGGCCACCTGTCCGGCGCCATCGAGTACCGGATCGAGGTACCCGCGGCCGGCGCCTACCGGGTCTCGTACCGGGTGGCCACCTTCGCCGTCACCACCAACGCCCGCATCGAACTCACCGTTGGTGACCACGGCTACCTGACCGTGGTCAGCGCCGGCGGCGGATGGACCACGATCGAGATCGCGGAGCCGGTCACGGTGCCCGCCGGCGTACACGCGCTTCGACTGTCCGTTCCGGACGGTGGCGGCGGATGGTATCTGAACTCGATCCGCTGGCAGCGGGTGTGAGGTCAGGGCAGGAAGCCGCCCAGCGGCAGGGTGGCCGCCAGCCCTCGCGCCTGACGCCCGTCCAGGCGGTGGACCTTGGCGCCGATCCCCCGCAGCTGGCGGCGCAGCGCCTTGGCGGCGGCCGTGAGCCGGCGGCCGTCCAGCTCGCTGACCCGGATGTGCAGTTGTGCGGCCACGACCCGGTCGGTCTCGCTGATGCCGGGGTATCCGGAGAACCGGTGCGCCCGCCGGGCCGCCAGCGCGACGGTCATGCCCGACGGCATCACCGTCAGTGCCTTGCGCACCAGTTCGGTCAGTGGTGTGGACCAGGTGCGCAGCCGTACGGTCTCGTGGTGCACGCCACGGATGCGCCAGCGCATCCAGGACTCCGCACCGGGAACTGGGCCGTCCGGACGGGGCGCGATGTCGAGCATCGTGAGCACCCGCAGCAGCTGGCCGATCTGCCCGGCACCCACCGGGTTCGCGACGTACCCCTGGCGGCGCAGCCGGTCGAGCAGCTTGCCGACCGCGCTCGCCAGGACCGGTCGCACCATCTCCGGCGTCCATACCGGGTCCGGCAGGGCGACGATGGCCAGCAGCGCGCCACCGGCCCAGTCGACCGGGGGTTGCGGCCGTACGTGCAGCACGGCCTGCAGGGCGAACTCGGGACCGTCCGGATCGAACGGCGGCAGCAGGGTCAGCGGCAGGTCCAGCATGTCGGCCGAGAGCCCGGCGATCTCCACCACGGCGCTGATCCCGCCCGCGTGCTCGATGATGGCGGCAGGCTGCGCAGCGGCCGTGGTGCCGTGGGCGCGCCGCATGTCGGGCGCGGTCAGCTCGCTACAGATCCCGGCCCGCGCCGACGCACGGAGCACGGCCCACTCCGCGGTCGCGATGCCGGGCGGAGCTCCGCCCCGGGCCGCCCGGCGCAGGTGGCGGGCGCGGGCCCGGAACGCCCACCACAGGGCGACCCATTCGTACGACCAGCGGCGCCCCAGCCGCAGCGCGCTGGCCCCGACGATGGCCATCCCGGCGAACCAGAACAGAACCGCCTCTTCCCGGGGCCGTCCGAACCCCGCCAGCGCCAGCAGACCCGCGAGCTGCCAGCACACGAGCAGACCGACCGGAATGCCGAGGATCCGGTCCCGCGCTCGCGGCGGCCACACCACCACCGCCCGGGGCGCCGCCGGCACCGCGACCGTTCCGGTCCGGGTCGTGTCCACGGTGGACGGACCGGTTAGATCCACTGTGGACTGAAGTGTGGCCACCGTTACGTCCTCCTACCCGCTGCTGCCGGTCATGCGCTGTCCAGTACCGACCGCAGGTCCTCCTCCGTGATCGCCCGGAGCTCGTCGGGACCCGGCCGGTAGCCCAACTGGCGGAGCCGGACCGCCTGCGCCTTGCGGACCTCCTCGAAGAGCTTCCGGGCTTCCCGCGCGTTCCCGAACGCCGCATCCCGGGGTAGCGCGGCGAAGTGCTTACGCAGCAGCGGCCCGGCCGGCGATTCGAGCGCGTAGTCCGCTGCCGCCACGATGCGGCCGACGATGCTGACGAGTTGGTCGGCGGTGTAGTTCTCGAACTCCACGACCCGGGCGAACCGCGACGCGAGGCCGGCGTTGGCCTTCAGGAACTCGGCCATGTCCGCCGTGTAGCCCGCGGCGATGACCACGATCTGGTCGCGGTGGTCCTCCATCAGCTTGACCAGCGTGTCGATGGCCTCCTGCCCGAAGTCGCGTCCGGATCCGATCGTCCGGGCCAGCGCGTACGCCTCGTCGATGAACAGCACACCGCCGAGCGCGCTGCGGAAGACCTCGGTCGTCTTGGCGGCGGTCTGGCCCAGATACCCGGCCACGAGGTCCTGGCGCGCCACCTCCACGAAGGTGTCTGTGGGCAGCACCTTCATCGCCGAGAGCAGCCGGCCGTAGATGCGGGCCACGGTCGTCTTACCGGTCCCGGGCGCGCCCGCGAAGACGAGATGGTGGCTGAGGTTGCCGACCGCCAGGCCCGACGCTCGCCGCCACTCGTTGACCTGAATCTCGTCGATGAGGGTCCGGACCTCGTGCTTGACCCGTGGCAGCCCGATCATGCCGTCCAGCTCGGCCAGCAGCCGCGCGACCCCGTGCTGCCCATCCGGGGCCCCGCGGCCGGCACCGGCACCGGTCGTACTGCCGACCTCGGGTCGCGCGCCCTCGGCGACATCGACCTCCACCCCGCCGACCTGGGCGAACGAGCAGTCCTCGACGGTGCCGGCGCACCCCCGGCCGAAGGCGATGCCGGGTCCGCGGGTCCGTTCGACGGTGCAGTGACGGACCTGCGGGGCGCTCTCATGCACTACCGCGATGCCGGCATCACCCAGATCGCTGAAGGTACATCCCTCGAGGACGGGCCGGCCGAACTGGTAGACGTAGCAGCCCCGGTCGGCGCAGTCGCGCACCGTGCAGCGTCGGATCACCGGGTCGGCGCCGTGCCGCACGATGATGCCGTCCCCGGCCACGTCGGAGATCTCACACTCCGCCACGACACCGGTGCTGTCGTCGATCACGAGGCCACTGTGTCCACCGTGGACAGTGACGTTGCGCAGGTCGAGTTGGGACCGGTTCGTTGCCTTCACCCCGGCGCCGGCGCCGGCGCGCAGTTCGCACTCCGCCATCGTCAGCCGCCCACCGTCGACTGCCACGACCGCCGCATCACCAGCCGTCAGAACGATTCCGCGCAGCGTCACCGCCCCCCCGGTACACGAGACGGACGGATACGGCAGCGCAGTCGCATCGATCGTCACCGTTCCAAAGTCAACCGCGACGATCGTCGCTGACACCTCGTTGATGTAGATCGCCTCGCGGTAGGTGCCCGGCGCCACCGAGATCGTCGCGCCGGGCGGGGCGGTCGACAGCGCCTCCCCGATGGTCGCGAACGCGTGGCGATGCGCGGAGCCGACGACGAGGGTGGGCGCGACGGCTGCGTTCACGGGCAGCTCACCGGGGTTCCCGCTGGGCAACCTGGACGAGCCCGGCGCCGGCCCGCCGGGTGACCAACCAGCCGCGGCCCGGTGGCTGCGGCGACGCCTTGACCGTGCCGATCAGGGCACCCTCCTCCCGGCCACCCGACATCACCAGCCCGGGGGTGCTGAGCTCCTTGAGCCGGGAGAGAAACGCCTCGAAGGCCGACCGCGCCAGGCCGCCGCTGCGCCGCGCGAGCACCAGGTGCAGGCCCACGTCACGACCCTGCGGCAGGAAGTCCAGCAGCGGTGCGATGGGGTTGGGGTTGCGCGAGGCCACCATGTCGTAGTCGTCGATGAGGAAGTACAGCTCCGGCCCCTGCCACCAGGTCCGCAGCCGCAACTGCTCCGGCGTGACGTCGGGGCCCGGCAGCCGGCTCTGCATGACGGCCGCGACCTCCTTCGCTATCTCCGTCGTGCGGTCCGCGGTCGAGCCGTAGCCGATCAGATGGTCGGTGGTGATCTCGCCGAGCAGGCTCCTCCGGTAGTCCACAACGATCAGTCGGGCCTCGTCCGGACTGTGCCGCTCCACGATGCGGTGCGCCAGCGATCGCAGGACGGTCGACTTGCCGCACTCGGCGTCACCGAAGACGAGGAAGTGCGCGTCCGCGGTGAAGTCCGCGTACACGGGCTGCAGGTCGGCCTCGGCGATGCCGATCGGTATGCCCGGCCCCGGGGCGCCGGTGAGACTGGCGAACGGCACCACGGCGGGCAGCAGCCGTACGGCCGGGGCGGGCGGCCCGTCCCAGGCACCGGCGACGTGGGCGACCAGCTTCCCCAGCGCCTCGGCGGCGTCCTGGATCTCGTGCCGGCCGTCCAGCCGCGGCAGCGCGGCGATGAACTGCAAGCTGTCGGCCGTGATGCCGCGGCCCGGGGCGTTCTCGGGCACGTTCATGGCCGCCCGCCGGTTGAGGACCGAGTCGGCCGGATCGCCGAGCCGCAGCTCCAGCCGGGTGCCGAACACGTCGCGGATGGTCGGTCGTAGGTCCGTCCAGCGGGTCGCCGCCGCGACCAGGTGGATGCCGAAGGAGAGTCCGCGGTTGGCGATCTCCGTGATGGCCGGCTCCAGATCCTCGAAGTCCGATCTGATGGTGCTCCATCCGTCGATGACGAGGAAGACGTCACCGAAGGCGTCGGTGGCGTCCATGCCCTCCTTCCCCGCCCAGCCACCCGGGCCGAAGTCGCCCTCGCGCCGGCGTCGACGATAGGTGGCCATCGAGTCGATGCCGGCCCGGGCGAAGTGCTCCTCCCGCCGCCGCAGCAGGACATTGACCTCGGCGATGGTCCGGCGTACCTGGCCGGTGTCTCGGCGGGTCGCCACACCGCCGACGTGCGGCAGGTCCCGGAGCGCAACCAGTGCGCCGCCGCTGAAGTCGAGGCAGTAGAACTGCACCTCCAGCGGCGTGTGGGTCAGCGCGTACGACGCGACCAAGGTCCGCAGCAGGGTGCTCTTGCCGCTCTGCGGGCCCCCGACCACCACCACGTGGCCGGCGGCGCCGCTCAGGTCGAGGGTCAGCCGGTCGCGCCGCTGCTCCAAGGGCTTGTCGACGATGCCGACCGGGGCGACGAGCCGGCCCCGTAGCAGCGGGTCGCCGACGGTCACACCGCGGCCGGGCTCCGCGACGAGCATGGGAAGCAACTCGTCCAACGCCGGCGGTTCCCGCAGTGGGGGCAGCCAGACCTGGTGGGCCGGGGTGCCCCGCCCGGCCATCGCGCCGACCAGGATGTCGAGCAGGGTCTCGCCCGCTGTCTCGTCCTCGTCGCCGCCGGTCGGCGCGAGCGCCGGCTCGTCAACGGCCGGAGCCCGGTAGTCGACTCCGTACGGCAGGAGCTGCTCGGACCCCAGCGCCGGGGCGGACGGCCGTGCCTCCGGCCGGCGGTACACGCCCGAGACATAGGCGGCCTTAAACCGTACGATGGTCTCACTGCCCGTCTTGAGGTAGCCGTGCCCGGGGGACGCCGGCAGGTGGTAGGCGTCCGGGGTATGGATCACAGCCCTGCTCTCGACGCCCGAGAAGGTGCGAAGGGCGATCCGGTACGACAGGTGACCGTCGAGGCCGCGCAGGCGCCCCTCCTCCAGCCGTTGCGAGGCCAGCAGGAGATGGACTCCCAACGATCGGCCCAGCCGGCCGATCCGCACGAACATGTCGATGAAGTCCGGCTTGGCCGAGAGCAGCTCGGAGAACTCGTCGCAGATGATCAGCAGGCTGGCCAGCGGCGCGAGCGGCGCGCCGGCGGCTCGGGCCCGCTCGTACTCGATCAGGGACTGGTAGTTCCCGGCCCGGCGGAGCAGCTCCTCCCGCCGGGTGATCTCGCCCTCGATGGCCTCGGTCATCCGGTCGACCAGCGGCAACTCGTCGGCGAGGTTGGTGATGACCGCGCTCGTATGCGGCAATCCATCCAGCTTCGTGAACGTGGCGCCGCCTTTGAAGTCGATCAGCACGAAATTGAGCGTCGTCGAGTCGTGGGTCGCCGCCAGAGCCAGCACGAGAGTCCGGAGCAGTTCGGACTTGCCCGACCCGGTCGCGCCGATGAGCAGGCCGTGCGGGCCCATGCCGTCCTGAGCCGACTCCTTGAGGTCGAGCGCGACCGGTGCGCCGGCCGCGCTGACGCCGATCGGCACCCGCAACCGGTCGCGGTTCGGCCGGGCCACCCAGGCGCGTGCCGGGTCGAACGCGTACGGATCTGCCAGCCGCAGCAGGTCGGCCAGGCCGAGATTGGCCACCAGCGGCTGCTGCTCGGGCTCCGCGGCGGCGGATAGCCGCAGCGGCGCCAGTTGCATGGCCAGCGCCTCCGCCTCGGCGATGCTCAGCCCGTCAGCCCGGCCGATCTCGGTCTCGCCGTCGATGGTCGTGCTGCGCACCCGGCCGTCGTCAGCCACGTCGAGGACCACCCGGGCCGGGTCCAGCACGCGCGGTGGCGCGCCGTCGAACTCGAGCACGGTGACACCGTCGACGCCGCCCTCCGAGCGGAGGTGGTCGGCCCCGGCGAGATCTCCACCATCGATGAGGACCACCACGTGCGGCCCCGGGGACTGGGTATGCGCCCGGTCCGGGTTGAAGCGAGGCCGGTTAGCGAGAACATCATCGAGCATCGCTTCGATTGCCATGACTGTTGGTGCGACCAGCCGGAGCTGGCCGAGAGCGTCGGTCTTGGTGGGGTGCAGGGCGTGCGGCAGCCACTTGGCCCACTCCCAGTCGATCCGCCGGTCAGGCGCGGCACACACGGCCACCAGCACGTCCTCCGGCGCGTGGAAGCACGCGAGACCGGCCACCATCGCCCGGACCGCGGCTCGCTGCCGCTGCGGGTCACCGCGCAGGTAGATGGCCGAGAAACCGGTCAGCGCCATGACGACCGGGAGGTCCGGCACGACCGCGTACGTCGTGATGAACCGCCTCAGCGCCAGGGCGCACATCGGCTCCAGATCCTCCAGCGGCTTACTGGCCGGCGGCAGGATGGGGGTCGCCAGTTCCTGCGGTCCGGTCGCGATCCGCACATGGGCGAAGTCGTTGTCGGCGCGCCGTCGCTCCCACAACCGCGAACTCGCCGGGATCGCCCACAACCCGGCGGGATCCGGGTGGCGGTAGTAGCTGGCCTCCCGTTGCCGCTCGATCGTCCTCCGCACGTTGACGCGCTGCTGGCTCAGGTGGCGCATGAACTCGCGCCGCTTGCGGAACATCTCGGCCCGGCTCGGACCGGCGGCCGCCTGCCGGCCGAACATCACCGCGACCATGCCGATGGCGGAGAGTCCGAACAGGCCACCGGTCACCCAGCCGAGGGTGCCGCCACCGCCGAACCGGCTGTACATGAGCGCCATGGCCGCAGAACCGGCGAGCATCGGCAGCACCATGACCACGGAACCCCAGCCACGGCCCGCGGGTGGTGGCACCTCGGGCGGTGATTCGAGGATCAGCTCGCCGGACGGGTGCTCGGGCGGGGGCCGCCGGTGGTGGCGTCTGACCACAACGGTGCCCAGTACGCCCACCTCCTTGACACCCGCGGCCCGTGTTCCTGGCCATGGTCGCTACGCGTGGGTCCCCGTCACGAAAACCCATCGGCTCACACACTTCACCGCATTGCCATGTCGTTCGGTGTGCTGATAATAGGTTTCCGCGAGGAACGGTACATCCACGACTTTGCACTGATTTAAGGTTGGGACGTTCTCATGGCTGTGCGATCCGGACTCGGCCTCACCCGTCTCGTCGTGCACGCGCCGGGGAGGCGGGTCGACCTGGCGGTCCCCGACCGGTTGCCGCTGGCCAGCGTGCTCCCCGGTCTGCTGCGCCACGCCGGAGAGGACCTGGCCGACCAGGGCCTCGTCAACGGTGGCTGGGTGCTGCGCCGTGCGGACGGCGCGGTGCTGGACGAGGGGACAAGCCTGGCGGCGCAGCGGGTGCTCGACGGCGAGACTCTGCACCTCGTGCCGCGCCGGCTGGAGTGGCCCCAGACGTCGTACGACGACGTGGTCGAAGCCATCGCGGCCAACGCCCGCAACCGTGGCCGTCGCTGGACGGGCGAGGCGACGCGGGCCGCCGGCCTGCTCACCGGAGGGCTCGCCGCACTGGTGATCCTCGTCGATCTGCTTCTGCTCCATCCTGTGTGGACGGGTTCGGTGTGGACGGCCGCAGGCATCGCGGCGGCGTTGCTGCTCGTCGGGACCACCCTGGCCCGGACCGCCGGTGACGCTACGGCGGGAACACTGATCGCGGTCGCCGCCATGCCGTTCGCATTCGTCGCCGGGCTCCTCGCGCTGGCCGACGGCCCGCTCGGCACCCTGGGCGCCCCGCACCTGTTGACCGGCTGTGCCGCCGCCACGGCCAGCGGCATCCTCGGCCACGCGGGCAGCGGCGGCCGTGGCTGGCTCTTCATTGCCGGCATCACGGTCGGTGGATGGGGTGTCCTCGGGTCGGCGCTCGCCTACACACCCCTGGACGGTTCGGCGGCCGCCGCGGCCGTGGTGACGGCCGGGCTGCTGTTCAGCCCGTTGCTGCCGGCCGTGGCCGTGCGGCTGGGACGGGTGCCGCTCCCGGAGCTGCCACGCACCCCCGAGGCCCTGGTGCGCGCCGAACCGACGCCCGACGCGAGCACGCTCGCCATCGCCACGGCCCGCACCGACAACGTGCTGACCGGAACGCTGGCTGGTTTCGGCCTGGCCAGCGCGGGCGCGTTCGCGGTGCTGGTCACGTCCGGCGGCCTCGCCGCGCTGCTGCTCACGGCCACGGTGTCCCTGGCGTACCTTCTTCGGTCGCGGTTCTACGTCGGCGTACGGCATCGGGCGCCGCTGCTGCTCACCGGCGCCGGCGGCTTCGTGCTGCTGGCGGTGCTGCCCGGCGCGGTCGGGTTCGCGGTCACCCGGCTGGCCATCGTGCTGCCGGTCGCCGCGGTCGCGGCCGCGGTCGGCCTGCTGGCCTTTTCTGTCTACAGTAGACGGATGGTCTCCCCCCGCCTGGGCCGGCTGGCCGACCTCCTGGACGTGCTGCTCACCCTCGCGGTCGTACCGCTGGCGTGCGGAGTGTTCGGGCTGTTCGGCCTCATGCGTGGCTTCGGCGGCTGAAGGGCGACGGCTGACATGCAGTCCAAGCGCGAGCAGGTTCACTCGTACCAGTTCTTCATGCACCGTGTGATCTCGGGTCTGGTGGCCCGGGAGAGCGACCCCGCCGAGCTCCCGTTCCGGCGCCTCGGCGGCGCGGCCCTCGGCAGCGTGATGGTCGCCGTGCTGGCCCTCGCGGCGATCGGGGTCTACGGCCTGGTCGCGGGGGGCGGTGCCACCTCGTGGCGGGACGGCACATTCGTCATCGTCGAGCGGGAGACCGGAACCCGCTACGTGTACCGGGACGAGCGGCTGCATCCCGTGGTCAACCTCGCCTCCGCGTGGCTGCTCCTGGAGCAGCACGCCGACGTGAAGCTGGTCTCGGCGAAGTCACTGGTGGGCGTCCCCCGCGGACCGATGCTCGGTATCCCTGGGGCTCCGGAGGGCCTGCCGGGCCCCGACCGCCTGCTCACCGGCGGGTGGACGTTCTGCTCGCAGCTGAGCCCTGACAGCGCCGGCGGACGGGTCGCCGAGAGCGTGCTGGGCGCCGGTGTGCGCCCGGATGGCGGCGCGGAGCTCGACAACGCGGCAGCGCTCCTGGTGCGCGACGCCGACGCCGAGTCCGGGCTGACCCTGCTGTGGAACGGCCACCGCTTTGCCATCACCGACGCCGATCCGGTGCTGCGTGCCCTCGGCACGACCGAGGACCGGGCGCTGCCGGTGGCCGGCGCATGGCTGGAGGCTCTGCCCGCAGCGCAGGACCTGCGCGGTCCCGACGTGCCGGGCCGCGGCGCGGCTACAACCGCCCTGAGCTCGGATCCGGCCGTGCGGACCGGCCAGGTCATCGAGGCTCCGCCGGGCACCTACTATCTCGTCCAGCGGGGGGCGCTCACGCCGATCACGCCGCTGCTGAAGGACATCATCCTCGCCGACCCGGTCACCGCGGAGGCGTACCAGGACGGAGCGCCCCGGGTCGTGACCCTGGGCACCCAGGCCCTGGCCAATGCCGACATCGAGGCCGCGCCAGCGCCGACCGAGACCGCACCGCCCGCCGACCGGCCGGCGCTCATCTCGCCCGACGCCGCAGAGTTCCGCGACGGCGCGGTCTGCCTCACGTACGGTTCGGGCTCGCTTGCTCCATCGATCAATGTGGGTGGAAGGCTCATGACCGAACCGACCATGGCGACGGCCCGGTTCACCGACGACGGTGTGCGGCTCGCCGACCGCGTGCACGTGCCGCCTGGTTGGGCCGCGCTGGTCGAGGCGAGGTCGGCGCCCGAGGCCGCCGACGGGTCGCTGCACCTGGTGACCGACCAGGGCATTCGCTACGGCCTGCCGGGTGCGGCCGTGGCCGGCATGCTCGGCTACGACCCGGGTCGGGCCGTGCTCGTGCCGGCGAGCCTGCTCGACCGGCTGCCCAGCGGACCGGCCCTCGATCCGGCCACAGCCCGGCAGCCGGCCATCGCCTTATAGACGTACGTTCTCCCTCGTCCCGGGCACGGTGAAAAACTCCCGTTCCGGGTTCTCGATCGGAGCAGATACTTGGATGTGTTCACGGGGTCGCCCGCGACTCCGGCGCCGCGTGGCGACCATGGCCGCCACGGACAGCGCGAGGCCGACCATGACGACGGAGACGATGGCGGCGACCGCGGCGGTGCGGTGCCACTGCCGCGACCGCGCGACCGCCGCTGGATCCGGTGTCGTCGCGGGCAGCGGCTCCGCGGTGACGGGCTGGCCGTCGACGACGCGCTCGGTGAGCGCCCGGTACGGGTTGACCACGCCGTGGCCGTAACCAAGGCCGCCCGCCGGCGGATCGGCGGTGGCGAGCAGCAACCGGACGACCTCGGCGCCGCTGCGCCCTCGGTCGGCCGCGATGACCAGTGCCGCCGCGGCACTGACGAACGGGGCGGCGAAACTGGTGCCGGTCCAGTGGGCGTGGCCGGATCCGCGGACCGCCGCGACGACTGCCGAGCCCGGCGCGACGAGGTCGACATGCGGGCCGACGTACGACGTCGGGACCAGCGTGCCGTTCTCGGCGATCGCGCCGACCCCGATCACGGCGGGATACGCCGCCGGGTACGGGACGGCATCCGGGCCGGGAGCGGCGGGATCGTGATGGTTGCCGACGGCTGCCACCACGATGGCCCCGCGACCCTGCGCGTACCGGATGGCCGCCGCGACGGCCGGATGATCGACGAAGAAGACCACCGATACGTTGATGACCCGGGCGCCTCCGTCGACCGCCTGCCGAACCGCCGTCGCCAACCGATCGGGATCGACCGCCTCGCTCGCGTCATCCGGTGCGACGCCGCGCTCGGCCACGCGCAGCGGCAGAATCGTCGCTGCGGGCGCCAGACCCGTGAAGCCGATGCCGGGGGCAGCCTGGGCGGCGACGATGCTGGTCACCGCGGTGCCATGGGAGTCGCAGTCCCCGTTGCCGCCCGTGGTGTTGGTCACGAGGTCGAAGCCCTCCCGAACTTTGCTGCCCCGCAGCTGCGGATGCTGCGCATCCACGCCGGTATCGATCACCGCCACCACCACCCCGGACCCGCGCGACATCGACCACACCCGGTCCGGCTGGAACCACCGCTGGGCCCACGGAACCTCCACGATCTCCGGCTGCGGTTCCGGGGGGGCGGTGCACTGGGGAGCGACGACCGCGGTCTGCGCGCGCAACGGTGGGGCCGCCGCGGCCGGCGCCGCCACGGACGCCGCGGCCACGGTCACGAGCCCGACGTAAAGGCTGCGCAAAATCTTCCGGCGTGAGCCCGCGTTGGACGCGGCCGCGGCGTACTCGCGGTATCGCATTCTCGTACCCACCCTTATCGTCGACAGTGGACTGTGCTGGCCGGAGAGGCGGTGATAGATGACTGAGACCCTCCGTCGCGCCCTGCTCGAGGCGCTCCGCCGTGGGGACAGCATCGGCTACGTCGCCGTGATCGCCGAGTCACCGCTGCTGCTCCCCCTGGCCGCGGACGGCACGGGCCGACCGGTGACGGTGGTGCTGGCGGACGGCCGGCGAGCCGTCCCGGCATTCACGTCGCTCGACGGCCTTCGCCAGGGTCTCGCCGGTGGGGCGGCGGCACCGGTCGGCCCGGTCATGCTCTGTGATCTGGCGCAGCGGTGGCCCGATCCCGCCTGGCTGCTGGCGATCGATCCGGGACTGCCCACCGCCGCCCACCTTGCCGGCGACGAGTTGTGCGACCTGCTCGACGACGTCTTCGAACCGGACAACGACGCGGAGGAGGCGCTGGTCGAAGCCCGCCGAGCCGGCGCCCGCGAGCACCTGTTGCTGGCGCTGTTCGGTGCCGACCTTCACGTGCCGGTCCGGCCGGGGTCGAGCGCTTCGCGTGAGCTGACCGACCCCGCCTTCGGTTGGTGGACCGAACCCATCGGGCCCACCGCCCCCGGCATGGGCAACGTCGGCGTGCCGGTCTTCACGTCGCAACGGCGGCTGCGGGCCAGGCTCGGCCTCCTCGGGGCAGACGTCGGCTCGGTTTCGGGTGGCTGGGCGGGGGTGGAGGGCATGGAATTCGTTTCGGGCGGCTGGGCGGGGGTGGAGGGCATGGAATTCGTTTCGGGCGGCTGGGCGGGGGTGGAGGGCCTGGAATTCGTTTCGGGGGGCTGGGCGGGGGTGGAG
>JBQGBY010000064.1:0-2184 GCA_052038195.1 Micromonosporaceae bacterium | reverse complement strand
CCTCACTCCGGCCGAGGTCGCTGCCATGTTCCGGGTGGACCCCAAGACCGTCACCCGATGGGCCAAGGCCGGCAAGCTGACGTCGATCCGGACGCTTGGGGGACACCGGCGCTATCGGGAGTCCGAGGTTCGTGCGCTGCTGACGGGGCAGATCCCCCAGCAGCGAGCCGAGCCCGACGCCGAGCAACAGGGGTGAGTCTCTCTCCGGCGGTCACACCGGGTGGCCGCCGGAGAATCGATCAACGGGTGGACCTTCCCGGGGTGGGAGGCCGCGTGCGGACTCGGTCAGCCGTCACGATGGCGGCGCTGGCCGCCGGGGGCGCAGGGCTCGTGGCGGTGGCCGTCGGCGGTACCCGTGCGATCGGGCAACTCGAGCTCGACTTCCAGCCGCTTCTGTCGATGCCAGGATCCACACTCGAGTTCGCCCTGCTCGTGGCGGTGGTGCTGTGCATCCCCATCCTCCTGGTCGGTCGCATGCTGCGCCGCAGACGTCGCCAGAACGAAGAGGCGCGCTGGGAGTGGCTGCAACGCCTGGTAGCCGTCGCCGCGGTGATCGCTGTCGTGCTCGTGCTGCGCGAGTTGCAGGTCGGCCAAGACCCTCGTCCGGTCGACGGCGACGATGGCAGTCTCGAGCCACCGGCCGGTGTAACCGACGTCATCAGCTGGTCTGTAGGGGTGGGCCTGATTGCCCTCGGGCTGGGCGGCGGCGCCGCCGGCATTCTGTGGTGGCGGATACGCGCTGCCCGGCGCACGACATCGGCGTCCGCTGCGTTCGAGGGTGATGACGGCCTGGAAGCCATCAGGGCCGGCCGCGTTGCTCTGGGCGATCCGGTCGATGACCCCCGCATGGCTGTCGTCGCCTGCTATGCCGCGATGGAGGCGGCTCTGGCCTCCACCGGCTCGGGCCGGCGTCCGGCCGAGTCGCCGGAGGAGCTCCTCGCCCGGGCGGTCGCCGAGGGGCGGCTGCCGGCCGAACCGGGCCGGCGGCTCACGCGGGTCTTCCTGGCCGCCCGGTACTCGTCGGCACCGGTGACGGCCGCCGACGTCGCCGCCGGGCGCGAGGCGCTGAGCGGCATCGACGCAGGAGTTCGGTCGTGACCTTCGGAATGCTGCCGCTCGACGTGGAGGTCCCGGATGCACCGACCGGGCAGCGCACCGGTAGGCCGCTCCGATCTCCACCGCGGACCGTCGCGCGGTGGCCGTTCGTCCTGGTCGTCGCCGCAACTGTGGCCGCCGGTCCGATCGGGCTGGTCGTGTCCGGCGCGGTCGTGGGCGCGCTCCTCGTGCTTCGCCTGCGGCTGATCGTCGCCGATCCGGATCTGCCCGACCTGGTGACCGTGCCGTGGCGGCGCGGGCGCCCGGCGCCGGTGCTGCCGGGTTTCACTCGGACCGTGGGGTCGGTCGAGTGGGGCTTGACCTCTGCTTACGACTTCGACGCGGCGCTGCGTCCCCGGCTGGTCAGGGTCGCCGCGGTTGGCCTGCTCGAGCGGCACGGGGTCGACCTCCATGCCGACCGATCCGCTGCCGCGCGTCTGCTCGGGCCGGAGGCGTGGGCATGGCTCGACCCCGAGCGGAGGGACGCACCGGACCGCAGCACGCCCGGACCCGACCGGGCGACGCTCGCCCGTGTCCTCGACGCCATCGAAGGAACCTGACGGAGCGCCCGTGACCGATACCGTGAGCTCTGCCGCATGGACCACAACGGCGACCGGCCGGCGGGCCCGCGACGTCCTGGCCGAGGTGGAGCGGGCCGTCGTGGGCAAGCGCGCGGCCCTCGAACTCGTCCTGCTCGGCATCCTCTCCGGCGGTCATGTGCTACTCGAGGACCTACCCGGGTTGGGGAAGACGCTGATGGCCCGGTCCTTTGCGCGGGTGCTCGGGCTGGAGATGCGGCGTATCCAGTTCACGCCGGACCTGCTGCCCTCCGACGTGACCGGCGCCGCCGCGCTCGACCCGCGCACGGGGGAGCTCACGTTCCGTGCCGGGCCGGTCTTCGCCAACCTTGTCCTCGCCGACGAAGTCAACCGGACGCCGCCGCGAACGCAGGCCGCGCTGCTCGAGGCCATGGCCGAGCGGCAAGTGACGGTCGACGGCGTCACGCGGGCCCTGCCCGAGCCGTTTACCGTCCTGGCCACCGACAACCCGATCGAGTTCGAAGGCACTTATCCCCTCCCGGAGGCACAG
>JBQGBY010000063.1:0-1996 GCA_052038195.1 Micromonosporaceae bacterium | reverse complement strand
GGCGAGTGCGTGTGGGTCGGGACAGTCGATCGTCACGGTGTCGAACCGGGGAACGTTGGGGTCGGGCATGACGACCTCCTGGCGAGGTGAGCGCCCCCGTGGAAGGCAGCCGGCGAGGCGCCTACGGACCAGAACAGAATGCCCTGATGGTTGGCTGAGCGCACGGGGCTGCGGGTGGTCGTAGCTTCCGGGAGCTCGGCGGGCGGTCTCAAGAATGCCCTGCCACCGTTGCTGGTTGGCTTCAGAGCGAAGTGGCCGCTCGCCGGGTTCTCGCTGCGGCGTGGCTCGAAACAGGCGCGAGCAATCGACTCTCATCAGGAGTGCCCGCCGTGGCATCACCACTGGCTGAGCCACGAGGAGGGCTTCGTGTTCATCATCGGGATCGACCCGCACAAGGGGTCACACACCGCAGCGGTACTCGACCGCAGTGAGTGCGTCATCGGCGAGCTACGTGTCGTGGCTGACCGCCGCCAGCGGGAGCGACTGTTGCGCTTCGCCGCTGATTTCACGCCTCGTACTTGGGCTATCGAATCGGCCTCCGGGCTGGGTGCGCTGCTCGCCCAGCAGCTGGTCGCCGCCGGCGAGACGGTGCTGGATGTGCCGCCGACGCTGTCGGCTCGGGTCCGCCTGCTCGACGCGGGCTGTACCGACAAGACCGACCCGCACGACGCCCGGGCTGCGGCGATCGTGGCGTTGCGGCATGGCCGGCTGCGTCAGGTCACCCCGGTGGATCACACGGCGGTGCTGCGGCTGCTGGCGGACCGGCACCACGACCTCACCGGGCTGCGGACCCAGGCGATCTGCCGGCTTCATGCCCTGCTCTGTGGCTTGACGCCGGGCGGTGCCGGCCGGCTGTTGTCGGCCTCCCAGGCCGGGCGGATGCTGCGCGGCGTCCGGCAGATTGGGCCCGTCGAGTTGCAACGCAAGCGGATCGCGCTCGAGCTGGTGAGCGATGTTCGCCGGTTCGACAACCAGCTCCTCGCGATCAACGAGCGCATCGTCGAGGCCGTCCTCGCGTCGGGCACGACAGTCACCGACATCCACGGCATCGGTCCGCTCGGCGCCGCCATCATCTTGGGTCACACCGGTGACATCACCCGGTTCCCGACCAGCGGCCACTTCGCCCGCTACACCGGCACCGCCCCGATCGCGGCGTCCAGCGGCCCCAAGCAACGGCATCGGCTCAACCCGCGTGGCAACCGGCAGCTGAACCGGGCGCTGCACGTCGCCGCGGTCACCCAGATCCGCAACGACACGCCTGGCCGCGGCTACTACCGCCGCAAGCTCGACGAGGGCAAGAGCCCTAAAGAAGCGCTCCGAGCACTCAAGCGCCAGATCGCCAAGACCGTCTACCGCCACCTGGTCGCCGACCCGCACCACTAGCCCAGATGAGCCCGGGAGGGCAGGAGGGACGACTCGTAGTCCAGCGTGACCGGCCTTGCACCCTGAAGCCGGCTCTTCGGATAAGCCACTCCCGGACCCGACAACGACCCTACGCCCGCCACCGACGGGCCGCTTCGCCGCGCCCACGAACACCGCCCTTGACACAAACAGGCTTCGCTCGGCGCTCGTACTGCCACGAGCGCCAACCGCACAGAACACCGGCCCGGGCGGCGTCCTCTACCGCCGGGGCTGGGGCGGCGTGCCCGGTTACCCGTGATGGGAGCGCACCACGGGCGTCGGAGCTCCAGGTGCCACCTGCGACAGGGCCGATCTGCCTCTACCGCGTCCAGCGCGCCCCGCCCGGCAGGCGCCTTTGGGACCCTACTCTGCACTAGCCCTGAAACGGGGAAGCGCCGAAAAAGTGACGGGCCGCCGGCGTCCGAGCCGGCGGTCCGTCGAGCTTCAGAACCAAGCGCGAAAGTCAGAGGACGCGGACGTTCTGAGCTTCCTCGCCCTTGCGGCCGGACCCAACGTCGAACTCGACGCGATCGCCCTCGTTGAGCGACTTGTAGCCATCGCCCTGGATGTTGGAGTAGTGGACAAAGACGTCGTC
>JBQGBY010000062.1:0-30150 GCA_052038195.1 Micromonosporaceae bacterium | reverse complement strand
GCCGACCCCGGGGGGCCCCCGCCCGGGCGGGGCGGCGTGCGAACGGCCCGGGGTGGTGTGGTGTGCCGACCACCGTTCGACACACCACACCACGTCAAAGGTTCAACCGACCGCGCAGGTGGCGCTGGGCAGGTTGTTGTTTCCATTGCGCCAGACAGTGATGCCGAAGTTGTTGCCACTGCCGTTCGGCCGTGCCTGGCGGGTGGTGCCACTGCCGGTGAGCGTCGCGTTCCAGCTGTTCTGGATGCTCTGGCTGCCGTTGAGCGTGATGGTGACCACCCAGGTGTTGGTGCCGCTGACCGAGAAGTTCACGTTGAACCGGTCCGGCCACGACTGGCCCGCGGTCACGCTGACGGTGCAGCTTCCCCCGCTACTGGGCGGCGGTGGCGGCGGTTGTGTGGTGCCCCCGGAGGTCGCGCAGGTGGCGGTGGGGTTGGTGTTGTTGCCGTTCTTGAAGACCGTGATACCGAAGCTGTTGCCACTGCCGTTCGGCGTGGCGGTCAGTGTCTGGCCGCTGCCGGTCACGTTGGCCATCCAGCTGCTCTGGAGCGTCTGGCTGCCGTTGAGTCTGATCGTGACGGTCCAGCTGTTGCTGCCGCTGACCACCAGGCTCACATTGAAACGGTCGGTCCATTCCTGGGTCCGGCTCACGCTGACCGTGCAGCCTCCACCAGTGGGCGGCGGTGTGGTGGTACCCGTGGTCGGCGGCGGTACGCTGCCGCCGTTGAGCGCCTCGAGGACCGCGGTGAACGCAGGCTTCGGCTGGCCGTTGCCGTCGAACAGCAGCGGGGTGCCACTCGCCCGCCACGAGTCGCTGTCGCGGACGCCCCACACGGTGATGCCGTTGCACCGGGCTACGGCGAGGCAGTCGTTGACGACGCTGCGGTAGGTGTTGGCCTGCGTCGTCCCGGAGCCCTCGATGTCCAGCTCCGTGATCTGCACGTCAACGCCGAGGTTGGCGAAGTTCTGCAGCGTCGTCCGGTAGTTGCTGGGATAGGGCGACCCACTGTTGAAGTGCGACTGGAATCCGACGCAGTCGATGGGCACGCCGCGGTTCTTGAAGTCGGCCACCATGTTGTACACGGCCTGCGTCTTCGCGGCGGTCCAGTTGTCGGTGTTGTAGTCGTTGTAGCAGAGCTTGGCGCCGGGGTCGGCCGCATCGGCGGCGCGGAACGCCGCCTCGATCCAGTCGTTGCCCGTGGCCTGCAGGTTCGACTGGCGCCGCGCTCCGCTGCTGCCGTCGGCGAAGGCCTCGTTGACGACGTCCCACGAGTCGATGCGACCGCGGTACTCGGTGGCCACCCGGGTGACGTGGTTGAGCATGGCATTGCGCAGCGCGGTTCCGGACAGGTTCTGCATCCAGGTCGGCTGCTGCGAGTGCCAGGCCAGCGTGTGGCCCCGGACCCGCCAACCGCGGCTGGTCGCGTAGTTCACGATCTGGTTCGCGGCGGTGAAGCTGAAGACCCCCTGCTGGGGTTCGGTCGCGTCGATCTTCATCTCGTTCTCGGGAGTGACGCTGTTGAACTCCCGGTTGAGGATCGTCGTGTACTGGCTGTCGCTGAGCTTGTTCGCGGCCACGGCGGCGCCGAAGTAGCGACCGCGCTCCGCGGCCGATGCCCCGAGCGTGGTGGCTGCGCTGGCACTGGTTGCGACGATGGCGAGCGTCCCGGCGGTGATGGCGCCGGCGGCGCCGACGGACACCAGCGCTCGCAGCACCCGGCGTCGCGGGCTGGCTGCGAGCCGTGGTCCGCTCCGCGCAGCGGGGGTAGGGGGGACGGAACGGTCGGTCATTCTGCACTCCTGGGGGGACGGTCCCGGGGCTGTCGGGATGGCCGTGCGAGTCGACGAGTAGGGACATGCACCGATGCGGCCAGCCCTGGCGCTGAGGTCGGGCGTATCGGCTCCTGTGCCCTACGTCGGTGCGGTGGCCATCGACGCAGGATGTGCGTGCCTCCGGTTCGGAAAACGTTACCGAAGACGCTGTTGAGTGTGGAGAACGTTACCGAAGTACGTCAAGAGCCTGGCGCAACCTTTCCGGATTGATGAACCGGTTAGGCGCCTCTGACCTGGGCAAATGTGGGAATATCTCGCAACTGCTCCGGGGATCTCCATTCCCCGGCCCCGGCCGGTCATCCGCAGCGCTCAGCCGGTCGCTGCGCGGGCGGCAGCGGCTGGTCGAGCGGATGAGTCCACAGTGGACTGGCCTGTCGACCTGCGCTCCGCGGTGCCTACTCGGCCACCCGTACGGACTCCTTGGCCGGAGCCTCGCGCCGGACCCGGTTTCCGAGCCAGCCGAACAGGGCGGCGGTGAAGAACATGACGATGCCGTACACGGCCGCCGGGACCGCGATCCGGGTGCTGCCCAGGAGGCTGATCGCGATCGTGATCGCCAGGGTGCTGTTGTGGATGCCGATCTCGAAACCAGCGGCCGTCGCGGCGCGGTGGTCGACGCCGGCCAACCGGGGCAACCCGTAGCCGACGAGGAGACTGAGGACGTTGAACGCCAGGACGGCCAGACCCACCGCCACGAAGTAGTCCCTGATGTTCGCGCGCTCGTTGAGGATCGCCCCGGCGATGACGGCGACGAGCACGACGACCGAGAGGATCTTCACCGGCTTCGCAAGCCCTTCCGCAACCCCGGGGCGGCGGTTGCGGATGAGCATCCCGATCGCGACCGGGATGAGCACGATCGCGAAGACCTGAAGCACCTTGTCGAACTGCAGCCCGATGCTTGCCCCGGACTCGAGGAAGTAGCCGGCCGACAGGTTGACCACCACCGGCAGCGTCGCCACCGCGAGCACCGAGTTGATCGCGGTGAGGGTCACGTTGAGCGCCACGTGGCCGCCGAAGAGGTGGCTGTACAGGTTGGCGGTGGTGCCGCCCGGCGATGCGGCCAGCAGCATCATGCCGAGGGCGAGCTCGCCGGAGAGATCGAACGCGAGCACCAGGCCGAAGCACGCCGCCGGCAGCAGCACGATCTGGCAGAGCAGAGCGATGATGGCGGCCTTGGGGAAGCGGACGACGCGCCGGAAGTCGTCGATGGTGAGGCCGAGCCCGAGCCCGAGCATGATGATGCCGAGGGCTATCGGCAGGCCGATGAGGGTGAGTGGCGAGTCCATGAGGGATTGTTACGGACCTCTCAATCCGACCAACATCATCCGTTCCGCCCGTTGCGCGGATACCCACATCACCCGATAGTGATCGCCTGGCTGCCTGTCGTAACGTCGAGTCGTCGACGTCGTTGACGGGACTGACCACTGCCGGGGGTGCGCATGCGCAGCAGACTCGTGTTCACCGGTGTGTCCCTGCTCGCGGCGTTCGCGGTCGCGTGCGGTGCCGGTCCGGTCGACGGGATGCCGCGAACGGTCGACGCCCCGGCACCCGCCACCGCCGGCATCGGTGAGACCGTGACCCTGGCCAACCGCCCGCGCGACAGCATGGTCGAGATCACGCTCACCGACGCGAAGTGGCACGCGGTCGAACCCGGCCAGCTCGGGTCGCTGCCCGACCACGGGATGTACCTCGTCGTCCGGGTGACGGTCGTCTGCACCCACGGCACATACCATGCGAATCCATATAACTTCTCGTTCGTGGCCGCAGACGGCACCGTCTTCGAGCACACGTGGACCGTCGGCTTCGAGCCCGACCTGAACGCGGTCGACCTGACGAGCGGTCAGCGTACGTCCGGGAAGATCGTGTTCGATGTGCCGCCGACCGCGATTCCCGGCGGGAGGGTGCGCATCGACGGCATGGGCCGCGACTTCGACAAGCCCGCCGCCTTCTGGCACCTGTAAGGGCACCTCGCGGTCGTCGGGGGCTCCTGCGACGGGCGGCGGCTGCGGTCGCACTCCTGCGACGGGCGGCGGCTGCGGTCGCACTCCGAGGTCATCCGACAGAACCTGTAGTCTGACTTCAGTTCCTGTCGGATGACCTCGGCACGATGCCGGCATGGATCGGAAGCGGCTCGCCACGTTGGCGCGGCGTAACTTCGGGGTCTTCACGCGCGGCCAGGCCGGCGAGTGCGGCTACTCGGAGTTTCAGATACGTCACCGGCTGCGGCAAGGGGACTGGCAGCGGGTGTTGGGCCGGACGCTCGCCCCGGCCGGGTTGACGGTGACCACGGCGATCCGGGATCGGGCAGCGCAGTTGAGCGTCCCCGGCTCGACCCTGGCCGGCGCGTCGGCGGCGCGGGTGCTGCGCATCAGCGTCCCCGATAAGCGGACGTTCCTCTACGTGGGGCCACATGGTCGGGTGCGCCTGCCCGGGTTTGTCGCGCTGCACCGCACTCCAGACCCGAAAGACGTCACGCTCAACCAGGGTCTGCCCGCAGTCGTGCCGGCCTGCGCATTGATCGAAAGTCTCCTATGGCTACCCGAGCGCGCAGCCGTCGACCTGCTCGACCGCAGTCTCCAACAGGGTTGGTGGGACTTCCGGGAGTTCGCGCGCCGGGTCGAGATGCGTCATGGCACGCGCGGCTATCGGCGCCTTTTGGCGCTGCGCGATCTCGTCGCCGGCGGTGAGCGCGCGGAGTCGGAGCGTCGGCTGACGGCCCTCTTCCGCGACGCGGCCATCACGGGGTGGCGCGTGAACGTGCCGATCCGCGACGCCGACGGGCTTATCGGCGTCGTGGACGTGGCGTTCGAGAAGCAGCGGCTCGCAGTCGAGATGGACGGGTTGGCGTACCACTCGGACCCGGACCGGTTCGAGCATGACCGCGAGCGGCAGAACCGCCTCACCCGGGCCGGATGGGACATCGCCCGCTTCACCTGGCGCCAGCTCACAGCGCGGCCCGAGTACGTCGTCACCGACATCCGCACCCGCTTGGCTAAGCCAAGGTCATCCGACAGAACCTGAAGCGTGACTTCAGTTCCTGTCGGATGACCTTGGATTCATCGCCGGAGGTGAGCGTCGGTAGTCACCGAGGGTACGTGCGGCCCTTCCATGCCGAGCCGCGGCGGGCCGAGTCCATCGTCATCGCGAGGTACAGGGTCGCCGTGAGCGGCAGCAGCGCCGCCGCGGCCACCGGCTGTCCGTAGTAGCGCAGCATCGGTGCGTACGTGCCCGCCATCACGAGCCAGGCCAGCCCGCCGAGCACCGCGAGCCAGGGGTCGGTGACCAGACCGACCACAGTGGACACCGGCGGGCCGAGGAAGACAACCGCGAGCCCGACCACCGTCGCGGCGAGGAGCAGCGGGCTGTGGCGGAGCTGGGCGTACGCGCTGCGCGCCACCATGGCCCAGAGCGTGGCGAGCGTCGGGTAGGGGCGTACGGACTCGACCATGACGAACTCCGTGCCCTCCGGCCCCGCCCAGCCGCCCGCGTCGGCCAGCCCGAGGAACACCCGCCCGCCGCTGGACTTGACGGCGCGCGCCAGCGCCACGTCGTCGATGACCGCGGCGCGGATCGCCGCCATCCCGCCGGCCCGCTCGAGCGCGTCGCGCCGCAACAGGACACACCCGCCGGCGGCGGCGGCCGTCCGGCGCAACGGGCGGTTCACCCACCGCATCGGGTACAGCAGCGCGAAGAAATACACGAACGCGGGCACGATCAGCCGCTCCCAGCCGGTGCGGCTGCGCAGCCGTGCCATCTGCGACACGAGGTCCAGGCCCCGGTCCTGGGCCAGACACACCAGGCGGGTCAACGAGTCAGGCGGATGCCTGATGTCGGCGTCGGTCAGCAGGATGACGTCGACGTCTCCGGCCGCGCGGATGCCGGCGTGCATGGCCCAGACCTTCCCGGCCCAGCCGCTCGGCGTCGGCCCGGGCGGGACGACCCGCACCGCCGGCCACCGCCGGGCCACGAGATCGGCTGTGCCGTCGCTGGACCCGTCGTCGACCAGGATGACCCGCGCCGGGCCCGGATAGTCCTGGGCGAGCAGCGTCGGTACGGTGCGGGGCAGGATCTCGGCCTCGTCGCGGGCCGGCACGACGATCGCCACCGCCGGCCACCGCGCCGGCGCCGGTGCGCTCGGCAGCCGGATGTCCGTGCGCCAGAACAATCCCCGCGCCAGCGCCAGCCACACCCACGCACCGACACCGGCCGCGGCCACGAGCCGCAGTATGGTCACTGCCGGGTCGCGCCCGTACGCTCGGGGACCGGGTCGGTGCGGCGTTGCTGCGGCACGGCGGTGTACTGGCCCACCCGCTGCGAGACGCGGCGGGCTTGGTGGCCGTGGCGCAGTTGCTGCCAGAGCGCGCCGACCAGCGCGACCGCCGTGAGGCCCAGCACCACGAAGGCGATCCCCGGTCGGGGGGCCTCGGACACGTTGATGTTGGGCTCGGTGAGGAAGTCGTACCAGATGAGCACCGACTGAACCAGCGTGATAGCAGTGAATATAAAGATCAGGCGGTTGCGGCGGTCGTCCCGGTCGTTGGTGATCCGCTCCCGGTGCAGGGCGAACAGGTCGCGCAGCGCGGCGATGCGCCCGTCGAGCTCCCGGGTCTCCTCGTCCAGCCGCCAGGACTGGGTGGCGGCGTCCTTGATCTTGGTGCGGGTGTTGGCGAGGTACCGCTGCTCCTCACTGAGGATCAGCTTGCGCAGGGTCACTTCCTGGGTCAGCACCAGAAGCTCCGCGTACTGGCCGTCGACCGACAGCAGGTCACCCGCCCGCGTCTGGCTGAGCCGCACGAGGTGGTCGGAGAGCAGCCGTTGGGCCTCGTCCACGATCAGCCATTCCTGGGTCGCGACCATGAGACCCTCGGCCACGTGGTCGACGAGCGGCCCGGCCGATCCGTGGATGTTGGTGAAACCGCTGCCGACCGCGCACCGGACCTGGTCGCCGAGCGCCACCTCCACGCCGAAGAGGCGCGGTGCGGAGAACTCCGAGTCGGCTGGAGGGTCGACCGCGATCCGGTGCCACCAGAGCAGTGACGACGCCGGCATGGCCGAGGGCGGTCGGGGTTGTGTCCACTCCGGACGGATGGCCCGCTGGGCCCGCCCCGCCCAGCTCGCGATGAGGGGCGCGACGGCCGTGGTCAGATTGGACTCGATCAGCTTGAATCCGTCCCGACCCTGGCCGGTGTCGAGATCCACCGGTGTGCCGTCCGGGATGTCGAGTTCGGCCGCCACGAACGCGACCGAGAGCGAGCTGACGTACAGCCGCAGCAGCCCGAGCTCGGGGTGCTCGACCGCACCCTCGAACAGCATGGTCTCCATCTGCCGGGCCCCGATGGAGCGGTGGAAGTCGAGGAACAGGCCATCGGACTGCAACGGCGGGGCGAACGCGAACTCGTGGAACTCCGCGTGCAGGGCCCGCACCACCGCTTCACGGTCGCCGCCGAGCAGGCGGGTCAGCGACAGCCGGGTGGGCAGCAGGAAGGTTCCGAGTTCGATGATGCGCATGTGCGTCCCTCCGGGGCGTCAGGCGTTGCGGGTCACCAGCAGCCACTCGCCGTGGCCGGCGCGTCCGGCCTCGCCAACCCAGCCGGGGCCGAGCAGCCGCACCAGCTCCTCGGGTTCGACGTGCAGAGGCGTGCCGTCACCAAACGACGTGCACCATAGCAGTTGACCGCCGTCGGCAACGACCCGGTTGAACTCCTTGATGTGCGGGACGGCGTTGAGCCCGACGAGGAGCGGCACCGACGCGTCGCGCACGGGCAACGCGCGGACGTCACCGACGAGGTAGTCGACGCCGGCCCGGCCCGGGGCCAGGCGGAGCATCGCCTCGTTGACATCTGTCGCCACGACGCGCGCGCTGTGGTCAGCGAGCGCAGCGGTCGCGTCGCCGGTTCCGCACGCCACCTCGAGCGCCCACGGCGCCGGTCTGGCGTGGCGCAGTCCGTCGCGTACGGGCGCGTTGTGCCAGGGCTGCGACCGTACCCACTCGGGCCACTCGGCCGCCATCTCGGCGTACGAGCTGGCCAGGAAGGCCCACGCCTCGTCGCTGTCCGGCTCGGTCAGCACGCGCCGCAGCGCGAGTCGGCTGGCGTGCGCTTTGCCCTTCAGGTCGGGCGGCGGCTCGGTCGGGACGTCGGTGGGCGCGTGCCAGAGCAGGGACATGACCTACAGACTCCGCGATCGCCGGCGCGTCGGTCAACTAGGTCAGACGGCCGCGAGGGCCTCGGTGGGGGCGAGCCGGCTGGCCCGGACCGCCGGGTAGAGCCCGGCAACCGCCCCGATGACCAGCGTGGCCGCGAGGCCTCCGAGCGACGCCCACGGCGGGACAACCGACGGCCAGCCCTGGACGGCGGCGTAGACGGACGTCACCACGATGCCGAGGAGGACACCGCCGGCACCGCCCAGCGCCGACAGCAACTGGGACTCGACGAGGAACTGGATGCGGATGTGACCGCGGGTCGCCCCAAGGGCGCGGCGCAGGCCGATCTCGGCCCGCCGTTCCAGCACCGAGATCACCATCGTGTTGGCCACGCCGATGCCGCCGACGAGCAGGGCGACCAGGCCGAGCCCGAGCAGCAGCGCGGTGAAGGTGTCGTCGGTAGCCTGCTGGGCCGCGAGGGCGTCGGACGGGCGGGAGACCTGGACCTCGTTGGGGTTCTCCGGGTTGGCGGTGGCCGCGAGCACGGCCTGGACCGCCTCGACCTGACCTTCCCGGACCCGGGTGTAGATCGTCGTCGCGTAGCCGTCGAAGGCCAGCCGCTCCTCGGCCACTGGCCAGCCGACGAGAGCCGCGGAGTCGAGCTCCGGGGCGAGGGGCACCTCGGCCAGGATGCCGATCACGGTGAACCACTCGTCGCCCAGATAGACCTGTTGGTCGGGACCGGCGGTGCCGACGCCGAGCCGGTCGGCTGCCGCGGTGCCGAGGACCACGGCCGGGTACTGGGCGGTCGCTTCGTTGAGCCACGTTCCGCTGGACACGCTCGCACCGACTGTGCCGAGCAGGTCGAGCCGGGTCGCGTAGACCCCGATCCCGCCGGACTGGCCGGCCGGCACGAGGTCGGTGCGGTAGACCCGCGCGTCGGGCAGCAAGCCGACCGCGGTGACCGACGTGACCGGGCCCACGCGACCGACCATCACGACCGCCTCGTCGGGCAGGTGCGACGCGTCGCCGAAGAAGCTCTGTCCGGGTGCGACGGTCAGCAGGTTGGTGCCCAGCTTGTCCAGGGTACGGGCGAGGTCCTCCCGGCTCGAGGTCGAGATCCCAACCACCGAGACCATCGCGGCGATCCCGATGGCGATGCCGAGCGCGGACAGGAACACGCGTAGCGGCCGTGACCGTAACCCGGCGCCGCCGACCCGGATCACGTCCACCGGCCGGAGCCGCGCTGGCGTCAGCGTGGGGCCGGTCATGGTGTCGCGCCCGTCGCGGCCATGTCCACAGGGGACTGTCCGTCGTGGACGATGCGGCCGTCGAGCATCTCGACCTGGCGGGGCAGGCCGGCGGCGATCTGCCGGTCGTGGGTGATGACCAGCACGGTGGTGCCGGCAGCGTGCAGCTCCCGCAACAGCCCGATCACGCCTGCTCCCGAGGCGGAGTCCAGGTTCCCAGTGGGCTCGTCGGCGAGTACCAGGGAAGGCTCGCCGACCACCGCCCGCGCAATCGCCACCCGCTGGCGCTCGCCGCCGGACAGCTCGTGCGGCCGGTGGTCGAGGCGGTGCCCCAGCCCGACCCGGCGGAGCGCCTCCTCGGCGCGCTCCCGGCGGCGGCCGACCGGCTCGCCGGCGTAGAGAAGCCCGTCGGCGACGTTGTCCAGGGCGCTCACACCACCCGCCAGATGGAACTGCTGGAACACGAACCCGATCCGCCGGGCCCGCAGCGCGGACAGCTCCCGGTCGCGCAGCCGGGCCACGTCGTGACCATCGACGCACACCCGACCGGAGCTGGGCCGGTCCAGGGTGCCGATGAGGTGGAGCATGGTGGACTTGCCCGAGCCCGACGGTCCGACGATCGCCACCAGCTCGCCGTAGCCGATCGACAGGGCGACGTCGGCGACCGCGGTGACCGGCCCCGGGTAGACCTTGCTGACGCCGGTGAGCTCGACGACGCTCGCTGTCGGCTCGGTCATGCTGGCTCGCCTCCGCGCTCGCTGCGCTCCTCGCTCGCAAACTCGCTGCGATGCTCACTCGCTGTCGGCTCGGTCATGCTGGCTCGCCTCCGCGCTCGCTGCGCTCCTCGCTCGCAAGCTCGCTGCGATGCTCACTCGCTGTCGGCTCGGTCATGCTGGCTCGCCTCCGCGCTCGCTGCGCTCCTCGCTCGCAAGCTCGCTGCGATGCTCGCTCGCTGTCGGCTCGGTCATGCTGGCATCCCGACCACGGTGCCTTCGGTGACGCCGCTGCCACTGATCTCGACCCGCCCGCCAGCGAACATGCCCGTGGTCACGGCCACATAGTGGGAGGTAGACCCCTCGATTAACTCCACGCCGTACCCACCCTCGGCGAGCGCGACGAGCGCGGCGACCGGGACGGTGAGGACATCTTCGGCCCGGTCCGCCTCCAGCGTCACCGTGACCGGGGCGGCGTCGAGGGCTCCCAGGGCCTGCTGGTCGGCGACGGTGACGGTGACGTCGATGGTGGTGGTCGTGGTGCCCTGGGCGCCGCCTGGGCCGCTGCCGCCGCTCGTACTGGCGACGGTTCCCACGTCCGAGACCTCACCGTCCACGGTGGACCCATCGGGCAGCGTGACGACGGCGGGTATCCCGACACTGACCAGGTGCTGCTTGGCGACGTCGAGGTCGACGGTTACCACGCGGGTGGTGTCCGAATAGGACAGCAGCGGCCCGCTGGCCGGGGCGCCCACGGTGGCGACCAGCGCGGCGATCCGCATCGGTCCCGGCGCGACCACGACGTCATCCAGAGCCACCCGTCCGGTCTGCGGCGCGCCGAGGTCGCCCTGCCACAGCCGTACGGCCTCGGCCGTATCCCACGTGTACGCGTCGTCGACGGTGAACCCGTCGTAGCCCAGGGCCGCGAGGTTGTCCTCGAGTTGCCGCACGTCGCCGCCCTCGACGCCGCTGGCCAGCACCCGGTAGGTGGGTACGGTGCCGTAGAGCAGAGGCACCGGCACCTCGTCGCGCCGGTACACGGGCTGGCCGCGCTCGACGATCGTGCCCGCCGCGGGCAGCCAGGTGACCGTGCCACCGCTGCGGGCGCTGACCGCGGTGTTCTCGCCGTAGCCCAGCGTGCCGCTGACCTTCACTGTCTCCACCAGCGTCTGGCGGGTCACCACCGCCGTCGCCGGTGGGCCGGCGGGTCGGGGAGCCTGGGTGTCGTCCGAGGTCAGGTCGACCCCGTACCACGCGTAGCCGACCGTCGCGGCCACGAGCACCGCGGCGCCGCCGATCGCCAAGCTGCTGCGCCGGCGGCGCCACCACCCGCGGGGCTCGCTCACTCGCCGCCCCCGCCCAGCGGCGCGCCGAGGAGGCCGGTGAGGGTGCTGCGGCAGGCTTCGAACGCCGCCTGGAAGACCGGATCCTCCGGGTCGATGCCGGCCGCCAGGAACGCGCGAAGCTGCAGCGTGCCGTCTGCAGCCGGGTCGGGCAGGTCGATGCCGTTCTCGCGCATGCAGCCGGCGAAGTTCCGATAGACCTCGAGTTGCTCGGGATTGAGCTGGGGCGGCTCGCCGCCGTTGGGCAGCCTCGACTGGCACGCCTCGAAGGCTGCCTGCACCGTCGGGTCGTCGCCACTGAGCACCTCCGCCCACGGGGCGAGCCCGCTCACGCCGGTGCCCGGCTGTGGGTCGGGCAGGTCCACGCCGTGGTCGCGCATGCACTGGGCGAAGTCCCGCAGCTGCTCCTCGCGGTCGGCCTCCTCGTCAGATGCCGTCGATTCGGTCGCCGCCGGTGCGCCACCGCCACCGGCCGTGGCGACACCCGGGCCCTCGTCGTCGGATCCGCAGCCGGCCGCCGTCACGGTCACCAGGAGTGCGGCCACGATGCCCAGGCCCAGTCTCGTCTTCATGATCATCCCCCTGTCGTCCCCGTTGGGCCCTCCGAGCGTGCACCACCGGGGCCCCGGCGTAAACCGCGGTCGCCGTCACACTCAGGTCTGTCCCAGCAAGGCAGTCCACCCCGGGGGCGTCGTAGCTGAGCATGGTGTTTCGTGGTACCCAGAGCTACGCACGAAACGCGACTGCGGGGCTCGTTGGCGCTCGCTCCTCGCGCTCGTGGCGAGATACCACAATGTGCGGCCGGGAGGTCACGGTGGCGAAGCCGAAGCTCACGCGGGCGAAGTTGCTGGCGTACTGCCTGGCCCAGCCCGGTGCCTGGCAGGACGAGCCGTGGGAGGGCGACATCGTGGTGAAGGTCGGGCCGAAGATCTTCGCCTTCCTGGGTGGCGAGCCCGCCCGCGGCCAGGCCCCCGAGGTCGGGCTCAAGTGCGGTGCTACCCGCGAGGAGGCCGACGAGTGGCTGGCCCGGTACCCGGATGACGCGCGGGTGATGGCCTACATTGGACGGTCGGGCTGGAACACGCTGCGGTCCGGCGGGGCGATACCCGACGACGAGCTTCTCGAGGCGATCGACACCTCCTACACGGCCGTGGTGGCCAAGCTGCCCAAGAAGGACCGCCCGCCGGGCTAGCCGGTCCGCGGGAGCCAGGCCCTGCTTCGCGGGACCCTCGTGATGAGCGTATGCTCATGAACAAGCGCTCATGAACGTACGCTCACAAAGAGAGGGAGATTCATGATCGACGTGTCCATCCGCGGTCTGACCAAGCGCTTCGGGGCGGTGACCGCCGTCAGGGACCTGACGTTCGACGTGCCCGCCGGGCAGATCACCGGCTTCCTCGGACCCAACGGCGCCGGAAAGACCACCACGCTGCGTATGGCCCTGGGGCTCGTCGCCCCCACGGCGGGGCAGGCGCTGATCGGGGGTCGTCCGTACAGCCAGCTGCCCCACCCGCGACGGACGGTTGGCGCGCTGCTGGAGGCGACCGGCTTCCACCCCGGCCGTACGGGCCGGGATCACCTGCGCATCCTCGCCCGCGACGGTGGGGTGTCCCCCGCGCGGGTGGGCGAGGTGCTCGACCTGGTCGAGCTGACCGACGCCGCCGACCGGCGCGCCGCCGGCTACTCGCTGGGCATGCGGCAGCGCCTGGGCCTGGCGGGCGCACTGCTCGGCGATCCGGCCGTCCTGGTGCTGGACGAGCCCGCGAACGGTCTCGACCCCGCGGGGATGGCGTGGCTACGCCAACTGCTCCGTGAGCTCGCTGGCCAGGGGCGCACCATCCTGATCTCCAGCCACGTGCTCAGCGAGGTCGCGCAGACGGTCGACCGCGTAGTGATCATCAACCAGGGCTCGCTGAAGTACGACGGCCGCCTCGACGGACTGGGCGGTGCCTCGCTGGAGGCGGCCTTCCTCGACCTCACCAGCACCCGCTAAGGAGCCCCAGATGCGTAGTGAGTTGCTCAAACTGCGGACCACCCGGACGCCGCTCGTGCTGCTCATCGTCGGGCAAGTGGTCGTCGCGGCCGGCGTCAGCGGCCTGTTCGTCAGCGGCAGCGCCGACCTGACCGATCCACTCACCGTGCGCCGGGCCATCGCGCACGTGGGACTGGTCTCGCTGTTCTCCTTGGTGCTGGGCATCCTCGCGGTCGCGGGGGAGTACCGGCACCGCACCATCACCGACACCTACCTGGGCACGCCGCAGCGGGGCCGGGTCATCACGGCGAAGCTCGGTGTCTATGCCGGTGCTGGTGTGCTCTACGGCATCGTCAGCTCGGTCACGGCGGTGGGTGTGGCCGCGATCTGGCTCGCCGCCAAGGGGAGCTCGCTGGACCTCGGCTCGGCCGACGTGTGGAGCACCCTGGCCGGATGCGTGGTGTGGAACGCGTGCTTCGCCGCGGTCGGCGTGGGGATCGGTGCGCTGGTCCGCAATGTCATCGCGGCCATCGCCGGCGCGTTGGCGTGGCTGGCTCTGGTCGAGGGCATCGTCGGCCAGCTGATCGGCGACCTCAGCCGCTGGCTGCCGTTCCGCAGCGGCCAGGCGCTGGAGGACGTGCCGTTCCCGGGTCTCGACCTGCTGCCGCAGTGGGGTGGTGCGATCGTCCTCGGGGTGTACGCGGCGATCTTCGCCGTGGTCGCGGTCTCGACTACCGTTAGGCGGGATGTCACCTAGACGGGCCAGGGCAACGCGGGGCCGGGTCGGCGACGACCCGGCCACCGCGCTGCGCCAGCACCTCATCGACACGGCCGAGAAGCTGCTCGCCGAGCACCAGGCCGGCCAGATCACCACCCGCCAGATCGCCCGGGCCGCGGGCGCCTCCGATGGGGTGCTCTACAACTACTTCGCCGACAAGAACGACCTGCTGGTCGCCGCGCTGATGCGGCGCTACGAGCAGGTGCTCGGGCAGTTCGAGGCCGGGCTTCCGGCGCCCGGCACGGCAACCGTTGAAGCCAACCTCGTCACGTACGCCCAGGCCGCCCTCGATATGGTCGCGCAGGCCATGCCGATGGTCGCCGGGCTCATCTCCGATCCGCAACTGCTGCACCGGTTCGCCGCGGCGATGCACCGAGAGCCGTTCGGTCCGCAGCGCCTGCGCGGACCGATTGCCGAATACCTCGAGGCCGAGCAGAAGCTCGGTCGCCTCGGCTCGTTCCCGGTGGAGTCGGCCGTGTCGCTCATCCTGGGCCCGGTCATCATGTTCGGCTTCGGTGAGGTGATGGGTGGGGAGTCGCGGCGTACGGTCTCCACCCGTATCCCCGACGTCGTCCACACCCTCGTGACGGGCATCGCGCCACCACGCCGGCGCCGGTAGGACTAGCTCAGTCCGGTGTTTCGGCGGAGTTGTTCGATCCGTCGATCGAGCGCCCTGGCGTGGACCGAGTCCGCGCCGTACTCCGCGATGTAGGCCGGCCGCAGGGACTCGAGCTCGGCGACGCCTTCGTCCGTACGGCCGGTGGCGCAGAGCACGAGGGCGTGCTGGTATCGCGCGTCGCGGCGAAGCCCGTCGGCGGGGTCCGCCTGCTCGAGGTACGCACTGAGGTGGGCCAGCGCGGCGGTAGGGTGGCCGGCCTCGGCGTGGCTGACGCCGGCGGCGTAGTGCAGGTAGACGACGGCTGGATCGTTCTCCCCGTCGCGGTGCGCGAGCCGCGGCAGGATCCGGTCGAGCAGGACCGCGGCGCGGCCGAACTCGTCGGCGGCGTACAGCGTCGTGGCCAGGTCCACGGAGAGCTCGAGCTCCAGGTCGGCGTCGTGGTAGGTGCGGGCGACAGCATCGTCGAGCAGGTCGATGGCCTGCTGCCACTGGGAGTCCTCGACCAGGCCGCGGACCTTGTCCCGCACGGCGATGGCCTCGTCGATGTCGAGCGGTTCGGCGGGCGGGGGTGCGACGACGGCGGCGGCGGCGCGCCGGCGTTGGGTCGGGGCGAGCGGCCGCAGGAACGGTCGGCGCGGGTCGCCGTCTTCATCCACAGTGGACGCAGTGTCCGTGGTGATGAGGGGGAGCAACGTCGCGTAGATCCGCTCGGCGGTGGGTCGGTCGGCCGGCTCCTTGGCCAGCATCTCAAGCAGCAGGTCGTCGAGTCCGGCCGGGACGTCGGCACGGAGGAGCCGGATCGACGATGGTGGCGTGTGCACGTGGTGGTGCTGGTAGGAGCGCGTGGGCGAGTCGAGGAACGGCACCCGCGCGGTGAGAAGTTCGTGCAGCACGCAGGCCAGCGCGTACACGTCGGTGGGCGGCCCGACCGGGTTGCCGACCGACTGCTCGGGTGACATGTACGGCGGGCTGCCGACCGTCTGGCCGATCTGGGTGAGCCGGGGCAGCGCGGCCGCACCCTGCAGCACGGCCACTCCGAAGTCGAGCAGCTTCACCACGCCCCCGTTGGTGACCATGACGTTGCTGGGCTTGATGTCGCGGTGCACGACGTCGACGCCGTGCACCTCGACAAGAGTGGAGGCGACCTGCGCGCCGACGGCGGCCGTCCAGTCCACGGGCCGTTCCGGGCCGGTCAACTCGGCCAGCGTCTGTCCATAGAGGAGCTGCATCACCAGGTAGATGCGCCCGGTCGATGCCTCCACACCGAAGTCGTGGACGGCGGGGATGCCGGGATGGTCGAGCCGCGCGGTGGTGCGAATCTCCCGCAGGAAACGCTCCCGGCTCAGCCCGGCCGCCTCGTCGAGCGCATCCGCCTCCGTCGCGCTGAGCGCCGTACGGCCGGCGGAGCCGAGCGGGGAGCGGTGCATGAGCTTGATGGCGACCCGGCGGTCGAGCTGCACGTCGTAGCCACGCCACACCTCACCCATGCCGCCCGAGCCGATGGGGGCGTCGACCCGGTACCGGCCGGCCAACACCCAGTCCTCGCTCATCCGGACCCTGCCGCCCTTCACGTCGTTCGAGGGTCATGCCAGTCGCCGCAGACCCGCACATCGTACGGTGCCCCGATCGCCCCGCGCGGGCCGTCAGGGCCAGTCGAAGAGAGTCGGTGGCCGTCGCTGGAGTTGCCAGCTGATTCGGCTCCGCCAGCGTCGCCGGAGTCGGGCCGGGCCGCGCACGGTACGACCGAGTCCCGAGGCGTCTCGTCACGCGCCGGGCCCGCGCACTGTGGTCTGATGGAGTCGAGAAGGTGGGGAGACGAGATGAGCTTCGATACACACCGGGGGACCCGCGGCGCCTGGCAGCCGAAGGGGCGAATCCTGCGATGGGTGAACGCGATGATGGTCCGACGCGTGCGTCGCCGGGCCGGCAGCCGGATGATGGGCTTCAACGTGCTCATTCTCACCACCGTCGGCCGCCACACTGGCCGCGAACGCACCACCCCAGTCGGCTGGTTCCCGGGCGGGGACGGAAGCTGGCTGATTGCCGCCTCGGCGAACGGCGCCGTCAACAACCCGGCCTGGTACTACAACATCGCCGCCCATCCAGACGAGGTCCGCATCGAGGTCGATGGCCGCGCCATCGCGGTGACCGCTGAGCAGCTCCACGGAGCCGAACGCTCGGCGGCCTGGCAGCAGATCACGACATCGGCCCGCAACTTCGCCCAGTACGCGACCAGGACCGACCGCGAGATCCCGGTCATCCGTCTGCGGCCCCGCGGGGAGCCAGGCGACCGCGGACGATGACCGCCCCGGGATGGTCCAACTGACGCCGGTCGCAACGGGCATCGGCTCCGCCTTGCGCGACGTGCTCCCCGTCACTCAAGGCTGGACGGTGCCCATCCGGTGGTATGTTCACGCCCGACTCCCTCCACCGAAGAGCACATCAAGGTGATGACCGTGGCCGATCTGACTGTCTACGGGACGACCCATTGTTCGGACTGCGTACGGTCGAAACGGTTCCTCACCGAGCGAGGGGTCGCCTTCGACTGGGTCGACCTCGACTCCGACGCCAAGGCGGTGGACCACGTGCTGCGGCTGCAGGGCGGCGCGCGGAGGGTCCCGACGATCGTCTTCGCCGACGGCAGCATCCTGGTTGAGCCCTCCAACGCGGAGCTCGCGGCCAAGCTCGGGCTCAGTCTCGCCCGGGACGTCCAGGCGTAGTCGAGCGCGGTCAGGGTGCCAGGCCGGCCCGGATGGCCAGGATGGCGGCCTGCACCCGGTCACGGCTGCCGGTCTTCGCCAGCACGTTGGTGACGTGGGTCTTGACAGTGCTCATCGACAGGTGGAGGCGTGCAGCTATCTCGGTGTTGTTGAGCCCGGCACCGACGAGCGCGAGCACATCGGTCTCGCGGGCAGTGAGCTCGTACGTGGCCAGATCGACGCGCGAGCCCGGCCCGGCGGAGCGTACCCGGTCGAGCACGGCCCCGGTCACCTCGGCGGACAGGATCGCGTCGCCCGAGGCCACGGTGCGGACCGCGGCGACCAGCTCACGGGCGCTGCAGCGCTTGAGCAGAAACCCGCGGGCGCCGGCCGCGATCGCGTCCAGGACGTAGGCGTCGTCGTCGAACGTGGTCACGACGATCACCGCTGGGGCGTGCGGGATCATGGCCAGCTCGCGCGTGGCCTGAAGGCCGTCGAGCACCGGCATGCGGATGTCGACGAGCGCGACATCGATGCGGTCGTCGCGACGTACGGCATCGAGGAACTCACGCCCATCGGCGGCCTCCGCCGCTACCTCGATGTCGGGCTGTGAGCGCAGGATGAGGCTGAACCCGTCGCGGACCAGATGCTGGTCGTCGGCGATCGCCACTCGGATCATGCTGCCGCCGGCAGGTTCGCCTCGAGCATGGTGCCGCCACCGGGGCGCTCACTCAACTCCCAGCTGCCACCGCGGGCCCGTACGCGCTCGTCGATGCCGAGCAGACCGGAACCGCGACCGGGTACGTCGGGTGGGCCGATGCCGTCGTCGCTGATCCGCAGCCGTACGCGCTCGCCGACCCGGCTCAGCTCGACCCAGACGGCTCTGGCCCTGGCGTGGCGGGCGACATTGGTGAGGGCCTCCTGGGCGATCCGGTAGGCGGTCACGACACCGATCTCATCCAGACCGGGGTCCGGGTCGAGGCGCACCTGCACGGCCACTCCCTGCTGGCGCAGCGGTTCGGCGAGCAGTTCGTCGATGTCGGACAGGCGTGGCGGTGCGCTCGTCGAGATCACCGCACTCGGGTCTCGCAAATGCACGACGAGCGCGTCCAGCTCACCCAGGGCTGTACGACCGCTCTCCGCGATCGCCCGCAGCGCGGCACCCGGGTTGTCGGTGAGCTGGCCGGCCTCGGCCTGGATGACCATCGCGGTCACGTGGTGGCCGACCGCGTCGTGCAGCTCGCGGGCCAGGTTGGCGCGCTGTTCCATCCAGACCGCCTGGCCGCGCAGCTCGGTGGCCTCCCGGGTGAGGCCGACGCGGCGGATCCACGAGCGCAGGAGCATGGCCAGCAGGTAGCCGATACCGACGAACAGGAAGGCCGACGCGCTCGGCCGCAGCCCGGACGCCAGGAACATGATCACCGCCGAACCGGTGGCGCCAACACCGCCGCCCACCCAGCCCAGCCAGGGACGCGGGTTGGCGTCCTCGCAGATCGAGATGAAGACGAAGACCGCCGCCGCGATGCTCAGGTTCGGCGAGTCCGTGGTGTTGGCCAGGCCCGCCGCCGCGGCGGCGACGGCGAACACCCCGGCGCGGTGCCGCGGCAACCACACCGCACTCGCAAACGCGACCGGTAGCAGCAGCCACAGCCAGCCGGTCAGCTCTGCCATGCAGGCCTGGCAGTACCCGCCCGTGGCGTTCGTGGTCCCGGGCAGGAGCGCCAACACCGCGATGAGGCCCGCCACGCCGTAGGCGAGCCGGCGCACCCCCTCGGGCTTACGCAACCAGCCCCGGATCCGCTTCGGCACCCGGACAGTCTCCGCGATTCAGCCGGCGCGGGCCAGGTACTCCGGTAGGAGATCGGCCGGCACCCGGGTGCCGGGGCGGGTGACAGGTCGGTACCGCGGCGTGTTCCGCTTCGAGCGGTCGGTCACGACGCTGCCGTGGTGACCTCTGTGCACTCCCGCTCCGTCGCTCGCGCCTGGCTGCCGTGACCAGCCTCCTCGAGGTCGTGGCGGCGATCGGCTGCGGCCTCGCCTCGGCCCTGCTCCCGGTCTCCAGCGCCGAGGCCTATGCGGTCGTCGCCGGCTCCCGGGACACCGTGGCGCTTGCCGTACTCGGGTTGGCGTTCGGGCAGACGGCCGGCATGCTGCTGTTCTTCCAAGCGGCTCGACGCCGTACCGGATGGCTGGTCGGTCGGTTCACCGGGCTCCGCTCGGGTCGGCTGGCCCGCGGGGCCGCCCGATGGGCGGTCCGGATCCGCAACGGGCTGTCACACCGCCGTACGGGCGTGCCGACCGTGCTCGTCTCCGCCGTCGTCGGTCTCCCGCCGCTCACGGCGGTCAGCCTCGCGGCCGGCACGTCCGCCCAGCGACGCTGGGAGTTCGCGGTCACATGCCTGCTCGGCCGGGCCATCCGCTTCGCCGTCCTTGCCCTGCCGGTTGCGCTCGGGTGAACCGCGCATCCGAGGCGCGGCTGCTCGAGGCCGAGGCACGGCAGCATGCGGCGGTCCGCGCCGCCCAGTTGGCGGAGCGTTCGCGGCTGGCTCATGATCTGCACGACATCGTCGCCCACCACGTCGTTGCGATGACGCTTCGGGCCAGTTCCGGCCGGCTGGCGGTGGACACCTCCGGTGATGTGGCGGTGGCGGCGGCCGCGCTGGGCGATATCGCGGAGACGGGTCGGCGCGTGCTGGACGAGTTGCGTGGTCTGCTGGCCGTGCTGCACGACCCGGACGCCACTGATGATAAGGCGCTGGTCACCGAGCCGAAGGCGGCGATCGCTGACGCGGTGGCCCGAGTTCGGACGGCCGGGGTGCCGGTCACCTTCGATCTCGGCCCGGGTTTGGCCGGCGCCTCGCTGCTGGTGCAGACCACGGCGGCGCGGGTGGTGCAGGAGGCGTTGACGAATGTGCTCAAGCACGCCGGGCCGGGCACGGCGACGCGGCTCACGGCGCGGGTCGAGCCGCCGCACACGCTGTGGATACGCATCGAGAATGAGCACCCGGTCGAACGACCGCTGCCGCCCGCTGTGTTGCCCGGCTCTGGTCACGGCCTGGCCGGTATGCGGAACCGGGTGGCCCTGCTGGGCGGCACGCTCACAGCCGGGCCCACGCAGGATGGCGGTTGGACGGTGGCGGTGGCCCTGCCCGCGCCGCCGGCCCTCGCGACGCTCGCCTCATGATGCTCTTCGTGCAGCGACGGTGCTGCTATGGCGGCGCTGCCGCTGCACGAGAGCTCGTACGGCGCGCTCCGTCAGGGCGTCGGTTGGGCTGCCGGTGCCCGCACGACCCCCACGGCCGCGCCTGCGGCGGCCCCGATGTGGCCCAGCGGTACCACAAGAGCACCCTGGGTGAGAAGGACCTCGAGTACCAGCCCGATCAGCGCTCCGGCCACGAAGGCGACCCACGCCCCGATCAGTCCAAGTCGTAGAGCCGGCCACACCGGCCTGTTCAGCGCGATTCCCGTGGCGGCGATGGCGACGCCGATCAGGGTGACCGACAGCCCCGGCATGAGCATGGTGCCCTCCCGCTGTTGAGATCCATCAGTACCCTGCCGCGATGGACCCGCCGCCACATCCGGGATGTCCACGGAATCGCCCCTGATGTTCGCCAGCACGTGTCCCGGGGTGTGGGCGTCCGCTCGCGTTTCCGTATTACGCGTTATACGATGCCTGGGTGGGTGACCGGGAGTACCTCTGGACCGACGCCGGAAAGGCTGGCGCCGTGCGGAAAGGTGTCACGGAGCGAGAGGTCATCGACGCCCTCTACTCGGCGCAACGAGTGGAGAACCAGATCGGCAGCCTGCTGTTGGCAGTCGACGGGCTGGCGCACACCGCCCGGGTGGTCACCGTGTTGTGTGAGCGTGTGGGCAAGGTGAACAGCTACGCGATCCTCGCGGCCCGACCGGCAACCCCGGATGAGATCAAGCAATGGATGGAGGGGACTCAATGACCACCAACCGAGACCCCAGGAAGATGAGCCGCGACGAACTCGTGGCCTACTTCGAAAGCGGCGGCGATATCTCCGAGCTGTTGCAGGGTGCTGTCCGCGGCTCGGACCTCGGACCCGCTCCCGACCCGGCCGACGTGCCCATGATCGTGACTGGAGTGCGCCTTTCGTCAGCGACGGTGCAGCGGCTCGACGCGCTCGCGGGCAACGACAAGGGCGGCCGTTCCGGGCTCATCCGTCGAGCCATCGACGAGTTTCTCGACCGCCACGCCGGCGAGGCGTTGGCCTGATCTCCAGCCACCGATGGAGGTCGGCCGTGCTGACGGCGATCACCACCTAGGGTTGTCCCGTGACCCAGTTCGGGCAACATCCCGGTCCCAGCCATGTCGTTGCCCACCTGAGCGACCCGCATCTGCTCGCGGGCGGCGCGCAACTGTTCGGGGTCGTCGATACCGAGACGAACCTGAGGCAGGCGCTGACCCGGCTCGGCCGGATCACCCCGCGCCCCCAGGCACTGATCTTCACCGGCGACCTGGCCGATCGCGGTGAGCCAGCGGCGTACGGCCGGCTACGCGAGATCGTTGAACCGGTCGCGGCTGGTTTCGATGCGCAGGTCATCTGGACGATGGGCAACCACGACGAGCGGGCGCCGTATGCTCGTGCGCTGTTTGACAGCGATGATGACGGGCCTCAGGACCGGGTGTACGACGTCGCCGGCCTGCGGGTGGTTGCGCTGGACACCAGCGTCCCCGGCTGGCACCACGGCGCCCTTGAGGAGGCCCAACTCGAGTGGCTGCGTGGAGTGCTCGCGCAGCCGGCCGAGCACGGAACCGTGCTGGCCATGCACCATCCCCCGATACCGGTGCCGACAGAACCCGTCGCCCAGGTCATCGAGCTGCTCGACCAACCACGTCTCGCCGCCGTCGTGTCCGGCACCGATGTACGCGCGATCATCGGCGGGCACTTCCACCTGACCTCGTGGTCGACCTTCGCCGGCGTGCCGGTCTCGGTGGCGGCGGCCTCCTGCTACACACTCGACCCGGCCCCCGACGGCCGGCTCGCCTCGGGCGTCGATGCGCACCAGGCATTCACACTTCTCCACTTCTACGCGGAAACCGTCGTCCATACGGTCGTGCCACTGGCGGACGGGCCCGAGGTTACCGGCAACCCGGCGCACCTCAGGAACGAGTTGGCGAAGCTCGATCCGCAGGCCCGGCTCGATCTCGTGTCCCGTAAGGACTCTCCGCTCTACGCCGGAGAGCCGGCCTGACCCAGACCGTCCGGCCGGGGAGCGGCCTACCGGGACCGGGTGGTGCCACGGGGTGGGGCGAGGACCCCGGAGGTCAGACCGTACACGGCTTTCTGCACGGCGTCGGACGCCAGCGCGCTGACCCGCTCCAACCGATCCGTGACCTCAGTCAGCCGGCGGAACACCTCGCCGTACTGTCGCTGCTCCGCAGGTGTCATTCGAGGGATGCGGGCTCGTCGCAGGTCGAGGCGAGAGGTGCCGCCGAGGGTGCCCGAGGCGTGACGACGGTTGCTCTCCGAACGCAGGAAGCACGCCAGGAAGTACGGGTCGATGAGCTCGGAGTCGCAGCGCAGGATCTCGCCCCTGGTCCGCTGCCGCCCGTCCGCTCCGACGACGAAGGCGTCGAACCGGTCGGCCGCGAGCGGCACGATCACGTCGCCCGGACGCGCCTCGCTGCCCCGCTCCACGAACGTCACCGCGCCGAGTCGCACGAGATCCGTGACGGAGACGGGGTTCGACGGGACCTGTCCCGACCCGGCCGGTAGGGCGGGCAGCTTCGCGTCCAGGGTGGCGGCCGCCTTCGTCAGCTCGGCGCGCAGCCGGTCGTAGTCCGGACGTACCGGCCGTACGGGCGCCTCGACGTGTCGTGAAGGGACGAGCAGGACATCTTCGTCGAGCAGTTCGATCGCCTCGACGTCGGCGCACCGGGTGGGGTCCCGGTAGATCCGGCGCCAGGCGGCCTCATCGGTCGGCACCTCGTCGCGGGGCAGCTCGGTCAGGTCGACCATACGCACTGTGTACTGTGGACGGTTCGCCGGCCGGTGCAGCACCCAGATGTGCCAGGCCGACGGTAGGTTGGCGGCGAAGTCCTGTGGCAGCGCGACGACCTGGCGCAGGGCCCCCGTCCGCAGCATCTCCGCCCGGATGCGCCGCCCGGAGCCGCGCACACCGGCCGATGGTGGCGTGGCCGCCACCGCAGTGCCCCCGGCCTTCAGGTAGAGGTAGCAGATCTGCAGCCAGGCCAGGTGCGGGTCCGTCGAGCCCGGCGAGCCGAACTCCCAGGGCAGATCGGGATTCGGCGCTCCGGCGGGCCACGCCGGCTTGGGCGAGAGCAGGCAGACGACCACGTCGGCGGCGCCGCGGTACCGCTCGAGTGCGTCGGTTCCGAATGGCGAGCCCGGGAACAGCTCGGCGCGGGCCACACCCGCCTGAGCCAGCCGCTTGCGGGCGGAGTCCAGGCGGGTCCGGTCCGGGTCCTGGCCAACGTAGGTCGTGGCCGCTCCGAACCGGCGGGCCACCGCGGCGAGCATGGCGCCACCGCCGGTGGCCGGATCGAGAACCAGGTCGGGCGTCTGCGTCGGCAGAAGGCTCGCCGCGACCGCGCCCAGGTCCGAGCCAGCGGACGGCTCGGCCCGGCGTGCCTCATCGCCCCAACGGCCGTTCGCCGTCAGCCACGCCTCCACCTGCGACCACACGAAGGTCGGGCTCGTCCGCGATCCGCCCACCGGCTGCGGAAAGTCCTTGTGGCGGGCGCGCCAGTTCGAGACCGCGGCACGACCCACGCCAGCCAGGCGCGCGATGTCTGCGGCCGTGACTTCGTCGGTTGCCATGGCACCTCCTCTTGCTTGTTCACACCGTACACAGCGAGTCGATCTTCGTACAGGCTTGTGTACTCGGGCCATGATGTGTACAGTTCACAGGCAGTCCACGGCCGTACCTCACACGGGAGTGCATCATGCGTAGCAAGATCGTAGTCATCGGCTTGTCTCTCCTGGCCGCGCTCGCCATCGCGTGCGGGGCCGGTTCGGGCGACACCGAGTCGTCGGTCGACGGTGACCCACAAGGCGACGGCGTCGCCACCAGCGAAGCGCCACAGGGCCCGGCCACGGCCGCCATGGGCCAGACCGTCACCCTGACCAACACCTTCCTGAACGACACCGACGCGGTCGAGGTCACGCTGGCCAACCCGCAGCAGTTCACCGAGGCTCCCGGCTCGTCGTTCTTCACACCGAGCAATGGGATCTACCTCGTCATCGACGTGACCGTGGTCTGCACGCAGGGCACCTACACGTCGAACCCCGCCGCCTTCAAGCTCGTCGCGGCGGACGGGACCGTCTACGACTGGGACCTCGGAGTCGGGTTTGACGGGACGCTGAGCTTCACCGAGCTCAATGCGGGCCAGCGTACGACCGGAAAGATTGTCTTCGATGTTCCAGAGGCCGCGCTCGCTGGCGCGAAGATCCAGCTCGACGGCATCGGCCTCGACTTCGACGAAGCCGCCGCCTTCTGGACGCTCTGAACCCCAGGTCTCGACATCCTGATCGGCCAGATCGGCTGATCATCACCGGGACGGCGTGGGGCGGGCTTGCGGCAGCCCGCCCCACGCCCCAGGGCTGGCCGCATGATCCGTCCACAGAGGAGGAGCCGGTGAACACAACCGATGAGGCACCGAGGTGCCCGCTGTGCGGGGGCGTGGGCGTCCCAGTCGTCTACGGGCTGCCCGCTTACGAGGCATTCCTGGAGCAACAGCAGGGTCTGATCAAGCTCGGTGGGTGCGTGGTGCCCGACCACGGTAGCCCTGTGTGGTCATGTGCAAACGACCACGACTACACCGCGGACGCCGCGTGGGTCTCCCTCGAGCGTGCCGAGTGGAGAGCCCTCCTTTGCGGCGAGGAGTGAATCCAAAGAAATGGTCTTGCGGTGGGAGATTACGCTGAGCAACCCGCCGCGCAACTCTCGATGCCTGGGAGCGGAATCAGCAGGCAACTCACGCATTTCGGAGCGAAGCCCGGACGGGATCCCATTGCACGCAGCCAATGGGCGGGGAGGAGAACCATGAAGATTGAAACACACCTGGACGTCGAGGTCGTCGCCCTTGAGACCGACGACGAGGTCTCCGTCCTGGTCGAGCTGACCGCACCGATTGCCGCACCCGCGGACCCGGCAGCCGAGCGCCCGACCCGGACCCTGCAGGTCGTGGTCGACCGTAGCGGCTCGATGGAGGGCCGGATCCAGGGCGCCGTCCAGGCGCTGACCGCCCTGGTCGACCGACTCGACCCGAAGGACAACTTCGGAGTGGTCGCCTTCGACAACCAGGTCGAGCTCACCGTCCCGGCGGGGCCGCTGGCCAGCAAGCCCACCGTGAAGGCGGCGATCCGGGCCCTGTTCGCGCGCGGGGGCACCAACCTGTCCAGCGGATACCTGCGCGGCATCCAGGAGGCGCGCCGCGTCGCCGGGAAGGGTGGCGCCACGCTGCTGCTGGTCAGTGACGGGCATGCCAACGAGGGCGTCACCGATCCGGCGGCGCTGGGTGGCATCGCGGCCGAGGCGTACCGCAAGGACGGCGTGGTCACCTCGACCCTGGGCTGGGGTGAGGGCTACGACGAGCGCCTGATGTCGGCCATCGCCCGGGGTGGCTCGGGCAACGAGGGATACGCGGCGCAGTCCGACGCCGCGGTCGCGTTCATCGGCGGCGAGGTCGAGGGCCTGCTGAGCCAGACGGCGCAGGCGGCGTCGCTGCTCATCAAGCCGTGCTCGTCGGTGCGCGCCGTCTCGGTGCTCAACGAGCTCCCCACCACCGCGGCGGCCGACGGGATCATCGCCGAGCTCGGCACGTTCTACAGTGGAGAGACCCGCAAGATCGTGCTGACCTTCTCGGTGCCGTCGGTCGCGTCGCTCGGCCTGACCCGCATCGCCACCCTGGAAGTTCGGTATGTCGGACTGCCGGCGCTCAAGGAGCACACCGTCAACGTGCCGCTGCACGTGAACGTGGTGCCCGGTGACGAGGCGGCCGGGCGCGTGCCGAATCCGGTGGTCCGTACCGAAGTCGTCTACCAGCAGGTGCAGAAGGCCAAGCGTACGGCCTCCGACCACCTCATCCACGGTCGGTACGACGACGCCGTCGCCGAGCTCAACGCGGCGGAACAGCTCTTGCAGGACCGGTTGCAGGCCGGCGTGCCCGCGCAGCTTGAGGCGGACCTGCGGCAGGAGGTCGACGAGCTGCAGTACCTCAACCAGAGCACGCGCGATGGGCGGTACTCGCACAGCTCCAAGTACCTGTCATCGAGCTCGACGATGAAGTCCCGCCATCGCGGTCGCAACTACAACTACAACCAGCCGCCGACCGCGCCACCGCCGGAGGAAGAGTCCACAGAGGACGACCAGACCTCCGCGTAGACACGTCCCACGATTCCGGGGCTGGCGCTTTGGGCCAGCCCCGGGGAACGTGGTCAGCGAGCGTGACGGTCAGAAGACGAACTGCTGAACGGCGTTGCGGAACGCCGCTTCGCTGTACTCCGCCTGGATGTCCGGCGGCGGCGGGCAGTTGGGGTTGGTGTACTGGCACTGCCAGCGCAGGACGTCCGGGCAGCCGCCGCCCAGCGAGATCGTCGTGTCGAACGCGAGCGTGCCGGTCCGGAGTTCGAAACCCTTCACCCCGAACTGGGCGGAGTGCAGGCTGACCGTGTAGCCGCCCTCGTAGAAGCAGCTCTGCAGCACACCGCCGAGGGTCGGACCAGTCGCACAGATGATGAGCGTCGCGCCGGTGGGGTCGGTGGCCCGCCACTCCGGTGGGACGTGGTCGATGAACTCCTGCGAGCCGACCGAGAAGAGCAGGTGCGGGCCGCCGCCCGCATAGGGCGGTGCCGCCCGGTACGGCGCCGGGTCATCGCAGTAGCGCGGCGCGTCGCCCGTAAGCCTCTGCCGTACGGTCTGCGCTTCGATCTGCGTCTCGGCGCTGTTGACCCCGGTGAGCGCGTCAGCGGCCAGCGCGTGGTCGGGGTAGCGGTCGAGCAGGGTCTGGAACGCCTCGAGCGCATCGCGTGGGTCGGTCGTCAGCAACGCGTTGCCACAGGCCACGAGCACCGGTGGGGCGAGCGTGTCGACCTCCTCCGTCGCCCGGTCGAGCTCATCGCCACTGGGCGAACGCTCCCCGAGCCACGCGAGGTTGTCCATGGCGTCGCACGGCTCCGCCTCCGGCAGACCCTCCAGGTAGCCGGTGAGGAGTCCGTCGACGGCGCCGGCCCGGTCCGGCGCCTCGGCCAGCACCTGCGCCAGGAGGTCGAACCCGGACTCGAGTGCATCGATGTCACCCTCGATAGCCGACTCCAGCTCGCCCTCGGCGGCCGTCAGCAGCAGGTCGGCCCACCGGCCCGAGGCGCCCTGCCACCGCGCGGCGCCGAGGTCCAGGTACTGGGCGAGCAGCGTGGCCGCCTCCAACGGATCGTCCGTCTCCAATGCCTCGATCAACAGGTTGCAGGCCGCGACGTTGTCGGCCGCGCGGCGCGTCACGTACGGGTCAACCGCGCGATGCCAGGCGGCGAACCCGTCCAGCGTCGCGATCGCCTCCTCGCAGTTGCCCGCCTCGTGCGCGGTCGCGGCGGCGGACTCGATCCGCCGAACATCGAGGGCAATGAGTGTTGCCCCGGCCGCCACCACCACGGCCGCGGCGGCCGCGATCGCGCGCTGCCCCCAGTCGCGCCCGAGCCGTCCGGTGACGCCGGGTGTGACCGGCGTGGGTGTCAGTAGCCCAGGCGTGAGCGGCCCCGCGCTCGTCGGTGCGGAGGACACCGGAGGCGTGCCGAAGGGGGCGGCGGACACCGGGGCCGTGCCGAAGGGGGCGGCTGATACCGGAGCGGTACCGAAGGGCGCGGCTGAGACGGGAGCGGTGCTGGTCGGCGCGGGCGCCGGTGGCGCGGCGGCCGGTGGGGATCCCAGCCGGCGCGCCAGGATCCAGCCATGGATGATCGTCGCGATCCACCACAGCGCCAGCACGGCCCGCCAGAACCAGCCCGGCTGCCCGAACGCGGCGACGAGCACGATCAGCACCGCGCTGGTGACGACAGCCGCCGCCGCGGCGGCCCACCGTCGAAGCAACACGTAGCCCACGCCGAGCAGGCTCGCGTTGCCGAGGGCGGCCGCGAGTGGGTCGTAGGTACGTGGCGGTCCCGGGGGTGCGGTGCCCGGCGGCGGCGCGGGCGCGGGTCCCAGCGGGCCGGTGCTGGCCGGCGCCGATGTCGGAGGCCACGTGCTGGTCGGCGCCGGTGCCGGCGGCCACGCGCCGGTCGGTGCTGGTGGCGGCGCGGGTGCCGGCGGCCAGGTGGTCGTGGGTCCAGGCGGCGGGGCGGGTGCGGATGGCGGAGGCGCCGGGGCCGATGTGGGCGGCGCCGCCGGTGGAGGTGGTGCCGCGGGTGGGGGTCCGTACGGTTCCTGGCTGGTTGGGCCTGGCTGCGGGCCGGGTACGGCCGGCCCGGGCTTCATCGCGGATCTGAACTGTTCGGCCTTGTCGTCGGGCGAGTAGGGATTCACCGCGACCTCCGCTTCCTGGACTGCAACAACGCCCGGACGTCCTGGCCGAGGGTGGTCGACGGTGACGCAATCACGGCCATGATTCCCCGCTCGCGCGATCGGCACCTGGCGGGCGACACCGTACCACCGGCGTCGCCGCCACGGTCGCCCGATTCTATAGAACATCATCAAGACGCTGGCGACGACGTTCCAGCGTGGCCGGACGGTTGCCGCGCGCGACCCGACTGGCCATCCGCGAGGACCCGTCCGGATGACACTGCGGCCCGCTGAGTCCGCGGGTCCGGCGTCGTCCTCCACCCTGGCGCGGTGGTGTGCCGGGCGGTGGGAGGTGACCTACGGTGACCGAGTTCGCCAGCTTGTCCGCGACGGAAGCGGCCCAGGCGATCGCCGACGGTGAGATCTCCTCGCGGGAGCTGACGACCGCGCTGCTGGACCGGATCGAGGCGATGAATCCGGCGCTGAACGCGGTCGTCGAGGTACGCCGTGGTGAGGCGCTCGGGGCGGCCGACGCGGCCGACAAGGCGCGTGTGGCCGGAGCGCCGATGGGTCCGCTCCACGGCGTGCCGATGACGGTCAAGGAGAGCTTCGACGTCGCCGGCCTGCGCACCACGTGGGGCAACCCGGCCTTCGCCGAGTTCCGGGCCGGCCGCGACGCGACCGTCGTGCGCCGGCTGGAGCGCGCGGGCGCAATCGTCGTCGGCAAGACCAACGTGGCATTCATGCTGGCCGACTTCGCGCAGACCGACAATCCCGTCTACGGGGCCACCCGCAACCCGTGGGACACCGACCGTACGCCCGGCTCGGTGACTTCGGGTGGCTGGGTGGGGGAGGAGGGCCGGCACGGCAACTCCGCGTCGGCGTCGTGTTCGACCACCCGGCCGCCGCGGTCTCCAGCGAGGTGGTCGCGGTGCTCTCGACAGTCGTCGATGCGTTGTCCGACGCCGGGGCGAAGGTCGTCCAGGGCTGGCCGCCCGATGTCGACCCGGTGCGCTCGTACGAGTCGTTCGGGTTCCACATCGGACTGTTCCTCGCCGTCGCCGACCCTACGCAGCCGTACGATCGGATCGCTGAACTCCCCGCCCAGGAGCAGCTACGCCTGAGTGCCCGTACGGCCTGGGGCCGCTACTTCCAAGACATCGACATATTCCTATGCCAACGAACTTCACGCCCGCCTTCCCGCACGACCCACGGCCGTTCGGCGAGCGTACGGTCGCCACCCCGGAGGGGGAGCGGCCCTGTGACAGCCAGCCGTTCTGGACCGCGCACGCGTCGCTGGCGGGGCTGCCGGCGTTAGTC
>JBQGBY010000061.1:0-23655 GCA_052038195.1 Micromonosporaceae bacterium | reverse complement strand
CGCCGCCCTACGAGCTGGACCCTGGGGTCGTGCCCGAGGACGCGGATCTCGTCATCGTGGGGAACCCGACGAACCCGACCTCGGTTGCCCATCCGCCGGCGACCGTCGCGGCGCTGGCCCGCCCCGGCCGGGTCCTCGTGGTCGACGAGGCCTTTGCCGACACCGTGGCCACCGGCGACATCGAATTGGCCGGGCGTCGAGACCTGCCCGGGCTGGTCGTCGTGCGCAGCCTGACCAAGACGTACGGACTGGCCGGGCTGCGCGTCGGCTATGTGCTCGCGCCGGCGCCACTGGTGGCGCGGCTGGAGGCTGCTCAGCCGCTGTGGCCGGTGTCGACGCCGGCGCTCGCGGCGCTGGTCGCGTGCTCGTCAGCGCAGGCCGTGGCCTACGAACGCGCCGTCGCGGCCGCGCTGGCCGACGACCGTGCCCATCTCGTCGCCGGCTTGGCCGCCCTGCCCGGCGTGCGGCTGCCGGCCGAGGCCGCCAGCTCGTTCGTGCTGGTCCAGGTTCCCGATGGCGAGGCCGTACGGCTGGGGCTGCGGGCGCGTGGGTACGCCGTGCGCCGCGGCGACACCTTCCCCGGCCTGGGTCCCGACCACCTCCGCATCGCTGTCAGGGACCGGGCCAGCACCGACGCCTTTCTCGCCGCCCTTGCGGAGGTCCTCCGCCCCCTTCCCCGCGACCTTCTCCGCGATCTTGGGCGCAGCAACGCCAGTTGATCTCCGATCGCGTTGCCAAGACCAAGATCGCGGGAAGCTAGGATCCGGAGATGCTGTTACACAAGGCGATCGAGGCGATCCGCCCGCCGGATGGGGACGCGATGGCGGCGTCGCGCGAGCTGCAGAGCCGGCTGACGAAGCCGGCCGGGTCGCTGGGGCGGTTGGAGGATCTCTCCGTGCGCCTCGCCGGACTCGCCCGGCGCTGCCCGCCGCCCATCCCGCAGCGCCCGGCGGTGGCGATCTTCGCGGGTGATCACGGGGTGCACGCCCAGGGCGTGACGCCGTGGCCGCAGGAGGTCACCGCGCAGATGGTGGCGAACTTCCTCACCGGGGGAGCGGTCGTCAATGCGTTCGCCCGGCAGGTCGGCGCCGATGTGAACGTCATCGATGTCGGTGTGGCGAGTCCGCTCGACGCGCACGAGGCCCTGTGGGCCCGGCGGGTGCGACCGGGCACCGCCGACCTGTCCCAGCAGCCGGCGATGGCGCGAGAGGAGGCGCTCGAGGCGATCGAGGTCGGTCTCTCCGTAGCCGAGCGCCTCGTCGGCGACGGGTACGACTGCCTGCTGACCGGCGACATGGGCATCGCCAACACGACCCCGGCCGCGGCCCTGGTCGCCGCCTTCACGGGCGCCCTCCCGGCCGCGGTCACCGGCCGTGGTACCGGCATCGATGAGCCCACTCTGCGCCGCAAGACCATGGTCGTCACCGCGGCCCTGGCCCGGCACCGTCCCGACCCGGCCGACCCGGTCGGGGTGCTCGCGGCGGTCGGCGGCCTGGAGCACGCCGCGCTGGCCGGGTTCATCCTCGGCGGTGCGGCCGCCGGCGTCCCGGTCATCCTCGACGGGTTGATCGCCGATTCGGCGGCGCTCGCGGCCGTGGCCCTCGCCCCTGACACGGTGGGCGCCCTCGTAGCCGGCCACCGGTCGGCGGAGCCCGGTGCCACCGTGGCTCTCGCGCACCTGGGACTCCAACCGCTCGTCGACCTCGGGTTGCGGCTCGGGGAGGGTACCGGCGCGCTGCTGGCGCTACCCGTCGTCGCCAGTGCCGTGCGGGTGCTGCACGACGTGGCGACGTTCGACTCCGCCGGCATCGCCGACAAGGGCTCGGCCCCGCCCGCGGAGAGTGGCGTCGTGGGGCCCGGGTGAACCCCTATCCGCTCGGGTTGATGCTGGCGGGCCGACGGGTGCTCGTCGTCGGCGGAGGCACGGTGGCGACCCGACGGATCCCGGCCCTGCTCGATGCCGGGGCCGCGGTGGTGGTGGTCGCGCCGCGCCTGACGCCGGCGCTGCGGGCGCTCGCCGACGAGGGCCGGATCGATTGGCGCGAGCGGGGATTTGATCCGTCCGATGTGGACGGATGCTGGCTCGTGCACGTGGCCGTGGACGACGCCGCGGTCGCCCGGGCGGTGAGCGCCGCGGCTGGCGAGCGCCGCGTGTTCTGCGTGCGCGCCGACGACCGCCACGCCGCCACCGCCTGGACCCCGGCCACCACCCGCCACGGGCCGGTCACCGTGGCCGTGACTGCGGGCGGCGACCCGCGTCGTGCGATGGCCGTCCGCGATGCGATCGCCGCCAAGATCCTCCTGACCGGTGAGAATTCCGAGTTTCCTGGGAAAACTGACCGGTCAGCCGGAGGGGCGGCCGGCGAAGGTGGAGCGCGGGCGGGAGCGGGGCGGGTGTACCTGGTCGGCGCCGGCCCGGGGGATCCGGAGCTGATCACGGTCAAGGGACGGCGGCTGCTCGCCGAGGCGGACGTGGTGGTCGCCGACCGGCTCGTCCCCGGGCTGCTCCTCGACGAGCTCCGCCCCGAGGTCGAGCTTGTCGATGCGTCGAAGATCCCGCATGGTCCGGCCGCAGCGCAGGAGGAGATCAACCGACTGCTGGTGGCCAGCGCACAGGCGGGCCGGCTCGTGGTGCGGCTGAAGGGCGGTGACCCGTTCGTCTTCGGCCGTGGCGGCGAGGAGGTGCTGGCGTGCGTCCAGGCCGGGATCCCGGTGACCGTCGTCCCGGGCGTCACCAGTGCGACGGCCGCTCCGGCCACCGCGGGCATCCCGGTCACCCACCGGGGCGTGGCCCACGAGTTCGTCGTCGTCTCCGGCCACCTGCGACCCGACGATCCGGAGTCGCTTGTGGACTGGGCCGCCCTGGCCCGGCTGCACGGGACACTGTGCATCCTCATGGGGTTGACGCATCTGGGTGCAATTATCGACGAACTGGTCGCACACGGGCGGGCGCCGGACACCCCGTCCGTCGTCGTGCGCTCCGGTACGACGAGTCGGCAGCAGACCGTACGGGCGGAGCTTTCGCACCTCGCGGATGCCGTGGCCCAGGCCGGGTTGCGGCCGCCCGCCGTCGTCGTGATCGGTAACGTCGTCGATGTCCTCGCCGGGGGACTCGCCGGGGGACTCGCCGGAGCACCGGACAACACGGGGCAGACCGAACCGCCGGCCTAGCCCTAGGATGGGCCGGTCGGGGGGCGCCGTTGCCACCCGGCACATTCGCGCGGCTTGCGCAGCGAGTCACGCAAGCGATCCCCCCGACGCCATGGAGAGTTGCCGCCGTGACCGAAACCCCGCCGACTCTCACCCAGGACGAGGTGCAGCGGTTCGCCGATATCGCCGCACGTTTGTCCACCAATGTCAGCTCGGTGGTGCTCGGCAAGCCCGAGGTCGTGAAGTTGGCGCTGGCCGGCCTGTTCGCCGAGGGGCACCTGCTGTTCGAGGACGTCCCCGGTGTCGGCAAGACGACGCTCGCCCGGGCGATCGCGGCGTCGGTGCGCGGCGAGTGGCGGCGCATCCAGTTCACCCCGGACCTGCTGCCCTCCGACGTCACCGGCGTGACGATCTTCAACCAGGGCACGCGGCAGTTCGAGTTCCACGGCGGGCCGATCTTCGCCAACATCGTGGTCGCCGACGAGATCAACCGGGCCTCACCCAAGACGCAGTCCTCGCTGCTGGAGGTCATGGAGGAGCGATACGTCACTGTGGACGGTCATCGGCATGCCGTGCCCCGGCCGTTCCTGGTGGTGGCGACCCAGAACCCGATCGAGATGGATGGCACCTACCGGCTGCCCGAGGCGCAGCTCGACCGGTTCCTGATGCGGCTGTCGGTCGGCTATCCGGAGGAGTCCGTCGAGGTCCAGGTACTCAAGGGCGCGGCGGCCGGCCGCTCGCCCGACTACCTCGGTGCGGTCACGGACACCGACACGGTCGCGCAGTTGGTGCGGCTCACCAACCGGGTGTTCGTGGCCGACCCGCTGTACACGTACGCCGTCCGGCTGGCGGCCGCGACGCGTGAGCACAAGCAGGTACGCGTAGGCGTCAGCCCGCGGGGGGCGATCGCGCTCTCGCGGGCCGCGCAGGCGTACGCGCTCATGGACGGACGACCGTACGTCGTGCCGGAGGACGTTAAGGCCCTGGTGGAGCCCGTCTTCGCGCACCGGGTGCTGCTCGCGCCGGATGCCACCATGCGCGGCGTTACCGCCACCGAGGTGCTGACCACCGTCGTCGAGTCCGTGACGGCGCCGTCGCCGACGCGGAACTGACCCGTGCGCGTCACCGGCCGCGGCTACGGCGTCCTGGTCGCCGGCGTCCTGCTGCTCGGTGCCGGGTTCTTCTTCGGCTATCCCGAGCTCGCCACGATCGGCTGCGCGGCGGTGGTTGCCGTGCTCGGCGCCCTCGCGTTCGTCGCCTGGCGACCCACGCTCGCCATCGTCCGCTCGGCCGAGCCGGATCGGGTGATGCGCGGCGAGTCGAGCAATGTAAGACTGTCGATCCGTAACGCGAGCCGTTTCTTCGGGGCGAGCCTGGTGGCCCGCGACCGGGTGACCCCGAACGTGGCGCCCAACACACCAGTGCGCGGGCCGGCGCTCGGCGGCACGGTCGCGGTACCGCTCGTCCGGCTGCGGCCCAGCCGGACCACGAGCGTGACCTACCCGGTGCCGACGAGACGACGAGGGGTGATCTCGGTCGGGCCGTTGGAGGTCTCCCGGCGTGACGCGCTGGGGTTGGTCTCGGTGGTGCGGCGCTACGGCGACGCGGCCACCGTGTGGGTGCGACCGCGGGTGCACCCGATTATGGCCGTACCCGTCGGCCTGTCCCGGAGCATGGACGGGCGGGTGGACCGGGTGCCGCAGGGTAACCTGACGTTCTCGGCGCTGCGTGAGTACGTCGTCGGCGACGACCTGCGCCACGTGCACTGGCGCACCTCGGCCCGGGTCGGCCAGCTCATGGTACGCGAGCATGTAGATACCTCACTGCCACGGGTGGTCGTCCTGCTCGATGACCGCGAGCCCGCGCACACCGCCGGTCCAGATGGGGAGTCGACCTTCGAGGCGGCGTGCGAGGCGGCCGCCTCCGTGCTCGTCGCGGCGGCGCGGGAGGACATCCACGTGGAACTGCGGCTGGTCTCCGGCTCGGGTGCCCAGGTAGGGGAGGAGCGCCGGCCCGGCATTGCCGCCGCGTCGGGTAACAGCGAGGCCGAGGTGGGGTGGCTGCTCGACCTGCTGGCCGAGGCCAACCTCCAGCCCGGGACCGGGCCTGGCCTGGTAGCCGCGGCCCTGAGCCGAGGGCTCGGTGCGGCGTCCCCGCCCGAGCGGGCCCGCGACCTGCGCTCGGCCATCGAGGGCCTGCGGGTCCGGCGCGTCGGCGACACGCTGATCTACCTCACCGGGCCGCCCAACCAGGACGACCTCGGCCTGGTGGCTGGTCTGCGCGGGTCATACCCATCGATCATCGCGGGTGTCTTCGGCCGGGTCGAGTCGGGCCTGGCGACCAACGCCGGCATGCTCGTCGTCGCCGCCACCGACGGGCCGGACTTCGCCGGCGCGTGGGATGGGATCCGGGCGTGGTGACGATCTGGCTGCGGCGGCTCTCGCTGTCGCTCGTGGTGGCGGCCCTGGTCACGCTGGCCGGCCTGTCGCTCAACCGTGTCTACAGTGGATGGTTGTTGCTCGGGCTGGTGGCCGGCGCCGCGGCGGCGGCCGCGCTCATCTCGGCGGTGCTGCGGCGCATCCCCGCGTGGCTCGTGGCTCCGGTCTCGGTGATCGTCATGGGTGGATACGCGCTGTGGGCCATCACCGTCTCCGCGCGCTCCGGCGGATTGTCCGGAGACCTCCAGACCCTGACCGAGGACGCGGCCCGCAACGCCGTGCCCCGCCTGCTGACCGCGCTCATCCCGGTCGAGCCGCAGCCCGACACCGTGCTCGCACCGGTCGTGCTCGCCTGGCTCGCGGCCTACGCCGGGGCCGAGCTCGCGGTGCGGGCTGCCCGGCCGGCGGCGGCGCTAGTGCCACCCACGCTGCTCTATGTGAGCGCGCTGGTGCTGGTGGGGCCGAACGCGGACGTCGCACTGTGGCAGCCACTGCTGTTCGCCGCCGTCGCGGCGCTCGGGCTGGTCGTCGGCTCGGCCACCTCGGGGGCCCGTGGGGTGCGCGGGATCGGTTCGCGGGACCGCTTGATGCTGCGCGCCCGTACGGCCAGCGGCCTCGGGGTCGGCCTGCTCGTGATCCTCGGGCTGGTGGCCGCCATCTCGCCCCTGGTCGCCGGTGTGGTCGGCGAGGCGCCGGGGGACCCCCGCCGGTACGTGCAGCCGCCGGCTCTCGACGTGATCGACCAGAACCCGCTGAGCCGGATCTCGCGGTGGGCTTCCTTCCCCGAGGAGGAGCTGTTCCGCGTCGAGATCCTGCAGGGTGCGGCGCCAACTCCTACGCCGACCGCATCGGTGGACCAGTCGGCCAGCGCTGACCCGGCGGCGACCGACGCCCCGGCGGCCGCGGCACCGCCAACTCCGGCGTTCACCGGTGCCTATGACACGCGGCTGCGGCTCGCGGTGCTGCCGGACTGGGACGGCGTGACCTGGCACATGGACGCGGACTACCGCAACGCCGGTCGGGTGCTGCCGCCGGCGCCACCGCCACCTGGGTTCGACCCCGCGCGGACCACCCTGTTCCCGCCGTTGACGATCCAGGAGCGCATCACCGTCGCCGGGTTGACCGGTCGGCTGCTGCCGGCGGTGCCGGCGCCGACCCGGGTCGACGGCATCCGGGTCGCCTACGACCAGGGCAACGGCGCTCTGCTCAACAGCACCCCGCTCGCCCCCGGGGTCCAGTACACGGTGACGTCGCTCAACCCGAGCGTGGACACCAGCCTACTCATGGCGGCCGATGTCCCCGACGGCGACGAGGTCACCCGCTACCTGGAGGTCGGCCCGGTAGTCCCCAACGACCTGAGCCAGTTCGCGCAGAAGGTGACGGCGGGGTTGAGCACGCCGTACCTGCGGGCGGTGCAGTTGCAGACGTTCATGCAGGAGCATTACACGTTCGCCCTGGACGCGCCCAGCGGGCACGCCTACCCGAACCTGGGCTTCTTCCTGCTCGCCGAAACACTCCTGGGCGGGCAGCGGGGCACGTCCGAACAGTTCGCGACCGCGTATGCCGCGCTCGGCCGGCTGCTCGGCCTACCGACCCGGGTCGTGGTCGGCTTCCGGGTGCCCGCCGGCGGCGGGACGGTCCGTGCCGGTGACGCCCTGGCGTGGCCCGAGGTGCTCTTCTCCGGCATCGGCTGGGTGCCGTTCGATCCGATCCCGCAGCCGAACACCCGGTCCCGACCGGTCGAGCCGGAGTTCATGCCGGCACCGCCGCCGAGCACGGATCCACCGCCGTCGGTGACCCCGTCGGCGATCACGGCGTCGGCGGAACCGTCCCTCACCCGCCGGGACAACGCCGCACCGCCGCCGGGTGCGTCGGCCGAGTCGATCGCCAGCTGGGCCGGTCTGGGGGTCGGCGCGCTGCTCGCCACAATATTGATTCTCATCACAATCCTCCGGGCCGCCCAGACCCGTCGCCGGTTGGCGGCCGGTGACCCCGCCCGCCGGGTCGTCGGCGCGTGGAACGAGGTTGTGGACGGTCTGGTCCTCGCCGGCCGCGCACCGCCGCCCCACCTGTCCGCCGTCGAGGTCGCCGACTACGCCGCCCTCGTCGTCGCCGGTCAGCCGGGCCGCCGCCACACGCGCCGGCCCCGCGCGGCCGCGCCCGAGCTCACGGGGCTGGCCCAGACCGTGAACGCGGTCGCCTTCGGTGGTCGCACCGTCTTCGACCCGGACGAGTCGGTGGCGACCTCGGCCCGGTCCCGGGCGATCCTCTTCCGCCGGGCGCTCTACAGTAGACGGTCCTGGTGGCGCAAGCTGCTGTGGTGGTTCGACCCCCGTCCTCTGCGGCGCCGCCGCCGCTGAGCCCCGGGCCCGTGGTGGACCGGGCGGTGCACAATCCAGGCCGTGGCGTGGTTGAGGCCGAGTGCCCGGTACGGCCGGCGACCGGGAGACCACGAGCCCCTCACCGACCTGCTGACCGTCTACTTCGGACTGGGCATCTTCACCGCCAACACCGCGTTCGAGTACTCCCGCGCGCAGCGTGGCGGGCCCGCGCACCGCCTCTCCAGCCGGCTCGGGTACCTGACCGAGCCCATGTACGGACTGGCCCGGTACGCCTGGCTGCGGGGCGAAGCCGACCCGTCGTGGGCGCGGTACCTAGACACCAACCCCCGCACGTTCCTCAAGCGCGGCCTGCGGTACGTCGACCACGCGCAACAGCCCTCGTAGGTCGCCGTCAGCGGTGGGTGCAGACGGGGTCGGCGGCCGAGACCTCGTAGATCGAGTAGACGACGCCGATCGTGAAGCAGTAGTTCTCGTCGGCTTCCAGGCCGGTGAAGGTGACTGACATCTGCTCGGCGCCGCTGGGCACCTGCTTGTACTCCAGGGGGTCGTCGGACTGGCTGAGGTAGGCGACCGCCAGGTACGACTGCGACCCGCCGGCGGGGTCGGTCCAGGTGAGCGTCACCGACGTGCCGTTATCGTCTTCGATCTTTACATCTGTCGGTGCGCCTTCGGTGCCCGGCGTGATCACGCTGGGCAGCGCGGTGAGACTCGGGATGGCCTCGGTCTCGTCAGCCGGGACGGTGGGGGTGTCCTGACCCGAGCGGAGGTACAGCAGCACCCCGCTCACCACGGCGATCACGGCCACGCCGACGAGCACCGCGAGCAGGCCACCCCGCCGCCCACCGCTCGGCGCGGTCACGCCCGCGCCGCGGTGGGGTCGAGGATGGACGGGCTGGAGGTCGACCTCGGGCCAGGCGTTCGTCGGCAGGTCGCCCGGCCGTGGTCCGAGCCAGCCCCCGTCCTCGGCGGGGCGCGTGCTCGGCCGCTCGGAACCGCCGAGCGGGTGCGTCGCTGGCGCCGGTCGCACCGTGCTCGGCGCCGAGCGCGGCTGGTAGATCGGCCCGTCCTCGACGGCGGGCCCGGCGCTCGCCGCGAGCGGATGCGGCGGCGGGGGCGGCGCGGGGACGGCGTGGAGCGGTGCGGCCCGGGGCGGTGCGGCCTGGGGCGGTGCGGCCTGGGGCGCCGCGGGCGGAGGCGGCGGGGGCGGCGCGGGTACGGCGTGGGGTGGCGCGGTCTGGTGTGGCGCGGTCTGCGGTGGCGCGGCCGTCGCGCTGGGCACCGGCGGCGGCGCGACGGCTGGCGCGCTGGCCGGGCCCGGTGCCGTGGGCGGGGACACCGGGGTCTCGGCGATGCTCGCGAGCCGAGCATCGTGCATCGCGGGAGCCGGCGCCGCGGGCCAGGCCTGAGCCGGCAGGCCGGGGACGTGGGTGCGTCCGCCCGACGATGAGCCCTCCGCCGCCAGCGGGCCGGCGCCCGTACCCGGGGTAGCCGGTGTGACCGGGCCGGGCGATTGCTCGATGCCCAGCGCGCCGCGTTGCAGCGCCTCGGAGAACTCCAGGGCGGTGCCGTGTCGCTGCGATGGCAGCTTCGCCATGGCGCGGCGCAGTTCGGCGACCAGCCAGGCCGGCACGTCCTCGCGCGGCATCGGCGGCAGCGGGTCGTGCAGCACCCGGTCACGGAACAGATACATGTCCCTCGCCGGGTTCGCCGGGTCCACAAAGGGCGGATGGCCGACGAGCAGTGTCCACATGGTCGACGCGAGACTGTAGATGTCCGACGGCCCGGACTGGGCCTGGTGCAGGAGCGCCTCCGGCGAGGCGTGATGCGGCGTCATCATCTCGCGGGTCAGCGTGCTGCCGAGCTCGTCGGGCGCCCGGGCGATGCCGAAGTCGGTCAGGGCCGGCCCGAACCGGGATCGCAGGACGTTCGACGGCTTCACGTCCCGGTGGACGATGCCGACCTGGTGGGCGGCGTGCAGGGCCTGGCCGATCTTGATGCCCACCTCGACCACGTCGTCGACGGGCAGGGGTCCGCGCTGGCGCAGGATCTGCGCGTAGGAGCCGCCCTCGCAGTACTCCATGACGATGTATCGACGGTCGTCCTCGGTCACGCCGGTGTCGATGATCGAGACGATGTGGGGCTGGCTCGACAGAGCAACGGTGGTGGCGAGCTCGCGTTCGACGTTGACGGGAACAGATCCGGAACTGGTGTCGGCGGTGATCACCTTGATCGCGACGGGTCGGCTCAGCCGCGTCTGGATGGCGCGGAACACGAGCGCCGTGGTGCCGTGCGCTATGAGCTGCGGGTCGTCGTACCCAGGCAGCGCGGGCAGCAACGGCGCATTCATCGAGGCTCAGATCCACCATTCGGTGTTGCACGGTGTCACACGGTTCGCGGACAGCGTAGTTCCTCGGGGTCCCGGCCGTGACTCCCGGCAGCCCGGTGAGCAGCGTGGCGGGTACACGTCAGGGGGAGGCCGAGCCTCCCGCCCGTGTGGCACTCTGCGGGAATGCCATTACGCCGATCCGTCAGTCCGGCCCTCGTCCTCGTGCTCGCCGGCGCGGGCGGTCTGCTCACCGGCTTCGGCGGCACCGCGGCGTATCTCAGCGTCTCGTCGTACCTGGCGGAGCCGTCGGCACCCCCCGGGGACGGTGGCGGCACCGACGGCGGGGCTACGGACCCGAGCAGCCCGGACCCGACGGGCGGGGCCCCGGCCGCCGCGCCCTGCCCGCAGGCGACGATCGACGCGGTGCGCCGGGCTGGTGAACCGGGCGACCTGGTCATCGTGGCCTACGCGAGGGGCCGAGTCGTGCAGGGAGGCCAGATCGGTCTCGAGGGTGAGGCGTGGATCTGCCAGGACTCCGACGGAGATCTCTACTACCAGGGCCACGACCTCACCGGCGACCCGCCCGGACCCAGCAACACGATTCTGCTCGGCCAGGGGATCGACGGCCAGCTCGCCCCGGACGGATCCGCATACGTCGCGACCCGAGCCAACGGCGGGACCTACCGGGTCGACTGCGGGCAGCGTGATCTCCGGACCAGCGGCGGCACGGTCTGGCAGGTCGACTGCACCATCGGGGCCGGGCCGGCCACGTTCTCGCCCGACGACACGGGCTGATCGACACCCTGACCGGTGCCGGGGCGCCCGGCCTGGGACAATGGTGAGCAATTCGTGCTCAGGGAGGGTGGGGCGCACCGTGGCCCAGTACATCTACACGCTGGATAGGGCGCGTAAGGCGCACGGCGACAAGGTCGTGCTCGACGACGTGACCCTCCATTTCCTGCCGGGCGCGAAGATCGGCGTGGTCGGGCCCAACGGCGCCGGTAAGTCGAGCCTGCTGCGGATCATGGCGGGGGTGGATACTCCGAGCAACGGCGAGGCCCGGCTGATGCCCGGCTACACGGTGGGCATGCTCGCCCAGGAGCCGCCGCTGACCGAGACGAAGACGGTGCTCGGCAACATCGAGGAGGCGGTGGCCGCGACCAAGACGAAGCTGGCCCGCTTCAACGAGATCGCGGAGCTCATGGCGATCGACTACTCCGATGCGTTGATGGAGGAGATGGGGCACCTGCAGGAGGAGCTCGACCACGCCGACGCCTGGGACATCGACGCCCGGCTCGAGCAGGCGATGGACGCGCTGCGGTGCCCGCCGCCGGAGGCGTCGGTGACGGAGCTGTCCGGTGGGGAGCGCCGCCGGGTCGCGCTGTGCAAGCTGCTGCTCGAGCAGCCCGACCTGCTGCTGCTCGACGAGCCGACCAACCACCTCGACGCGGAGAGCGTGCAGTGGCTCGAGCAACACCTGGCCAAGTACGCGGGTACGGTCGTCGCCATCACCCACGACCGGTACTTCCTCGACAACGTGGCGCAGTGGATCCTCGAGCTCGACCGCGGCCGCACGTACCCGTACGAGGGCAACTACTCCACCTACCTGGACAAGAAGGCGCAGCGCCTGGCGGTGCAGGGCCGCAAGGACGCCAAGCTGCAGAAGCGGCTCGCCGAGGAGCTGGAGTGGGTACGGTCGAACGCCCGGGCGCGGCAGACGAAGTCCCGGGCCCGGCTCGAGCGCTACGACGAGATGGCCGCCGAGGCCGAGAAGACCCGCAAGCTCGACTTCGAGGAGATCCAGATCCCACCGGGACCACGGCTGGGCAACGTGGTGATCGAGGCCGCCGGCCTGACCAAGGGCTTCGGCGACCGGGTCCTCATCCGCGACCTGTCGTTCTCGTTGCCCCGCAACGGGATCGTCGGCATCATCGGCCCGAACGGGGTCGGCAAGACCACCCTGTTCAAGACCATCGTCGGAATGGAGAAGCCCGACGCCGGCTCGGTTCGGGTCGGCGACACGGTGCTGCTCTCCTATGTGGACCAGGCCCGGGCCGGCCTCGATGCCAGCAAGACGGTGTGGGAGGTCGTCTCCGACGGGCTGGACCACCTGATGGTCGGCAAGGTGGAGATGCCGTCGCGGGCATACGTGGCCGCCTTCGGGTTCAAGGGCCCCGACCAGCAGAAGCCCACCGGCGTACTCTCGGGCGGCGAGCGCAACCGGCTCAACCTCGCGATGACGTTGAAGATCGGTGGAAACGTGATCCTGCTCGACGAGCCGACCAACGACCTGGACGTGGAGACACTGTCCTCATTGGAGACTGCCCTGCTCGAGTTCCCCGGCTGTGCCGTGGTCATCTCCCACGACCGGATGTTCCTCGACCGGGTGGCCACGCACATCCTCGCCTGGGAGGGCGACGATCAGGACCCGGCGAAGTGGTTCTGGTTCGAGGGCAACTTCGAGGCGTACGAGAAGAACAAGGTGGATCGGCTCGGCGTCGAGGCCGCCCGCCCCCACCCGGTCACCTACCGACGGCTCACCCGGGACTAGTTCTCCTGGCGGGCGGAGCCGTGGGTGGGAGGTGTCGTTGCGGTTCGTGCATGAGTGCGCCCTGCGATGGTCCGATATGGACGCGTACGGGCACATCAACAACTCTCGTTTCCTGACCCTGTACGAAGAGGCGCGGGTCGCGTTGTTCTTCGTCGGCGCGCGTAGCTCCGGCCTGACCTCCTTCGAGGCTGGCATCGTCATCGCGCGGCACGAGGTCGACTACATCCGCACCGTCGACTACGCCACGGGTCCGGATGGCGCCCCGCGGCCACCGGTCGTCCGCATCGAGCTGTGGGTCGAGGAGGTACGGCCGAGCCGGCTGGTCGTCGCCTATGAACTGCTCGACGCTGATGTGCCGGCGTCCCGGGCCCGATCGGTGTGCGTGCCCGTGAACCTGGCCACGAAGACACCACGGCGGCTCACCGACGCCGAACGGACCTTCCTCGCCGACTGGGGACCGTGACGTGGTTCCGGGGCCGGACCGGGCGGGCGTCGGAGAGTTCCTCGCCCGGTTGCTCCGCCTCGACCCGCAGGCCCTCGTCCGGCTGCGCCCGGACAGCGAGGGCGGCCGAATCTGGGCGATGCTGCCGTTCCGGGTGCTGGTCTGCCGGCGGCTGGTGGTCGCCCCAGCCTCGGACGTCACCGTCGCCGCCGCGGACCTGCGCGCGTGGCTGGAGGCGAGCCCATCGAGCCCCGGCTCCGAGCAGCCTCGTCGCCGGGACAGCGAGTGGCGCTGGCCGCTGCCATCGTCGGAGGGGCGGGTGGTGGAGACGATCCCGGTCGCCGAACTGGTCCGGCTCGCGGCGGCTGCCGCCCGTACGGTCAGGACCGCGACTGCGGAAGGTGTCGGTGGGCGTGCGGTCGGTGAGCGCGCGTTGCGGGACGCCATGCTCGACCACATCGCGATCGTGGTGACGACGGAGAGTGGGGCCGGTCAGGGCGAGGATGCCGTGCCGACCCGCCCTGACCCAGCCACCCGACATGCCGGCGGAGCGGAGCGAGTCGAGATCCCGCAACGGATGGTCCAGGCCTTCGTCCGGATGGCCCTTCCGGCCGGAGTGGCGCCGAACACATTCCGTGATAGTCAAGTAACAGTGAGCCTCGCCATGGGCTGGATCGGGCTATCGAGTCCGTACGGTTCGGCCTGGTATCGTCCGATCTCGCCCCTCCACTTCGGCTGAGGGGTTGACGTGGGACCCGGCACGTTCAGATGATGTCGGTTCATACGAACAGCTCGCGCTGACGTAGGGAGCTTGGGCGCCGAACAGGCAAGCAAGCACCTCCGATCGGGGCGACTGGTCACCCTCGGCGACGGTCACGTCACCGGGAAAGCGTTGGTCCAGATAGCGGCGGCGCCCCCCGCACGGAGATCTCCGTGCCCGCGCCGTCGACCGGGGTGCTACGAGGATGGAGGGGCGCACGCCCATGGCATGGTGGTCTTGGTTGAGTGGGCAGCGATTCCGCTCCCGCGGTCGGGGAGAGGCCGACCTCCTGACAACCGCGACCCTCTCGGACCTGTTCGCCTCCACCGTGGCGACCAGCGAGGCGTCGCCCGCGGTCGAGCTCGCCCACCGCGGCGAGCAGGCGGTCCGCCCATCGGACGTGCCGCAGCAGCGCGGGCCCGACAGCTTGGTACGCCCGCTGTCCGTGCGCCGCATCCGCGAGTCACTGGACCGGCTGGAGATCCGCTATCTCACCGATAGCGACGGCAGCCTGCTGGCCATGTGGGAGCGCCATGCTGTGCTCTTCGCCATCGAGGGCCCCGAGGACGAGATCCTCGTCATGCGGGGACGGCCTCACGGCACGGTGTCGCCCGACTGGGCCGACCGGGCGTACCGGGTGGTCAACGAGTGGAACCACACGCGACGGTTCTGCAAGGCCTACGTCGGCGATGTCACCGAGCGGGGCATGCTCCCGATCTACGCCGAGATCCAGGTGCCGCTGCAGTCCGGCGTGCACGATCGGCTGCTGGACGAACTGGTCGACTGCGCGGCCGCGGTCACCAGCGCGTTCGTCGACTGGCTCCACGACGACGGCGCGCTGCTCTGATCCGCTGCTGACCTGCAGCTGATCCGCTGACCGGCTCACCCCGCGCCCGGTCTGTCCGGGCGCCGGGCTTCTACTCTCGGCGTGTGACTCACCCCCGGTTCTCCGTCTCTCGCGCCCGCATGGTGGCGCGCAGCACCGCGCTCGCCGTCGTCGCCGTCGGGGCGCTCGCCGGCTGCGTACCCGGGCCGCCCACGCTGTCGCATACGCCGAGCCCCTCGCCCCCCGCGCCGGTGCTGCCGACGCTTGACGTGGAGGTCGGGCTCTCTGATCCCGTGCGCGACCCGCTGTACCCCGACTACGGCAACGTGTCCGTGGATGTGCTGGCGTACTGGCTGGACCTGGCGTGGGACCCAGTCTCGGAGAAGCTCACCGGCACCGCCACGCTCGAGCTCCGGGCGGTGACGAGCATCTCCGAGATCACCCTCGACTTCGCCCGTGCGTACACAGTGGACAGTGTGACGGTGGACGGCACCGAGGTCGACGCAGACTGGGACGGCGACGATCTGACCACACCGCACGCGCTGGGTGCCGACGAACGCGCCACCGTGGTCGTGCGCTACCGCGGAGCGCCCGAGACGGTGCCGATGCCCTCGGAGCGGGGCGACTTCGCCGAGGGCCTGGGGTTGCGGGTCTCCGCCGACGGCGACGTGTGGACGATGCAGGAGCCTTACGGCGCCAGCACCTGGTACCCCGCGAACGACATGCCGTCGGACGAGGCCGTGTACGAGATCCGCGTCACGGTGCCGGAGGAGCTGTCGGCCGTGGCGAGCGGCACCTTCCTCGGCGCCTTCCCGGCCGACCCGGGGACGGTGCCGTGATCAGTCGGCGACCGTGGCCCCGCGACGACGTACCACTGGCAGTCCAGCGACCCGGTCGCGTCGTATCTGACCACCCTCGCGATCGGTCTCTACATCATGATCGAGGACGAGTCCGAGGACGGGGTGCCGCTCACGTACTGGTTGCGCCGGGACCAGGACGAGTGGCTCAGGCCCGTGGTACGAAGTAGCCCAGAGCTCCTGGCCTGGCTGAGCGACCGCTTCGGGCCGTACCCGTTCCCGTCCGGTGGGGTGGTGTTCGTCGACTCCGAGTCGGCGATGGAGACCCAGCAGATGGTCACCTTCGGCGGCGACCGGGCCGAGTTCGATGGCGAGGAGGGCACGGCCGAGACGCTGTTGCACGAGTACGCGCACCAGTGGTTCGGCAACGCCGTCACCCCGACCGACTGGACCGGGCTGTGGCTCAACGAGGGTTGGGCGATGTACTGCGAGCTGCTGTGGATCGTCGACCAGGGATGGGCCTCGATGGACGAGGCCATCGAGTGGGCCCTCGAGATCGACGCCGAGTCGCGACCGGTCGCCGGACCGCCCGGGGGCTTCGATCCCGGCCACTTCGCCGAGTCCATCGTCTACTTCGGACCGGCGTTGATGCTCTACGCGATCCACCAGGAGATCGGTGACGAGGCGTTCTTCGCGCTGGGCCGCGACTGGGTGCAGGAGCACCGCAATACCCAGGTGGACCGGCCTCAGTTCATGGCCTTCGTCAACGAGCACACCGGCCGGGACTTCACCGACCTCATGAACCTCTGGCTGGACTCGCCGACCACACCCTCCCTGTGACCGGCCGGGTCGGCCGACCGGCTAACCCGGCAGTGCGGCCAGCCCGGCGAGGAGCTCGAGCCGTTCCCGGTCCGACAGTGCGGCGTAGATGGGCGCGTCAAGCCGGTTCGTCTCGTCCTCGATGGCCTGCCGCCGCGGGAGGTCGTCGAGCGCGCGCAGCTGCTCCAGCGTGAGCCCGGCACCGGCCCAGGCGGCCCGGTGCGCGTCGGCCCGGTGGTGGCGTAGAGCGCCCAGGCGGGTGGTCAGGCGTAGCGCCGGCGACGCCTCCGGCGGCTCGTAGACCGGAACCATCGCCCGGAACGCCGGACCACCCGTGGCCTGGCCGGCCACCAGCAGGCGGCTGACCAGATCGCCGAGCCGCGGAACCGCGGCGAGGCCGGGCATGGTCGCGATCGGCTGGTGCTGCCAGAGCTCGCTTGCGCCATCGGCGACGGCGGCCTGCGCGGCCAGCGCCGCCTCGCGTCCCCGCTCGGTCAGCCGCACCGAGCCATCCGGATCGATCACGATCACGCCCTGGGCGAGCTCGTCGGTGATGTCCGAGCCGCTGTAGGTGGTCGCGGCCGCGAAGCCGTCCGCGGGCATCGGGCGGGCCAGCAGTCCGAAGTAGAAACTGGTCTCCAGACCGGGTCGCAGCCCGAGCCGTTCGTAGCAGGCTAGGACACGGTCCCGGCTCGCCGCCCGGGCGGCGACATAGACCCGGTCGATCACCGGCCGAACGAGCGCTGCGTACTCCGCGCTGGCCGGCGATGCCATCGGACCTCCCCGTGTCGTCATCCGCCCTACGCCCGGGCCGCTACTCGTCGAAGGTATTGACCATGTGGAGGGCCGCGCGCTCCAGATACTGCCAGAGGGTCTGCTCGTACCGTGGCTCGAGACCAAGCGTATCGACGGCCGCCCGCATGTGACGCAGCCAGGTGTCCCGCTCGGTCGGTCCGACCTTGAACGGGGCGTGACGCATCCGCAGGCGTGGATGACCTCGCTGCTGCGAGTAGGTGCCCGGCCCACCCCAGTACTGGATCAGGAACATCCGCAGCCGCTCCTCGGCCGGACCGAGGTCCTCCTCGGGGTAGAGCGGCCGCAGCACCGGGTCGCTCGCCACGCCCTCGTAGAAGGCGGCCACGAGCTTGCGGAACGTGGGCTCGCCACCCACGGCCTCGTAGAAGGACGGCTCTGGAGTGCTCACGCGTCCATCGTGCCAGGCGCCGGGTGGGCCTCCCGACGTTGTGCGGCGCCGGTCACAGCCGTCAGGGCGCCTGGGCGCCGCCGCCACACCGGGCGCCGGGCCGTCGATGCGGGCTCCGCAGCCCTCGCAGCCTGGTCGACCGGCACGGGGGCGTCAGCCGACGCCGGCCGCGGCGGCCGTACCGGTTCATCGGGCGTGGCGGCCGCCGGTCGGGATGCCTCGTCCATCGCCGCCGCGCGGGCGCTCGCCTCCGCGAAGGTGCTCGGGGCGGGCCACGTCATGAACATGCCGAGCATGAGCAGGACCCCGCCGAGGCTCCACAGCCCCACGACGACCGGCAGCTCCACCCGCTGCGCTAGCGCCCCGGTGGTCAGGACGGCGCCACCCTGGAGCAACTGCAGCCCCGCCGAGACCACGCCGAAGGCACGGGCGCGGTAGGCCGAAGGCAGGGCCTGGACGAACGCACCGTTCGCCACCGGGACCAGGGCGCCGACGGCGAACCCGGAGACCAGCGCAAGGGACGCCGCAACCACAACCGGCGGGTTGAACAGGGCCGGCACCAGCGCCAGCGGCGTGGCGAGCGCGAGCGGACGCAGGGCCGACCGCCGCCAGGACGGGCGGAGCAGACGGCTCGCCGCGAGCGCGCCCAGGACCATGCCGGCGGGCACGGCGCCCATGAGCAGACCCTGCGCCCACGCCCGCCCGATCTCGTCGGGGCGGTACGCGGCCCACGCGGCCCCCAAGCCCTCGGGCACCACCGCGAACAGGGACCCACAGAAGACCAGCAGCACCATCGCACGCAGCGCCGGGTTCGCGAAGACGAGCCGGAACCCGTCACCGGTTTCGCGCAGCAGGCCGGTGCGCCGCTCGGGGCGCAGCGCGGGCTCCCGCAGCTGGACGCCGAACCCGATGAGCAGGGCCGAGATGCCGAACGTGGCGGCGTTGAGCCCGAGCGCGAGCTCCGGGTTGACGGCGGCCAGCGACGCCCCCGCGAAGTAGCCGCCCACCTGAATGGGCGGGGCGGCGGCCATGTTCAGGCCGACCCCGGTCACGTACCGGTCCTGCCCGAGGACCTGGGGCATGATGGCGGACCGGGCGGCCTCGAAGGGCGGTGTGAACAGGGCGCAGGCCAGGAGCAGGGCGAGCAGCACGGGCACGGTCAGCCCGGTTCCCAGCACGGCTACGACGGTCATCAGCGCCATGCGGGCGAGGTCGCAGAACACCATGACCCGGCGGTAGGGGTAGCGCTCGGCGAGAGAGACGAGCACCGACCCGCCGAGCAGCCACGGCGCGTAGCTGATCGCGAACGCCGCCGCGCTCTGGGCGACCGACCCGGTCTGGTCGAAGACCATAGCCGTGATCGCGGCCCGGGCGATGTAGTCGCCGGCCCACGACAGCCCGCCGGCCGCGAAGAGCGCCCGGAATTCGCTGGATGCAAATACCTCGCGATAACGCGCCGGACGGTCGGCGTCCGCCAAGTACCCTCCTCGGCCCGAGTTGAACCACGTGAATCTTCGTCTGGCACGCTCGCCGAATCGGTCGGCCCGACGTGGGCGAATCGGCGGGGGTTCGGCCCCATGGGACTAACGACACCGTTCGTCCGCCGTCGGTAGCCGCAGAGCTTGCCCGGGTTGGCTAGCCGTGCCGCCGATCTAGCCAATCGGCTAGCTGGCCACGTCGCCGAACTAGCCGATTTGGCTAGCAAGCTGCGCCAAATGGACGATAACCGCATGTCCGCTCGGGCGCGAGTCGGCCGGGGCTCAACAAGTGAAACCCCTACATGCGTGCCCGGCCGGCCGCGGTCAGGTCGCGCCAGCGATCTCGCCGGTATCCGGCTCCGTGGGTGTTGCTGACTGCTGGGCCTGCTGGCGGACGAACACCCGGTTGGCGGTCAGGTGCTGGGCGATCCCGGCCGACTCGAGCGCCTCGGTGAGCCGATGGCGCAACTCGCGGGCGACCCGCCACTGGGCCGCCGCGACGGTCTTCACGGTCGTACGGACCACCGCGCCCTCCATGGTGATCTGCTCCACGCCCAGCACCTCGGGCTCGGCGACCAGGTCGCCGGACCACTCCGGATCCTCCGTGAGCGTCGCCGCGGCGGCTCGGAGGACCTCGGTCGCCTCCTCCACCCCGGCGAATCCGATCGGCACGTCCACGATGACGTTCGCCCAGCCCTGGCTGCGGTTGCCCACCCGGATGATCTCACCGTTGCGGATGTACCAGATCACCCCGCGCAGATCGCGGATCGTGGTGATCCGTAGGCCGACCTCCTCGACCGTGCCGGCCACATCACCGACATCCACGTTGTCGCCCACGCCGTACTGGTCCTCCAGCAGCATGCACAGCCCGGCGAAGTAGTCCTTCACGAGGTTCTGCGCGCCGAAGCCAAGGGCAACGCCCAGGATCCCGGCACTCGCGAGGAACGGCGCGAGATTCAGTCCGAGCTCGCTGAGCACCAGCATCGCGGCGACGCTGAAGATGCTCACCGACGCGATGCTGCGCAGCAGGGATCCGAGCGCCTCGGCGCGCTGTTTGCGCCGCTCCGAGCGCACCCCGTTCGCGTCCGGCGGTGGCGCCGCGGGGAGCCGGAGCGGATGGAACAGGCTGCGTCGTTGGTCCTGCCCGGCCCGCGCGATGACGCGGCGGAGCGTGCGCCGCACGACCGCCTGCAGGACCAGCGCCGCGAGGATGATCATCACGATCCGCACCGGCTTGATCACGGCGAAGTAGCCGGTGTCGACCCAGGCCAGGCCGATACGGCCGGCGAGCCAGGAGCAGATCGGGTCGGCGACACAGGCGGGCGCGACGTCGCCCGGGGTCGGGTCGACGTCCTGCGCAACGAGCGGGGACATGGCGGTCCGCGCGGCCGGCTGAGCGAGCAGATGGGCAACGTTCACGGAACTCTGAATACCGCACACCGGACGCGCGGGCCACAGGGCGCGTCGTTCGTCACCCCAGCTTTACCGAACCGGGCTCGCGGACGGGGGCTTCGTCGTGGACGATGGGTGCACGACCGTTATCACACTTTCCCGACGCCGGAGCGCACAACGATGCCTGACATACGACTCCCAGCGCCCTCGTCCGCGCTTGTCCTCAACGCGACGTACGAGCCGCTGGGTGTCGTGTCGGTGCGCCGGGCGACCATTCTGGTCCTCTCCGCGAAGGCCGTCTGCGTCGCCGATGGCGAAGGGATCCTCCACAGCGAACGGGTCGCGGTGCCGGTGCCGCTGGTCGTCCGGCTGACCCACTTCGTCCGCGTGCCGTACCGGCCGTACGTGGGTCTGTCCCGCCGGGCGATCTTCGCCCGGGACGGCGGCCGGTGCGCCTACTGCCGCGGCGCCGCCGAGACCATCGACCATGTGCTGCCCCGTAGCCGTGGCGGGGCACACCAGTGGGACAACGTGGTCGCCGCCTGCGCCCGGTGCAACCACACCAAAGGGGACAGAACGCCAGCCGAACTCGGTTGGCGTCTCCATGTCGTGCCCACCGCGCCGAAGGGTATCGCCTGGCGGGTGCTCGGGCACCGCGCGCCCGACCCACGCTGGGCGGAGTGGCTCGACCTGGCCGTCTGACCCGCTGCGTTGGAGCGGGCTAGCGCCGCAGCGTCGGGTCCTGGGTTTCGCCGGGCCCACGACGAGGGGTGCGGCCGGCATGGTCGGCGAGTTGGGCGAGGCCGGCGACGACACCGCCACCGAGGTCGCCCCCGGCGAATGCGGCCGACATCGACAGGGCAGCGAGCTTCGCGTCCCGGTCGAGGACGCGGCGACGGGCCCGGGAACCGGTCACGATCTCCAGCGCCCGCTCGTTCGGGGAGATCGCCATCAGGATGCTGACGTCGGGGTCGGCCAGGCGGCCGTGCAGCAGCTCCGCGGTCTCCCGCGGGTGCTCCCCCAACTCTCCGATGTAGACACTGAACGTCAGGCCGGTCGAGGCGTCCGCGAGACGCAACGCCTCGTCGATACGCAGCAGGGCGCGGGTCGACAGGGGCCCATCGACGACCTCGGGGTGATAGTTCGGGTTCGCCCGGTGCGGCGCCGCAGCCACGTCGACCGAGCCCGCACCACCCTCGACCGGGAAGGCGGTCACCTCACCAGCGGTCACTCGCGCCTCCGGTCTCGCGCGGGCGCGTGCGCCCCGTGAGCGTCCCCGCCTTGAGCACCCGGGCGATGCCGGCGCGGGACTGCTTCTCCGGTGCCGCGAGGAACCACACAGGGGTGAATGTGAAAGGCCGTCCGGGGCGGTACCGCTTGCGCCGCCGTGGCCCGCCGGCGAAGACGAGCGCCGCGAGCACCAGGGCGAACCCGACCGCGATCCCGACCAGGATCACGATCATCCGGGCGAACTCGCCGTTCAACAGCCACTCCCAAGATCACAGGTCAGGACGGGCCTGGTCACAGTCCTGACTAACTCCATGCACTCCACCACGCCCAGCCACCTGCAACGCCTTCAGGCACGCCCAACGCCTTCAGGTACGCCCAACGCCTTCAGGTACGCCCAACGCCTTCAGGCACGCCCAATGCCTTTTGGCACCCGAGATGACTTCCGGCCGAGGCAGTGCAACGGTGCCATGCCTGCCATCGCGCCCAGCCCTCCCAGAAGGACTCACCGTACCGCCGGGCCACGCCCTGACCACAGCTGGGGTCCCGGACCGCCATCATCCAACACCGTCGATATAGCGCGGATCGACCGGCGGCGGGGGGCACGATCGGGGAAGACAGACGCCGTCCCGCCGACGATCGGAGTCATCATGCGGTTCGTTCGGCTGCTGCTCACGGCCGCGGCGCTGCTCGGGCTTACCGCCTGCGCCGAGGCGGTGGCGAACGCGGCCGGAGTGTGGGTGACGGTGAACCCTGCGACCATTACGGCCGGGAGCCAGACGCAGATCCAGGCGAGTTGTGGCGACAACGTCAACTCGGCCACGGTGTCGTCGGTGGTGTTCGGTAGTCGGACGCTCCAACCGGTGGCGGGGGTGCTCACCACCACCGTGACGGTTCCGCCCAACACGGCCAAGGGCACCTACGGCGTGCGCCTCGCCTGCCCCACCGGCTCGCAGGCCACCACGACTCTCACCGTCCTCAACGCGGGGACGCCCAGCGGGACGGCCGTACCCGGTCCCGGCACGGGCGGTGGCTTCCTTGCCCACAACGAGGAGCCGGTCGACCGGACCCCGCTGGTGTGGCTCAGCGCAGGTCTGGGGCTGCTGCTGACCGCGGCAGCCGTCGCCGCACGGGCAAAGGGCCTCACGCCCGTACGGTCGGTGCGCCGCCACACCTCCCGGCGGCACGATGGCTCGGCCGGGCCTCGCTAGCGCGGTCGAGCGGCGGGCCCGGCGACGGCAACGCACCGTGGCACCGCTGGTCGCCAGCCTGCTGCTGCTCGGCGTCTTCGCATCCGCCATCGGAGTCGGGCGGGCCGTGGGCATCCCCCTGCCGAGCTTGGACTGGCCGGGTTCGGGGCCGTCGGGACTGCACCCGTCGGCGCCCACCCGTGTGTCGATCGCGTCGCTCGGGGTGCGGGCGGATGTCGTGGAGGTCGGTCGCGCCGCCGACGGGAGCATCTCCCCACCGGTGGAGGACCCGGTCCAGACAGTCGGGTGGTACGGGCTCGGGCCGACCCCGGGTGAGCCGGGCACCGCCATCCTCGTCGGGCACGTGGACACCGCCGACCGCCCGGCCGTGTTCCACAACCTGCACGAGATCACCCCCGGCAAGCTGATCGAGGTCTCGCGCAAGGACCGGCGCACCGCCACGTTCAAGGTCGACTCGGTCGAGGCGTTCCCAAAGACGGCGTTCCCCGCCGAGCGGGTGCTCACCCACGACGACGTGCCGCGCCTGGCGCTGGTTACCTGCGGGGGCGAGTGGCTCGGCGGTGACACCGGCTACGCCGACAACGTGATCGTCTTCGCCCACCTGACCTCCCGCTGACCCCGTCCCGTCGCCCTCCCCGCGCTGACCGGTGAGATTTCCGAGTTTCCTCGGCAATCTCACCGCGGAGTTGGAT
>JBQGBY010000060.1:0-34370 GCA_052038195.1 Micromonosporaceae bacterium | reverse complement strand
CGGCTTCGCAGCAGCGGCTGCCCGCTGGCCGCCGGCCCGTGGACGGCGGTGCCATCGGAGAGACGGAACGCGCTGCCGTGCCACGGACAGACAACGCATTCGACACCGTGGATGTCAACCACCTCGCCGTGGCCGAGCGGTCCGGTGTGGTGTCCACAACGCTCGATCATCACGGTGACGTCGTCCCCGTTTCGCGCCACCAGCACGGGCACGTCAGCGATGCGGTACACGCTCGGCGTTCCCGGCGTCAGTGTCCGGAGGTCGCACACGCTGTGCCAGCCTTCCGGGATCCGGCGCAGGAACGGCTCGGCGTGGTTCACCCCCGCCGCCTGTCGGTAGCTGAGGTGCCCGCCCAGGTATCCGCCCGCACCGACGGCTGCCAACCCCGCATAGCCGAGGCGGCGGGCCGCAACGGGGTTGCCACTGAGTCTCGCCGCGAGCGACGCCAGGTAGCAGGCCAAGGCGGTCGTGTTGGCGGCGGCGTGCACCAGTCCGGTGCGGCGTTGCTCCCGCGTCAGCAACGTCCAGTCGTTGAGTCCCATGGTCGCTGCGGGAAGCGCACCGGCGCTGCCCAGTCCGATGAGGACAGTCGAACTGCGACCGTTGATGCGTAGCGCATCCAGCACGGTACCGCTCAGCCAGAGCCCGACCGGCAGGAGGACGGCCACGGGGTGCAGGGGGTGGCCCAGCCACACGCCATGGAGGATGTCACGCGCCCGCCCGCGGATGAGTGAGGTGACCACGGCCGAAACCACGCTGCCGGGCCGGTCCAACGCCTCGAGCCGCTCGATCCGGTCTATCAGCGCCCGTAGCTTCACGATGACCGCCTTCCCGTGGGTCGCATCAACTAATCGACGAGAGTAACTGTCGACACGCGAGCTCGCACTGGCTGCACGCGTCGGAGCAGATGCGGCAGTGCTCGTACATCTCGGCGTGCATCGCGCACTCCGAGGCGCAGGACAGGCACGCGGTCGCACAGGCCTCGAGGAGACTGCGGCTGATGTTCGCGTCGTAGCCGGTGTGACGGGAGAGCACGCGAGCGGTCGTCTCGCAGATGTCAGCGCAGTCGAGATTGGTGCGGATGCACTTGGCCAGGTCGGCCACCCCGTCCTCGCTGAGGCAGGCGTCGGCACAGGCGGTGCAGGCCTCGCTGCACATGATGAGCGCGTTGATCGCGGCGGCGAGCTCGCGGCGGTCGAGGTTGATGCTGCGCGGGTAGGTGTCGAGCATCGGCATGGTCGTGGTGGTCATGGCTCACCTCCGTGAGGGACGGTCCCGCGTCGGCGGGCGGCAGGTCGCTGCACTTGCCCTCTTTCTACGCGTTCCCCGTCCGGGGCGAGGCGGATCGGCGGTTTCTGCCGTCCTCGGCACGATGGTGCGGCCGTCCCGAACCGGTGACAGACCGGCCGTTTCGGGCTGGTCTGCGTCGACCGGGCGTAGACGGGAGGTAGCACGCGGTCCGTGGCGGCGACCCGCTCACACCGCTTCGGCGAGACCCGATCGGAGCAGATTCGGTGCTGATGGATGGAATCCCCGGCGAGCAGCTCGCCGACGACGACCTCGACCGCGAGTTGGAGCACCTGCACCAGACCCGACACGACGTCTTCCTGCACGGTTCGGAGCAGGCGCTCACGCACCACACCCAGCGCACCGATGAGCTCGAAGGCGAGTACCGGCGCCGCCGTCCCGAGCGTGCGGTCGACCCGGACCGGCTGCGGGCCGGAGCCCGGGCGCGGAAGGGTCAGACGCCACTCTGAGCCGGGCGCGGAGACGATCCTGTCCGATCGCCTCCTCGCCTCGGCGGGGCGGCGGTAGCGTGCGGGGATGAAGACGACATGGCAGCCTCGCGAGAAGCACGGCCGGCTGACCGCGGAGTCGGATCTGCCTGACACGGTGTACGCGTTCCCCAACAAGCGCAAGGAGCCGCTGACCGACGCGCAGCACGTGCGCAACGCGCTCGCGCGCTTCGACCAGGTAGCCGACGTCAGCGACGATGACCGTGACCTCGCCTTCGCGAACATCCGGGCCGCCGCCGAGTTCTTCGACGTCGATATGGAAGCGACCGACTGGCACGAACTGGGGCGCCGACCGCACTGACGGGTCAGGGGAGGGTCTCATGGCACGCTCTGCCGACGGGCTGGTAAAGACGGTGCTACGCGTCTATGGACGCACGTACGCCGAGGACGCCGGCATCCGACTCGTCGACCGGCCTGAACCGCTCTACCAGCTGCTCGTGCTCGCGAGCCTGCTGGGCAAGCGGATCTCGGCCGACGTCGCGGTGGCGAGCGCACGGGAGCTGTTCGATGCGGGCTTCCGGACGCCACAGTCCATGGTGGACGCTTCCTGGCAGGACCGGGTCGATGCGTTGGGGCGTGGCCACTACCGGCGCTACGACGAGAGCACCTCCCGGCTCCTCGGCCTCGCCGCCGCCCACTGCCTGGACCGGTGGGGCGGCGATCTGCGCCGGCTACGGCGCGCGGCGGGTGGTGACCGGCGTCGACTGGCGGAGCTGCTCACCGAGTTTGCGGGTATCGGGCCGGCGGGCGCCGACATCTTCACCCGCGAGGTGCAGGCCGTGTGGCTGGAGTACCAGCCATCGGTGGATGCGAAGGTCGCCGACGGTGCGCGGGCGCTGCACCTGGAGCCGTCGTCGATCGGGCGCCTCGCCCCGGCCCGGGACATCCCGCGGCTCACCTCCGCGCTGGTCCGGGCCGGCCTCGCCCGGCAGCTTCCGGAGGAGGTCAAAGCCCAGCTGCGCTGACGCCGCTGATCGAAGTCTTGCGCGTTGTACTACAGAAGTTTCAGCGCGCTGTTACGTACTTGCAGAGTGACGTACGGGTCCGTAGCCTGACCGCGTGCAGCACGGGGACGTTCTCGTCGAGGCGCGGGGCCTCACCAAGCGCCATCCGCCCAAAGACCGTAAATCGGACGGCTTCACCGCGGTCGACGGCATCGACTTCGTCCTGCGACGCGGTGAGTCGTTCGGAATCCTGGGTCCGAACGGCGCGGGTAAGTCGTCCACGATGCGCATGATCGCCTGCGTCTCGCCAGTGACCGGTGGCACCCTGACCGTGCTCGGGATGGACCCGGCGACCCAGGGACGCCGGATCCGCGCCCGCCTCGGCGTGGTGCCCCAGGACGACGCCCTCGACCAGGAACTCAGCGTCCGGGAGAACCTGCTGATCTACGGCCGGTACTTCGGACTCAGCCCGGCCGTCATCGCCGAACGCAGCACTGCGCTGCTCGAGTTCGTCCAGCTCACCGAGAAGGGCGCGGAGCGGGTGGATGCGCTCAGCGGCGGCATGCGGCGGCGCTTGACGATCGCCCGGTCCCTGCTCAACGAACCGGAGATTCTGCTCCTCGACGAGCCGACGACCGGGCTCGACCCGCAGGCGCGGCACGTGCTGTGGGACCGGCTGTTCCGCCTGAAGCAGCAGGGCGTGACGCTCATCCTCACCACGCACTACTTGGACGAGGCTGAGCAACTGTGCGACCGGCTGGTGGTGATGGACCGGGGCCGGATCGTGGCTGAGGGCTCGCCGCGCGACCTCATCCGGCGCCACAGCACCCGCGAGGTGCTCGAGCTGCGCTTCGCCCCGGGCGACCAACCCGCCGCCGAGGAGAAGGTGCGAGCCTGCGGCGGTAGTCGGGTCGAGGCGCTGCCGGACCGGCTGCTCTGGTACGCCGACGACGGCGAGGCGGCGCTGGCCACCACGCACCGGCTCGGCCTGAGCCCGGTCACCGCCCTGGTCCGACGCTCCACATTGGAGGATGTCTTCCTCGCGCTCACCGGCCGGACACTGGTCGACTGATGGCCACCGCTGACGCGGCCGCTACCTCACGGCGGGCCTACATCCGCCGCGAGTGGGAGTACTGGATCCGGCAGTACCGTCGACGTTGGCGCGGCACGGTCGTGATCAGCATCGCCAATCCACTGCTGTTCCTCATCGCTATCGGCGCCGGCCTCGGCCGCCTCGTGACCTCCGACGACCAGGCCGTGCTCGGCGGCGTACCGTACCTGGCCTTCTTCGCCCCCGGCATGCTGGCGGCAGCCTCCATGCAGAACGGCATCGTCGAGTCGGCCTTCCCGGTCGCCCGCGGCCGGATGCGCGACGGTCCCTACCAGCCGGCCGTCACCTCACCACTGGAGCCGCTCGACATCCTGATCGGCCACACCCTGTTCATGGCCGTGCGGATCGCGATGAGCGCGGCCGCGTTCCTCGCCGTGATGGTGGCCCTCGGCGCAGCCCGCTCATGGCTGGTCGTGCTCACGCTGCCGGCGGCCACCCTCACCGGCCTCGCCTTCGCCACCCCGGTCGCGGCGTGGGCCATGACCCAGGAGACGCCGACCCGCATCGGCAGCCTATTCAAGTGGATCGTCATGCCGATGTACCTGTTCTCGGGCACCTTCTTCGCTGTCGAGCAACTGCCCGGCTGGCTACCGGCACTGGTCAAGCTCACCCCGCTCTGGCACGGCGTCGACCTGTGCCGCACGCTCAGCCTGGGTACCGCGACGTGGCCCGTCAGCATCGTCCACATCGGATACCTGGCCGTGCTCACCGTGGCCGGGCTCGCGCTGGCGGCCCGGACCTTCCGCAAGCAGCTGCACTCATGAACGCGCACCTGATCGTGCTGCGACATCTCTGGGTGCTACGCAGCCACCGGCCGTACCAGTTGATTGTCAACGGCATCTTCGAGCCCTTCCTCTACCTGCTGTCGATCGGTGTGGGCATCGGGCAGCTCATCGACATGCCACCGGCCGCCGGACCGCCGGGCACGACCTACGCCGCCTTCGTGGCCCCTGCTCTGCTCGCCACCGCCGCGATGAACGCGGCGATGAACGAGGTCGTCAACGACGTCTGGTGGCGGATCAGGTTCGAGAAGATCTACCAGTCGATGCTCACCACACCGATCACGGTGACCGACATCGTTGTCGGTGAGGTCGCGGCGGCGATGCTGCGGGGCGCGGTCGCGGCCACCTGCTTCCTGGCCGTCATTACCGCGCTCGGGCTGGTGCACTCCTGGTGGGCGCTGCTCGCGGTGCCGGCGACACTAGTGATCACCTTCGCCTTCGCCGGTGCCGGGTTGGCCGTAGCGACGGTGATCCGCGAGTTCCACCACCAGCAGTACGTGCAGCTGTTCATGTTGCCGATGTTCCTGTTCGCCACCACGTTCTACCCGCTGTCGGTCTACGCCAAGCCGCTGCAGGTGGTGGTGGCCGCACTGCCCCTCTACCAGAGCACCGAGCTACTGCGTGGGCTTGTCCTCGGCCAGCCCGGGCCCAGCGTCGCCTGGGCGTTGCTCTACCTGGTAGCGATGGGATTCGGCGGGCTCTGGCTGGCCGACCGTCGCCTGCCCGCCCTGCTGCTCGGCTGAGCGAGACCCCGGGATCCTCGCGGTTGGACATTCGTTGATACTTCGCTGACCGGCTGTTACAGTCGTCCGGCCGGAGCCCGACGAGCGCCGGGCGGACGAGCACCGGCGGACGATCGGACTGGCCGATGACGAACTCGGGACCGCCGCGCGGGCGCCATACCCGGCCCGACGACGGCCGCCGCCGCGAGACAACCCCCGCGCCCTACACGGCCGACGGTTACGACGACCGGACCTACGACCGCGGTGCGCACGAGGCGGGGGCACCCAGCGAGCCGCCCCGCCGGACCGCCCCGGCTCCGCCGCACCGGCCACCCCCGCCCTACGGCCCCCCGGTGGGCCGGGGTCGTCACGCGGACACGCCTGGGCGCTCGCGCTGGGTGACCGGCGACGGCATCGACACCAGCGGTCGGCAGGTCATCGACGTGGGGAACGTCGGGCCGGCGGGACAGCCCCGACCCAGCCGGCGCAATGCGATGATCGGCATGGGCGCGCTGGCCGCCGGTGCGGTGGCGGCGCTCGTCCCCCAGGGCCTGGACCTGGGCAGCCGGCTGTTCGGGGGCGCGGCCACGGATCCGGAGCGGGAGAACGGCTCCGCCCAGGGTGTGGCGCTGCAGTCCGTGGTCAGGGGGAGCCCAACCGAGGCCGCCGCGGCGGTCACGGAGGTCACACCATCCCCGCTCGGCTCGAACACGGTGCTGCACCTGGTGAGCCGCCTGACGTTCGGCGCGACACCCTCGCTGGTCGCCGAGGTAAGGAGCATGGGCATCGACGCCTGGATCGCCGCCCAGCTGGAGCCGGAGCGCATCGACGACTCCGCGCTGAACGCCAAGCTGGCCGAGTTGACCACGCTCAACAAGTCCATCGACGAGCTCCGGGCCGAGCGGGAAGCCAACGACGCCAAGAGGATCAGACCCGCCCGCGAGTGGGCCGAGGCTACGATCGCCCGCCAGATCTGGTCCAAGCGTCAGCTGTTCGAGGTGATGGTCGACTTCTGGAACGACTTCCTGCACGTGGCGGCCGACATCGACAACGGAGCGTACATTCGCGGCCCGTTCGACCGGGATGTGATCCGCCGGTACGCCTTGGACAACTACCCGGACATGTTCGTGGCCGCGAACCGGCACCCGGCACTGCTGCGCTACCTCGACCAGGACAGGTCGCGCAAGAACGCGATCAACGAGAACCTCGCCCGGGAGAACCTCGAGTTGTACTCGGTCGGCGTGGACGGCGGCTACACCGAGGACGACGTGCTGCAAGCGGCCATCCTCCAAACTGGACACAGCATCCGCGACGACCAGTACGTCTACCGGCCCGACCAGCACGTCACCGGGCCAGTCCGGATCATGCGGTTCAAGCACCCGAACAGCACACCGGAGGGCGGCGAGGAGGCGGCCGAGCGGTACTTCCGTTACCTGGCTCTGCACCCGTCCACCGCGCGCTACATCGCGCAGAACCTCGCCACCCGGCTGGTATCGGACACCCCACCCGCGGCACTGGTCGACGCGGTCGCCACGACGTACCTGGAGCACAAGGGCGCCATCAAGCCGACCCTCATGACGCTGCTGAGCTCGACCGGTTTCTGGGCCGCGGTGGGCCAGAAGGTCCGGCGGCCCGCGGAGTACCTGGTGGCCACGTACCGGGCGTTGGGCGTCTCGCCCGCGACGCCAGCCACGTTCGACGACAGGGACCCGAACGCAAGCCCGTTCCTGCAGGGTCTGCGCCAACTGTGCGACTTCCTCGTCGGGGTGGCCCACTGGCCCGCCGGTCACCCCACACCGGACGGCTACCCGGATGTGTTCGTCGCGTGGACCTCGGCCGGCACGATGATCCGCCTCTGGAACGAGGCGCTGAACATCATCAATGGTGGCCGGAAGATGTTCACCTACCTCCGGCCGGACGAGCTCGCCGGACCAAAGCCGCCCACCGCCGCCGGAGACTACGTGGAGGCGCTCGCCCGCAACCTCATCTCGCGACCGTTGGCGCCCCGCGAGCGCGATCTGCTCCTAGGCGTGGCCGGCGTCGATGCCGCCGCCCCCGTTGACGCCAGCCTCAACGGCGCTGTCGGCGCGGTGGCTCGCGCCATCTTCGCCTCACCTCTTCACCACCTCAGGTAGGGGAGGAGACGACAATGAGCGAGCATCGCGGCCTTGCGACGGTGTGGCGGATGGCCGATGACCCCGGCGAGGCGCTGCTACGCGCCGAGGCGGAGGCCGTGGCCGTGGAGAATGCGGAGCTGCGCGACCGGTACCGGAGGCTCAATGAGCTCGAGGAGCAGCAGCAGGAGCGGCGCGGCGTAACCCGCCGGACCTTCCTCGCGGGCGTCGGCGCCACCATGACCGCGTTGGCGACCAGCCAGTTCGTGGCGACCCGGGCCGCGTTCGGCGCCACGCCGGGCGGCACGCTCATCCACGTCTTCCTCTACGGCGGGCTGGACGGGCTGGCCCTGATCGCCCCAGCCGACGACGGCTACCTGCGTTCCACCCGCCCCGACCTGGTGCTGCCGGCCAGCGGCCCGATCCCGATCGCCCGCAACTTCAAGCTGACCCAGGCCTTCGCGCCGCTGCAGGGCATGCTGGACAACGGGCAGCTCGCCTTCATCCCCGGTGTCGCCGACCCTCGGCTCTCGCGCAGTCACTTCCAGGCGCAGGACGCGTGCAACCTCGGCGGGCTGCCGTCCGAGACGGGTGGGCGCGGTTTCCTCGATGTACTCATCGACAAGCTCGGTCCAGGCACGACGTTCCGCAGCATCGGTGTCGGCACGACGCTGCCGCGGTCGCTGGTCGGCACCAACTCGTCGCTGGCGCTGAACACCGTGGCATCGCTCAACCTCAACGGGGATCGGAAGTTCCGGGAGCCGACGCTCACGGCGATCAGGGAGCTCTTCGCCGGGATCAACCATCCGCTGGAGGCTGTGGTCGGGTCCGGGCTCAGCGCGCTGGCCAGCGCCCAGGAGATGACCGCCGCACCGTACGAGCCGGCCGAGGGCGTCACCTATACCGGCCAGGTCGCCGGCGCGTTCAAGGAGCTGGCGCTCCTCATCAAGCGCGGAGCCAATGTTCGTGTCGCCACCATCGGCACCGGCGGCTACGACACGCACGAGAACGAGGGCGCTAACGAAGGTGGATTCCTCTATGAACGCCTCACCGACCTGGCCACCGCGCTGGCCATGTTCTACCTGGACCTCGGGGAGCAGGGCAATGACGTGACCGTGATGATCTCGAGCGAGTTCGGGCGGCGCGTCGCCCAGAACGCAAGCGGCACCGACCACGGACACGGTGGCGCGATGATCCTGCTGTCCGGTCGGAACATGAGGTTCAGCAGTTCGCTGCTCGGCAACTGGTCCGGGTTCGACTCGCTGGACCGGGGTGACATACCCGAGTTCAACAATATGTTCGATGTGTTCGGCTCGGTGATGAAGGGTCGGTTCGGTCTCAGCGACGCGGAGGTCGCGTCGGTCTTCCCGAACCACACGTTCACCCCTATGCAGCTGTTCGCCTGAGCGTGGGCCGCATCGACAGCGTGGCGGCGCCGCAGTCGCGGCTACGGCGACCCCCGGAGAAGGACTGGCGAGGCGGACCCGCCCTGTTCGCGGTGCTCGCCTGGGCCGGCCTCGCCGTCGCACTGCTCGCCTGGTGGAACGACACCCCGACGGAGTCCATCAACAACCGCGGGGAGCTGTTCGTCCATGCGGGCCGCATCACCGGGCTGACCGCCGGCTACACGCTGCTGGTGGAGGTGCTGCTGCGCAGCCGGGTCGGGTTCGTCGAGCGTCTTGTCGGCACGGAGCGGGTCACCCGGTGGCATCGCGATCTCGGGGCGGTCCTACTGGTGACCGTCCTGGCCCATGCCGCGCTGATTCTCGTGGGGTACGCCATCGTCGACCGGATCAACCTATTTGATGAGCTCGACATTCTATTGGCTGAGTACGAGGACATGACCAGCGCCGTGGCGGCCACCGGCATTCTGGTCGCGGTCGGCCTGCTGGCCGTCCGTACGGTCCGCGCCGCGATGCCGTACGAGCTGTGGAAGCTTCTGCACGCGGCCAGCTACCTCGTTCTGCTGTTCTCGTACGGGCACCAGTTCGCCAACGGGCAGCAGCTGTTCCGGCCAGGGCTCGGCCGATACCTCTGGCTCTTTCTCTACGCGGGCGTCCTGGGCTGCCTGGTCTGGGGGCGCCTGATCGCCCCGCTGCGGCTGAACCAGCGGCATGAGTTCCGCGTCGCCCAGGTGGTCGACGAGGGTTCGGATGTCATCTCGATCTACCTGACGGGCCGTGGGTTGCGGCAGGCGGCGCGGGCCGGCCAGTTCTACCGGTGGCGGTTTCTCGCCCGCGGCCTGTGGCTGCAGGCCCACCCGTTCTCGCTGTCAGCGGCGGCCCACTCGCAGTGGCTGCGCCTGACGGTCAAGACCGTAGGCACGCACACCATCAAGCTGCGCCGGCTGGTACCAGGCGTACGGGTGTGGGCGCAGGGACCGATGGGGTCCTTCACGGCCAGCCACCGCACGCAGAACCGGGCGCTGCTCATCGCGGCGGGGATCGGGATCGCGCCGATCCGGGCCCTGCTGGAGGAGCTGCCACTGAAGGCGGTCGTGGTCTACCGAGCTCGTACGGTCAACGATGTCGTCCTGCAGACCGAGTTGGACCGCATCGCGGAGGAGCGGAACGCCACGATCTGGTACGTGATCGGCGCACGCAACGAGCCGGCGCCGCGCGCCCTGCTCACCGGATCCGGGATCCGGCAGCTGGTGCCGGACGTGGCCCGACGGGACGTCTATCTGTGCGGGCCGGGCGGCTTCGTCGAAGCGGCTCGGAAAGCACTGCGGCAGGCCGGCGTGCGGCGGCGGCAGGTCCACGACACGATATTCGAGTTCTGACGATGACCGGGTCCTGGGCGGGAGGTGCCATGCGACGACTGCTCCTCGCCGTGCTGGGGCTGGTCGCGGGCATCACGCTGCTGCTGTCGCTGAAGAGTGCGCCGGGTGCGACCCGGCTGCCGGAGCAGGTCCCGCCCGAACAGCGCGCCGCGCCACCCGGGATCGCGGCCTCAGCAACTCCCGGGACCGCCGGCCCACCACCTCCCGGGACTGCCGGCTCACCGCCGACCGGGACCGCCGGCTCACCACCGGCCGGAGGGTCCGAGCCCGGTCCGAGCCCGCCGCCGAACGGTGGCTCCGGCTCACCGCCGAACGGCCGGACGTACACCGGCGACAGTGCGTACACCGAGTTCGGCTACGTGACCGTACAGATCACCGTCTCAGATGGACGGATCACCGACGTCGCCGCCGTCGAGATGCCAGCCGACCAGGCCCGCTCCGCGGCCCTCTCCGATCGGGTCGCGCCGATCCTGCGGGAGCGAGCGCTGGCGGCGCAGAGCGCGAGCTTCGACACGGTCTCCGGCGCGACCTGGACGAGCGAGGCCTACCAGCAGTCGTTGACCTCCGCGCTCGTCAAAGCCGGCATCGCCTGACATGCGGCGGGTCGAGGCGGTGATGGGCACCACCGCCAGCGTGGAGATCAGCGACCGATTGCCGCCGGCTCGGCTCACGGCATTGGCTGACGACGTATTCGCCTTCCTGCATTCCGTCGATGCCCGGTTCAGCACATACCGGTCCGACAGCGAGGTCAGCCAGCTCAACGCCGGACGGCGAACCAGCACCTCACCCGACCTGCGGGAGGTGCTCGAGCGGTGCACCGCCCTGTGGCACCGCAGCAGCGGATACTTCGATGCATACGCGACCGGGCGGCTCGACCCGTCCGGCTTCGTCAAGGGGTGGGCGGCGCAGGTCGCGTCGGATCGACTGGTCGCGGCCGGTGCGGTGAACCACTGCGTCAACGCCGGCGGCGACGTACGCGTGCGGGGCCGGTCGGGCAGCGGACAGCCGTGGCGGGTGGCGGTCAGGCACCCGTTCGAGCCGGACGGGGTCTGCTGTGTCGTGGTCGGAACGGACTTGGCCGTGGCGACGTCCGGGGTCTACGAACGGGGGCCCCACGTGCTCGATCCGTTCACCGCCAGGCCCGCGACTGGCCTGCGCTCGGTCACGGTGGTGGGTGCCGACCTCGGCGAGGCCGACGGGCTCGCTACCGCGGCGATGGCGATGGGCCTGGCCGGCATCACGTGGCTGTCTACAATGGATGGTTTCGCGTCGGCCGTGGTCACCGACGACGGCCGGTTCCTGTGCTCCGACAACCTGCCCCTCGCCGAGTGACCAGCGCTCGCACCAGGACGTGCCGTGGCGGGCCGGCTGATCTCCTCCACTGCTGGCCGGAGCCTCGTCAACCGGGGGCGTCGCGGGCGAGGACGTCTCCCCGGTCGGCGGTCGCGATGGCCTGGTACGGACTTGCGGGATCGTTGCTACGTCCACGTAGGAATGCCGTCACCGAGAAATGTCGAGAACCCGCACGCCGATAAGCTCGGCTCGCCTAGCGTCGTCTTGATGCGGACCGCCGTCGTGTTGTTCACCCGCGACCTGCGGGTGCACGACAACCCAGCACTGCACGCGGCCGCGGCTGCGGCCGAGTCACTGGTTCCACTCTTCGTCCGCGACCCGCACGTGGACGCGCCGCCGAACCGGCAACGCTTCCTGGAGGAGTGTCTCGGCGATCTGCGCCGGTCGTTGCGTGAGCTCGGCGGCGAACTCTACGTCCGAAGAGGCGACCCGGTGGCCGAGGCGGTGAAGATCGCGCGGAAAGCCGGCGCCTTCGGCATCTTCGTCGCCGACGACGTCTCCCGCTTCGCCGCGGCGCGACGCCGGCGGCTGCAGGACGCGTGCTCGCGCGAGCGCCTGGCCCTGCAACTCCACGACTCGGTGACCATCGTTCCGCCGGGCTCGTTGCGCCCAGCCGGACGTGACCACTACGCGCGTTTCACGCCCTACTGGCAGGCCTGGTCACGCTTCCGGCCCCGCAAGCAGCTGCCCGCACCCGATCGGGTCCACACGCCAACGGGGCTCGACGCCGGGTCGCTGCCCGCCGGTCGAGCGACCCGGCTGCTGCCCGGGGGGGAGGCCGAGGCGCGGCGCCGGCTACTCGCCTGGCGAGACGGCGGCTCGACCTACGCACAGACCCGCGACGACCTCGCCGCCGACGCGACCTCCCGGATGAGCCCCTACCTGCACTTCGGGTGCGTCTCCCCGGTCACCGTCTCGGCCATGGTCGACTCCGACGAGTACCGGCGGCAGTTGTGCTGGCGCGACTTCTACCACCAGGTCCTCTCCGCATTCCCGGACCTGCCTCGGCGCAACTACCGAGCGAAGGCCGCCGACACCTGGCGCGACAATCCGTCGGCGCGAGCGGCGTGGTGCGAAGGGCGCACCGGCATGCCGATCGTCGACGCGGGCATGCGGCAGCTCGCCGGAGAGGGCTGGATGCACAACCGAGCGCGGCTGATCACCGCCTCCTTCCTCACCAAACATCTGGGCCTGGACTGGCGCGAAGGAGCGCAGTGGTACGCACAGCTGCTGCTCGATGCCGATCTTGCCAACAACAACGGGAACTGGCAGTGGGTCGCCGGTACCGGCAACAACCCACGGCCAGGCCGACGGTTCAACCCGATCCTGCAGGCGCAGCGCTTTGACCGTGAAGGTGACTACGTGCGGCGCTGGGTGCCCGAGCTCGCCCACATTCCTGGCCCGGCGGTGCACGAGCCGTGGCGGCTGCCGCAGAACGAACGCCGTGCCGTGCGCTACCAGGGGCCGTTCGCCCCGAAGATGGACGACTAGCATCCGCGGACCGACGGGTTCGGCCACTTTCACGGAAGTGGGACGGGGAGTCGGCGGCCGCCGGTAGCGTTGAGGCGATGCGATGCCTGGTCACTGGCGCGACCGGTTACATCGGTGGTCGGCTTGCGCCGCGGCTGCTGCAGGCGGGCCACGACGTGCGGTGTCTGACCCGCTCAGCGCCACGGCTGTCCGACATTCCGTGGGCGCGGCGCACCGAGGTCGTGGAGGGCGATCTGGTGGTGCCGGATGATCTTGCCAGGGTGTTCGAGGGTATCGATGTCGCGTACTACCTCGTGCATTCGCTCGGCGCCAAAGACTTCGAGGACCGCGACCGCCGGGCTGCCACGGCGTTTGCCGCCAGCGCGGACCGAGCCCAGGTGCAGCGGATCGTCTATCTCGGCGGTCCCACCGTCGAAGGCCAGGATGGAACGTCGGCCCATCTTCGGTCGAGGTCTCAGGTCGCCGAGATTCTGGCGTCGGCCAGGGTGCCAACCGTGGCGCTGCGCGCGGCGATCATTCTCGGCTCCGGTTCGGCATCGTTCGAGATGCTGCGGTACCTCACCGAGCGCCTGCCGGTCATGCTGACGCCGCGCTGGGTGCGTAACCGCGTCCAACCGATCGCCGTCTCGGACGTCCTGCACTACCTGATCGAGTGGGCTGACGTGCCAGCCGATGTCAGCCGGTCGTTCGACATCGGCGGCCCAGATGTATTGACGTTTGCTGAGATGATGCGCGGCTACGCCAGGATCGCCGGGCTGCCGGAGCGGACGATCATTCCGGTGCGGACGCTGTCGCCGAAGCTGAGCGCCCAGTGGGTAGGCCTGGTGACGCCGGTTCCGGGCTCAATCGCGAAGCCACTGGTTGAAGGTCTGATCCAGGAGGCAGTGTGCCACGAGCATGATGTCGCTGCCTACGTGCCTGACCCGCCCGGCGGCCTGAAGGGATTCGACGAGGCGGTAACGCTGGCGCTCAAGCGGACCCGCGACGCCGAGGTGGAGACCCGCTGGTCCACCGGCGCCTGGACGGGGGCGTCGGCCGAGCCGCTGCCGAACGACCCGGAGTGGTCCGGCGGTTCCGTCTACACCGACCATCGGGAGATGGACGTGCGGGCGTCGCCCGAAGCGTTGTGGCGAGTCATCACCAGCGTCGGTGGCGAGACCGGGTGGCCCTCCTTCCCGCTGGCGTGGACGGCCCGCGGCTGGCTGGACCGACTCATCGGCGGTGTGGGCCTGCAGCGGGGCCGGCGGGACCCGCACGAGCTCTACGTCGGCGAGGCCCTGGACTTCTGGCGGGTGGAGGCGATCGAGCCGGGGCGGCTGCTGCGGCTGCGGTCAGAGATGCGGTTGCCCGGTCGAGCCTGGCTGGAGATGACCGTCAGCGACGGCCCGGTGGGGTGCGTCTACCGGCAGCGGGCGGTGTTCCTGCCCCGTGGCCTGTCCGGGCCCCTCTACTGGTGGTCGATCTCACCGTTCCACGCGATCGTCTTCGGTGGCATGGCCCGCAACATCGCCCGTATCGCGGAGCGGACGGACACGATGTTGACCGACCCCGAGGAGCCGACCGCCGTCGCGGGAAAGCGCCAGGGCTCGGCCTCCGGACGCGAGGGATCGCGGCCGTTGCCCGACTAGCGGCTCCGCGGCGCCCAGCGGTCCGACACCGGCCAGACGTAGGGAAGGTCGTCGGGCACGTCGTCGCCGAAGATTGGCCGGTAGTGCGCGTGATCCTTACGCAGCAGCGACGACCGGTGGCTGCGGTGGAAGTCCTCCTGGCCGAGCCAGGGCGGGAGCTCGCCGACCCGCGCCAGATCGAGCTGCGTGCGTACCGGACGGCCGAGCTCGGCGAGCATGGTCGGGGCGACGCCGTCGGAGCGGCCCTGTCCCGTCCATGCCGTACAGACCGTCACGCCGTAGCAGACCAGGGCCTCGGCGTAGCCCTGCCACATCTTGGCGACCGGATGGTGGCGCCAGCCGTACTCGGGCACGGAGATTGCACGCAGAACCTGCAGCGCCTCCACCCGCTGCTTGCCGAGCCGGCGCAGGTCCAGCACCGCCGCCGAGCGGGCAAAGTCCGCGTACGGCAGGAAGGTCTGCACCCACCCATCATTAACCAGGTGCAGCATCGCCCGGCTCGCAACCAATGGCGGCACCGGGCATGGATGGGCCGAGTTCCCCGTTCTCGGTCGGTGCCGTCGGCTCCGACCTCGGCCGTGGGGTCCGCACCCGCGTCCCAACCCTCTTCTTTGGGGGCTGCGGTCGTGGGCGGCCGGTTCAGCCCGAGGGCCTGGCTGTTTCAAGCTCGTCTATGGTTGTCGTGTTTGTGCTTGGTTTCATACACGGCGTTGTCTGCGGCGCGGAAGACTCGTCGCGGGTGCGTCACCGACGTCAGGCCTTTGCCCGGATCGCCGCGATCGGCTCGAGTCGCGCCGCTCGCCACGCCGGGTAGCCGCCCGCGAGCACACCGATGGCGGCACCGAGCCCGGCGGCGGCGAGGGGAACCCACCAGGCAGGACCGGTGTCCACGAGTTGGCGTACGAGACGCCGACCGTCACCAGAACTCCCAGCGATGCGCCGAGCGTCCCCCCGACGGCGCCGATCAGCGCCGATTCGATGAGGAACTGGCGGGCGACGTCGAGCCGGGTGGCGCCGAGGCCGCGCCGCAGGCCGATCTCGCCGGTGCGCTCGATCACGGATTCCGGCATGGTGTCAGATATCCCAATGGCACCGAAGCAGCAAAGTCCATTGTGAACTCGATGCTCAGACATACTATCGATGACTGATGATTTCAGCACACGGCCTCGGCAAATGCCCACCGTCGATCTTTTCTAGACCGATGTAAACAGAGCCCAAGAGAAGTATAACGATTCGATAAAAGCCGATCATGCAGAGCGTCCGAGGCTGCCGGTCAGCGCCACCCAGCCAGCCGTCTACCCGGCTCGAACGAGTGGGCTGATCACCGACCTACGAGGTCCACAGTAGACGAATGAACACCGCCGGACTACGTCAGGGCCCCGGACGGAGTCACCGCCAGTGAGGATGCGTACGGGCCTTGCCCACAAGGACCATGAGCTTGTCGTCGATGGTTGACGCACGAGCATGCGCGCCAGTTCGTTCACAGGTGCTGGTCGAACCGCACGCCGGCGCTGGCGGCGACGGTGCGCAGGTCCACGCCTGCCACCTACGCCTGTGGGACTTCACGAACTTCGATCACCGACACCTCCCGATGGGACAATTCGGATTTCCGAGCCGAGTCGAAACGGAATAGAAAGCCGGTGACCGAGCCGCCCGGCAGTCTCGCCGGGTGTCCCGTCACTGGCAACCAGGGGTCCCATGACGCGGCAGAACTCAGCTCAGGTGGTCCCTTCCCCATGGCAGGCGACATGTACTACCGGACAGTGCGGTTTCCAGGTCAAACATTCCGCGCTTGAACGCCCGGACCGCGGCCCGCCACTCGGACCGCGAGTACCGGACGATGGTGCCGTTGGGCTCCGTCGAGTTGCGCACCTCCACCGCGTCCTCACCGGTATCGGGGTCGGTGGCGAGGCGAGCCTCGAAACAGTTCCCGCTGTTGCCCGACGCCCGCTGCCAGCTCCTCGTCAGCACGTGCGCTCCTCCTCGTCAGCTCCCGTCGACCGCCGCGGCGATGAGCCGCGCCGACCCTTCCGTGCTGAGCGCGGCCGACGCTAGCGCGTCCCACACCGCCAGGAAGCGGCTCAGGTCCGCGCTGCCCCCGGCGAAACGCTGACCGGAGTTGTCCTCGAGAAACACGGCCATCGGCGCCCGCTCGTCACGAAACTTCATGACGGTAAACGAGCCAGCCATCCCGGCGTGTTCGCCCGTGACAAACGGAATTACCCGAATGGTCGCGTTCTCCGGGAGCGCTAGCAGCGCCTGCAACTGGTCCCGCATCACCTGCGGTCCGCCAACACACCGGCGGATGGCCGCCTCGTCGATGATCGCGTGGAAATTGAACGAATGCGGTCCCGCCAAGGTCAGCTGGCGCTGCATCCGTACGTCGAGCCGGCGGCGCACCTCGGCGGCGGTGATGCCCGGTAGGGTCCGAATAACCGCCTCGGCGTAGGCGCGGGTCTGGAGCAGGCCGGGAACCAGCGACGTCTCGTAGTCGAGCACCTGGCCCGCGTGAGTCTCGAAAGAGATCATCAATGCAAGGTCGCCGGGCAGCAGGCCACCGTGCTGGTGCCACCCGCTCTCGTCGTCGAGCCGGCGGCGCAGCTCCAGCAGCAGCGTGAGCCACTGATCGTCGGCCCGGTAGGCGCGAACCAGGTCATGCAGATTCTTCGGGGTGGGGACGGTCTCGCCACTCTCCGCCCGGTAGATCGCGGTGTGGCTCAGACGCGCCTTGGCCGCCGCAGCATCCACGGCGAGCCCGGCCTCTTCCCGAAGCCTCAGCAGGATCGTGGCGATCCACCATCGCCGAAATGTCAGCGTCTGCTGCTTGCGCGACAAGTTCCGATCCCCTCGTGCGTCATCACCAGGCCAGTCTCCGCAACGCAGCTCGCAAGAGCCAGATGACGCACCGCGGCATCAGGATTCTGCACCATCTGCAAATGCAGAAGTTGCATCTTTGTGCCAACGTCCTGCAGACTCATCAATACTTGACACAGTCGCTGCGCGGTGAGCTGGAGCCGCCGCGCAGATCGATGCGAGGAGGGCCGGACATGTCTGGTCGGTGGCGGGGCACCGCGGATCCGATGCGCAACACGCCGAGGCGAGGCGGTCTGCCCCGCAGCGATCCCCAGCAGGCCGGGACCCGGCGCCGACTCGGGTGGATCGCCGGGATGACGCCCGCGCAGCGGCGGGCCGTGGTCGCGGCGAACTTGCGCGTCGCCTCGGGGGACTCGCGGGCCCGGGCTGAGCGCGTGCAGCAGACCCTGCTGCCGGACCTCACCCTCGCCCAGTCCGCGCAGCTCTCACCCTCCGAATACCTTCTCTACATCGATCTCGCTACCGAGTTGCGCATCGCCGCGCTGGTAGCGACGCTGCCGACCCTGGGCGACAGCCGCCTCATCCATCTGGGGACGTGCACAGGACGCGAGGAGGAAGAGGCGCGCTCCTTCGATCCTCTTCTGGATAGTGATGGGCTTGAGTAGTTTCGCGGTACAGGCTCATGCCAGGGCACTTCCCGATCGTAGAAGGGGCCTGTGACCTGGTCGGGGTGGTCCGCGCCGAAGGGCACAGTGGAGCGTCAGACATGGCACCCTCAGCGACGACATGCGCGCTAGGCGCCGACGATCAGAGCCACAACGCTGCTTGCTTCCATGGCGCCGACCGCGGTCACGGGTAAGCACTCGCTCCGACGCGCGGGCACCGCGAGGTGTGCGGTGCCGGCTACTGTGGGCGGGTGATCCGAAGGCTGTGACGCTGTTAGTTGCCTCGATGCTGATGGTTGGCTGCTCCACGCGGAACGCGGCCGAGGACGAGATCTATCGCATCGCCGAGACTGTGAAGATCGAAACCGAGGGCTCGCCCGGGTTTGTCGGCACCCAACTGGGCACCGCCGGGGTCGAATACGTGCGGAGCAAGGTGGAGCATTACGACGGCCAGGTGCTCGCCCACGAGGTGATCGTCCGTGGCCTGGCCCAGGAGGGTGAGCTTCTAGGCTGGGTCGACGCGATGTTCACGGCCGAGATCGAAAGAGGGGGCTTCCTGCGATCGGTGACGGCCACCCTGTGCCTACAATTCGAAATCCGATACTTCGAGGTCGTCTCTCACGAGATCGACTGTCCCTCGACCTAACGCTGACTCATACCGCATGCGGTGCGGTGGGGGTGATGCCGGGGCTCAACGATCTTAGGGAAGAACGGACCTTGCTTAGCTTCGGGATGCGCAGGGTCGATGCCATCGGCCTTTGTGGACAGTGCCCGTCGCCGCGACCGTTGCGCTCGTTGGCCCGCGTGTCGGTGCGCTCCTAGCGAGCGGTGCTGATCTCGGTGGTTTCGGCCTCGATGACTCCTGCAGCGTCTTGCGGACCGATTCGCAGGTTAGGTCGACCGCTTCGCTGGTGAGTACTGCTTCCAGCAGGTTGGATGCGGCAGACTCTGTCAAGGCGGTCGGTGGGGTCCGGCCAATAGCTTCCGTCTCGTGGCGGGAGATCACGTACGGATTCGTAAGGACCTGACTCGCACGAGCTGCGGCACTCGCACAAGACGCTGATGGACGAGCTGGGCGTGCTCCCGAAGCTCATGGATGAGCGGATGGGTCACGAAGGCGGGTCGGCGCAGGCCCGCTACTCGCACGTCACGGCGGACATGCACCGGCGGATGCAGGCGGATCTGACTCGGGTGTGGATGGAGACGCAAGGACGCTCGGCTGTGCCTCGGTGACGGCTCGCCGGTGGGCATACTGGACCGACTGCTGCGGACGTCACGATCCGTCGGCTGGCAAGATCCTCCCCCAGGAGGTCATCTGGAACGACATCAGGACCAGGTTCCTCGATGGAACACTGGCCCTGAGCTGCGGTTCCTTGGTCGGGGTGGCGGGATTTGAACCCACGACCTCTTCGTCCCGAACGAAGCGCGCTGCCAAGCTGCGCTACACCCCGAACCCGCCCGGTCGCCCGGACGTGCCGAGTCATCGTAGCCGACGAACCCGCCCCGGATCACATGGGTATCGGCCACACCGGCCCAAGATCCGACTCCGCGGTGAGGATTCCGAGAAAACTCGGAAATCTGACCGGTCAGCGCCGGTCAGCACCGGTCAGCGCCGGTCAGCGCCGGTCAGCGCCGGTCAGCACCCATCAGCGCCGGTTAGCGCCGGTTAGCGCCCGTCAGCGCGCGGGGGCGCGGGGGCGCGGGGCAGGCGGTCAGCGCGCGGGCAGGGCCGGGCGTCAGCGGGGGACGAGGGTGAGCAGGGAGGCTTCGGGGGGGCAGGCGAAGCGGATGGGGGCGGTGGGGTGGGTGCCCACGCCCGCCGAGACGTGCAGCCAGGCGGACGAGGACGGCCACCGGTGCAGGCCCTTGGCCATGCGCCGGGGCAGGCCGCAGTTGGTCACCAAGGCGCCGACGCCGGGGACGCAGACCTGCCCGCCGTGGGTGTGGCCGGCGAGCAGGAGGGTGAACCCGTCGGCGGCCATGGCGTCGAGGATCGACGGCTCCGGGGTGTGGGTGACGCCGATGTGCAGATCCGCGGACGACGATGCCTGGCCGGCCACGGCCGGGTAGGAGTCCCGGTGGATGTGAGGGTCGTCGACCCCGATCAGCTCGACCGTACGGCCGCCGGCCTTCACGGTCGTCCGGGCGTTGTTGAGGTCCACCCAGCCCGCCGAGACGAACAGGGCGCGCAGCTGTTCGTAGGGCAGGTCCTCGCCCTGCAGGTACTCGCGGCCGGAGTCGAAGTAGCCGAATGGGTTCTTGAACACCGGGCCGTTGTAGTCGTTGGAGCCGAAGACGAACGCGCCGGGATAGTCCAGCAGCGGCCCGTATGCGCTCTCCACCGTCGGCAGCGCGTCGGCGTGTGACCAGTTGTCGCCGGTGACCACGACCAGGTCGGGATCCAGACCGGCAAGATCCGCGATCCACTGGGACTTGCGGCGCTGACCGGGGGTGAGGTGCAGATCGGACAGGTGCAGGATCCGGAGCGGTTCGTCGTCCAGGCCGAGCAGGGGTACGTCGAAACGGCGCAGGGTGAACATGTTCCGCTCGACCAGGGACGCGTAGGCGAGGGTGGCGGCACCGGCCGCCGCAAGCCCCGCCGCTACCCGGAATACGGTGCGCGCACGCATGGGCCCAAGGGTACGGTGCCGGGCATGACCACCATGAAGGCACGGTTGGAGGCGGACCTCCGGGAGGCGATGAAGGCTCGGGACGAGCTCGTGACATCGACGCTCCGGATGGCGCTGGCCGCGGTTCGCACGGCTGAGGTCGCCGGCAAGCAGGCGCGTGAGCTCAGCGACGACGAGGTGCTCTCGGTGCTGACCAAGGAGGCGAAGAAGCGCCGCGAGGCCGCGACCGCCTTCGGTGACGCCGGGCGGGCCAGCTCGGCGGCCAAGGAGCTCGCTGAGGAGGAGGTCATCGGGCGCTACCTGCCCACGCCACTGACCGACGAGGAGATCACCGCGATCGTCGCGGATGCTCTGGCCGCGGGTGGGTTCACCGGGCCGGCCCAGATTGGTCCGGCGATGAAGGCGGCCCAAGCCGCCGTCGCTGGCCGGGCTGAGGGCGGTCGGGTCGCGGCCGAGGTGCGCCGCCAGCTCAGCGACTAACGCCCGTACGGGCGGGCTGCCCCGTACGGCGCGGGCATCACACGCCGTACGGGCTCAGCCGTTCGGGTCAGTCGGGTGGCGGTGGCAGGGTGATCCCGCCGCCGCCTCCACCTCCACCTCCGCCGCCGCCGCCTCCGCCACCGGTCGGCGGCGGTGGGGGCTGGTCGCCGCCTCCGGCGCTGAGCAACAGCGTGATCGTGCTGCCCTTGCTCGTGCTGCCGGTCGGCTCGGTGGTCGCCACCGTGTCGGGCGGGCAGGCCGACTCCACCTTGCGGGTGCGCTCCACGTAGACCTCGAACCCGACCTGCCTGATGGCGGCCGTGGCGGCCTGCTCCGTCTGGCACGTCACGTCTGGGATGTTGACCTTCTGACCGACGACCAGGTTCTGGGGCGGAAGTTCGAACTCGAGCGCCGGCTGTCCGGCCATCGCGTCACGCATCACGAAGTTGGCCGCGTTCTGGGTTGCCACGGGCGCGGCGTTTCCGTGTTTCGTCTCGGGGTAGTCCGGGTCGGCCACGACCGTCGCGATGGTGAGCTGCTTGGTCGAGATGACGAAGTTGGCCGTCCAGTTGAAGTCGGACGTGCCCGTCTTGCCGATCACCGGATGACCCACGATCGCTGGCGTGTTGAACTGCGCGGTCCCTCCACCGCCGCACCGGCCCAGGCCGCCGCTCATGCCGACCGGGCACCGGGCGGCATCGGCCGCGGCGCGGGCCACCTCGGGACTGATCGCCTGGGTACAGCGGGGCTCGACCACGTCGGAAACTGCATTGCCGCCGAAGTCGATCAGTGTCTCCACCGGCATGGGCTCGCAGTACCGTCCGTCGGCCGCCACCGTGGCGTAGGCGTTGGCCAGTTCCACCGGCGCCGTGTCGCTCACGCCGATCGTCAACGGCCCCCACCAGTGCCCGCCGTCGTGGGCGATCTGAGCCTGGTCGGCGGTCGAGCGGAACTTGATGCCCAGCCGCTCGGCCATCTTGACCACGTTCTCGGCGCCCACCTTCTCCTGCAACGGGATGAAGTAGGTGTTGACCGAGCGCCCGAAGCCGGTCCACATGTTGCGCGGGCCGTTCATCCAGCTCGGGTTGGCGTTGACGGGACACCACCGGTTGCCCTGGCACCGGGCCTGGTCGCCGGCCGCGGTGATGTAGATCGGCGACACATAGGGCGATCGGGCGTTGATCGTGAAGTCGAGCGGTATGCCCTGCTCCAGCGCCGTCAGCATGGTCAGGAGCTTGAACGTGGACCCGGCCTTGTAGCCGACGACGTCGCCGCCGCCTGACAGCAGCGGGTTCGTCGTGTTCGGGAAAGTGCCGGGGATGCCCACGGCCCGCTTGTTGGGGTCGGAGGATTCGGGGTTGCCGCTGATGTCGGTGCTGAAGTTGCGGTTGGTGGCCATGGCGCGCACGTAGCCGGTGCCGGGCTCGATCGCGGTGAGCATGAGCGCGTCCCGGCTACCCGTCGGCAACTGCTGCTCGACGTTGGCCTTCGCCGAGTCCTGTATCCCGACGTCGAGGGTGGTGATGATCCGGTATCCGCCGGCCTTGAGCTTGTTCGTGCGCTCGAGCGCGTCGACCCCGAACTCCTCCTGCTCGGCCCACCAGCGGTAGAAGAAGTCGCAGAAGAAGCCCCAGTGGTTGACGAGCGTGGCGACGCAGTCGCGCGGTGTGCGGGCGCCGGTGATCACCAGCTCCTCGGCGTCGGCGAGGTCGGCCTGCTGCTGGGAGATCATCCCCAGGTCGACCATCTGCTCAAGCACGTACGTACGCCGCTCCAGCGCCTTGGGCCGGCCCTCCTCGGTGGCCGGGTTGTAGGTGCTCGGCGCCTTCGGCAGGCCGGCGAGCAGCGCCGCCTCGGCCAACGTCAGGTCCCGGGGTTCCTTGTTGAAGAAGACCTGGCTGGCCGCGTAGATGCCGTAGGCGCCCCGGCCGAAGGCGGCGATGTTCATGTAGTTCTGCAGGATCTGGTCCTTGGTCAGGCGCTTCTCGAGGCCCAGTGCGAGGCGGATCTCGCGGATCTTGCGCTCGGGGGTGACCTCGGTCGCTGCGAGCACGTCCTTGGGGCTGGTCGCGCCGTACGTCAGCGCCTGGCGCACGTACTGCATGGTCAGCGTCGAGGCGCCCTGGTCCGAGTCGTCGGTGCTGGCCTGGTTGGCGACGAACGCGCGCAGGACGCCCTGGATGTCGACGCCGTTGTGCTCGTAGAAGCGCTGGTCCTCGGCCGCGATGATCGCATCGCGCATGACCTGCGGAACCTCCGAGAGCGGGATGTCGTGGCGGTTCTCGTCGTAAAACGTCCCAATGAGGGTGCGGTTGTCACGCGCGTAGAGGTGCGTGATCTGCGGCGGCGTCGGCACATCGAGCGACGTCGGTAGCTCGCCAAACGTGTCGGCACCTGCCTTGGCGGCCAGACCGCCCATCGCGACCGCAGGGAACGCCGCCGCCGCGACGACGACTCCCGCGAGAACCCCGCACAGCAGCAGCGACGCCGCGTTGGTGAAGAAGTTGTGGTCGCCCCGTCTCATCCAACTCACGCGCACAGGGTAGTGGAGACCGTAGTTGCCCGGGAGGACGGAGGGGACCGGATTGATTGCGGTTTCCTCCTGAGTATCGGGTAGAGGAGGGATGTGATCGACATACAGTCGTGGGGAATCCGATAAGGGAGGTTATGACCGTATTTGCGAAGACCGCAGAAGCTTGCCAGATATTTCCGAGACGACGTTGCGTAACCGGACGACTACGGAGCATGATGGTCCGGGCCAAGACCACGCAACGAGGGGGGACGTCGACACATGGGGATGATCGCCGACTGGCCCAGTCAGGCGGCGTGCCGGACCGGGGATCCGGATGCGCTGTTCGTCCAGGGAGCAGAACAGAGCGTGGCGAAGCGGATCTGTCGCGGCTGCCCCGTCCGGTACGAGTGCCTCGCCGACGCGCTGGACAACCGGATCGAGTTCGGGGTGTGGGGTGGGATGACCGAGCGGGAGCGGCGGGCGCTGCTCCGCCGGCACCCGAACGTCGCGAGCTGGCGCCGCATGTTCGAGGCGGCCATGCGACAGAACGAGCAGAAGGAGCAGAAGGAGCTCGTGACCCGCTGAGCTACCGAGGTCGCGAGACGCTGATGTCAGCAAGGGCACCTTCCTGTACACCAACTGTCAGGAAGGTGCCCTTCCTTACATCGACATCACATCGACATCACGATGGGGCTGGCGAGGGCCTCGCCGATCGCCCTCAGGCCGTCGACGTCGTGGACATCGACGGGCTGCGCCGCGATGGTGGCCACGGGCACAGCCGGGTGCGCCCTCGTGAACCTCGCGGTGATCTCCTGCTCCCGCTCGGCGCGGGCGATGACGCGTGAGTGCACGAGCAGGACGTCGGCGGCGACGGGGTTGTCGCCACGGATCTGGGCGCTCGCCTGGACGGCCGCGGGGCCGTCGATCGCGGTCGTCGACGCGCGGTGGACGCGGTTGAGCAGCAGCCCGGCCAGCGGCATCTTCTCCGCGGCCAGCCGCCCCGCGAAGAAGTCGGCCTCGCGGATCGCGTCGGGCTCCGGTGCCGCCACCACGAGGAACGCGGTCTCGGGCGCCTGGAGCACGCGGAACGTGTGCTCGGCCCGCTCCCGGAAGCCCCCGAACATCGAGTCGAGCGCGCCCACGAACCCGGACAGGTCGGTGATCAGCTGTGCGCCGAGGATCTTGTCCATCAACTTCGAGAAGAGCCCGAACGAGGCCGTGACCATGCTGAACAGGCTGCGGCCACCCCGCGCCGGGGCGGCGAGCAGGCGCAGCATCCGCCCGTCGAGGAAACGGCCCAGGCGCGCCGGGGCATCGAGGAAGTCCAGCGCCGAGCGCGACGGTGGGGTGTCGACCACGATGAGGTCCCACTCGTCCTGGGCCCGCAGCTGACCCAGCTTCTCCATCGCCATGTACTCCTGGGTGCCCGCGAAGGTCGAGCTCATGGCCTGGTAGAAGGGATTGACGTAGATCTCCTCGGCCCGGCGTGGGTCCGTGTGCGCGGCCACGACGTCGTCGAAGGTCCGCTTCATGTCGAGCATCATGGCGAAGAGCTCGCCCGACCGTACGGTATGCACCTTTCGTGGAGTGTTGTCCAGTTCGGTGAGGCCGAGCGACTGGGCGAGCCGGCGGGCTGGGTCGATGGTCAGCACCACGGTCCGCCGGCCGTGCACCTCCGCCGCCCGCAATCCCAGCGCCGCCGCGGCGGTCGTCTTTCCGACACCGCCCGAGCCGCAGCAGACGATCACGCGGATGCTCGGCTCCGCGAGCAGCTTGTCCACCGCGAGCGGGACTCGGGGCACCGCGTCCGTGGGTGGACCCGGCGGCGGCTCGGCATCGGCGGATGCAGCCATGATCACCAGCCTACCGCCGAGACCTAGTCCCGAGCCCCGGCCCGCGCGGCGGCCCGGGGCGTCGACAGGAGCACGCGGGCGAGCTCGTGGAGGCCCTCCGCGTGTACGCCGTCGGTGAGTAGCGGGAGCTCGATGAGTGGCCGCCCGAGCCCCATCAGCTCGGCGCGCAGCTCCTCCTCCAGCGCCTGCCGGGCCAGGTGCGCCTGCGCCTCCTCGACCAGCCCTGCCACGATCTCGCGCTCCGCGGGCAGGCCGGCGGTCACCAGCCCCCGTCGGACCTCCGATCGGGTCAGCTTGCCGCGGCGCAGCAGCGGCTGCTGGGTCGCGTTGATGATGATGTTGCCGACGGGCAGGTCGAGGCGGTGCAGTTCGGCCACCGCGTCGGTGGTCTCCTGGACCGGCATCTCCTCGAGCAACGTCACCACGTGGATCGCTGTCACCGGCGAGCGCAGCACCGTGGCCACGCCCACGCTCTGGTTCTTGATCGGACCGACCCTGGTCAGCCGGGCCGTCTCCGCGGTCACGTTGAGGAACCGGCCGATGCGGCCGGTCGGCGGCGCGTCGAGCACGACGGCGTCGTAGGCGCGGCGCCCCCCGTTTGTGCGGGTGACCGCCTCCTTGACCTTGCCGGTGAGCAGCACGTCGCGCACGCCCGGGGCGATCGTCGTGGCGAAGTCGATCGCGCCGAGCTTCTGCAACGCCCGGCCCGCCCGGCCCAGCCGGTAGAACACGTCGAGGTACTCCAGCAACGCCTCCTCGGCGTCGACCGCAAGCGCGAAGACCTCGCCACCCCCGTCGGAGGCGGCACCCGGGTATCCGGTCGCGATCGCGCGCTCCTGGTAGGGCAGCGGGGCGCGGTCGAAGACCTGGGCGATGCCCTGCCGTTGCTCGACCTCGACGAGCAGGGTGCGACGGCCGTCGGAGGCGAGCGCCAGCGCGAGCGCTGCCGCCACGGTCGTCTTACCGGTGCCACCCTTGCCGGTCACGATGTGCAGGCGCGCCGGCCAGCGCGTCAGCGCGGGCGGGTGGTCTGTGGGCGGCACAATCCCGAGGCTAGCCCAGGCAAGGGGCCGCCATGCTGCCACCGTCACCCGGGGCGGTCCAGCGGCCCGGCGGGTCCAGCCCGTACGGCCGGTCAGCTCGTAGGGCTAGTGTCCCGTGATGCCGTTAGCGCGATCTCGACATTAGATTGATGCTGGTTAGTTGATCGCTGCGGTCCGACGGATGTCCTTTGCTGCAACCCGGCTTGGCCTACCGCGCTTGCTCGTGGATGCGTCGGTGCCTGGCCAGTAAGAGACACATACAGGATCACGGGACGCTAGGCGGCGCGCACGTCGCAGACCCACCACCCGCGGTCATCGACCAGGAGCAACGTGACCGACCGGCGGGCCACCTGCTCGTTTGCGGTGGTCAAGGTCAGGCTGACCTCGGCGGCGGCTCGGCGGCCCTCGGTGCGGATCGGCGGATAGGTCCAGGTCGTCTGCGCGCCGGTGTAGGACTGCTCGGCCTGCTCGACCCGGAATACGATCTGGTCAAGCTCGGCATCGACGCGGGCACTGCCGCAGACATAGCGCCCGGCGCTGCGCGGGTCGTGGAGGTGGTAGATCCCGCCCAGAAAACCCTCCACGGCCTGCTCCGGGGTGTCCGTGCCCCGACTGCCAGAGGCACCCATCACGCGGTAGGTCGTCACGACCGCGGCGGCGAGCAGCGCGAGGATCACTGCGACGATCAGAGCGCTCCGTACCCGCTGGGGCGGGCGGGGCGGCAGGCCGCTGACCGCGGGCCAGTCCGCGTCCGGGGCGGGCTGCTCCGGATAGACGTCGGCCGAGGTGGTGCGGCCGTAGACCCGCGCCGGGTACGTCCGTCCCTGCTCGTGGGCGACGCCCTCCTGGAGGGTGGCCGCGTTCCAGCCCACTGCGGCGTCGCCCGCGGCTCGGGGGGTCCGGCGAGGCCGGCCGTCACCGTCGTCGGGCGGCTGCTTCATCGCTATTCACCTCGTACGGGGCGCTAGCCGGAGAAGGCGGCGGGCGGGTTCGGGCGGTAAACCTACCGCGAAGGGGGTGCGCTCACAGCCCCCGCCCGGCCCGTCCCGACTCAGCCGCTAGGGTCATGAACGATCGCACAATCGACGGCGCTGGGAGCATCGCTGCCGAGCAGGCAGCGGTGAACCGGCGCCGGAACGAACTGGTTCCGCGCACTCTGCGGAGCCAACCACGCAAGCACAGTTCCGTGACGACGGAGAGCCGCCATGTCGCAGACACAACGCTGGGAGTACGCGACCGTACCGCTGCTCGTGCACGCCACGAAGCAGATCCTCGACAACTGGGGCGACGATGGCTGGGAGCTGGTGGCGGTCGTGCCGGGCCCCAACTCCGAGCAGCTGGTGGCCTACCTCAAGCGCCCGAAGCCGTCCACGGCCGGCGCGGCATGAGGGGCGGAGCGATGCGAGAACGGGCATGAGTACGCCACGGGAGCGGCTGGCCGAGCTCGGGCTCACCCTGCCGGCGGTGACCCCGCCGTTGGCCGCCTACGTGGCGGCCATCCAGACAGGTAGTTATGTCTATGTATCGGGCCAGGTGCCGATGGCCGACGGGGAGCTGCTCGCCACCGGCAAGGTCGGTGCCGAGGTCTCGCCTGCGTGGGCCAAGGAGCTCGCCGCCCGGTGCGCGCTCAACGGCCTGGCCGCCATCGACGCGCTCGTCGGCATCGATCGGGTCGCCCGCGTGGTGAAGGTGGTCGGCTTCGTCGCCGCGGCCGAGGGCTTCACCGCGGTGCCCGGCGTCATCAACGGGGCGAGCGAGCTGCTCGGGTCGGTCTTCGGCGAGGCCGGCCGGCATGCCCGCAGCGCCGTCGGTGTCTTTGAGCTCCCCCTCGGCGCCCCCGTCGAGGTCGAGATGATCGTCGAGATCACCCCCGGCTGACGGCGGTCGGCCGCGGTGGGCTAGTTCGGCGTGGGCGGCGTGACGGTCGTTACCATCGTCGGCGAGGGATCGTTGTCGCGAGGCGAATGACGACCCCGGGAGGATATCGATGGCCGTGCACCACGTCACCGACTCGCCAGCTCAGCCGCTGCCGGAGCTGCCGGCGTGGGTTTCGTTGGTGCGGGCGCCCAACCCGGGACCGATGACCCTGGACGGTACGAACACCTGGGTGCTGCGCTCGCCGGGTGGCGACGCGATCGTGGTGGACCCCGGGCCGCTGCACGAGGGTCACCTCGTCGCGGTCGCGGCCGCGGGCGACGTCCGTGGGGTCCTCACGACCCACCATCACATCGACCACACCGAGGGCGTTGACCGGCTGCTCGAGCTCTGTCCCGGTGCCGAGCTGTGGCAGCCCGCGGTCGACGGCGGTCTCGGCGAGGCGGGTGGGTGGCGCGCCGACGGTTTGGAGCTGCGGTGCATTCCGACACCCGGACACACCGCCGACTCGATCACGCTGGTGGGCGGCGTGGGTGACGAGCGGGTGGTGCTCACCGGCGACACGATCCTCGGGCGCGGCACGACCGTGATCGCCGATCCCGACGGCGACCTGGGCGACTACCTGGCGAGCCTGCGCCTGCTCGAGCTGCTGGGCGCGGTGCCCGTGCTGCCCGGTCACGGTCCCGCCCTGACCGACTGCGGGGCGGCCGCCGCGTTCTACCTGCGCCACCGCCTGGCGCGGCTGGACCAGGTCCGCTCGGCGCTCGCCGCCGGGGCGCGCACCCCGCGCGCGGTGGTCGAGATCGTGTACGCCGACGTCGACGACGAGATCCTGCGGCTGGCCGCCGAGGCGTCCGTACGGGCTGCGCTGGCGTATCTCGAGCGGGAATCCGCCACCTCGGGTCCGGAGTTGCAGCAACCGATGCCCCCACAATCGTCGCGGAACCCGCCGTGACCTGCCCGGTCTGCGGCACGGTGACGGTTCCGGGCGCCCAGTTCTGCCACAGTTGCGGCCACGCGCTACCGCCCGCCGCGTCACTGCCGGCCGCCGAGCGGCGCGTGGTGACGGTGATCTTCGGCGACCTCTCGGACTTCACCGCCTGGGCCGAGGGCGTCGATCCCGAGCGGGTCGGCGCCGTGACCGACCGGGTGCTCGCCGCCCTGGCGGGTGCCGTGAAGACCTTCGGCGGCCACGTCGACAAGCTGACCGGCGACGGCATCATGGCGGTCTTCGGCGCACCGGTCGCCCACGAGGACGACCCGGAGCGGGCGGTGCGGGCGGCGCTGGCCATGCAGCGGGCGGTGCGCCGGGTGCTCGACGACGAGCGCGGCGGCGGGGCGCCGGCCGGCCTGCGCATCGGCAGCAATTACGGGGACGTGTTCGCCGGCGTCCAGGCGGCGCGGGAGTACCCCGTCATCGGCGACACCGTGAACACCGCCGCCCGGCTGGCCGACGCGGCCGCCGTCGGGGCCATTTACGGCGGCGCCCCGACCAGTGCGACGACCCGGCACGTGGCCGCGTGGCGCCGGCTGCTTCCGTTGCGCCTCAAGGGAAAGCGGCACGCGGTCGAGGCGTACGAACTGCTCGGCCTGCTGGACGCCCCCGGCACCCGCTCCGGCCTGGGCGACGAGGGCCCGTTCGTCGGTCGGGAGGCGGAGATGGCGCTGGTCGCCAACCGCCTGGTCGAGGTGAGCGACCGGGACGAGCCGCGGGTGCTGGTGTTCACGGCCGACGCCGGGGTGGGCAAGACGCGGCTGGCCGCCGAGATCGCCCGGGTCGCCTACGGCTCGGCCGGCACCGGGTACGACGGTTCGGGCACGGGCGGGGCGCGGGTGCTCTCCGTGCGCTGCGCCGCCTACGGCGAACGATGGCGGCTCGGTCCGCTGGCCGACCTGGTGCGGGCCGCGGTCGGCCTGCCGGACCCGGCCACCACGACGGTGGCCCGCGCCGCCGCCGAGGAGCGGCTGCGCCGGGTCGCCCAGGTGATTGCCCGACGTACCGGGACGGCACCGCATCTGTCGACCGAACAGCTGCTGGCCCTGCTCGGGTTCCCCGACAGCCCTGGCCGTGCATCGGCGCGCCGGGGCACCGACCGGCCGGGTGGCCCCGGCGGTGTGGGCGCCGACCGGACGGACGCCGACCGTGCGGGCCTTGACCGCACCGATCTCGACGGCGGCCAGGGCGATCCGACGGGCCTGGACCGCACCACCCCCCGGGACCAGTCGCCCGACGGCCGGCCGCGCAAGGACGACGCGCCAGCAGCCGTGGCGGAGCTGCTCTCGGCCCTCGCGCTGGACGCGCCGGTAGTGGTGATCGTCGATGATCTGCACGACGCGAGCCCGGCCACCGTGAACTCGCTCGGGGCGATGCTCGGCCGCCTGGTCGGCCCCGTCCTGGTCGTGCTGCTCGGGCGGCCGGAGCTGGTTCGGGCGGCGGGTGCACTGACCCGCATCGCCGATGCCGAGATGCACCCCATCGCCCCGCTCCGGGGCGCCGAGATGTCGCGGCTGCTGCAGGCCTACCTGCACGCCTGGCCCGCCCACACGTCGCCGGCACCGGCCGGCGGGCGGCTGTCCGCCCTGGAGACCGACCGGCTGCTCTCCACGGCGCAGGGAAACCCGTTCTACCTCGCCGAACTCGTCACGCTGCTGATCGAGCGGGGCGCCCTGACCCGTACGGCCAGCGTGTGGCACCTCGCGCCCGGATCGCTGTCGGGTCGGCTGCTCAGCCGCGACCTCGCGGCGGTGCTCGCGGCCCGCATCGACGCGCTGCCGCCGCCGTCGCGCGCGGTCCTGCGCGATGCCGCCGTCGTGGGCGACACGGTGCCCACCGCCGCCCTGACCGCCGTCCGGGAGACCGTCGGCGACCCGGTCCCGGCCGCGGTCGCCGGTGTGGAGCTGGACCGGGCCGTGGGCGAGTTGCTGCACCGCAAGATGCTGCTGCCGTCGCGGGGCGGGTACGCGTTCGCCACCCCGCTGCTGCGGGAGGCCGCGTACGCGGGGATGGGCAAGGCCGACCTCGCCGACCGGCACGCCCGCCTGGCCCGGTGGGCCGCCTCGCTGCGACCCGCGGAGGACGGGGGCCCGCGAGGCGGCGGCGCCGACAATGCCGTGCTGGCGCCCAGCCTGGGCTGGACCGCGGAGATCGTCGACGCGTTCGTCGCCGAGCAGGCCGAACGGGCCGCCGGCCTGGCGAACGCCGTGAGCCTGCGCGCGGACGCGCCGGCCCGGGCCACGGCCACGCTCGGGGTCGCCGCGCTCGGCCGCCTGGCCCGGCGCGCGATCCTCGCCGGCGAGCCGGCCCAGGCGGCGGAGGCCGGCCAGCGGGCCCGGGCCCTCGCCGGCGGAGAGCTCACGGTGGCCGATCGGCTCGTCTACGCGAGCGCGCTGGTGCAGCTTCGCCGCACCGATGAGGCTTTGGCGGAGACCGAGGGCATCCTGGCCGTCGCCGCCGACGCCGCTCCCCGCGCCCGCGCCCTGCTGCTCGCCGGCCGGGCGAACATGGCCCGGGGCGACACCGAGCGCGGCGACGTGGCCTGGGCCCAGGCGCTGGGCGTGGCGACCGACGCCGGTCTGCCCACGGAGCGGGCCGAGGCGTTGCGACGCATGGGCATGGAGGACTACCGGCGCGGTCGGCTGGTCGCGGCGCAGGCCGGCTTCCGCGAGGCGCTGCAGATCGCCGAGGCGTGTGGTGACCGCCGCGGCGAGGCCTGGGCGCTCCAGAACCTCGCCTGGGTCGAGACCACCCTGGGCGACTTCGCGGAGGCCGAGGCGACCCTGACCCGCGCGGCCCGGCTCTTCGCCGGGCTGGGCAACACCACGGGCCGGGCGTGGCTGCGGGGCACCACCGCCTTCACCCGGCTGCTGGCCGGCCGGCTGCACGACGCTCGCCGGCTCGCGCTGGCGTTTCTGCCGTTCGGCGAGCGCGTCGGCGAGCCCTGGGCCGTGGGGACGCTGCGCGCGGTAGCCGCCTTCGCGGGCGCTGAGCTCGGCGACCTGACGGAGGCGGAGGCGCAGGCCCGGCAGGCGTACGCCGAGTTCGACGCGGTGGACGACGACTGGGGTCGCTCGCTCGCCCTCATGGTGCGCGGGCTGGTGGCGCGCGGGCATGGCGAGCCCGTCCAGGCCACCACCCTGCTGGACGAGGCCTGCCGGCTTGGTCACCGCACCGGCCACCCGCTGCTGCTGGGCATCGCCCATACGATGCGCGGCTTCGCGGCGCTCGCCACCGGGGACACGACCGCCGCCGAGGACGACGCCCGTACGGTGCTCGATGCGATGAGCCCGTACGGCGTCGCCGAGGCCGCCCGGGTGGGTCCCCGGGTCCTGCTTGGCCGCGTCCGGCTCTCGCGCGGGGACGTGGACGGCGCAGTCGACATCCTGGCGACCGTCGCCACGAACATCCTCGCGGGCGAGCCGGTGTCGGTGCTGCTCTCGCCGCGCCAGGCCGTCGCCGAGTACGCCGACGCGCTGCTCGCAGCCCACCGGGTCGAGGAGGCGCTCGCCATGGCCCGCCGTGCCGTCGAGCTGCCCGCGGAGGACGTGCGCGGCCTGACGGTCGCCGACCGGGTGCTCGCCTCCGCCGAGGCGGTCGCCGGCGAGTGTGCCGCAGCGACCGCCGACGCGGGCGGGCGGGCCTCGCCGGCGTTGCCGCGGCACCGCTGAAACGGACCGCCGGCGCGGTCACGGGTTCGTCTCAGCGCGGCCGAGCGTGGGTAAACGGTCACGCACTGACGTCCTGCCGGCCTCGATGTGGCGTACCGTACGCCCAAGGATCCCGACGGGAGGGGCGGCGGTGACGATGCAGGCGAGCAAGCCGGGGGTGCCGGTCGTGCCGGGCCTCGCGAACCTGACCGTCCTGGCCCGCGGTGGGCACGCCACGGTGTACCGGGCCACCCAGGTCACGGCGTACCGCGAGGTCGCGGTGAAGGTGGAGAACGGGACGCTCGACGACGAGCGGGACCAGCGACGCTTCTTCCGGGAGGCGCAGGCCGCCGCCCAGATGTCGAGCCACCCGCACGTCGTCGACCTGCACGACGTCGGTGTGACCGCCGACGGCCACCCGTACATGATCATGGAGCTGTGCCGGGGCAGCTACGCCGACCGGATGCGGACCAGCCCGCTGGGCTCGACCGAGGCCCGTGAGGTCGGGGCGAAGATCGCCAGCGCACTCGCGGACGCCCACGCCGAGCATCTGATGCACCGCGACGTCAAGCCCGCGAACATCCTCATCAATCGATTCGGTGAGCCGGTCCTCGCGGACTTCGGCCTGGCGGTGCTAACCGAGGCGCGGGAGGCCTCCATCACCCTGGAGCTGACCCCGGCCTATGCGGCGCCGGAGATGTTCGACGGCCGGCGGGCGCTGCCGGCCTCCGATGTCTACGCGCTGTGCGCCACGCTCTACGCGCTCGTCCGCGGCCGGCCGCCCCGGTGGCGCGACAACGTCAACCCGAGCCTGGCCACGCTCATGGACCTGTTCGGCGAACGGATCCCGGACCTGCCCGGTGCGCCGGGCTTCTCGGCGCTGCTCCGCCGGGGGATGGACAACGATCCGGGCCGGCGGCCGACGGCGGCGCAGCTGTGCGAGGACCTGACCGGCGTGCACAAGGACCCCGACCCGACGATGGTCATGCGGAAGATGCCGAGCCAGGCTGGGCCCGGCGAGGACCCGACCCAGCCCACCGTCCGGGTCAGCCCCTGACCGGCCGCGGCGGCGCGCGCCGCACTGGCCCGCCGGCCACAAGTGTGGCCAGAAAACGGTAGGGCCATCCGGCC
>JBQGBY010000059.1:0-19500 GCA_052038195.1 Micromonosporaceae bacterium | reverse complement strand
TACGCCCCGGCCAGCAGCACCGCTCCAAGAGCGATCCCTATCGCCAGCATGGCAACCGGTTCCGCCATCGGCGCGATGAGGCCTTCCGGCACCAAGCCGGTCGGCCCGAAACACTCGCCGTACGCGAAACCGAACAGCGTCGCCGACAGGCCGACCGCTGCCACGAGCAGCCAGTGCGGACGCAGCCGGCTCAGCTTGCGCCATCGTCCAGACCGGATGGTCACGGCGAGCGCCACCAGCAGAGCGCCATGACCAACGTCGCCGAACATGGCACCGAACATCACCGCGTATGCCATGCCGGCGAGGATGGTCGGGTCCACGTCGGCGTAGGGAATCGTGCCGTACGTCTCGACGAGCGGCGCGAACGAGCGGCGGGCCGCACCCGGCGTCCCCGCGGTGGGTGGGTCGATGCCCTTCGGCCGGCGCAGTGGCACTGCGGACGCACCGACCTCCACCAGACTTTCCGCGAGGCGGGGCAGCTGGCCCGTCGGAATCCAGCCCACGAGCGCCGCCACATCGCTGCGCACCACGGCCTGAGCGCTGATCTCACTCAGCTGCACCTCACCGGCGATCAGATCGGCCCGCCCGTCGCGTTCCAGCTCCGCGACATCCGGCGGGTCGGCTGCCAGTGTTGGCGAGCCGGCTGCGCCCGGCAGCCGCTGCAGAGCCCGGCTGGCCACGCTGACCGGCAACTCGGACGGACTCGTTACCCGGTCGAACTCGACGGTACCGGCGTCGGCGACACGCACCAGCGCGTCGCGCAGGTCGGCGGTCCGGGCAACCAGGGCCACCCGGGTCATGGCCAACGGCGCGAGGGCGTCACGCAAGCGCATCGAAGACCTCCACCGCAGTCGAGCCCCGTCCGACACCGGCGAGCGCTCCGCTGACCAGCCAGGCATCGTGGGCGAGCAGGCCGACCGCGCCGATCACCGGCTCCTCCCCGAAACCGGACCGCGCCCCCAGCACAGCGCTGTCGGTACGCAGGCGCCGCCACCACCTCGCCTCCGCCTGCCAGAGCTCACCAGGGTCGAAGACGTCGTCGAGCGCCCAGCGGCCGGCCGGCGGCAGCGAGTCACGAAGCGCGGGGATCGACGTGGCGTTCGTCGCCACGCCAGGACCCAACGTCCGTTGCGCCGCCGCCCGCAGCGCACCGGTCAGCGGCTGGCGACGTACCAGTAGCTCCCGGGCGAGCAGCAGCGCGGCCGCACCCGACGCCCACGGCCGTGCCGGCGCTACCCGCGCCGACACCCGGTCCGCCCACGCGAGGCGGAGGCCGATCTGGATGTCTCGCGGTCCGGAACCGCCGGGGTCGCGCCAAGGCGAGGCCGCCAGTGTGGCCCGCACGTCGTCAGGCGACCTGGCCGCGGCGATCCGCGGCCAAGCGGTGGCGATGCTGCCGAGGCGGTACGGCGGCGGTGCGCTGCGCCCGGAGAGCGCCCGCAGGTGCTCCTCCGTATTGGCGATCTCGAACCAGCCAACGAGCACGCGCAGCAGCTCCGAGCCGCGCGCCGGAAGCCAGCCGGCCAGCACCCGCAGGTTCCATAACAGCGTCGCGGCCACGCCACGAGCCGCAGCTTCGGGATCGTCGCCCGGATCGACTCCGTGCCGGCCCGCCGCCTCGCTAACTCCGCCGACATTCCCGTACGACGATCGGGCCAGTATGTCCAGAGCAGCCCGGAACGAATCGGAGCTCACCAACGCCCGGGCACCCCCGATGCCCAGGCGCCGGCGCACCAGCGCCCTCGCCCGCACCGTGCCGGCGACCCAGGCCGCCGTCATGGTCCGGCACTCCGCTTGATCGACTTCCGTCGATGGTGGTCGTCGTCGGTCAGCCCGTGCAGATCGGCGCGGACCAGGTCGAGCACCGCAGCCAGCAGCCGTGCCCGACGCTGCTCGCCCCGCAGCCGTACGGCCTCGGCATCATCGCGGGCCACGCTCATGGTCCGCTCAGTCTCGCGCGCGACCCTCGCCCGTGCCGAGGCCGCAGCGGCGGCCCGTTCAGCCTCGCTTGCGGTCCGTGCTCTGGCCACGATCGCGAGGGCGCGCCGAGCGGCCTCCGACTCCCGCCGTTGCGCCGTCTCGGCCACCTCCCGACCAATGCGAGCACACTCCTGCAGAACCGGCGCGAGCTCGTCGAAGACCGGCCGAAGCTCGATGACCAGCGTCTCCGCTCGGTCGACCGGGACCCCAGCCCTGGTCGCGCCTCCCGGCGCGCCCGCCGGCCGGAAACGGTCGAGAATCTCGCGGACCCCTGGCATCTCCTCAGTCTGCGCCCGCCGATGGGGGTCACGGGCAGGGCCAGACAGCCTACCCGCGCACGGGCCACTGGTCTCCATTAGCACCCCCGGCCGTACGCCAATGACCCTCACGGCCACATCGAGATCGGCCGCGCACTCTACTCGGTCCCGCGTGACTACATTGGACAGTCGTTGCCGTGCGGGCCGGCTCGGCGCTGGTCAAGGTGTTCCACCGCGGTCAGCTGATCAAGACGCATCCACGGCAGCGCCCCCGGCGGCCGGCCACGGACCGAGAGAACCTGCCCGGGGACAAAGACCGATTACGCGCTGCGCGATCTGGACCGGCTGCTTGTCGCGGCCATTCGGCGCGGCGAGAACGTGGGCATCGACGCGAAGCGGCGGCTCGAGGACCCGTTGCCGTGGACGAAGATGGCGCCGTCTACCGGGTGCTCGCTCTGGCGCGCCGCTACGGTGACACCGCGCCGGACAACGCCTGCGGCATAGCGCTCGACCTCGACGTGATCAACTTGGCCAAGATCGCCTCGATGCTCGAGCGCGCCACGGACAAGACGCCGCGGGCCCCGATCCGACCCCGATGCGGTCTCCGTCGCGTCGATAAGGGCCGGTACCGAGCGGCGTCCGCCCGGACATCGCCCGTCAATGCCCGGCTCGCTCGTTCCGTTTGGAGCCAGCCAGAAACGCGACCGCGCTGGCCAAAGTCGCCAGGTACGGATACTCATCCTCGTCGATGCGTTGGCCGGTGCGCTCGCTGAGCAGTTCGACGAGCTGAAGGAAGTCGAGGGAGTCGAGGCCGAGGGTTTCGCGGATGTCGGCGTCAGGCGTCAGCGTGGTCAGGTCGGCGTCGGGCGCGACCTCATGCAAGGACGAACGGACGATGCGTTCGGTTTCGGTGGGTGTCATAGCTCCTCCGGCCGCTGCAGGTGCTGGTTCACGATGGCCAGGTACCTGGCACCGGTGGCTCCGTCGGTGACACGGTGGTCAGCGGCGAGGCTCACCGTGACCAGTGGCCGGACGCCGATGAGGTTGCCGACGGCCCATGGCCGTGTGACGATGCGGCCGAAGCCGACCAACGCAACCTGTGGCGGGTAGATGACGCCCAGGATTGTCTCGACACCCTGCTCCCCGAGGTTCGATACCGTGATGGTCGGGTCGGCCAGCTCTGCGCGACGCAGCCGCCCGGCGCGGGTGCGGGTGACGAGATCCTTCAGCCGGGCCATCAGTTCGATCAGGTCCAGCTGGTCGGCGTGGTGGATGGCGGGCGCGACGAGACCGCCGCCGCGCAGGGAGACTGCCACACCGACATGCACGGCGTCGGCGGGTGTGGCGTGACCGTCCACGAAGTAGCCGTTCAGGTCGGGCACTTCGCGCGCGGCTCGGGCCGCGGCCTTGAGCAGCATCACCGCCGGCACCAGGCGTTGTGATACGGGCAGGTCGCGGTTGCACGCGCGCAGCCAGTCCATGGCTGGCCCGAGATCGACGGTCTCGGTCAGGTAGTAGTGCGGGATCTCCCGTTTGGAGCGGGCCATGAGCGCGGCGATCGCCTCCCGCATGGCGGCTGTCCGGTCGGCATCGCTGGGCCGCTCCACTGCGGGCTGCGGCCGGGCGGCTGTGGCCCGGCGTACGTCGTCAGCCTCGACCACGCCGTTCCTCCCGGTGCCGGTAACTGCGGCCAGGTCCACGCCCAGCTCGGTGGCGAGCCTGCGGGCCAGCGGTGAGGCACGAACCCGGCCGGGAGTCGGCGCGGCCTTCGTGGCTCCACGCGCGGCGGCCAGGACGTCGGCGCGCGTGATGCGGCCGCCGAATCCGGTGCCATGCACGGTTGTGACGTCCACGTGCTCGGACTCGGCCACATGGCGTACCAGCGGCGAGCTGACGAGGGGTTCACCGCGTGGGGATGCGGCGGCAGCAGGGACCGCGACAGAAGCTGGGGCCGAGGCTTCGGTCGCGCCGGTGGCGGTCGCGATGCTGGCCAGCGGAGTACCGACGGCCACGCGCGTGCCGGGTTGGACGAGCAGACGCTCGACGGTCCCGCTATCGAAGCACTCGACATCGACGGCGGCTTTGGCGGTGTCGATGACCGCGATGATGTCGCCCTTGTGGACTTGGTCGCCCGGTTGCACCAGCCATTCCAGTAGGACGCCCGACTCCATGTCAGCACCGAGTGACGGCATCCGGAACTCGGCCATGGCCTAGCTCACTGCCGCTCGCGCAGCCGCCACCACGTCGTCGACCTGTGGCAGCGCCGCCTGTTCGAGATGACGTGCGTATGGCATGGGCACCTCCGCTGAGCACACGCGGGCCACTGGGGCGTCAAGGTCGTAGAATGCGTTCTCGCAGATCCGAGCGCTCACCTCGGCAGCGAGGCTGCCCGAACGCCAACCCTCATCGATGATGACCGCGCGGTGGGTGCGCGCGACTGAGCCGAGGATCGCGGCGTCGTCGAGCGGCCGCAGTGTTCGAAGATCGAGCACCTCGGCCTCGATGCTGTCGTCCGCGAGCCGCCCGGCCGCGTCGAGCGTGGTCGCCAGCGTGCCACCGTACGCAATGAGCGTGATGTCACGGCCCGGTCGGCGCACCGCGGCCGACTCGATGTCGACCGTGCCGGCACCGTCGAGTTCTCCGGTGGCGTTGTAGAGCCCGCCGTGCTCGAAGATGAGGACTGGGTCGGGGCAGGCCAGCGCGGGCCACAGCATGCCCCGCGCATCGGCGAGCGTGGCCGGAGCGAGGATGCGCAGTCCCGGAATGTGCGCGTACCAGCCCTCGAGGCTGTGCGAGTGCTGGGCCGCGAGTTGTCGCCCCGCACCGGTCGTCATTCGGATCACGATCGGGACATTGAACTGCCCGCCGGACATATGTAGCAGGGTGGCGGCGTTGTTCATGATCTGGTCGAGCGCGAGCATGCTGAAGTTGACGGTCATCACCTCGACGATCGGGCGAAGACCATTGAGGGCGGCGCCGATGCCGGCGCCGACGAACGCGGACTCCGACAGGGGGGTGTCCCGGATGCGTTCCGGGCCGAACTCCTCCAGCAGGCCGAGGCTGACCCCGAATGCGCCTCCGTACCGGCCGACGTCTTCACCCATGAGGAACACCCGCTCGTCGCGGCGCATCGCGTCGCGAATGGCCTCCCGCAGCGCCTCGCGGTAGGTCGTCTCGGTCATCGCGTCCTCCCATATCCGGTGAGATCGCTGTAGACGAAGCGAGTGAGGTCCTCGACCGGTTCGGACGGCGCCTGCTCGGCGGCCCGCACGGCGGCATCGATCTCGGCGGCCACCTCGGCTTCGATCGCCGCGACGGCGACCTCGCCGGCCCCTTGGTCGGTGGCGAGATGTCGGGCAAGATGGTCGATCGGATCACGGTTCTGCCACTCGGCGATCTCGGCCTTGTCCCGGTACCTGTCAGGGTCGTACATCGAATGGGCGCGGAACCGGTAGGTGCGAAGCTCCAGGAACCGTGGCCCACCCCCGGCCCGCACAGCCGCCGCCTCCTCGCCGGCCGCGGCTGAGACCTCGAGGACGTCCATCCCATCAACCGGGCGCGCGTTCAGCCCGTAGCCAGCTGCCCTGGCGGCCAGGTCGGTCATCGCATGCATGCGGTCGATGCGGGTACCCATCGCGTAAAGGTTGTTCTCGCAGCAGAAGAGCACCGGCAGGTGCCACAGGGCGGCGAGGTTGAGGCATTCGTGGAATTCACCCTCAGCGGCGGCGCCGTCTCCGAAGAAGCACGCGGTGATGCACGTCCGTCCGCGCATCCGATCCGCGAGCGCGAGGCCGATCGCCAGTGGTAGCCCGCCAGCCACGATCGCGTTGCCGCCATAGAAGCGGTGGCCGGCGTCGAACAGATGCATCGAGCCGCCACGGCCCCGGCTACACCCGGTGGCGCGCCCGTACATCTCGGCCATCACCGATGTCATGGGCAAGCCGCGGGCGAGGGCGTGGCCGTGTTCCCGGTACGTCGAGACGACCGCGTCCTGGGCTGTCAGCGCGGGCATGACCCCGGCGGCGACGGCCTCCTCCCCGATGTACAGGTGTAGGAAGCCTCTGATGATGGCGGCGCTGTACAGCTCGACACAGCGCTCTTCGAAACGCCGGATCCGGATCATCTGGCGCAGCAGTTCGACGGGGCCGGTCGGGGTCGCGGCTGCCGCGCGGGCCTTCCTCGTTGATACGGAGGCGCTCATCGGAATCCCTCCAGTGTGGACAGATCGCCCTCGGGCAGGCCGAGCTCACGTGCCTTCAACAGGCGGCGCATCACCTTGCCGCTTCGCGTGTGCGGTAGGTTCTGGTGGAACGCGATCTCCTTGGGTGCCATGGCACCGAGGTGCCGCCGACTGAAGGCGAGCAGCTCCAGCCGCAACTCGTCGGTCGGGTCGCTGCCCTGCTTGAGCGCGACGAATGCCTTGACCACCTCGCCCGCCACCGGGTCCGGCTTGCCGATCACGCCGGCCTCGGCCACGGCAGGGTGCTCCATCAGGACGCTCTCCACCTCGAACGGACCGATCAGGTGTCCGGCGGACTTGATGACGTCGTCGGCCCGCCCGACGAACCACAGGTAGCCGTCGGCATCGCGACGGGCCAGGTCGCCGGTCAGGTACCAGTCCCCGGCGAAGCACTTGGCGTAGCGCTCCTCGTCGTGCAGGTACCCGCGGAACATGGAGGGCCAGCCCCGGCGCAGGGCCAACTCCCCGACTGCGTCGGTGCCGATGACCGGAGTCACCGCCCCGGCGGAGACTCTGGCCCGTCCGTCCTCGTCACGTTCCATCAGCCCCACCTCGACACCCGGCATCGGCAGGCCCATGGAACCTGGCCGGACGTCAACCCCCGGGAAGTTACTGATCATGATGGCGCCGGTCTCGGTCTGCCACCAGTTGTCGTGGATCGCGTGGCCTAGGGTCTCCTGGCCCCACACCACCGCCTCCGGGTTGAGCGGTTCTCCGACCGATGCGATGTGCCGCAGCGCCGACAGGTCGTACTGGTGGGCCAGCTCCGGACCGTGCCGCATCAGCATCCGCAGCGCCGTCGGCGCCGTGTACCACACGGTCACTCGCTGGTCGGCCAGGTTGGCATACCACCGTTTGGCCTCAAACTCACCCGCGTCCACGAGCACGGTCACGCCGTGGGTCAGTGGCGCGATGATTCCGTACGAGGTACCGGTGACCCAGCCAGGGTCGGCCGTGCACCAGAAGACGTCATCGGGGCGCAGGTCCAGGGCCCATGCGGCAGTAACGTGGTGCGCTATTACTGCCTCGTGCACGTGCACCGCTCCCTTTGGCTTACCGGTAGTGCCGCTGGTGAAGTGCACGAGGGCCATCTCGTCGGCCCGGGTGTCCGGGACCATGAATCGATCGCCCGCGTGCTCCAGCGCAGCGGCCAGGCTGAGGGTGCCGGGTGGCGGAGTGCCCTCGCCCGTGACCAAGACCTGCCGCAGGCGGGGCAAACGGTCCCGGATGGCCGCCACCTTCCGCTCATAGAACTCGGGGGTGGTCACCAGCGCGACAGCGTCGCCCCGGGCCAGGCGTTCCCGGATCGGCTCCGGGCCAAATGCGGAGAACAGGGGCGAGTACGCGCTCCCGTGCCGGAGGGTGCCGAGGGCGACGACGTACAGCTCGGCTCCCCGGCCGAGCAGGGAGAACACCCGATCGCCGCGGCCGATACCCAGATCATCGAGCAAATTCGCAAACCGGCTGGTGCGGATCAGCAGTTCGCCGTACGTGACGTCGCTGACGCCGGCGCGGTCAAGGCAGCGCAGGGCCACGTGGTCTGCCCGCCCGCCGGAAGCGTGGCGGTCAACCGCCTCGTACCCGATGTTGATTCCGCCACCCGGCAACCCCGACAGCAAACCGCGGGCCTGGGCCCAGCTGAAGCTCCGCCGCAACCCCGCATAGTCAGATAGATTGGCGGCAGCACGCTGCTCGGGCGTCTTCAGAATCGACTGCCACTCCATACTCGACCGTCCTGTCGTCTGTGGGGAATCGAACAGGGCCGAAGGTCCCGCCTGTGAGTGATCTGTGTGCGAACGGAAGTCGTCCCCGCCAGTGCGCGCCGGTCGCTCGACGCCGGTACGCCGGCGAGCCCATTGAACTCAGCGGCGGGGGTCCACACTCGCCGATCTGCTCGTAAGCGAGATCTTGGGGTCGAACGGCTGCTTAGGCGAACCGACCTACGCCGCCGACCGGGCCGGCGCCGGTTGTCGAGGACGCCTCCCACCGCCATCCCAACATCGTGTTCGGCAAGGTCGACACGAAGGCGCAACAGGACCTCGCGGCGGCGTTCCGCATCAACTCGATCCCAACCCTGATGGCGTTGCGCGACCAAGTGTTGGTCTTCGACCAGCCGGTCGACAGACTCATCGAGGCCGCGAAGGACCTGGACATGGACGAGGTACGGGCTCGGCTGGAGATCCAGGGTGCGTAGTCCTTCCAGTGCACCCCCCCGCGGTCGCTGAACCTGGTCGTTCGGACTGGCACGAGGCGCCAACAACGCCGCAGTGAGTACCCGTGACCGTCCACAGTGCGCCGTCCACAGTGCACGTGGAATCGAGGCCGTCGACGGCGACGCGACCGTGCTGGCGCCACGGCCGTGCGCCCCGCCCTACCTGCTGGACTCGCCAGGGCGCGCACGCTGCGCACCGTCACGACGTCTCTGGCCCTTGGCGTTGGGAGACTGCACGTCCTACGGGGCTGGCCGCCAACCTGGGCCGTTCGTCACCACTGGCCGACTCACCGGAGCGACAATCTCAGGCTTGGCCGGTCACTCGACCGTGACGCTGATCTCTGGGGCCGTGCTCCGAAAATCCGGCCCGCATTGCGAGACGCAACCGCGGCGCACCAGCGCGGTTTGGTCAGTTGTTTGCTCAACTATTGGCCCTGGAGCGGGAGCGCCGTGCCCACGATCGTGGCGGCATGGAGACATCACTCCCGCTCGGACGGTTCCCAGACGATGGCGCGTCGGCCGCTGGGCGGACGCAGTCCGGACCGGTCGCGCGGTTCGACCAGTGGTTGCGGCAGCAGTTCGTCGAGCTCAACACGAAGCTGGAGGACGTCTACTTCGCGGCCGGTCGGTGCGTGGTGTCTGGGCCGACGGGGGTTGAGGCGCTCAAGCAGGCGGTGCTGCTCGGCGGCGGCGAACACATCGTGCCGATTGTGCGGGACGGCACGATCCCCGCCGAACCCGTGGCGCGGTACCGCCTGCTCGGCGCGGTCGGTTTCTACCTGGCCGCCTGCCGCCGTCATGAGGTCGACGACCCGCAGCGGGCCCCCGCGGGAACGCTGGACGTCGCGTGGTCGCTGGCCGCCCGGCTGGGCGCGGCGCTGGGTGTCGCGCCGCGGTTCGTGTTCGCGCACCAGTCGTTCTATGGCCACCGGATGTTCACCGCCCTCGACGCCGAGGACGTGTGGGTCACCAACAACGCCCTGGGTGTGCTGGCCTACCAGCGTGCTGCGGACGCGTTACGCAAGATCCCCGCGATGGGGGTGTCGAGTCCCGCGGCGGCGTACCTGTTCGACCAGGCCCGATCGGCGCTGGATGACGTCCTCAGGTTCAACCGGACATTGAGCGACTCGCTCGATGTCGACCGGTTCTCTCTCAACATCCGCACGTACTTCAAGTCCTACCGGGTCGGCGCCGCGATCTACCGTGGCGCCAACGCCGGCGACTTCGCCGCGATCAACGAGATCGACCTGCTGCTGGGTGTGTGCCGGTCCGACGACCCGTTCTACCAGGGCGTGCTCGCCGACAAGTACCCGTACGTCCCCCCGGAGGACCAGCCCGTACTGCGCCGTGTCGTCACATGCCGCTCACTCTTGGCGGATCTGCTCGCCCTGAACCGTGACGGCCCACTCACCCCGCCGGCCAGGACCAATGCAGCGCTGTTCCTCTCGGTCTGGCGGGCGCACGGCGCCGCGTACGCGTTCCACCACTACCGACTCGTCAAACCGTTCCTGGAGCAGCCGGTCAAGACAGCTCCGGCGGAGAACACCCATGACGTCACGGCGAGCGGGCCGCCGCTGGAGGTTGTCATCGCGAGCCTGGCCCGCCTCGCCGACCTCCGGGCCGGTCGAGACCGACCCGGCGCACCGACAGCGCGGGCAGCGCTCGACGAGCTTCGGGAGGCGATCGATGCTCACTGACCCGCCCTCGTTCCGGTCCCACTTTCCCGCCCTCGGGGACATGCACAACCTGGCCTCGTGCAGTCAGGGAGCCCTGTCCGATGTGGTCATGGCCGCGCTCACCGAGTTCCAACGGTCGATGTTCGAGCACGGCAACCCGTGGCATCGGTGGCTCGAGCGGATTGACGACGCCCGCCGCCGGTTCGCTGACCTGATCGGCGCGGGCACCGACGAGATAGCGATCGTCTCCTGCGCCTCGGAAGGGGCGTACCAGGTCGCTTCGGGCCTTGCCTGGGCGCCACAGAACACGATCGTGACCTGCGACGCGGAGTTCCCCTCGATCGCGCAGGTCTGGCTCGCCCAACGCCAACGGCACGCGCGGGTCCGGTTCGCCGAAACGGTCGACACGTTCGTCACCGCCGACGGGTATGACCGAGCCATCGACGACTCGACGCGGCTGGTATCGGTACCGCTGATCAGCTACCGGCACGGACAACGGCCGCCCGTACCCGAGATCATCGCGCTGGCCCGGCGCCGGGGCGCGCAGGTATTCATCGACGCCTACCAGGGCGCCGGAGTCGAGCCTATCGACGTCACCGAGTTGGACTGTGACTATCTGGTCGCCGGGGCCTTGAAGTACCTGCTCGGTATTGCCGGGCTGGCGTTCCTGTATGTCCGGCGCGGCACGCAGCGCGACCTGGACCCCCAGCTCACCGGGTGGTTCGGTCGCGTCGATCCCTTCGGCTTCAACCCTCGGGAGGTGGACTACCCGCCCCATGCCCGTCGGTACGAGATCGGTACCCCGTCGGTGCCGGCCGCGTATGCCGCGTCCGCCGGCTTGAACCTGCTGTCCACTGTGGACTCGCAGGACGTGGCCCGACACATCGCCGCCTCAACCGACCACCTGCATCGCGAGCTGGTGGCCATGGGCGAGCGCGTGTGCTCACCGAGCTCGGCCGGGTCCCGTGGCCCGATGGTCGCTGTCTATGACGACGACCCGGCACGCCTGGCCGCCTGCCTGGCCGACCAGCGGATCTTCACCAGCCCACGCGGGTCGTTGGTACGCCTTGCCGTCCACTACTACACCAATGAGGCCGACGTGAACGCCGCCGTGCGGGCGTTCGCCGATTACCGGAAGCTCCGCAGCAGTTAGCGTTCAGGTCGCGGCTCAAGCTGCCCGGCACGGGCGACGTGGAGGTGCGGGTGGACGTCGGCGACCTGACCGGGGTGCTGCCCGACGGCTGCTGCCTGATCGTCGCCGATGTCGACGTCGGTGAGAAGACCATCGGTGTGGCGAGCAATCCGGCCAGCGCTGTCGAGGTCACGCTCATGGTGGGCAGCGGCACGATCTCGGTCCCGCCCGGGCCGTGACCAGGTCGCTGGCCATGGCCCACGGGCCTAGCCGCGGATCACGCCGCCGATGGTGGTGTGTTGAGAAACGTGCCGACCGCGGGCCAGAAGCCAGCTGGCTCCTCGATAAACGGGTAGTGCCCGCTGCGCTCGAACAGGATCAGTTCGGCTCGGCGTACCCCCGCCGCCAGTTCCTCGGAGCATGCCCGCGGGTACTGCGGATCATGGAGTCCACACAGGACAAGCGTGGGTACGTCGATCTCGCCGAGGCGAGCCGCGTAGTCCAGCCGCCGGGCCACCGTGTGCCAGTCTGCCCGCCCGGCGGCGGGGCGGAACCAGTCCGCGAGCGTAACCCGGGCTGGCCGGGCGAGGCGGCGGTCATGGAACGACTCGATCTGGACGAGGTTGTTGAGAAGCCGCTCGCTGCCAAGCCGCCGCAGCAGCAGGTGCAGCGTGCCCAGCACGGCGACCTGGCCGAAACGGCGGTGGCCGCGGCGCCATAGCGCGCCCGGCGCGTTCAGGTAGGACCGCCCGCCGGTACCGGTTCCGACAAGCACGAGGCGCCGGATCAGCGTGGGGCGGTCAAGGGCGAAGGCGAGCAGCGCGAGCCCACCCATGCTGTGTCCCAGCGAGTCGACGGCGGCCGGCACCCCCGCCACCCGCAGCGCCTCCTCGGCGCACTCGTGCATCTCCACCATGGACAGGCGCGCCGCTCTCGTGGAGCGGCCCGAGCCGGGCGGGTCGAAGGTGACCACACTGCGATTCAGGGCAATCAGTCCGTCGATCAGTGCGTCCGCACTGCGCAGGCCCGGCCGCTGGAACCGGTGCGGACCCGGCATGAACAGGATCGGCTCACCGTCACCAAACCGGTACACGGCCAGCCCGTCATGGACCGCGTACGGCTGTGGCATACGCCGACCCTCGCCGCGACCGATCGTACGGGCACGAGCCGAACGACCCCGTCCCATCGGCCGTACGACCCGGTCGAGCCTCGCTCGGCGCTCGGTCGGACGAGTGGAGATCGCCGGGTGGAGCGGATGCACCCCGCCGCCCGTGGCCGACACCCAGTGATCTTCACTCACGAAGCCGTGTGGCACCGGTGCGCCCGCCACCCACCTTCCGCCACCCGGGGGCCTTGTCGCGAGAGCAACGGCACGGCGATCCGGGGTACGATTCTTGATCTATCCGCCGCGGCGACAAGGTTGGATGCATGGCTAAGGACACCACCGACACCAGTACCGATTCGGTCGCAACGGGCGCGATCACCCCGTTGTTCGCCGGGCTGTTCTGGTTCGGCACCAGCATGTACACCACCCACGCCACGATCACCGGCAGCGGGGAGAACGTTTCCGACGCGCTCGGCACCGCGGCCGCGGCCCTGCCCGGCGTGGTCGCCGCGACGCTGGTCACCGGCGCGTCCATCGGCGCGGCGGCCGGATCGCGCTTCCGGAGCGCGGGCGGGCGGCTGCTGGCCGGCCTGGCCTGCGGCACCCTCTTCGGTCTGGCGGCGGCGGCCGGCACCCGGTTCGGGTACGGCGATAGTGCGTCGATCATGGCGCTCGCGATCGCTGTCGGCGCGGCGAGCCTCGTCGGCGGTGCCCTGGCTGTGCTGCCGAGCCACGTGCTGAAGGCGGGTCTGTGGGGCAGCACCTGGGTGTTCCTTGCCGGCGTGATCTTCGGCGTGTTGCAGCCGAACCTGGTGACGTTCCTCGGCAGCGGGGAGGCCGCGGACACCCGTTTCGTCGTGGGCCAGTCTCTGGTGACCGGCCTGGCCGCCGCGTTCTGCACGCTGCGGGTCCTGCGCGCGGAGGGCAGCCGGGTGCTGTGGTACCTGGTCGGCGGCGCACTGCCCGGCCTGGTGCTGCTCGGCGCAGAGTGGCTCACCCGCCGCGACGGCTCCGCGGCGGCCCAACTGGTTCACGGCTTCCCCACCGGATCGCCGGCATTGGTCGAACTCTCTGACTCGGCCCGATGGCGCCACGCGCTCATCGTCCTCGCGGTGGGTGGGCTCATCGCGATGCTCCTGGGTGCGCCGATGAGCCTCCGGAGCTGGCGGCGTCGCGACCTGCACAAGCCCCCTGACGTGGACGCCTTCCACCGAGGTCTCGCCCGGATAGGCCTCGACGCCGGGGAGCGGTACGGGTTCGCCCTGGCCGGCGGCCACGCGGTGCTGGCGGCCGGTTTCCTCAAGCGACCCACCGAGGACATCGATCTCTTCACGATCTGGGAGCGGCGGGGCGACTTCGAAACCGCGGCCAGTGCGATCGTCGACGCATACCTCGCCGCGGGTATGAGCGTGGAGGCCGAGCGGCGCCACGACACCTTCACCCGGCTAACCGTCTCCGATGGCATGCAGACCGCGAAGGTCGAACTCGGCGTGGACTTTCGTGCCAACGAACCAGTCCGGATCTCGATCGGGCCTGTCCTGCACCCCGACGACGTGGTTACCAACAAGATGCGCGCGCTCTACGAGCGTGCCCACGCGTGTGACTTCATCGATATCGAGGCGATGCTCCGGTCGGGTCGCTACGACCGATCGATGCTGTTGCAGCTAGCCGAGCGCTCGGACATCACCTTCGACAGAAGAGTCTTCGCTGAGGCGCTCGCCCAGGCGCAGCTGCTCGAAGCCGACGATTTCGCGCGGTACGGCCTGGTCGGCGAGGGCCTCGACGGGCTGCGTGAGCAGTTCGCCCTCTGGCGCGCAGAGCTGCTCGACCCCACCGCACCGACGCGGTGATCTGTCGGGGCGGTCGGGCAACGCCTCAACGATGCGACGCGGGGACCTTCGGCACGTGCACGATGGCCGGGCGCCGTTGGACGATTGCTCGTGTCTGCACCGGTTGACGCGACAAGCGACGTGGCCCGGCCGACGGGCCAGCGTCTGGTCTACCTCGACTGGCTCCGCTTTCTGGTCGTACTCCTGCTCGCCCCCTTCCACGCCGCTATCTCCTTCACCGGCTTGGGAGTCGTCTACGTGTACGACGAGCCGGTCCGCGACGCGATCCTGGCGGGAACGAACCGGGGCGACTCGGGGCCCGAGGCGATGCGGACCTTCACGGTGCTCACGGACAACTGGGGCATGCACCTCCTCTTCCTCATCGCGGGAGTCGGCGCGGCGGCCGCGCTCAGGAAACGGAGACCGGGGGAGTTTCTGGGCGAGCGCGCCAACAGACTTCTCATCCCGCTCCTCGTCGGCACGCTCCTCGTAGTCCCGGTGCAGTCCTGGCTGCGGGCGGTGGACTTCGACCGCTTCTCCGGCGGCCTCATCGCTTTCTACCCGCACTTCTTCAACGCCATCAACATGGGACCGGCGAGCCCGGGCAACTACGAGTGGGGCCATCTCTGGTTCCTGGCCTACCTCTTCACGTTCTCGGCGATCGCGCTGCCCTTCGCTCTGCGGCTCGCGGGTGACGGCGCCTCGGTGTGGCTGGCGGAGTTCTCGGCCCGCTTGGGGCGGGGAGCATGGATCCTCGCTCCGGCGCTGTGGATCGCCCTGCTCGAGGCGACCTTCCGGCCGGGCTGGCCGGGGTTCCACACCCTTGTGAACGACTGGGCCAACGTCACCGTCTATCTCTCGTTCTTCGTCATGGGCACTGTCGCCGGCCGCGACCAGTCCCTGCTCGAAGCGGCTGAACGGGCGCGGTTCGTCGCCCTCGCCCTGGGCGTCGGGGCGTTCGCAAGCCGGATGGCGGTCTACCGCCTGATGCCGGTCCCCGAGGGCTACAGCGGGGCGAACATCCTCGCCCAGGCGTTCCGCGGTGCCGCCGCCTACGGTCTTGTCGTCGCGGCGATCGGCTTCAGCCGGCGCTATCTTGCCCGCGAGTCGCGAGCGGTCGCCATCGCACGGGACCTGTCCTTCCCGCTCTATGTGCTCCATTTCGTGCCCGTCACCGCGGCGACCTTCCTCCTCGTCGGTACGGGCCTGTCAGTGTGGACGCGCTGGGGCCTCACAGTCGCGGCCGCCTGGCTCTTCGTGGCGGCCTTCACGGCGCTCGCGCGTTACAGCCGACCGCTGCGGTGGCTGTTCCGGCTACGACCGCCGCGTCGTGCTGGCGCAACCAATCTAGTGACGTAAGTCGCTCGATCCCAGGAGCTCGCCAAGCGGAGTCTGACCATGCGCCGGCGGCTGCGACGCCTGCGGAGGACAGCCCGCCTCCGACGGTGGTGCGCCCACCGGCTCGGAACACCGCGTTTGCGTGCAACCCTCTCGGCCGTTTGCCGTGTCGTACGAGCGCGTAGAGATGGAGCGAAAGGGGAGGTGAGCCGTGAGGCGCGCCGACGAGGAGCCGATCGGCGTGACCGGCCCGGTTCCCCTGACCACCCGGACGGTCGCAATCGAGCTGCCTGGCGGCCGGGTCCTCGAACTCAGCGTCAACCGCCCGAAGGACCCCGGCGATCAGTCGGACCTGGTCTTCACGGCGGCCGAGCTGATCCTGATAGCCGACGAGATAGCCGGCCTCACCGGGGACGCCCTCGACGGCGAGTAAATCCCGGGCATCGTCGCGGGCTAGCCGGCATCAGCGCCGGGCTTGGCCCGCGAAGCATGAGCTACGGCAGCAAACCGCGAAACGTAAGGGCGTTGGTTCGACCTCGCAGTGCTTTCGAGATCCAGAGTGGCTCAGGCGACGCCATGGGGTCGGCCGCGCGTTCTCGGGCTCAGGCCGGTCCGGCCGGGCGGACCCGCGGCCGGCGGGCCTGCCGGGGCGTCGGTCGTGGCGCGGGGGCGTCGGTCGATGCCCGGGCGGAGCTGTCATGGATCTCGAGGTCGGCTCCGGTGGGGCAAGCTGAACACCGATGCGGCGGTGGCGCCGGCGCTCAGCGGCGCGAGGGCACGGGGACACGGTCGAGGTCCTTGGCGATGACGAGCTCGCCGCCGAAGTGCCTGCCCGCCTCGTCGGCGATGACCGTCGGGTCGTCGAAGCGCGGCGAGACGTGCGTCAGCACAAGCCGTCGCACGCCGCACTCGGCGGCGACCCGGGCCGCCTGCCCGGCCGTGAGGTGTCCGCGCTCGGCGGCGAGCTCAGCCTGTGCATCGAGGTAGGTCGACTCAATCACCAGCAGGTCGGCGCCGTCGGCAAGGACATGGACGTTCTCGCACAGCCGGGTATCCATGACGAACGCGAACCGCTGCCCGTGCCTCACCTCGCTGACCTCCTCGACCGGCACCACGGCGCCATCGCTGCCCGACGATGGCCCTTCGCCGCGAGACACGTGAATGTGCCCCTCGCCCACCAACCTGCCCACGTCGGGGCCCGAGATCCCGTGCGCGGCCAGGCGATCGGGGAGCATCCGGCGGCCGTCGGGCTCGACCAGGCGGTAACCGTACGCCTCGACCGAGTGGTCAAGCCGCAGCGCCGTGAGCGTGCCGAACTCCCCCGTCGCCACCACCCCATCGCCCCGGATCGGTGCCTGGACGACCGGGGCGCTGTCGTCGAAGGCTGAGGCGTGCCGCAGCCGCTCGAAGTAGTCCGCGCCGGACGCCGGGTAGTGCGCCACGACGACATTCGCCACCTGGTCCAGCGACAGCCGCTGCACGACACCCGGTACCCCGAGACAGTGATCACCATGGAAATGGGTGAGACAGAGACGGGTAACATCCGAGGCCGCGACCCCGGCCCGGATCATCTGCCGCTGGGTGCCCTCACCCGGATCGAAGAGGAACCCCTCCCCGTCCCACCGCAGAAGATACCCGTTGTGGTTGCGGTCTCGGGTCGGCACCTGACTCGCGGTCCCGAGCACCACCAGCTCACGCGTCGACACACCGTGACCCTACGACCCGGTCGAGCGGTGGCCCGGAGAAGCCCACACGTGTGACCCGTACGCACGCGAGGTCATCCGACCGGACCTGAAGTCTGACTGCGGGCTGTGCCGGATGACCTTGGTGTGGGCAGGTGTCGGCGGCACGACCGACGCGGGTCGTCTAGCAGATGGCCGCCGGCCCCTCCGGCACGACGAATGCCGGGCAGGTGATCGTGTGCTGGGTGTCGGTGTAGAGGCGGTCGTCGTCGGGCGTAGTGAACCGCTTGACGATCGCGACTGACTGCCAGTAGTCGGACAGCTCGAAGGAGAATTGACGATCACCGACGCGCACCCAGATCGTGTCACTGGTGATGATGGCGAAGTCCGGATCTGGGTCGCGTTGCAGGTCACCGATGAGATCGATGATCCTCGCATCGGGCTCCATCGGTTCCATGAGGATGGCCGACTGGTAGGCGTCGGCGACGATCCCCTCGATGTTCGCGCCGTCCACGAAGAGGTCGCGGAAGGCGATCTCCGCACCGGTATCGAGCCGGACGTTGACGACGGCGTTGGCTCCCCTGCCATGCGACTGCAGCGAGATCACGTTGCCGAAGGTGTGGACGCGCGTGCAGCCAGCCGGATCGGGCGCGGCGGCGGCATAGGCATTGGTGAAGGTCGACCACACCGGAACCGAATGGCGGACCCGCGCAAACTCGTCCTGCGCCTCGCGGAAACGGGCGTTGATGGCGTCCTCGACCTGCTGGTCGGCGAGCCCATCGACGGTCAGCCGCAGCACGCTCGTCCCGTGGGCCGGCTCCTCCCGCTGGCAGATGGTGATCGGGTGGAGCCGGATCGCCTCATCGGGCGAGGCGAGGCTGTACGGTCCCGGCGGCGGTGGCGGGTAGGTCGACGTCTCCGGTGGGAGCTCCACGATCGGCACGTACCCGGCCCGCTGGGCCACGCGCTGCCCATACGTCGAGAGCATCGCCTCCGCGAGCACCCGGGCCGGGCTGCCGGCTGGAGAAGCCTTGTTGATGACGATGTAGTAGGCGCTGGTCAGCGGATAGGCGCCGGACCGGATCGTCTCCGGAGTAGGCGCCACCCCGTCCACCGACAGCAGCCGCACGCCGTCCTGGGCATTGCCCGCCGCGAGGTCGCCGTACATCGCGGTGACGAAGTAGTAGTACGAGTAGCCCAGCGCCCCGGAGGAGTTCTCGTAGGTGGCGATCACATCGACGGTTTCCTGCATGCCCGCGATGACGACGTTCTGGGGGGCTTCCATCATCGGCGTCCCGTGCATCACGAGGTCGAGCATGCCGGTCTGTGAGCCCGAGTTCTCCGGCCGCTGGTAGGCCGTGATGGGACTCGACGGTCCACCGACCTCGGCCCAGTTGGTGATACGCCCCGCGTAGATGTCGCGCAACTGGTCGACCGTCAGGCTGGTGACCGGGTTTCCCGCATTGGTGATGAACACGAATCCTTCGCGGACGACCGGAATCACCTCGAGCTGGACGCGAGCGGCGCGGGCCGCGGCGAGCTCGTCCTCGGACGGGCTGGTGACCAGGATCAGATCGACGTCGCCCGCGATCAGGTTGAGATAGGCCTGGTGGGTCTTGGAGATCGGCATGAGCTCGGGCGTGACATTGGCGCCGGTGAACGCCTCCGTGAACGCGATCGAGAGCGGATGGGTCGCGGTCGATCCGTCGACCCGCGGGTAGGTACGGAGGGTGAACAGGTCAGGACCCACATCCGGCGTCGGCGTGGGAGTCACTTCTTCCGTCGGCATGGCGCCGGCCTGTTCCGACCCCGTCGAGCAGGCACCCACCAGACCCAGAGCGAGAACGAGAACCGCGCATGCTGCGCGAACACCCCGTGGTTGCATCGCTCCTCCCGTCAGCGATGATGGCGACGAGCCGCCGCGGCCGCCATGGTCGTTCGGCCCGGCCCTCGGCGACAGGGCCATTGGCCCCGGGTCACGCGTCGATATGGCGTCCATGTGGTATCGAGGCGTGCATGAAGCGGTTGCCCGTCCTACCGCCCCGGCCC
>JBQGBY010000058.1:0-3424 GCA_052038195.1 Micromonosporaceae bacterium | reverse complement strand
TGGGCGACGATGGTGTCATCGCCTGCGATCCTGGCACGTGTGCACTTGGGGGGGACCACCGGCGCGGCACGGGGCGGCCGTGGGCGAGGATGAACCCGTGCACGAGTACGCCATCACCGTGATCGGCCACGACCGGCCGGGCATCATCGCCGACGCCGCGGAGGTCCTGGCCGGGTTGGGGCTGAACCTCACCGACTCGACCATGACCAGACTGCGCGGTCACTTCGCCATGACGCTGATCTGCGCCGGTCCGCCGGCGACGCATGAGGTGGAGGCCGGGCTCGCGTTGCTGGCCGCCGCGGGGACGCTGGTCGTGACCGTACGGGAGATCGGGCCGGAGCCGGAGCCGGAGCCCGTGGGCCGGCCGTACGTCCTGAGCCTGCACGGGGCCGACCGGCTCGGCATCGTCGCAACCGTGTCGCGCGCCATCGCGGAGGTCGGCGGCAACGTCACCGATCTGAGCACCCGGCTCACCGGCGAACTGTACGTGCTGGTCGCCGAGGTCGACCTGCCCTCCACAGTAGACATCGCGGCGCTCCGGGACCGACTGCACGAGATCACCACCGGTCTGGGCGTCGAGGCCCAGCTGCGCCCAGCCGAAGTCGATTTGCTGTGAGCGAACCAGAAAGCACTGTGAGTGAGGACACATCGGAGGGTGGCGCGGTTCTGCAGGTGGTACGCGCGCCCGATCCGGTGTTGGCCCGACCGGGTGAGGCGGTGGACCCCGGCGACCCCGACATCATCCGGCTCGTAGCCGACCTCACGGCGACCATGCGCGCCGCACCGGGCTGCGTCGGCCTCGCCGCGGTTCAGGTCGGCGTGCCGGTGCAGGTGTTTGTGGTGGATGTGACGGGGCACCCGAAGGCGAGGTCCTGCCACGGTCTGTTGGCCCTGTGTAACGCCACGGTCGTGTCCGGCTCGCAGTGGAAGGTCGGTCGCGAGGGCTGCCTGTCCGTGCCCGACCTCACCGGTGACGTGCGCCGGGCGGGCCGGGTCGCGGTGGTTGGACAGGCACCCGGATCCGGCGACCCGGTCGAGGTCCAGGCGGACGCCTTCGAAGCACGGGCGTTGCAACACGAGGTGGACCACTGCGCCGGGCTACTCTTTCTCGATCGCGTCGCCGGAGCCCACGCCGTCCATCCACGGAAGGTCTACCTGTAACGGGCCCGACTCTGGCGTCCGGCGCGTCGTGCGGGTCGGCCAGTGCTTCGCTACTACGGTGAGGTGCCATGCGGCTGACCGTGGGTCCCCTTCCGGCCGCCGTCTACTGGCGACGGCGTCTGCTGGTCCTGGTCGGCCTGGCCATGGTGATCCTGGTCGTCGCGTACGCCTGCACCGGGGCCCCGACGGCGGGCAGCACCCAGCCGGCGACGACGACCACCCCGAGTCCGGACTCAACCCCGAGCCCGACCACCACTCTGCTGCGGCCGACCACCGGCACACCACCGCCCACGACCCAACCGGCGTACACACTGCCGGTGCCGGGGGCGACCGGTCCGTGCACCGACCCGGAGATGGAGGTCACGGCGTCGGCCGCCAACCCCGAGGTCGCCGCGGGGCAGCCGGTCGACGTCACGATCCGGATCAAGAACGTCTCCACCCGCACGTGCGACCGTGACGTCGGCGCCGACATGCAGGAGCTGCGCCTGTTGGACCAGGACCGCGTCATCTGGTCCTCCGATGACTGCAATCCGAACACCGGCAGCGATGTGCGCTCCTTCGCTCCCGGCCAGGAGGTGTCGTTCACCCGGCGCTGGGCCGGCACCCGCAGCCGCGCCGGCGACGGGTCGGTGAACTGCTCCGCTGGCGCCCCCGACACCGCCGCGACCCTCCAGCTCGTGGCCCGGCTGGACCAGAAGCTCAGTGAACCGTTCGCCCTGCGCGTGAAGGTCTAGACATACCGCTCGAGGATCGAGGCCTCGGCGAGTCGGGACAGGCCCTCCCGGATCCCGCGCGCTCGGGCGTCGCCGACCCCCTCAACCGTCTGCAGGTCCTCTACGGTCGCCCCGAGCAGGCGCTGCAGGCTGCCGAAGTGCTCGACGAGCCGGTCCACCACCGGCGTCGGCAGCCGGGGCACCTTGGCCAGCAGACGGAAACCCCGCGGCGAGATGGCCCCGTCGAGCGCATCGACGGTGTTGGGGAACCCCATCGCCTTGGCCACGGCTCCGAGGTCGATGAGCTCGTTCGCCGAGAGCCGGTCTAGCTCGTCCTCCGACTCCTCCGCGGTGCGGGAGCGCCTCGTCGCCGGGATGTAGTCGCGGACGACGAGCGCCCGGTCACTGTCCACTCCGGCCATCAGCTCGTCGAGCTGCAGCGCGAGCAGCCGGCCGTCGGTGCCGAGCTCGATGACGTAACCCTCGATCTCGTCCGCGATGCGGCGAACCATCTCGAGCCGCTGGACCACCGTGATGGCATCCCGGCCGGTGACCAGGTCCTCGATCTCCAGCGCCGACAGCGTTCCGCTGACCTCATCGAGGCGCAGCTTGTAGCGTTCCAATGTGGCGAGTGCCTGGTTGGCGCGCGACAGGATCGCGGTGGAGTCGTCGATGACGTGCCGGGTGCCGTTCACATAGAGGCCGATGATGTGCATTGACTGGCTCACCGAGATGACCGGGTGCCCGGTCTGCTTCGCCACCCGCTCCGCCGTACGGTGCCGGGTCCCGCTCTCTTCCGACGGGATCGTCGGGTCGGGCATCAGGTGGACCGCCGCCCGGACGATCCTCGTGCCGTCGCTTGAGAGCACGACCGCGCCGTCCATTTTGCACAGCTCGCGCAGCCGGGTGGAGGAGAACTCCACGTCGAGCGCGAACCCGCCGGTGCAGATCGTCTCGACGGCGCGGTCATGGCCGAGTACGATCAGCGCGCCCGTCCGCCCGCGCAAGATTCGTTCGAGGCCGTCGCGCAGCGCGGTGCCGGGCGCAACAAGCGCCAATGTGGCCCGGAGTGGGCCATCCCGGTCAATCGGCACGCCGGCCAGTCTACGGCTCGGCGCGTGGTTGCCGTCGGCCGGCCCCGCGCGCGACCGCCTTGAGTCGGCCATGAACAACGTGCATGGGCTTTGCGGGTTGTTCATGACGCCGGGCGTGGCTGCGATGTCAGTTCCCGGTCGCGCCGGCGCGGCCGATCGGTTGAGGGTTGCGCTGGCCGGCAACAGGCGTCAAGGTGGCTCTTGCTCGGCCCTTGCCCGGCCCTGTCCTGGCGGACGCGAGTCGGTGGTAGGAGTGTGCGAGTGTTGGCGCGCAACAGGGTCGACTGGAGTCGCCGGAGCCCCCGGCGGGCGGCCGGGCGCCTCGCTTGGACCGGCTTCCTCGCCGCGATCATCTGCGGTCCGGCCTGGCTGCTCTTCGGCGATGAGCCGAGCGCGGCCGAAGGGGGCGCCGTCAACCCGCTGATGCTCATCGTGCCGGCGTTGGCCGTGGTCTTC
>JBQGBY010000057.1:0-43720 GCA_052038195.1 Micromonosporaceae bacterium | reverse complement strand
GCCGGCGAGTTCCGCATATGACCATGGCACTGCGTCCGCCCCAGGTGGCCCCATCGGGCCTGACCGCCAGGGCTTGGCGGCCGGGCCAGCGACGGGCAGCCCGCAGGACGGCGTCATAGGTGCTGATCGGCAGGTCGCGGTTGGCGCGCGGAATGGCTTCGATGGTGGCGAGGTCGTCGGGCTCGACGACGGACGGCGCCGACGTGATGGCCATGTAGAGATCTCCGTTCAGCGCGGGGGGACGGGGCGCGACGGTGGCACCCGGGCAGAGCGTTACACGACTAGTTCCGGTGAGCACCGGTCGTGAGGGCGGCGAGGCCTTCGGCGGTGACCATCAGGTTGCGAAGACTTCCAACTCCGTCGATGCGGCTGATCAGTACGTCGCCGGGTTGCAGGAACTGAGGTGGCTTGCGCCCGACGCCTACGCCGGCTGGCGTGCCGGTGAAGACGAGGTCGCCGGGTAGCAACGGACAGACCGCCGACAGCCGGGCGATCAGGTCGGGTACCGGAAAGATCATGTCGCGGGTGCGACCAGTCTGCAGCGTGGCGCCATTCTCCAGGCGACAGCTCAGCGCCAGATCATTCGGGTCTTTCAGCTCGTCGATGGTGACCAGTTCTGGCCCGACCGGACCGAATCCCGCGAACGACTTCCCTAGGGAGAACTGGGGTGCGGGCCCGGCCAGCTGCAGCTGACGCTCGGAGAGGTCCTGGCCGACCATGACACCGGCCACGTGCGACCAGGCGGCCTGCTCGGCGACTCGCTCGCAGCGGCGTCCGATCACCACAACGAGTTCGACCTCCCAGTCCACCGAGCCGGGCGGCAGCACGACAGGGTCGTGCGGTCCGGCCAGGCAGGTCGGAAACTTCGTGAACACCGCCGGCGCGGTCGGCTGGCCAATACCGGTCTCGGCCACGTGGTCGCGATAGTTGAGCCCAATGGCGAAGATCTGTCGCGGACTGGGTACCGGCGGCCCGAGTCGGGTGGGCTCGTACGGCTGCGTCGCATCCGCGTCGGCCGACGCGACCCAGTCGCGGAACTCCTCCCAGCGTGCGTAGATCCCCTGGGGATCGGCACAGAAGCGCCCGCCGCTGAGGGTCTCCACGTCGACCGTGCCGTCGGAGGAGACCAGGACAAGTCGACCGTCGAGGTTGCCGAGTCGCATGTAACTTTGTCCTTTCGCAGGGGTCGAACATCAGCCGATCCCGGTGGGAAGTGCCGGTCAGCCCTAAGCCGTGGACAGGACGCCGACAGCGCCCGCCGTAGGGTGGCCGTGGGGTCGGCGACCGCGGTCATGCTGCGGAAAGCGATGTAACGGCCCGGGCGCACCAGCACGGCACCTTCCGGAGAGATCTCTCGGGAGCGGGTCCAGGCGCGCGCACGTCGATGTACTCGCTGCCGATGACGCCGACGGTGCCAGCCGTAATCGGAATGCCGTTCTCCGCCGCTACGGCGGTCGCGGCCTCCACCCAGGCCTGACCGTCTTCGCCGGCCAGGAGCAGGAACCGTCCAGAGTGGACGAGATTGCCGATCGGCAGTCGCTCGCCCTGACGCTCGACGAACGCGTGCGGCAGCGGGTGGCCAGGCTTGGTCCGGGGCTCGTAGATGCGCACGGGATCGAGCGGCACGTGAGGCCCGCTGCCATCGTCGATGACGGCGCTGGACTCGTAGGTCAAGCCCAGCTCCGTGTTGATGTGGTGGAACTCCATCGGCTGCGAAACCAGAGCTTGGTTGATCTTGTGGCGCTTCTCGTCCGAGCGCGGGCCGTCCTCCCACAGCGGCCGCAACTCGGCCCAGTTCTCCTCCGCCGACTTCTCCGGAGACAAGCCGATCGAGGCATCGATCGTGAAGTGGTTGAAGACGTTGTTCACCGAGCACGTCACGTTGTTGATGCCGGCCGGCTGGCGTTCGGCCTCGTACGTGTCCAACAGCCCGTCCCCGGCCCGACCATGCAGGAGACAGTTCGGCGCTCATATGGACCGGGACCATCCTCATCACGTTCCGCATACCGGCGAGATCGATCCCGACACATCGGCCCACCATCCGACCGCCATCCGCACCGATTACGTGAGCCTTGGGAAGGATCGATGTGTCGGACAGGCGATTGACGAGCAACGACCGCACACCGAGCTTCGACAGCAGCATCGAGGCGGTCAGACCTGCGCCTCCGCCGCCGACGATCAGGACCTGGGTTTCCACGTCGGACACGACGTCTCCCTTGAGGTCGAGGACCCGCTCCCACCGGCGACGGCGCAGCGCCCGGTGACCGTGCCGACGCAGGCGCCGATGCATCGCTCCGGCCGGGCAAGACTAGCTAGTTTTCGGCGACACTTCAATGTAATGTCGATTTTTTTCTGTTTCAGCAACGATCCTTCATATGCTCTACGATGTTCCGGTGGCGATCACGACTGGCAAGCCGACCCTCGTCGACGAGGTTCACGAGGCGATCTACTCGGCTCTGATCGACGGCAAGATGCAACCCGGCAGCAAGCTCAAGCTGAGCGAGATCGCCGGCCAGTTCAGCGTGAGCGCCGCCGTCGTCCGGGAGGCGCTCAGCCGACTGTCCGAGCAAGGGCTGGTCCAGTCCCATCCGCAGCGAGGCTTCGTCGTCACGCCGTTCTCGATCGACGATCTGCTCGACCTCACCCGGACTCGGGTCCTCATCGAGACGCTGGCCCTGCGCGAATCGATCCGTCACGGGGACCTGACGTGGGAGGGCCGGGTCCTCGCGACGCACCATGCGCTGGACCGGACCCCGATCGTCACCGCTGAGCGCGTCAACCCCGCATGGGTCGACGCCCATCGTATGTTCCATCACGCGATCCTGGATGGCTCCGGCGTCCAGCGACTGTCCTCTATCGCCCGAGGGCTGCGCGATTGTTCCGAGCTCTACCAGTTCTGGTCCTACACCCGGGGCCGTGACCCCGACCGCGACATTGCGGCTGAACACCGAGAGATCGCCGAGCGGACCCTCGCCAGGGACGAGCAGGCAGCGGCAGCCCTTGTACAGCACATCGAACGCACCACCGCGAATGTGACCGCCGACCTCAACAGAGACGGCATTCTTCCCGCCAATGGCGGGACTCCCTGACCAACAGTGACGCATCGAAGCACTCGATGTCGTTGGGCCGTGAGCTTCTGCAGCCGGGCGCAGCGTCCAGCGCGACTCGCGCGCTCGATGTATTGGCACGGTGGCGCACCCTGGTCCACCTCGGGCGACGGCGCCGCCAGCCCTGTCGTCATCCCAGCCACTCCTGTTCCGCTCTCGGCCAGGCATGTCGCGGTGGGGACAGGTCACGCACACTGACCCGAAGCTACGCCATCGACATGGATCGACCTCTGAGTCTGGCTATCTCACTCATAGCGTGCGACCTCATGTCGCACGGCAGTGCGCGAACCGCGTAGCTCTGAGGCCGGCGTCACCGTCGTAGCAGTGCGCCGGCGTGCCCCTGGGCCCGGCGTGCCGGTCAGCGACGCCGACGCGCACGTCGCATCGCGTCCGAGCCGCGAGGCGATCTCGGCGGGCCGCAGGACGGCGTGCCACGCCACGGCAACATGGCGGTCAGGTCCGGATTCAAGACAGTCCGCAGGGCGCCGACTGCGGATCACCGCGCCCGACCGACGTCAGCGCCCGACCGACGTCAGCGCTCGATCGAGTAGCGGAGAACCAGGGTGCCCAGACTGCTCGTCGAGGATTCCATGAGGCGCAGTTCCCGCGGCGCGGGTAGTTCGCGGAACAGTCGCTTTCCGGTGCCGAGCAGCAGCGGATGGATGAACAGGCGCAACTCGTCCACGAGATCGTGCGCCATCAGCTCGCGGACGAGGATACCGCTACCGAGGATGGCGATCGCGCCGTCACCGTCGTTCTTGAGCGCGGCAACCGCCGCCTTGAGCTCGCCCTGCAGCACCCGGGCGCCCCCGCCATTCGAGCGTGCTAAGGGTCCGCGGCGCGGGCCTCATGCCCTATCTGATCAACTCGCTCGCCATCACAATCCCGGCGACGATCATGCCGGTGACGCTTGCTGCCATGGCCGCGTACGCGCTCGCCCGGACTCGCTTCAAGGGCAGCGACGTCCTCTTCTTCATCATCTTCGCGCTGCAGGTCGTTCCACTGCAGATGGCGCTCATACCTCTGCTGCGCCTCTTCTCCGGCGGGTTCCACATCGGAAGCGTCACCATCATCCCGGCCTGGGGCTGGGCGGCACCTACTTCCCGGTCTGGATCGCCCAACGATGTTCGCGCTGCCGCTAACCGTGTTCCTGTTGCACAACTTCATCGCGCAGCTCCCTAGGGACATCATGGAGCGGCGACCATCGATGGGGCGGGCTACATCAGGACTTTTCGAACCATCGTGATCCCGCTGTCGACGCCCGCGCTCGCGTCCCTGGCCATCTTCCAGTTCCTCTGGGTGTGGAACGACCTGTCGGTGGCGCTAACCTTCGCCGGCGGCACTCCGGAGGCGGCGCCAATGACGGTTCGGCTGGCCCAGCTGGCTGGTTCGTTCGGCCGTAGCTGGGAGCTCCTCACCGCCGGTGCCCTCATCTCGATCATCGTGCGAGCACGGGCTCGCCCTCATGTCACCAGCCGCCGCCGCGCTGGACCGCCGGCGGCTGGTGACATGCCACGATCTAGCCGTGCGGAACCGCTCAAGCCAGCACCGCGGATGTCGATGCGGTCAAGCGGACCGGCACCGCGCTGGAGCACCTGCGCACAAGCGCTCTGGAGTGCCGAACTCCACGCCGACGTCCACCGGTCGCCTCACCCTGTCACGGTTGTCGACGCAGCTGCCAGCACCCCTGCCGCAGGACGGGGTCCGTTCACCACCCATGCCGGACCGATGCCGGCACGATGCGGCCGTCTGCCGCCTCTGCGTCATGGGGAGCTGTGGTCTTGGGCTTGCTCGTTGAGACGTAGGGCATCTGCGAGCTGGTCTTCCAGAATGATGATCCGACAGGCCGCATCCATCGGGGTTCCTTGATCGACCATTTCGCGGGCCCTGGCCGCCAGGCGCAGTTGGTAACGCGAGTAGCGGCGATGCCCGCCGGCTGAGCGCAACGGGGTGAACAGTTTGGCTTGGTCGAGCCGACGCAGGAAGTCCGGCGTGGCACCGATCATCTCTGCGGCGGCGCCCATTGTGTAGGCGGGGTAGTCCTCGTCATCGAACCTGTCGTCGGGTTGGCCCACGGTCACCTTCCAAGCGCTATCGCCCCTTCATGCGGTCGAGGGCCCCCGGGCTTGGGGCACCACCCGGGGCCGCCGGGTGTTGGTTGAGCACACCACCACCGGCTACGGCCGGTGGTCTGATCCGCGCCCACCGCCGACGAGACGGTTGCCGGGGCGCGAAGATCGCATCAACCTAACCGGAGACCACCTTTCGTACAGATGGGAACTGCGGGTCCGCCCGGGCCCCGATATGCAGCCAGGGGCGGGCGATCAAACGGTGTACGGCCCTCCCTTTCCTCTGTTTCTACTGGCCTACCAGCGTCGCCGCATCACTGTCCTGCGGTGAACAGCTCAGGCCCGCCATGCGCCCACGGGCGGGGCGCGTCGTCAGCGTCTGTTGCCGATCTCGTTCCAACACGAGGAATGTTAGCGAGCGCCTCGGACGATGTCTAGTACCTCCGCTGGAGATTTTCTCCCGGTCGACGGGAAGCTACTGTCGTTCGGCGCGAGCCGGTTTCCTCCGCCTGAGATCACGTAGGCATTCAGAAGTAGCGCGACTGCCACGGAGTGGCCTGACCTGACCGAGTGTCAGTCGATCAGCCCGCTGCGCCGCTCGTAGCCGACGCGTCTGTCCACTGTGCTGCTTCTCAGCTGGTTGGGCACGCTGTAATAGTGCAGGCGGTGCCGGGCGCGAGCCGGAATCAGGGCGAGCACCAAGGCAAAGGCACTCAGGCTGGCGGGGACATAAACCTCCGGTCGGGGCCGGGCAATCACCCGGGCGACCGCGGCGGCGACCTGGTCGGGCCGTAGCCGCGGCACCAAGCCATGGTCGGTGCCCATCGCGAGGTCAGTCTCTACCACCGAAGGCATCACGACACTGACCGCTATCCCGGTGCCGCGCAGCTCCAGCCGGACCGCCGTGCTGTAGCTGAGTACAGCCGCCTTGGTCGCCGAGTATGTCGCCTCGCCGATGGCCGGGACTCGGCTTGCGGCTGAGGCGATGTTGACGATGTGTCCCCGACCACGACCGACCATGCGCGGCACGACGATCTTCATACCCCGGATAACGCCACCAAGATTCACGTCGATTTGCCGACGGGCCGCCGCCTCGGGTTCACGGGCGAAGTCGCCGACCCACATGACACCGGCGTTGTTCACCAGCACGTCGACCGGACCCAGGTCGCCCTCGGCTGCATCGATGAAATCCCGAAAGGACGCCGTGTCGGTTACATCAAGCCGGTACGGTCGAGCGCCGGCGACCGCGCCCTCGATGGTGGTGGCCGCGTCGGCGTCGAGGTCACCGAGGGCCAGACTGGCCCCGGCCTGACCGAGCGCTTGTGCGATGGCCGCGCCGATTCCGCGACCGGCGCCCGTGATCGCCACGACCAGGCCAGTCAAGTTCCTGCCGCGCCAGACGCGCATGGTCCTCCACCTCCGTCGCGCCGAGGGCGGGCCCGCCGAGTCGGCCGACAGGGTCGTCCGGTCACCGTTGCGCCAGAGCGGCAACCTACGGGACTCGCCGGGTGCGGGGCAAGGCTGGAGTCGTGGCAGGGACCAAGCTGGCAGGCCGCCCGGTTGGCGGCGCGGGCGTTGGCGAATGGTCGGTCGTGGCGACGAGACGCACAACCTCGTTCTGTGCGAAGTGGACTGTCCGTGCCTCCCGGCGAGCGCCTCCCGTGCGGCGAGCGCACGAACGCGTTCATCCAGAAACCGGTGTGCGGGCTGGCCTGCGCCGTCGGTGGGGTGGAACGTCCACGCTGCTGGCCGACGGCGCGGCCGCTTCTCGAGCCTCGTTGTCAGCCTGGACCACGATGACGCTGCTGCGGCAGAACGAGCCAAGCTATCTAGCCGCTATCCGACTCCGTCCCGCCCTCGGCGAGAGCCGCCAGCGCTGCTCGCTGGTCACGCCACCCGGATCAGATCGATGGGCTCTGGTGCCATCACGACCGTATCCCGCCAGCCAGTCAGCACGAGGCCAATATATTGGGCCGCCCGAGTGTCCCGTGATCCCGTATGCGCGCCTTACTGACCAGGCACCGACGCATCCTCGAGCAAGCTCGGTTGGCCAAGCCGGGTTGCAGCAAAGGACATTTGTCGGACCGCGCAATCCGCTGACCAACATCAATCTAACGCCGAGATCGCGCTGACGGCCGGGGGCTGTGGTTTGCGCGCCGGTGGATGGCGAGAGCGCCGAGGAGCAGCACCGCCATGCCGATGCTGGCGGCGACGCCGGCGGGCCGCCAGACCAGGCCGGCGAGAATGCCGCCGGCCGCGGCTAGTTCAGGGATGGCGATGAGCTGATACCGGGACCGCGGGATGCCGAACTGTGCGGCGGCTTGGCGCATCTTGGGATGTCCGAGCAGCTTGCCGGCGGCCGGAAAGAGACAGACAGCGGCTAGTAGCAGCGAGACAGCGACGAGCACGATGAGCCTGCGATGGACGCTTTATTCGTTTGACAAGTCGTGTAAGTCAGGGAGTTTGCGGCGCGCGATTCCCGGTGTGTACGCCAGATTCCGTGAGCTGCACAGCGCGGCGTTGAGCGCGGGGTGCGACGGGTGCATCGCCTCGCACGCCCAGGGCGCGACAAAGGCCGGGGCCAGTAAGCAGGAGGTCGGGTCGCCGACCCGGTGCCCGACCGTGACGTACGGCAGGACTCATCACGCGACGATCGCCAGGCCGGTGGCATCGGCCGCGTCCTGCAGCGCTCCGGCGTCGCGGACGTTGGTGAACCCGGCCGCTGCCATGATCTGCGCAGCTTGCGCGGAACGGTTGCCGGAGCGGCAGTAGACGATGTAGTCGCCGTCGTTGGGCAGGCTGTCGATCTGCGTCTCGAAGGTGCCGGACTGCAGGTCGATGTTCAGCGCGCCGTCCAGGTGTCCCTGCGCGTACTCGGCCGGTGTGCGCACGTCGATGATGACTGTGTCCGCACCTACCTCGATCGTGTCGGATGAGGCACAGGCACCCAGGCTCGCGACGAGGGCGGTGATCAGAGCGGCAAGTGCCATCGGTACCCGGAACCATCGCATCGAAGATTCTCCTCTCGAGGGCGCGAATGCGACCGCGGACGTTCGGCGGTCGCGGCTGGTTGGGAACTATACCCCGGGGGGTATGCTTTCGATCGTGCCGCTGCCTGTGACCGTCCCGACCCGTCGCGGGGTTCAGCGGCGCACCCTGGTGTTGCTGGCGTTCGCCCAGGTGCTCAGCGGGGTCGGGGCCGGTGCGGTGGTGTCGGTGGGGTCGCTGCTCGCGGTGCAGCTGTCCGGGTCGCGGGCGTGGGCAGGGTCGATGACGACCGCGATGACGGTGGGGGCGGCGCTGGCGGCGGTGGTGCTGGCGCGGCTCGTCGTTGCCCGCGGACGCCGGGCGGCACTGTCGGCTGGTCTGTCGGTCGCAACCGGGGGCGCGGTCGGGGTGGTGCTCGCCGCGGTGACCGGCGCGCTGTGGCTGCTCGTGTTCTCCGGGCTGTTGCTGGGTTTCGGTAGCGCGGTCAACCTGCAGGCCCGCTTCGCCGCGACCGATCTGAGCGCGCCGGAGCATCGGGGACGCGATCTGTCGCTGGTCGTGTGGATGGGCACGGTCGGTGCCGTCGCCGGCCCGAGTCTGATTGGGGTTGGTGGCGACGTCGCGGCCGTGGTGGGCGTGCCCGTACTGTCGGGTCTGTTCGTGCTGTCCGCGGTCGGGATGATGCTGGCCGTGGCGGTCATCTGGGTGGGTTTGCGCCCCGATTCGTACCTGACCGCGCTCGGTCGTGAGTCCACTATGGACGTGCCGCGTGGTTCTGTGCCCGAGGTGCGGAGTATGCAGGCGGCGGGCGTCAGGCAGGGGATGCGGGCGCTGGCTCGGTACCCGGCGGCGCGGGCGGGTCTGGTCGCGGTTCTGGTCGCGCATGCGGTGATGGTGGCGGTGATGTCGGTGACGGCCGTGCACATGACCGGGCACGGCGCGTCGGCGACGCTGGTCGGCGTGACGGTCAGCCTGCATATCGCCGGCATGTACGGGCTGGCACCGGTGATGGGTGTGCTCACCGACCGGCTCGGCGGAGGCGCCGTCGTGGCCGGGGGCATGGTTACGCTAGCCGCCGCCGGACTGCTCGCCGGTTCTAGCGGTGCCGCGCATCACGTGACCGTCGTCGGGTTGGTGCTGCTCGGCCTGGGCTGGTCGGCGGCGACGGTGGCCGGATCGAGCATGATCGTGACGAATGTCCCGTCGCCCGAGCGGGTCGCCGCCCAGGGAGCGTCCGACTCGCTGATGAGCCTCGCCGGAGCGGTCGGCGGGATGCTCGCCGGTCTCGCGCTCGCCGCCGCCGGCTTCCTCGGCCTCGGCGTGGCCGCCGCCGCGGTCGCTCTGCTCGCACTCGTGGCGCTGTCCCGCGCGGCTCGCTCGCCGTGACGCCGCGCACCCATGGAGGAGTGGACGCCACATACCCCCGGGGGTATAGTCGTCCTCATGGCAACGCGTGAGATCACCCTCGACAACCTGCGGGAGACACTCGACGGCAACGAGATCGTCCTGCTCGACTTCTGGGCGGCGTGGTGCGGTCCGTGCCGCATGTTCGGTCCGATCTTCGAGGACGCCGCCCAGCGGCACTCCGGCGTAGTCTTCGGCAAGGTCGACACGGAGGCTCAGCAGGACCTCGCGGCCGCATTCCGGATCACCTCGATCCCGACGCTGATGGCCTTCCGCGAGCGGGTGCTGGTCTTCGCCCAGCCGGGCATGCTCAGCGCCACGCAGCTAGACAAGCTCATTGAGGCGATCAAGAGCCTCGATATGGATGAGGTCCGGACGCAGATCGAGCGCGATCCGCAGGGGGCGGCGAAGTGAGGATAGTCGTCGTCGGCGGTGTCGCCGCCGGCATGAGCTGTGCCGCCCGGGCCCGCCGCCTCGATGAGCACGCCGAGATCGTCGTGCTGGAGCGGGGAGAGCATGTGTCGTTCGCCAACTGCGGGCTACCCTACTACGTCGGCGGCGAGATCCGGACAGCCTCGTCCCTGCTGGTGCAGACGCCTCAGTCCTTGAAGGCGGCGCTGAACCTGGACGTACGGATGCGACACGAGGTCACCGCGATCGACACCGCCACCCGTACGGTGACTGTCCACAGTGCACGCGCGACCCAGACCCTCGACTACGACGCGCTCGTGCTGGCGCCTGGGGCAACGGCCGTACGGCCGCCGCTGCCCGGACTGGACTCGCCGCGGGTGCGCACCCTGCGCACCGTCGACGACGCGCTGGCCCTGCGCGCGATGGTCGACGAGGGGGTGGACCGGGCGGTCGTGTTGGGTGCGGGTTTCATCGGGCTGGAGGCGGCCGAGGCGCTGGCTCGCCAGGGCGTACGGGTCGACGTGGTCGAACTCGCCGACCATGTGCTGCCCACGATCGAGGAGGAGATGTCCACATTGGTCGAGCAGGAGCTCGACCGGCTGGGCGTCAGCGTCCACACGGGAGTCGCGGCCGGCGAGATCTGCACCGACGAGGACCACGACACGGTGGTCCTGGCCGACGGTAGCCGGATCGCCGCCGATCTGATCGTGCTCTCGGTGGGGGTGCGCCCTGACACCGCGTTCATCGAGGCCGCCGGCATCGCCTGCGAACGCGGCGCGGTCCTTGTCGACGACCACGGTCGCACCTCCGCACCTGGCGTGTGGGCCGCCGGTGACGCCGTGCTCAGCACCGACGGGGTCACCGGTATCCGGCGGCCGGTCGCGCTGGCCGGTCCGGCCAACCGGGCCGGACGGCTCGTGGCTGACGACATCCTGCGCCCCGGCTCGGCCCGGCCGCTTCCGTCGCCGGTGGGCACGGCGATCGTGCGGGTTGGTGACCTCACCGTCGCGACGACCGGCGCGAACCGGGCGTCGCTGTCCGCGGCCGGGGTCGAGTTCCGCACCATCCATCTGCACCCCAACCAGCACGCCGGCTACTTCCCCGGCGCGAGCCAGATCCACCTGCTCGTGCACTTCCGCGAGGGTGATGGACTACTGCTGGGTGCCCAGGCCGTCGGGACAGAAGGGGTCGACAAGCGCATCGACGTGCTCGCCACCGCGATCCGTGCCCGCATGGTGGTGATGGATCTGATCGACCTCGACCTCGCCTACTCCCCGCCGTACGGGCAGGCCAAGGACCCGGTCAACCTCGCCGGCATGGTCGGCGCCAACGTTCTGGACGGCACGCTGGCGCTCTGGTACGCCCAGGACCTGGACAAGGTCATCGACAGCGCGCTGCTGCTCGACACCCGCAGCAGTGCAGAGTTCGACACCGGACACCTACCCGGCTCGCTGAACATCCCGCACACCGAGCTGCGCCAGCGCCTCGACTACGTACGCCAGGCCGCCGCCGGCCGCCCGGTCCGCGTGCTGTGCGCCTCCGGCTGGCGATCAGCCATCGCCCACCGGGTGCTCGCACAAGCCGGCCTCGACTCCGCGTCCCTGTCGGGCGGCATCCTCACCCTGCGGGCCATGCTCGGCCCCCGTGCCGGCCAGATCCTGACCACCGAAGGAACCCCGCAGCATGCCGCCTGAACCACGCCCCACCTGCTCCACCAGCCCGGCCGAACGAGCCGGCCGCGCGATCCTCGCCGTGGCACTGCTCGGGTTCGCGGTGGCAGCGGTGGCCCTCTCGGTCTGGCTCGCAGTCGCACTGGCGCTGGCCGCGGTGGCACCGGCATTCGGCTCGGTCACCGGCCGCTGCCCCGTCGACTACCTCCGGCACCGCCGGCAGCAGGCACGCAACACCCTCGGCATCGCCGAGGCCAGGCAACCCATCGACGTCGGACCGAAGGAGTAATCCCATGACGATGCACGACCCGGAGACTCAGCGTAAGATCCTCAACCGGCTCCGCCGCGCCCGCGGCCAACTCGACAGCGTCATCACCGCCGTCGAAGCCGGCGGCTCCTGCCGCGACGTCGTCACCCAACTCGCCGCCGTCTCCGCCGCCCTCGACCGCGCCGGATTCACCATCATCTCCACCGCCATGAAGGACTGCATCACCGACCCCAAGAAAGCGGCCCGCGACGAAGAGGGCCTGACCGCCGAAGAGCTGGAGAAGCTCTTCCTCATGCTCGCCTGACCCGCAATCACCGAACAGACCGAAGGAGAACTTACCGTGTGTCGACCCGTCACCTGCCGCACGTGCGGCAAGACCACCTGGGCCGGCTGCGGCCAGCACGTCGACCAGGTCGTGCGAGGCATCCCGAAGAACGATCGCTGCCCCGGCCACGAGAACGAGCCATCCACCGGCTTCTTTGCCCGCCTGCTCGGCCGCTGACCGGGCAAGTATCGGTAGGGCTCGCCATGTGAGGCACGGTGCCGGCCTCGCCGAATCCCGCCTGGCCAAGAGGTCCCGGACCCACGCCTTGGTGGCTGCTCCTTAATCCATTATGGACAATGCGTGACCGCAGCAGACCCACGACATCGGACGGTAAGACGCCGCGCGGACGAGCCACGCCCGGCGCCGGCGACCGCGAATCCCGCGGGACCTCGCCACCCAAGGGGCGAGTCAATCTTGTGCTCCCAAGTTCAGGAACACAACGCGAACGACCCGTTACCAGTAACTCCGGCAAAGCCAATTACCTGTAGATATAGACGGTGGGCGATACTGGGATCGAAACCGTGACGCTTGAGCGCTAATACAGGGTTTGGGCGGTTTGCCCAGCGCTCAATGTCCGCTTTGCCCGCCCAACATTTGGACATTCTGCTCACCGCATGCGAGTCGGTGCACCCAAGGTGCACGCAATGAGCATCGATGTCTGTGCCGACGTTGCGTATTTCAAGACGGGGTTGGCGAGCAGCGAGGACTCGGTGATCGGCCAAGACCGGACCGGCTTGCCGTAGGCCGCCGCGGAGCTGATGAAGATGAACTGCGATGTTCGCCCCTCGAAGATGCGCACCTGCCGCTCGGCTGCGGAGCCGTCGAACACGTGGAAATTGATGACGACATCCCAGTGCCGGTCCCCGATCGCGGCGACGATCGAGCCGCCGTCAGCCGCATCCCCGTGGAGCTGCTCTGCTCCTGGCACCGGGCCCCTCCAGTTCGGACGCCCCGCGTCAGCAGGGTCAACTCGATTCCGCGTTCGACCGCGAGACGGCTGGCCGCTGCACTGATGACACCGTTGCCCCCGATGAAGAGCGCGGACAACCCGCTCACGCGCGCCTCACATCCGGGCTGCGACGGCCGCGGACAGGATGTCGGCGAGCGGCGTCCGAACCTGGCAGTTCGCGAAGGCGAATGCGTCGGCTAGCTGCTCCACCCCGTCGGGACCAACTCCGGCGAAGCACCTGGCGAAGTCGTCCACCATCGCCTCGGCGAGCATCACGTGGCGCACCTGGCCGGCGATCCACCTCCGCGCTCCCCAGGGGTACGGCACGAAGGCGGGGAACTCGCGCGCGAAAAGATCCTCGATCGGTTGCATGATGTGCCGGATGTGCTTGTCCGTCGCGCCCCACGAGTCGACACCGAGACGGGCCTTCTTCTCCACGACCGGTGCGATCCTGCGCAGGTACTCGGAGTCGAGGCGGGCGTGCACCACGCCCTGCAGTCCGATGTCCTTGTACGTCCAGAGCGCCCAGCTGGCGTCGTGGCGGGCGAAGATCTCGAGCTGATCCTGCAGCAGCCGGTAGCGCATCTCGTCGCGCCCGGGGTCGCCGGTGTACACCGGACCGAACTCCCCGATCCAGATCGGCGTGCCCGTCTCGCGCATGTAGGCAGTCCGCGCGATGAACGTCTCCTCGACCCGGTCGCGGTCGACGTACTCACCACGCGAGACGCCCGGGTACGGGCCACCGTCGACGAACCCGGGGAGAGCGTAATCGTGAGCCGTGTAGACGGTGTTGGGCAGAGGGTCGCCGAGCTGATCGAACTGGGTCGAGTACCGGTTCCCGTCCAGGAACAAGATGTGCTCGGGGTCGACCGCCCGGATCGCCGCCTCGAGCCTGCGGTAGAACGGCCCGATCGTGCTGCCCTCGGCGTCGGCCGGCTCGTTGACCGGGTTGTATCCCGCCACCCACGGGTTTCCGCGGTAATGCGCGGCGATGTGCTCCCAGAGGTGGACGACTCGGTCCTGGAAGTGCCGGTGCGCCCAGAACGACGCCCACTGGGTCGGGTTGTCGCTGTGCCAGTGCTGGTTCTGAGCGCCGGGTACGGCGTGGAGGTCGAGGATCGTGTAGATGCCCTGCCGGGCGCACGCGTCGATCACCCGGTCGAGCAGGCGTAGGCCCTGCGGCTTGATGGTGAAGGGCTCGCTGTCGTCCTCGAAGTGGCGGTAGTTGAACGGGATGCGGAGCGAGTTGAGGCCGAGCGACGCGAGGTACGCGGCATCGTCGTCGGTGAAGAACGCCTCGAGGAAGCGGTCGAAGAAGCGGTCATACACCTCCCGGCCCACGGTCCGCAGCAGCGCCCGGCGCATCTGGGACTCCGTTCCCGGGTATCCGGTGATGAAGTTCTCCATGTTCATCCACCCGCCCAGGCCGAACCCGCGGAGCAGGACCGGCCCGTCACCGGCGGTGATCGCCGTACCTTCGACGCGGAGGATCGCTGCGCCGGTCATCGGAGCGTCACCGCGGTCCAGGAGACCGGCGGCAGCGTGATCCGCATCGTGCCGTCGCCGATGGAGTGCGACGTGTTGAGCTTGAGGCCGACGCGCTTCGGATCATCGAGCGTGTTCTTCGCGTGGATGTCGTCGTCGTGCAGGGTCTGCGCGTCGACGACCTCTACCTGGCCGAGGCTGCTGACGTCGACCGCTAGCTCCACCGCCTCGGTGAGGCTGCGGTTGACCATAAAGACCGAGGTGTCGCCCGTTCCCGCGTCGTGCGTCGCGACGGCGTCCAGGACGCAGACCTCACCGTAGAGGGCGGTGTCGTAGGTCGGGCTCTCCAGCTTGAGCTTCAGGGTCACTCCACGGGCGAGCTGTGAGGTCAGGGCGAACGGGTAGAACGTTGTCTGTCGCCAGGCTGGCCCCCCCGGCTCGGTCATGATCGGCGCGATCACATTCACCAACTGCGCGAGGCTCGCCGACGTCACCCGGTCTGCGTGCCGCAGCAACGAGATGAGCAGGCTGCCGACCACCACCGCATCCGCGACCGAGTAGGCGTCCTCGAGCAGGCGCGGGGCGACCGGCCAGTCGTCGATCCCGGTGATGCGGTCGACCTCGGCATAGCGCGAGTGGTACCAGACATTCCATTCGTCGAACGAAATGTTGATAGTCTTGCGGCTGTCGCGCACCGCCTTGACGTGGTCGGCGGTGGCGACGATCGAGTCGATGAACCGGTCCATGTTCACCGCCGACGCCAGGAAGCTTGCGTAGTCTCCGTCGCGCGGCTCGTAGTACGCGTGGCAGGAGATGTAGTCGACCTCGTCGTACGTCTCCTCGAGCACGACCCGCTCCCAGTTCGCGAAGAGCGGCATCTGCGCGTTCGAGCTCCCGCACACCACCAGCTCCAGGGTCGGGTCAAGCTGCCGCATCGCACGCGCGGTCTTGACCGCCAGCTGTCCGTACTCGTGCGGAGTGCCGTGCCCGAGCTGCCAGGGGCCGTCCATCTCGTTGCCCAGGCACCACATGCGGATGTCGTAGGGCTCGATCGCGCCGTTCGCGATCCGCTGCTCCGAGAGCGTGGTGCCCGACCGGATGTTCGCGTACTCGAGCACGTCGAGCGCTTCCTGCACTCCCCGTGTGCCCAGATTCACCGCGTACATGAGCTCGCAGCCGACCTTCTTGAGCCAGCTCGCGAACTCATCGAGACCGATCTCGTTCGTCTCCGTCGAGTGCCAGGCGAGGTCGAGACGCCGGGGGCGGTTCTCGCGCGGCCCGACGCCGTCCTCCCAGCGGTACCCTGAGAGGAAATTGCCGCCGGGGTACCGGATCGTGGTCACACCGAGCTCCTTGACGAGCGCGATCACGTCCCGCCGGAACCCCTCTTCGTCGGCGTCGGGGTGTGACGGCTCGTAGATTCCGTCGTAGACACATCGCCCGAGGTGCTCGACGAAGGAGCCGAAGAGCCGGCGGTTGATCGGCCCCACGACGAAATGCGGGTCGATGGTGAGACGTGCGGAGATCAAGGCTTCCTCAGTTTCCTCAGTGGCTGGTCAATTTGCGAATGCGAACGGGCTATTTCAGTGCGCCAACGGTCAGCCCTCTTTGCCAATAGCGCTGAAGGGAGAGGAACGCGATGATCAGCGGAATGATCGAGATCAGCGAGCCGAGGATGACAAGGCTGAACAGGTTCGTCCCCGCGGCGCCGTAGGTGGACGCGGTGGACTGCCAAAGCCCGATCCCGACCGTCACCGGGAAGAGGCGGTTGTCCACGAGCATCACGAGCGGCAGGAAGTAGTTGTTCCACGACGACACGACCGACAGCAGCAGCACCGTGACGATCGCCGGCCGCATGAGCGGCAGCGCGACCTTGACGAACGTCCTGAACTCTCCCGCACCATCGATGCGGGCGGCATCCAGGAGCTCGTCGGGCACCACGTCGCGCGCGTACAAGCTCATGAGGAACACGCCGAACGGGTTGAGCAAGGTCGGCAGGATCACCGACCAGATCGTGTTCGTCAGGCCCGCCTGGGAGAACAGGATGAAGGTCGGGATGACGAGCGCGGTCATCGGTACCATGACGGCGCCGAGCAGGATCGAGAACCCGGCGCGACGGCCGATGAAGGTGTACTTCGCGAAACCGTACCCGGCGAGCACCGCCAGCACCGTGGCCCCGATGCCTCCGGCGAACGCGTACAGGGCCGAGTTCGCCAGCCAACGCCCGTAGAGGCTGCCATTGTACGTGAAGAGCTGCTGGAGATTCTCAACATAGTTGATCTCGGGGGCGAACCAGAGGGCGCTGGTGCCGCCGAAAAGCCCGGCCGAGTCCTTCGAGCTGTTCACGACGACCCACCAGAAGGGGATCAGGAAGTAGATCACCAGCAGTGCGAGCAGGAGATGCAGGGGGATGCTCCCCGGCTCCCGGCGAACTCGCCTGCGCTCGATGTGGGTGGCGCTCATGCTGGCTCCTCCGCGGGAAAGAGTGCGTCGTCGCTCATGACAGGAAGTTCCCTCGCTTGCGGGTAGCGAACATGAAGATATAGACACATATAAAGACGATGGCGCCGAGTGCGAAGGAGATCGTCGAGCTGTAGTTACTGTTCGCCAGCGTGAACGCCTGCTGATACGCGTACATGTTCGGCGTGAAGTCGTTCGGGATGGCCCCGGCCGCGAGCTGCTGCAGGATCTGCGGTTCGTTGAAGAACTGCAGTGTTCCGATGAGGGCGAACACGAGGATGAGGACGAGCGCCGGCGCGACCAGCGGGATCTTGATCCGGCGGATGATCTGCCACTGGGAGGCGCCGTCGATGCGGGCAGCCTCGTAGAGGCTCGAATCAATCCCCTGCAGCGCGGCGTACAGGATGATCATGTAGTACCCGGCCCACTGCCAGGTCACGACGTTCATCAGGCCGTAGAAGATCATGTTCTTGCTGAGGAGGTCGGGCCCGGTCGCGCCGAAGGCGGCGAAGATCTCCGCGATGGGACCGAAGTTCTTGCTGTACAGGAACCCCCACATCAGGGCGCCGATGATGGTGGGAATCGCGTACGGCAGGAAGATCATGAGGCGAGAGAACCGTGCGAACTTGCTCGTCACCTGGTCGAGGATCAGCGCGATGGCCAACGAGATGGCCATCTGGATCGGGATGAGCACCAGCGAGAACCGGATGACGAACCACACGCCGTCCACAAAGGAGGGATCGCTGAAGGCCTTGAGGTAGTTGTCGAACAAGACGAACTTCGTCCCGCCGATCAGCCTCTTCTGGAACAGGCTCAGGTAGAGCGCGTAGCCGATCGGGAGCACGAGGAGGGCGAGGAAGATGATGCCGAAGGGCCCGACGAAGAGCCAGCCGGCCACGTTCTGCCGGGAGGCCCAGGATCGGCGGCGCCCCTTCGTTCGCGCGGGGCCGGTGGTCGACGATGGCTCCGGGCCTGGGGAGGTCGTGGATCGGCGCTGCCCCGGCGGTCGCACGGGGCCGGTGGTCGAGGCGGTCACGACGCCGCCTCCGCGGAAAAGGGTACGTCGGCGATCATGATGGTCTCCGGTCTGGAAGGGACGGCGGAGGGCCGGCCCGTGTGTGCACGGACCGGCCCGCCGGGTCAGGTCACGTGACAGTGAACCCTTGCTCTTCCGCGTACGCCACCACAGCCTCGTGCAGGTCGTCCGCGGCCTGAGACCCGGTCTTGGAACCGTCATTGATCGCGGCGATCTGCTCCGTGAACGTCGAGTAGAAGTACTGCTGGAGCGGCGTGTAGGTCATGCCCTCGTAGGCGTTGGCCGCCGGGACATACACGTCCTTGTTGGCCTGCTGGCCGCCGAAGAACGCGACCTCGGCGTTGATGAACTCAGGGTCGTTCAGCACGTTGACGTTGAGCGGGAAGATGATCTGGTTCTCCCAGCCGTCCCGCAGCGACGCGTCGTCGGCGTAGACCCCGAAGGCGACCTTGGCGGCGAGCGCCTTGTCCCTCGCCTGGCTGGTCACCGAGAAGGCGGAGCCACCCCAGTTCACCTGCACCGGGTTCGACGGGTTCCACTGCGGCAGCGGGGCGGTGCGCCACACGTCCGCGTCGGCACCCTCGCCGACGCCGGCACCCTGCAGGTAACCAGGCGCCCAGGCGGCCGAGATGTAGGTCGCGTAGTCACCAGCGATCACGCCGGAGATGTACTCCGGGGTGAACTGGTCCTGCGTGCCCACGAGGCCCTTGGCGACGAGGCCGGCCCAGTACTCGAGCACTTCCTTGACTTCGTCGCTGTTGAGGTTGATGCCGATCTCGCCGCCAGCGGCGGGGTCGTACGTGAACGGTTCTGCGCCGTTCTGGTACAGCAGCCCCAGGATGTTGGCCGGCACGTTCGCGCCGAAGTCGCCGAACAGCGGGCCGCCGGCATCCTTCACCGTCTGCGCCGCGGCCTCGTACTCGGCCCAAGTGGTCGGCGGCGTGATGCCGTACTGGTCGAAGACGTCCTTGCGATAGATCATCGCCATCGGGCCGCCGTCGATCGGGGCGCCATAGATGCCGTCACCGACGGTCAGGTCCTTCCAGGCACCCTCGCTGAAGTTGTCCTTGACGTCCTCGTAGCCGAGGTCGCGCAGGTCGACGAGCGCCTCCTGGATCTGGAAGACCGCGATGCGGTCGGCCTCGACCATGATGACGTCCGGGGCTCCGGTGCCAGCGGTGATCGCCGTCTGGAACTTGTCGTACTCGTCGCCACCAGCGCCGGCGTTCGTCCAGCAGACCTGGACATCGTCGGCCTGGTTATTGAAGTTGTCGACCACCAGCTCGCTGTTCGGGTACCAGGCCCAGAGCGTGACAACGGGCAGGTCGGGCTTCGGGATGGTGTTGGTGCAGTTCGTCGCGTCGTTGCCGCCGTCGTCCCCTCCGCCGCCGGAGGAGCATGAGGCAAGCGCGCCCGTCACCAGGAGTGCCAGCGACGCAGCGAGGACTTGCTTCGTCTTCACGATTTGTTCCTTTCGATGCGGGACATCATCGTCGTGCAGGCGCATCCGGAACGGGCGTGAACCGCGAAGTGTAGGACTTCGATGGCAGCCTCGCGCCTCGGACGCATTCTCACGTTGTATTTCTAACGTTGTAGGAGACGACTATCGCGGAGACCACCCGCGCTGTCAAGACTGCGCGTTGACTCATCAGAGGCTTGTCGGCCAGCCAAGAGCCGCCGCTCGATCACGGTCACCGGGTCGCTGTGCCAGCGCTGCCAGGCCTCCCGGGACGGGTGCGGTACGTGGTCATCGACCTGGCGGCCGCGGACTGGGCAGCGATGACGACCAGCGCACCCGGGACTCGCATCTCGCTCAGCTGATGGCCGATACCACGCCGCTACACTCTCCCCAAACCGCTTACCTGCGGTCGCCGCGCGATGAGGGGAGACGCAATCGCCGCCACCATGCACGACGTTGCGCGCGTCGCCGGAGTATCGGTCAAGACGGTTTCGAACGTCATCAATGACTATCCGTACGTGCGCCCCAACACGCGCGACCGGGTGCGCGCGGCAATCGCCGCGCTCGACTACCGCCCTAATCTCTCGGCGCGCGGGCTGCGTTCAGGCAGGACCGGGGTCATCGGGCTCGCGATCCCGGAGCTGCGTCAGAACTACTTCGCCGAGCTCGCCGACGCCGTCATCCGAGCGGCCGAGCGGCGGAATGTCGAGGTGCTCGTCGACCAGACGGGCGCCACCCGCGAAGGCGAGATTGCGGTGCTGTCCGGACACCGGTTGCGGCTGACCGATGGGCTTCTCTTCAGTCCCGAGCAGCTCGGCCAGGACGACGTCGCGATGCTGCAGGTGCCGTTCCCGCTGGTGCTGCTAGGCGAGCGCATCTTCAACGGCCCGACCGACCACGTCACGATGCACAACGTGGGTGCGGCCCGCGCGGCCACCGAGCACCTGCTCGAGATCGGCCGCCGGCGGATCGCGGTGATCGGAGCACACCCGATTCATCAAGACGACATCCGGTCCGCGAACCTTCGCGTGCGTGGGTACCGGGACGCGCTGGACGCGGCCGGCATGCCGTACGACCCGGCGCTCGTGAGGCTCGCCGCCCCGTGGCATCGGGAGAACGGCGCCGCCGCGATGCGCGATCTCCTCGCGGAGCGCATCACGTTCGACGCCGTGTTCACGTTCAACGACACGCTCGGGCTCGGAGCGCTCCGCGCGCTGGGAGAGGCAGGAGTTCGCGTGCCGGACGACGTGGCGGTGATCGGGTTCGACAACATCGACGAGGCGCGATTCTCGGTCCCGTCGATGTCGAGCGTCGATCCCGGCCGGGACCAGATCGCAGAGGTCGCCGGCGACCTCCTGATCGAGCGGATCAACGAGAAGGACGCCAAGGCGCCACCCCGGCAGATCCTGGCCGACTTCAGGATCGCGGCACGCGAGTCCACCGGATTCCTGGACCCTGAGCCGGCGCACGCGTGGGCCGTGAGTCCATCGGTGTTGGCGGGCCAGAAGGGACTGGATGGGTGATACCCTGTCCGCTCAGTGGTCGTAGGCGATCACTGGCGCATGACGGACGCGCTGGGGAGCGTATCCCGTTCTTTCTTCACAACGTCATGGATACCCTCCCCAAAGATCATGATTTAGACGACTCGCCCACTCCGAGGTGGCAATCAGTCGGCTATGAGTTGATGTTCTGGATCGTCTCCTGTGCGGCAGTGATGAGGGCGTCGGCCGCGGCCTGCGTGAGCTTGCCTTCGCCCAGCAGGCTGTTGACCTGGCCGATGAAGTCCGCCGAGAGCAGGCTCACCGCATCCGCGGTCTTGCCCTGGCTCAGCAGCGAGGCCGCCTGATCCAGCTTCGCCGTCCACGACTGGGAAGTGATCCGACCCAGGTCCGCACCGCTGCAACCGGAAGCCGGCATCGCCGTCCTCTACGGCAACCTCGCTCCTGATGGCGCAGTGATCAAACCCGCGGCCGCCTCCCCGCAGCTGCTCGCCCATCGAGGCCCGGCGGTCGTCTTCGACTCGATCGAGGACCTGCACGAACGGCTCGACGACCCCGACCTCGAGTTGACCCCGACTCGGTGCTGATCCTCCGTGGCTGCGGCCCCAGGGGCTACCCCGGCATGCCCGAGGTCTCCAACATGCCGCTCCCAGCGAAGCTGCTCGCCTCCGGTATACGGGACATGGTTCGCATCTGCGACGGGCGGATGAGCGGCACCGCGTACGGAACGGTGGTCCTGCACGTCGCGCCGGAGGCCGCCGCCGGCGGCCCGCTGGCCAAGGTACGCACCGGCGACATGATCGTCCTCGACGTGGCCAACCGCCGCCTCGACGTCGACATCCCTGACGAGGAACTCGACGCTCGCCCAACGGCCCCCCTGCTGTGCGGGCCTTCGCCACACCCACACGCGGCTGGGAAAAGCTCTATGTAGACACCGTCGGCCAGGCGAACACAGGCGCCGACCTCGACTTCCTCGTCGGGTCCAGCGGCGACCATGTCGCTCGCGAATCCCATTGACCGACAAGGAGCGCTGGCGAGTCCAGGACGGCGATCGTCACCGGCGGTCTCCGCCGACGTGCGGGCCTTCGCCGCACCCACGCGATCGAATGCGTACATAGCTCGCCGAGGACACCGGCGTCGTGGGCCGAAACCGCGGTCGCGGCATGTGTCCGATCGGCCTTCTCGATATATCCCTGGACCGACCTTTGGCCACTGAGGCGCGTTTGGTGCACCTAGCCACACAACCGGTGACAGCTCAAACAGGCAAAATGCCTGGTCAGACCGTTCCTCCTGGTGGGCCTAACATGGCAGAAAGCGAACCGCATCTGCGCAGCTCAGGGTCCTGCGGTCACGATCACGCCCGTCCAGAAACGGACAAGCTGTCATCCATCCTCGCTGGCACCGCCGGGTGACGTGGAGCGTGACCTTACCGTGGGACACGTGGCCGAGCTGGTGGCGCGACGTCCGCGCTGCGGCGGCGTCTTGTCGGATCATCACATGCAATATGCATGTGACCCATGTAGGTTGCATGTATGGTCGCTACGACTCTGCAGATCCGCAACGTCCCCGAGGAGATTCACGCCGCCGTGCGCATCCGGGCGGCTGAGGCGGGCATCTCCGTCTCCGACTACCTGCTGCAGCTGGTCGCTGAGACGGTGAGCCGCCCAAGTATGGCCGACATCGTTGCCCGGGCACAGCAACTGGCCCGCGCTGGGGGCGGAGCCAAGCGCGCCGACGTGGCGAAGGCGGTCCGGGCCGGGCGCGACCGGTGATCGCTGTCGTCGACACCTCGGTGCTGGTCGGCCTCGTGACTCTCGATGAGGCGGAGTTGGACGAGGCCCTCGTCGAGCGACTGCTGGACGTCACGGTCCATGTGCCGGACGTCATCGATGTCGAGTTCCACCACGCGCTGCGAGGCCTGCTCATCGGCAAGAAGATCAGCGCCGAGAGGGCCGAACACGCCCGGGACCTGTTCACCGACACCCCTAAGGTTCGACTGCCCACCCAACCGTTGGCCGACCGCATCTGGTCGCTGCGCAACAACCTCGGCGCCCACGACGCATGCTTCATCGCGTTGGCCGAAGCGCTTGACGCGCCGCTGATCACGGCCGATGCGAAGCAGGCCACGGCCAGTGGACACCAGGCCCGGGTGGAGAGCTACTGACCGAACAACCGCGTTCACGGCCCGCGAACTCCAGCGGAGCAGGTCCGGTCGAAACATGCATTGCCTCGACTCGCCACCTGATGAGTGCGCGTCGATGCGGGTGCGACCCCGACTGGTCGGTACGCATGGCTCTCCATCGGCCTCGATCTCTGCTGTGGGTTGAGCGTGCTGTGGGCGCCCGCAAAGACACACGACGATAGCCGGCACTTCCACCCGGGTGTCGTTTGCGGTCGTAGGGTCAGCGATCGCGGAAGGATTCCAGCGCTTCGGCCATGAGTAACCCGGTCACGAATGCCGCACGGCAAGTTGTACCACCGGGAGTCGTCCGTCAGTGGTGACGACGTCTCCCGGGCCCTCCATTGTGGATGCTCGTGACCCTCGGGCCGGTTACCGGCCTCCCGGACAGATCTTGGTGTGAGCGCCGTTCGTAGGCGCCGACGATCAGCGGGCGCCGGGCTGGGCACTTTGCCAGCCGGGGTGACCGTTCCCGCCCGACCGCCACCAGCTGTGACACGGTCAACCCGTGTACCCACGGTCACCGGGCACGGGTTGCACTGTGAGGCCCGCGGCGGTGAGGAACTGACGGATCTGGGAGGCGTGCTCAACGACGTGCAGCGGCATGCTGCCGACAATCACCCCGAACAGCATTCCGCGGTATCGATGGGCGCCTGGAAGTGGCCGGGCGGCCATCTCCTCGGTGAGGCCGTCAAGAGTCTGGCGTACACGGCTGCGGCACCACGCGACGTACCCGAGAAGCTCGGGCTTACTGAACCTGCGGTTGGGGAAGCCGTAGGTGTTGTCGTCAAACGGTTGTGGCGGTGCCCACGGCTCGAACTCGCCAGCCAGGTCATAGTCGAGCGTGGTCAGCGCGTGGTAGCCGAGGAACCAGGGAGCCGAGCCGTGCAATCCCCCATACGGCGCCGGAGCCGTAGGCGCCTCGTCCGGCCACAAGTCCGTCTGCCACAGCTCGTCGGGGCAGTCGGTCAGCGCCGCCTCCATCAGCCGCAGCGCCTGTTCGAAGTTGTGACCCATGCTCTGCACAAACGCGTTCGACACACTGCCGGTATAGCGCGTATCGGCGGATCTTGCTCGGGCACGTGGCACGGGCACGGACGCGCGCTCTTGCCGGCAAGGGATGCCGTTTGATGGCGATGGGCCCATGATCGAGCGGCCGGACCCGGCGTGAGCGGCCGTGGCGAGGAGCTAGACCGGCCCGACCCTGGCTGGTATGGGCCGCCGACCAGCGACCCATGACACATCGACCAGCGGCAGCATCGGCTCAAGGGCGCGCTCGGCGTGGTCAAGGTCGGCGGCACCAACCTTGAGCAATGGCAGTACGAAGTCACCGGCGGCGGCAGGCTCTGGTACACATCGACGACGACAACCGCACACTGTGGATCACCCAGGCCGGCACCGGCCGCCCCCAGCAGACCGACACCCGCCGCCGCTGATGACCGATCATCCAACGCGAGTGCGGAATGCCGGCAGTCGAACCGCATACGCGCAGGTCAACGATATGATCACGTTCTACTGTGGGCGATACTGGGATCGAACCAGTGACCTCTTCGGTGTGAACGAAGCGCTCTCCCGCTGAGCTAATCGCCCGGGACGATCTGAGAGCCTACCCGATCGCGGAGCGCGGACGCATCCGGGTAACTCCCGAGCCGGGGCCGAGGAGGGTCCGCCTCTGTCAGGAGTACGACAGACCGTACGGCCTACTGACTAAGGAAGTCCCAGATGTCGGACAGCGTACGGACGCCGAGGCTGAGGCGGAGGGACAGCCATACGACGCCGCCGACGAACGCCAGGCCGGCGACGCCGACCAGCACCCGTACCGCCATGTGCTGGCGGCCGAGCCAGTGCCACCACATCTCCAGGCGGGCCCGGGCGTAGGTAAGCAGTCGCCTGGCCCAGACGAACTCGGCGGCCAGGATGGCGAGCCCCACGAAGACGATGGCCCAACCTGGCCCCGGAAACGGGATGAGGACGATGCCCAAGAGCACCACGGCCGACCCGACGGTGGCGACGACGGCCTGCCAGGTCAGCCGCCCGGCCCGGGTCGACTGCACCCTGGCCCGGGTCGAGCTCACCCGCTGTCCGAAACCACCTAGTCGTTCCCGAAGCCTCATCCGTCACTCCAGCAGCCACGCGCGCGTTACCGGAGTGAGACAGCGTACGACGTACCGGCCATACCGGCCACCCGCCCCAGGGACTGTCGGAAAAGCAGGGATAGGACAGTCCTTCCGTGCTCCCTACCACTACAGGGTGAGAGATCAGCAGATGGCATCGCAGCACGATGAGTACGGCCCGAGTATGGGTCTGCGGGGCAGCGGGGGCGCCTCGCAGCAGGGCCGGGGGGAGTCAGCCATGAGTGCCATTCGTCCGCAGACCGTCGAGGTCGAGACATCACTTCGGCTCGTGGCACCCGACGCGACGGCGCTGCCGGTACGCGCGAGCCTGCGGTACGACCCGGCCGACCCGTACGCCGTTCACGTGCTCTTCCACGCGGACAACGCGACAGGCGAGACCGTGAGCTGGTCGTTCGCGCGCGAACTGCTGGTCACCGGGCTCGATGAGCCGGCCGGCATCGGCGACGTGCGGGTGTGGCCATGGGCGACGCCCCGTGGGGACTTCGTCGCCCTGGCCCTGTCCTCGCCGGACGGCAACGCGCTGTTCGAGGTGCCGCGTAGCGTGCTCGTGCGCTTCCTGCGCCGGACGTACGTCGTCGTGGCCCGTGGTCGTGAGACCGACCACCTCGACGTCGACGCCGCGCTCGTCCGGTTGCTGGCCGGTCGCTGATCTCTGGTCAGGAAGGGCACCTTCCTTACACCGACCGCTCCGAGGGCACCGAGGGCACCGAGGGCACCGAGATCACGGGTAAGCGGCCGCGCGTCGAGACGATCAGGTATGACGCGGCGGCGTGGCCGGGGTCGGTCACGATCGCCCGGAACCGGTCGAGCTCCGCGGGGGTGACGCCGGCGGTGTCGAGCTCGGCGGAGAGCTGACGACTGTTGGCCGCGTGCAGCCGGGCGCCGATGCTGCCACCCGTCCAGCTCTCGCTGTGCGTGACCGTGTGAACGTCGACGAGCCCGGCCGCGCGCATCGCCGGGTGCACGTCGTGGGCCCAGGCCATGTCGGCGCCGTGGTCCTCGATGATCCCGATGATGGCGTCGGTGACCCGACGGAAGACTTCGGTGTCCACATCGGAGCGACTCGCGTAGACGCGCAGCGGGGCGGTGCAGTCGAACTCCTCCAGCAGCAGCCACCCGCCCGGCGCCAGCCGGTCGACGAGCACCTTGAGGACCTGCCGGCGCCGCGGCAGGTGCAGCAGTACGAGCCGCGCATGGATGAGGTCGTACGTCTCTTCCTCCAGCGGCGGCGTCAGGCCGGTGACGTCGTGGCGCACGACGGTGACGTTTCCGAGCGCCTCCAGGTGCCCGAGCCGGTCCGTGTTGATGTCGGTGGCGACGACGTGTCCGGTAGGACCGATGTGGGCACCGAGCCACGCGGCGACCGAGCCGCCGCCGGCGCCGACCTCCCAGCAGCGGGCCCCGGTGCGCAGGCCGAGCTCGGTGATGCGCGCGGTGGTCACGGGGTCGAGGAAGTGCTCAAGGCTGTCGAGCTGGTCCGCCGCGTCGGCGGCCGAGTTGTCGAAGGTGTAGACGGTCTGGGTCACGGGTGGCTGGGTGGGGGTGGAGGGCATGGAATTCGTCACGGGTGGCTGGGCGGGGGTGGAGGGCATGGAATTCATCATCAAAACTCCCTTATGGACAGTCGGATGTCGGTATCGGCGGTGTCGGCGGCGGTGACCAGGACGGTGCCGCCCTCGCCCGCGAGTTCGACGATGAGGTCGGTGACCGCCCGGGCGAGCGGCGGCGCGAGGCCCTCGGTGGGCTCGTCGAGCAACAGCAGGCTCGGGTTGGTGGCCAGCGCCCGGGCGATGGCGAGCATCTGCTGCTCCCCGCCGGAGAGGTGCCGGCCGTGCCGGCGCAGCAGCGGCCGCAGCGCCGGCACGATGTCCAGGATGCGATCGACCGTCCACGGGCCGGGACGCTGCGCGAGGGTGAGATGCTCCGCGACGGTCAACGACCCGAAGACCCGCCGGCCCTGCGGGACCAGGGCGACCCCGGCGCGGGCGACGCGGTGCGCCGGCAGGTGGTGCAGCGGCACCTCGTGAAGGTGGACCGCACCGTCGCGTGTGGACAGCAGGCCGGCGACCGCATGCACCAGCGTGGTCTTCCCGGCACCGTTGGGCCCCACGGCGGCGATCGCAGCACCGGTGGGCACCGCGAACGACACGTCTCGCAGCACGGTGACCGGCCCGTGGCCCGCGGTCAGATGCTCAACCCGCAGCATGACCCACGCTCCCCGACCGGGAACTGAGGCCGGGATAGGCCGCCCGTACCGTCGGGTTGGTGACGATGTCTTCGTGCGGGCCCGTGGCCAACACCCGGCCCCGGTGCAGCACGGTGACGGTGTCCGCCACTGCGGCGACCACGTCGAGGTGGTGCTCGACCAGGATCACCGCCATCTGAGCCGGAAGGTTGGCGAGCAGACCGAGCAGGCGGTCGCGGTCCGCTGGGCCGTCCAGCCCGGCCGCGGGCTCGTCGAGCAGCAGGAGCCGCGGTTGGCCGGCCAGCGCCATCGCGATGTCGAGCAGGCGCCGCTGCCCGTGCGAGAGCGCCGACGCTGGGGCGTCGGCCTGCGCGGCCAGGCCGAGACCGTACAGGCGGTCCAGCGCCGAACCACGCAGCCGCTGGTACCGGCGCGGGCGCGGCGCATGCGGCCAGGCGCCGAGGACGAGGTTGTCCAGAGTGGACAGTGATGGTACGACGGTCGGTGTCTGGAAGCTGCGGCCGATGCCGGCCCGGGCGCGCTCGACCGGCCCGCGCCGGGTGATGTCCCGGCCGTACCAGTGAATCCGTCCCGCCGTCGGGCGCAGCGTGCCTACGAGCAGGTCGAGCAGCGTGGTCTTGCCGGCGCCGTTGGGCCCGATGAGTGCGTGCCGGTCGCCGGCACCGATCGTGAGTGAGACACCGTCGACGGCCGCGACCCCGTCGAAGGTCCGGCGTAGGCCGTCCGCGCGCAGCAAGGGAGTGGTCACGAGACCACTCGCCGCAGCCGGGCCGGCAAGCCCGCGATACCCGTCGGAAGCAGGTAGACGGCGGCGATGAGGAGGGCGCCGACCAGCAACGGAGCGTGCCCGGGCCACGGTCCGGCGAGCCAGTCCCGGGTCCCGACGATGAGCGCGGCACCGGCGAACGCGCCGACCAACGATGTCGGGCCGCCCACGACCACCGCCAGCAGCACCAGCGCCGACAGCTCGAAGCCGACGTCCGCCGGGGAGACGTACCGCTGTACAGTGACGAGCAGCGATCCCCCGGCGGCGGCCACGGCTCCGGCTCCGACGTACGCGAGAAGGAGGTATCGCCCGGTCGGGTGGCCGGCGGCGCGCAGCCGCGGCTCGTTGGCACGGGTCGCGCGTAGCAGCATCCCCGCCGGGGAGCGCAGGACCAGCCCGGTGGCCAGGACCACGACGGCGGCGACCGCGAGTACATACAGGTAGATCTGTCGAGGATGGATGAGCGGCTCGGCGCCGGGCCAGGCCCGCGTCGCCGGGATGCTGAACAGGCCGTCGCTGCCGCCCGTCAGGCCGGTCCAGCGCGCCGCCGCGGTGGCGACCAACTCCCCGACCGCCAAGCTCACCATGAGGAAGACCGTGCCGCGGGTGCGCAGCAGCACCGGTCCGGTGACGACCGCGAAGACCGCGCCGGCAACCACGGCGGCGAGCAGCAGGACCGGGCCTACGGCGGTCGCGTGCTTGGCGAGCAGGCCGGTCGTATAGGCGCCGACGGCGAACGGAGCGGTCTGGCCCAGGCTCGGCAGCCCGCACCACCCGGCTAACAGCGCCACCGACGCGGCCAGCAGGCCAATCACGAGGATCCGCGACAGCGTCGTCGCGGTGTACCGGTCAGCGCTCGCTCCGATCACCGCGAGCGCTCCGGCGACGGCGAGTGCTCCGGCCACCGCGAGGGCCACGCTCGCCGCTTGCGGCGGGAGAAACGAACGGAGAAACGTACGACCGCGGCGCACCGCGCCATTGCGGGTTCCACCCATGCTTCGCCCGCCCGTCACACCGGCCTCCCCTCCAGGCCCGCGCCGCGACCGACCGCGCTGCTCCGGGAGCGGAGGAGCAGCGCGGCGGCCATGGCGGTCAGCAGCAGGAACGGTGCCCACGTGGGGATGAGGGCGACGCCGAGGGTCTGCACCTGCCCCACACCCAGGGCGGCCAGCAGCGTCGCCGGCACGGACCGCATTCCGCCCAGCACCACGACGACCAGCGAGATCAGCAGCACGCCGCCCGCGGTGCCGGGGCCCGCGCCGAGGACCGGCGCGCCGATCACCCCGGCCAGTCCCGCGAGTCCACCGGCCGCGATGAGAACACCACTGTGGACGGTCGCCGGGTTGCGGCCCAGGGTCGCCAGCATCTCCGCGTCGTCTACCGCGGCCCGGACCAACGCGCCGGTACGGGTGCGGGTCAGCACCCACCATCCCGCGACGCCGATGACCACGGCGACGGCGATGACCGCGAGCCGGTACACCGGGTACGCGTGCCCGGCCAGCCTCGCGGTGCCGTCCAGTGTGGATGGAACCGCCACTGGCAGGTCGTACGGTCCGAACGCCGTGCGGAGCAGGTCAGCCACGACGAAGGCGACTCCCATGGTGAGCAGCGCCTGCGCCAAGTGTCCCTGCAGCCGCAGAGGGCGGAGGGCGATTCCGAGGACGGCACCGCCCCCCGCCCCGGCCAGGGTGCCGACCGCCACGGCGAGGCCGAGCCCTGGCCAGGTGCCGTCGCCGAGGGCGGCGGCCGCGTAGGCACCGATCGCCACCAGGGCGCCGTGGGCGAGGTTGAGGACGCCGCCGACCGCGAACGCCACCGTCAGCCCAGCCGCGACGACGAACAGCAGCAGCCCGTACGCCACACCGTCCACGACCGGGACCACGTACACCCGTACCTCCTCCTGCTCTGTCAGCAAGAGCACCGTGCTGTACACCAGATGTCAGCAAGGTGCCCTTGCTGACACACACAGCCATACACAGCCACACAGCCGCACCCGATCTAGGTGCCCAGGGTGGCGAGCTCCTCGACCAGGACGTTGGCGAGCACGGCGCCGTCGTTGCGCACCTCGCGCAGGTACCACCGTTGCACCGGCGCGTGCGTGGTCAGGTTGAACTGCCACGGACCGCGGGGACTGTAGATCTCCCCCACTGTGGCGATCGCGTCGTTGATCGCGCGGGAGGTAACCGCACCGTCGATCGTCCCGATGGCGAGATCGAGCACCGCGGCCGCGTCGTAGGAGGCCATCGCGAACGTCGTCGGCTGCCGGTCGGGGTGCCGGGTCGACCACTGCGCGACGAACTCCCGGTTCGCCGCGTTGTCCAGGTCGGGGCTGTAGTTGAGCACGTTGAGGATGCCCATCGCGGCGTCGCCCTGTGCCTGCAGCACGCTGCCCTCGGTGAGGAAGGCGCCGTAGAGCGGGAGGTCGGCGATGTCCGACTGCCGGTACTGGGTGACGAAGTCGATGGCCGCCTTCCCGGCGTAGAAGGTGTACACGGCCGCCGCACCCGACGCCTTGATCTGGCTGAAGTACGGCAGGAAGTTGGTCGTCGTGGGGAACGGGGTGAACAGCGTCTTCCCGTCCGGGTTGGCCAGCTCGCCGCCGATGCGCGCGAACTCGTCGGTGAACCCCCGCAGCTCGTCGTACCCGCCCTGGTAGTCGGGTCCGATGGCGAACACCGGCCCGCCCACGTGTTCCATCACATATTCGGCGATGGCCCGTCCGGGCTCGACAGAGAGAAACGAGGTCGTCCATAGCCAGGCCGGGTCCGGCAGGTTCGGCCGGCCGTTGGAGCCCACCAGCGGCACCTCGTTCTCGGCCAGCAACGGCGCGATCCCCGCCACCGAACCACCGCCCACCACACCGGCGAGGGCGACCACCTGGTCGGACTGGATCAGCTTCGTCGCGGCGGGCACCGCCGTCGGTGCACCGTCACCCTCGTCGCCGATAACGAGGTCCACCGTCCGACCGCCGAATGTCCCGCCGTGCGTCTCGAGGTAGAGCTGGAAGCCGTCGCGCATGTCGGTCCCGACCGACTGGTACGTGCCCGACAGCGAGACGAGCAGCCCGATCTTCACGGTACCGGGGGTCTCGGTCGCGTCCGTGCCACAGCCGGCGGCACCGGCGAGCAGCAGAGGGATGGACGCGACATGGACAAGTCGGCCGCGAGCGCGAGGAGCGAGCGCCAGCGAGCCCCGCAGTCGCGAGCAAAGAAGCAGTCGTCTCATGAGCTTCCTCCGAGGGGTGCGTAGTAGGAATCCACAGTGGATGGTCGGAAGCCACGGCTGGCCGGGCTGAGCGCATCACCGACGCGGTTCACGAGCTCGGTCATCTCGTACGAGACCGTGCCGAGGTCGCAGTCGCGGTCGGCGAAGACGAGCAGGCACGCGCCGGAGGTGTCGGCCATCGTGAACATGAACCCGCCGGCGAACTCGCTCAGGTTGTGCGACAACGGACCCGCGCCGAACCCGTCGCCGGCGTTGCGTAGCAGGGAGACCAGCCCCGCGCAGGCCGCGGCCAGGCGCTCGGCTCGGTCGCGGTCCAGGTTCCGGTCGGCGGCGGTGAGGAGCCCGTCGGTGGAGACGGCGAGCGCGTGTAGCACGTGTGGCACCCGGTTCCGGAAGTCCTCGAGCAGGAACGAGAAGTCGTCGGGTGGGCGCAGCGGTGGGTGGGCGCTCAACGGCAAGTGGGTCGTCATGTGGGGTGGTCCCTTCCTTCGGCGTCGATCCTCGATTGGCGGGCGGGGAAGGTGGGTGGGCCCGTGTCACGGTGCTGCGCCCGGCCCTGGCTGATGCCGCGGGCGTAGGCGGACAGTGCGGCGGCGACCTGACGGGGGTCGCGCCGCCGCGTCCACCCCCGGTCCACCGGTCGGTCGGGGAAGGCGTGCGCTTGGGGCGCGCGGACCGGCAGCCCACCCGCCGTCCGGGCGAAGGCATCCGGCCAGTCCCCGGCGCCGGGCGGCCCGATGCCGGCGGACGGATGCAGCGAGGTGTAGACGGGCAGTTCCGCGGTGGACTCCCCGGCCACGCGGTTGTCGGTTGCCGACCGCGGTCGGGGCGCCGCGATGGCCTGCGGCCGGGCGCGGTGCCGGCCGTCGACAGGTCCCACCTCCACAAGGGACGGCGTCATCCCGACGGACGCGCGCAGCAGGGCGGCCGGGACGACCACCTCGGCGATGCAGCCGCGCGGCAGGTTGGGCCGCAGCTCGACCAGCATTCCGTGGTGCGAGGCGAGTAGCCCGACGACCGTCAGGCCCATCCGCGACACCGCGTCGACGTCGACCACCGGGGCGTTGAGCCGGTCGTTGAGGATCCGACGGCGACGCTCATCGATGCCGATGCCGACGTCGATGACCTGCAGCACGACCCGGTCGGCCAGGCGCTGAGCGTGCACGGCGACCGTCTCATGGGACAGGACGGTGGCGTTGTCCATCAGCTCGGCCAGCAGCAGGACCAGCTCGTCGACGGCATGCCCGGCCACGGCCAGGTCCGGGTCGATCGCACCGATCCGTACCCGGGCATAGTCCTCGATGCGTCCGACGGCCGCGCGCAGCACGTCGTACATCGGCACCGGCTGCGGATGTACCGCGCCCGGACCGTGGCCGCCGAGCACCAGCAGGGCCTCGGTCGTCCGCCGCATCAGCGTCACCAGGTGGTCCAGTCCGAACAGGAACGCCAGCCGGGCCGGGTCCTGCTCGTCGCGCTCGGCCGCGTCCAGCCGGGCGGTCAGCTGGGACGTGCGCCGCTGCAGCCGCCGGGCGAGTGAGATGTGCATCTGCGCCACGCCCAAGCGGGACCGGGCCAGCTCGGCCGCCGACCGTACGGCCGCTCGGTAGACGTCGTCGAAAGCCGCCGCCACCTCGCCGACCTCGTGCCGGCCCGTCACGCCGGTCGAGGGCACGCTCGCCGCCACCTCGTCGGGGTGCACGTCCCGCCAGCCCCGCGGCTGGTTCATCCGGGCCACGAGCGCGGGCAGTCGCTCGTACGCCACCGACCGGGCGCCGTCGCGCAGCCGGCGCAGGTCCGCGACCACGGGCCGACCCAGCCGTACGGCCAAGCCGACGGCGAGCGTCGCGGCGGCGAGCACGCCCGCCGTGATCAGCCCCGCGCGGCGCATCGCGCCCGCTCGCAGATCCTCGACCCAGGCCAGTACCGCAGTATCGGCCAGCGCCTCGATGTCGTGTACCAGCCCGATGCGGGTCCGCGTCGCGGCCACCCACGCGGTCACCTCCACGCCGACCGTCTCGCCCGGGGCGACCCGGGTCACCGCGTCCTGCAACGTCTGCACGGCCAGCACCTCGGGGCCGGTGGTCGCCTCGCGCCACCAGCCATGCCAGGCCGGTGGGGCGAAGGCGGTGAACCCGCCTACCGCCTCGGTGAAGCCGGCGCGGCTCGCCGTGAGCTCGGCGGCGGCCGCGCGGCTGAGCCGGCCGGCGTCGATCGCGCGCACGACGGCGACCTGCTGCAGGCCCAGCGCCTCGCCCGCCCGGGACAGGTCAACCGCGGCGCGGATCGCGTCGGCCACGTCGGCCGGGGCCTCGCCCGCCTGGGCTACCGCCTCCCGGAAGTCCACGGTGGACGCGATGATGATGCGGTACCGGAAGGCCACGGCCGAGGAGGCCACCGCGCCGCCGGCCACCTGGCCGCGTACCGACTCCAGCAGACCCAGCTGCGAGTCCAGCGCGGCCAGGCGTGACCCCGCCGGCTCCGCCACGGCCCGACCGCCCCACGTCGCCCGCAACGCGGCCACCGCGCTGTCGGTAGCGGTAACCGCCGCCAGGTACTCCTCCGACCGTACGGTGAGCGCCGGACCCGGGCCGACCAGGCGGGAGACCGCCGCGACCCGCTCGTCCTGCAGCGCCCGGGCGAGCTCCGCGCACCGCTGGGCGACACCCACCAGAGTGGACAGTCGACCGGCACGCTGCCCGTCGGTGAGCGCCACCGCCACGGCCAGCCCCGCGAACGCGGTCATCGCCACCAGCGGCACCAGCACGACCAGGGCGATCTTCTGCGTCAACCTCACCGGGCAGCTCCTCCTCTCCTGGCGCCGGCGCGGTCGGATGCGGCGGGCCGTCGTCCATCCTGGACGGTGCGCCGGCGCGTCGCGATGATCGGTTTGGAAACTTGTCGGCAGTACCGGCGGGTAGCGATCGGCGCGGCTATATCGCCAGGAGCGCGAGCATCTCGTTGACCGACACGGCGCACCGGAACGTCGGCGGACCACCGCCACGGCCGCCGGCGGGTGACTCATGCCGGCGCGGTCCCCGGGTGCTGGCGCACCACTCGGGCAGGTGCCCAGCCACCATGCCCTCGTCGCCGGTGGCGGCCCGGTCCCACTGCACCGCCGTTGGCAGCGCCTTACTCGCCCACGCGGCGTACGCCTGGGCATCGATCCACGGCACCTGCACCGGGGTCTCGCCCATGCTCGCCACGAACGCGCCGTCCGGCCACTGCATGGGCGGGCGGTGGCCGGTCGTGGTGACGAACTGGGCGTAGTCGCCGCACGTCGTGGGCAGCACGTCGATGTAGTACGCCGGCAGCCACACCGGCTCGGCGTCCGGTGCCGCGTAGGGGCCGGACTCGACGAGCGTCATGAGCTTGCCGTCGACCGGGTGGCGCACCAGGTGACGGACGCTGCCACCCGCGTACACGCCCTCGATCTGCGCGGCGGCGCCGCCGACGAGGCGCTCGAACCGCGTGCGGGTCTCCGCGCCACAGGTCGCCAGCGACGTGTCCAGCGCGGCCTGGTTGGACGACCGTGGCCGGATCGCGTCCCCCGACGACTCCCATTTGGACACCATGCGGTCACTCACCCCGAGGTGGGCGGCGAACGCCCGCACACTCATCCGGCGGGCCTCCCGCAGCGCCCGGATCTCCCTGCCCGTCCATTGCGGGATGGTGCTGGACATATGGGACTCCTCCGATCTCCTGCCCGGTCGTCGGCCCGCACGGGGCACCGACGCGGCGGAAACCGTAGCCAGTCGCGAGTGGCGCTTTGCAAGTCTGTAGATCTTTCCATTGGCTGAGTCGATCATGCTTAGCGGCCCCACGGGTCGGCCCACCGGCGCCCCGGCACCGGCGAGCTCATCGGTGATCCGTTGTGGCGATCACCGGCGTAACGCATGGTCACGGCGGCCGACCGTCGCGGTGACGGCCGCCGATGTCGTCCCGGTGCCCGACCACTTCGACGGGTCGACACCCTCGCGATAGGTTCCGCGGCAACGCCACCCCGCGGAACCGCTGCCGACTCCCCGTGTGGGGAGCGCGCGTGCGCCTACGGGCTACCGACGCTTCACGGCCTCTGCCGAAGATCACCTTGTGGCGCCGTACGCTCGGGCGCGGACGGGCGTCACCCGGTCGCGCACGGCGTCGGGCCGCTGACCGCGTTGCAGCACGACGGTAGAGTTGCCGGCCACGCCATGATCGGGAGGATGCCCCTGTGACCCGTCGACCCCTGTTGCGCCTGCTCGCGGGCGCGGCCTCCATCCTGTTCGCCGCCACCGCCTGTGGTGGCGGTACGCCCGGCCCCGGCGGCACCACCCCGGCCACGTCGACGAGCGGCGAGGGCGTGCTGGGCACCGGGGGCCCCGCCGACCCGTCAACCACCGCGTCGTCCGACCCCGGCGCGTCCCCCAGCCTGCCGCCGGGCGAGCGGATGCCGGCATCGTGGGTGCCGTGCGACCGGCCGCAGTCCGGCTACTCGATCGGCTACCCGGGCGACTGGCACGCGGCGACCGGCGAGTGGCAGTGCCAGTTCTTCCACCCGGACCCGTTCACGATCCCCGAGAACAGCGAGTTTCCGCCGCTCGCGCTCAACGCGGCCCAGACGACGGAGACGGTTGCGTCGTACCGGGCGGCGATGACGGACCCCACGAGCAACACGGTCCTGCGCAACGAGGACGTCACCGTGCTCGACCGCCCCGGAGTCCGGTTCGAGACCGTCTCGCTGGGCCTCGGCCTCGACGAGGTCGGCACCCGCCGGTATGGCTACATCATCGACAGCGGCGGCGGGCAAGCCTTCGTGGTCTGGACCATCGGCCGGGTCGGGGAGACGCGGTACGACGACTGGAAGTTCGTGGTCGACATCGCCCGCAGTTCGGTCCGTTTCCTGCACTGACGCCAGCGTCGACACCGGGGCGGGCTTCTAGAAGGATGGCCCGTCCCGCGACGCCCTGCGTGCCTACCATGAGATCTGGGACGCGCTGAGTTCTCCACCCCACACCATCGAACGCCCTCTGGCATTTGCCCATAGGGAAGGAGACAGTCGTGGCGACCATGAGCAAGAACTTCGATGCACCTGATGAGGTGCGGACACCACCCAATTCTCACATCGACGTGGTGGATCTGTCCGGCGCCAAGGTGGCCCGGATGACGCTGGAGCCGGGATGGCGGTGGTCGGAGTCGGTCAAGCCGATCGCGGGTACCGACATGTGCCAGGTGCGGCACCTGGGTCTGCTGACCGCCGGCACGATCCACGTGGTCAGCACGGACGGGACCGAGCGGGACATCCACGCCGGCGAGGCGTATCTCATCGAGCCCGGGCACGACGCCTGGGTCGTGGGCGACACCGCGGCCAGCGGCTTCGAGTTCGACCAGCCCGCCGCCGCGACCTTCGCGACCCCCCCGCGCTGACGGCACCGCCGGCTGCGGCGGACTCGCTCGATCCGGTCGTGTACCAGGTCGTTTTCCCTTTGATGGTCAGCTGGTGCGGACGTCGAAGTGGACGACGTAGAAGAAGCCACCGGCGCCGTCGGGACGCTTGAGCTCGCCGGCGCGGATCGGCACCTGCTGGCCCGAGCCGCCCGGGCCGCGCAGGCCCAGGCCGTAAGTCACCTGGCCTTCGAAGTCCCCGGCCGGCGCGTAGGCCACCAGGTTGGTGAACCCGATCGCGGTCGGTGCACTCTCGACCACAGTGGACGCACCTCCGTCGTTGTGCGCCTGAGCGTCCATGAAGGTGACGGTGAGGAACAGGACGCCGTCGATCGCGACCGGGTTCCCCGACCCGTCCTGCACGACGGCGGGCACATAGCCGAAGCGGTACGACGGGAACGCCTCGCGGAAGTAGAACGAGATCCGCTGGTAGGCGGGGTCGCCCTCCGGATGGTCGCCGGTGTACACGCCGACGAGGTAGGGCAGGCCGTACGGTCCGACCGGTGGGCTGACCGGGTTCGTGACGGTGACGGGCGAGGCCGGAACCTGGAACGGGTAGGTCACCCGGTACTCGATGCCGTCATCGGCGGGCTCGGAGGCGGGTGGCGGTGGTGCGACGCCCAGCGTCTCGGATGCGCTCGGCGCCGAGGTGGGTGAACCCGACGGAGACGGCTCCGGCGTCGTCCCGGTGCAGCCGGCGAGACCGAGCACGACGACGACGCCGAGCACGGACAGCTTGTTAGTCACACCTGAGCGTATGCACGCCGGCATACGGCCAGGTAGGCCCTTGGTCCCATATCGGACAGTCGGCGGAGCGACCCAGGCCGGCCAGTACCGGCGGACACTCCGCGGAGCGACGCCGGCCGGCCACTGCGGACAGTCAGCGGAGCCGGTCAGGCGGGCGACAGAAACGTCAGCGGAGCAGGTGGCGCTGGATCTTGCCGAGGGCGTTGCGCGGGATGGCGTCGACGGCATGCCACACCCGGGGCCGCTTGTAGGCCACCAGGTGCTCCTCGCACCACGCCGTCAGGTCCGCCGCCAGCGCTCCCGCCGTCAGCGAACCCGCCTCCGTGGGGACCACGAAGGCCGCGACGGTCTCGCCCCACTGCGGCGACGGCACGCCGACGACCGCCACGTCGGCCACGTCGGGGTGGGTCCGCAGCAACTCCTCCACCTCGCGCGGGTAGACGTTGTACCCGCCCGTGATGATGAGCTCCTTGGCCCGCCCACTGATCGTGAGGTACCCGTCGTTCGCGAGCGTGCCGAGGTCACCGGTGCGGTACCAACCGTCCACAGTGAACGCCTCGGCGTCGGCCTCGGGACTGTCGAGATAGCCGGCGATGACGTTGGGCCCGCGCACCTCGATCTCGGCCGTGCCACCGGCGCGCGGCGCCAGTCGCAGGTCCACGCCGGGTAGCGGGAAGCCGACGGTGCCGGGCCGGCGCTCGCCCTCGTACGGGTTGCTCACCAACATCGCGGTCTCGGTCATGCCGTAGCGTTCCAGGACCGCCTGCCCGCTGCCGGCCTGCACGGCGGCATGCAGGTCCGCCGGCAGCGGCGCCGACCCGCTGACGGCCAGCCGGAGCCCGGACAGTGCACCCAGATAGGGCGACGCGGCGATGCGGTGGTACATCGTCGGCACGCCGAAGAACATAGTCGCTCCACTGTGGACGGCGTCGGCCAGCGTCTCGGGTGCGAACGGCTGCAGCCGCAAGGCCGCGCCGGTGACCAGGCTGCCGTGCAGCCCGACCCCGAGTCCGTGCATGTGGAACAGTGGCAGCGACAGCGCGAGGGTGTCGTCCGGCGTCCACCGCCACGCGATCCGGACCGCGTGGGCACTGGCGAGCAGGTTGGCGTGCGACAGGGGCGCGCCCTTTGGCCGGCCGGTGGTGCCGGAGGTGTAGATGATCAACGCGGTGTCGTCGGGTGCGGCGCTGTCGAGCACGAGCCCTGACCCGCGGCGCGGCAGGTCCGCCAGCGTCGTCGGGGTGACCGGGAAGCCCGGCAGCGGCAGCAGCGACAAATCGTCGAGCACACCGAGCGCGGGCCGGGCGACCTGGACGAGCGCCGCGAGCTCAGCCGGTGGGTAGCCGGGGTTGGCCGGCACGACCGTCAGCCCGGCGCGCAGCGCGCCGACGTAGGCGACGACCATCTCGATGCCGCTCCCCGCGCACAGCAGCACCCGGTCCCCGGCCCCGAGGCCCGCCGCCGCGTAGCGCAGCGCCGCCGCGCCGGTGCGCTCCTCCAGCTCCGCCGCGGACAGCCGCTCTCCCTCCCCTGTGGACAGCGCGGTGCGCTCGGGTGCGGCGGCCCACGCGCGGGTGAACGCCCCGGGCAGCGATACCCCCTCGGTGAGGTCCACGTCGTCCGGCCGCATCTCCGACGGCAGGTGCACCGTCCACGCCGGCCCGATCGCGCTGGTCACCGCGGAGCGTCGCCTTCCGCGCGTCGCGGGGAGCCGGGCATCACGAGCCCACGTCGACGATCGCCGCGACCGGTCCACCGCCGTCGGGGCCCTGGTGCGCCGCCGAGACCGAGACGAACACGGCCGGGTCGCCGGTCACGGCGGCCGCCACACCACCCACGCACGCCTTGATCTGGCGGTGCCAGTGAACGTCGGAGTCGTCGAGCATGGCGTTGCGCCGCCCCCGCACGATGCCGTCCCGGGAGGCCTCGCACTTGAGGAAGATGTTGACCAGTCGCCCGTCGAGGTCCGTCGCGTGTGGACGGTAGGGCAGCTCGAGGCCGGCGTCGCGGATCGCGGCCCAGATCCCGTCCGCGTCCAGGGCGTCCTTCATCACCGAGTGGCCGATCCGGAACCGCCCGCCGATGCCACGGGTGTTGCCGACGACGACGACCTGGGCCCGGTCCAGCTCGACGCCCGAGGAGCAGGAGGCTACCGAGGAGTAGAGGTCAAGGGAGTGCATGACGTCCTCGTCGGCGGGCATGGCCAGCTCACCCAGCGCCAGACCGATGCCGAGCGCCGTGGTGCCGTTGGAGAGATCCATCGACTCGTGGGTGTGCTCGGTCCACACCGTGGCGCCCCGTTGCTTCGCGTCCCGGATGGTGTGGATGGTCAGCAGCGGCGTCTTCGTCTGGACATAGTGGACGTCGGCGGGATCGGTGATGCCGGCCTTGTCCATGGCCGCCCGGACGGCCACCGCGACCTTCTCGATCATCGGACGGCGGCCGATCTCCTCCGGAAGTAGCGGCTCGCTCATCGCGAAGCCGACCGTGAGGCGCGGTTCGTCGGTGGCCCGCACCGAACCCGCCGGCAGAGTGGCGAAGATGGTCGCGTGCGGCGAGAGCACTCCGTCGGTGCCGCCGGACCAGACGATGGGCACCCGCGCCACGTCGTCCGCGCCGCGAGAGCCACGGGCGATCAGCACCTCGCGGAACGCCCGGTCCGCGATAATGCGCGTGTAGTCGTTCACACCGCCGTTGCCCTCGGTCTTGCCGATGACGGCGATCACCCGGTCGGCGTCGATCACACCGGAGTCGATGAGCTCCGCGAGCCCGGACGCGTCCGAGACGTGCTTCAGCGGCACCTTACGTACCTCAACGGGTTCGGGCACGGTTCACTCCCTCACTACGGTTCCCACCCGGCCGGCCGTCGCCTCGGCGATCGTATCCAGCGAGGTGATGACGGCACGGTCGCCACCGGACTCGACGAACCGGCAGGCCGCCTCGACCTTCGGGCCCATCGAGCCGGAGACGAAGTGCCCCTCGGCCTGCCACCGTCGCAACGACCGTACGTCCACCAGGCCGATCCGCTCCTCGGCCGGCGTGCCGTACCGCACGCTCACGCCGGGCACGTCGGTCGCGATCACCAGGACCTCCGCGCCGACCGCCCGTCCCAGCAGCGCCGCGGACAGATCCTTGTCGATGACCGCCTCGACCCCGCGGATCGTGCCGTCATCCTCCCGCACGACCGGGATCCCGCCACCGCCCGCGGCCACGACCAGGAAGCCCCGCTCCAGCAGCGCCACCACCGGAGCCGCGTCAAGGATCTCCACCGGCTCGGGCGAGGCCACCACCCGCCGCCAGCCCCGCTCGCCGCGGTCCTGCCACACCTGGCCGTGCTCGATCATCACGCGCGCCTGTGCCTCGGGCAGGAACCGTCCGATCGGCTTGCTCGGCGCCGCGAAGTTGGCATCCGCCGGGTCGACCCTCGTCCGGGTGACCAGGGCCGCCATCGGCCGGGGCACGCCGCGGGCCGCGAGCGCCGGCGCCACCGCGGCCAGCAGTATCGCCCCGATGGTGCCCTGGGTCTGCGCACCGCACCAGTCCAGCGGTACGGGCGGCACGACCGTGGCGGCCAGTTCGTTCTTCACCAGCAGGTTCCCGACCTGCGGGCCGTTGCCGTGCGTCAGCACCACCTCGGCTCCCGTGGCGACGACGTCGGCGATCGGCCCGGCGGCCCGGGTGACGGCGGCGATCTGGTCCTCCGGCCGGGCCCGCCCGTCGGGTGCGGTCATCGCGTTGCCGCCGAGGGCGATGACGACCCTCATGGCCGGGCCGAGCGCGTGGGCGGATGAGCCGTCACAGGAGGTCCACCTCGGCATGCGCGGCTCCGCCGGCCAGGGCGGCGTAGCCGGGGCCACGGTCGAAGAACGGCCGTACGGCCGGGCGTTGCCGGCGACGCCGATCCCGCTCGGCGTCCGAGGTGGCCTCGTCGAGGACGCCATCCACCAGGCGTACGGCGTAGTCCTCCCACGCGCCCTGGACGGAGACCTTGCCCCAGGCGACATCGCGGAGCACCTCGTCGTACGGCCGGTCCAGCGGGTCGCCCCAGCCGCCGCCACCGGTCGTCCGGATCCGGATCACCTCGCCCGCGCGCACCGGCTCGGCGTCCGCGAGCGCGTCGACCGTACGTTCGCGGGGTCCGCCCGGGTCGATCACCACGCTGAACGGACGGCCGGCCTTGCCGCCCCGCACGCCCCAGCAGGCGAGCATGGATCTGTCCGCAATGGACATGAAGTGGCAGTCCCGCAGCACCCGGATGTGCTTGTCGTAGCCCAGCCCACCGCGATGCCGCCCCGGGCCGCCGGAGTCGACGGCCAACCCAAGCCGCTCGACCACCAACGGCCAGCGGGCCTCGGCGAACTCCACCGGGATGTTGCGCGAGTCGGGCACCACGTGGATGGTGTCCTCGCCGTCGGCGTACCAGCGCCCACCCGAGCCGCCGCCGAGCACCTCGCGCATCAGGTAGGGGTTGCCGTCGGCGTCCGTGCCGTAGACGCCCGTGTACCGGATCGTCTCCTGGTCGGCCGGCATCCGGCCGTCGACCGCCTTGGCCAGCGCGCCGGCGAGCACACCGAGCAGGCGGAGGATGACGAACGTCCGGGCGTTGGTCGGCGCCGGGAACACGGGCGTGAGCAGTGTCCCCTTCGGCGGGAACCGCATCTCGATGAGCGGGACGACGCCCTCGTTGACGTCCAGCTGCGCCATCCGCTCCGGGGTGTCGGCGAGGTTGCGCAGGATCGGCGCCAGCCACTTGGCCAGGAAGACCCCGTCGGCGTGGTCGGCGCTGTGGTTGATCGGACCCCTCGCCTGCGGGCCGGTGCCGGTGAAGTCGAGCACCAGCTTCTCCGGCGTCTTGGTGAGCGTGATGCGCTGGGCGTGCAGGCGCGGTGGGTCGACCCCGTCATGCTCGGCGTAGTCCTCCCACACCCACGTGCCGTCGGGAACCTTCGCGAGCACCTCCCGCCGGAACGTGGCCGTCGTCTCGTCGATGATCGCGTCGAAGCATTCCTCTACCTGCTCGCGGCCGTAGCGGGCGAAAAGGTCACCGAGCCGGCGCGCCCCCATGAGGCAGGCGGAGCACTCGGCGTCGAGATCGGCCGCCAGCGACTCGGGCATCCGCGAGTTCCGGGTCATGATCTTCAGCGCCGCCTCATTCGGCGCACCCTGGTCCCACAGGCGGATCGGGGGGACCATGAGCCCCTCTTCGAAGACGCTCGTGGCATGGCTCGGCATGGATCCGGGCACGGCCCCGCCGATGTCGTCGTGGTGCCCGAAGGCCTGCACGAAGGCGACCACCGCCCCGTCGTGGAACACGGGCACGGTGACGCAGAGGTCGGGCAGATGGCCGATGCCGCCCTCGGACAGGTACACGTCGTTGTGGAAGAACACGTCGCCGGGGCGCATCGTGTCCATCGGATAGTCCCGCACCACGGGATGCACCAGCGCCGAGTAGCTGCGGCCGGTGAGCTTGCGCAGCTTCCGGTCGTGGATGCCGGCCCGGAAGTCGTGCGCGTCGCGAATCATCGGCGACCGGGCGGTGCGTCCGATGGCGGTCTCCACCTCTCTCTCGATGGCGGCGAGGCTACCTCGGACGATCTCCAGCAGCACCGGATCGGTCATGGCCACTCCCCCGGGTGAGCAAGTGCCCCTGGCGGTACACCAGGTGTCAGGAGGGTGCCCTTCCTGACAACGACCAGGTTCCCGAGCGGGTCCACCGTGGCGGTGAAGCCGGGGTGCAGCGGAACCGTCGCGCCGTACTCCTCGATGACGGCCGGGCCCTCGATGACGGCCCCGGCAGGCAGATCCGGCCGCCAGTAGATCGGCGTACGCACGAAGTCCTCGCGGGCGGCTGGGTGGGGGAGGTGGGCATGGAATGCCTCGCGGGCGGCTGGGTGGGGGAGGTGGGCATGGA